>CAYRFM010000097.1:2484-32430 GCA_964423555.1 uncultured Holophagae bacterium | reverse complement strand
GCGCTGGATGCCGCGCTGGTCCGGCGCGGCCGCCGCCCGCCCCAGGTAGAGATCGCCGCGGGGGTCCACGCAAAAGCGGGCGGGGTCGTTGGGGATGGGCATGGCGAGGAGCCGCGTACCGGTGGTCGGGTTCAGGCGCAGCAGGCGGTTATTGCCGCGATCGAGCACGTAGAGCAGGCCGTGCTTGGCGTCGTAGGCCAGCGCCTCCGGTTGGTTGAACTCCCCTTCGCCGTTGCCGGAGGTGCCGTCCTCCTTGCCCCAGAAGACGACCGGGTCGGATCCGCGGTGGCGCCAGATCCGGTGCTTGAGGCGATCGGCGACGAAGATCCAGTCGTCGGGTAAAGCCGCCACGCCAGCGACCTCGTCGTAGGTCGAGACTTCGTTGAAGGGCTCGCCGCTGATGCCCAGCTGGCGGCGACCAAGGATGCGGTCCACCGCCCCACCGGCATGGACCAGTTCGTAGACGGTGACTCTGCGCAGGGCGGCGTTGGCATGGTTTTGGGCAACGACCAGCAGTTCTTGCCGCTCGGCGTTGCGGGTGATGGCCAGGTCGATGGGGGTATCGAGCGTCGTGGGCAGCTCGAAGGGGTCGCCGGTGGAGAACTGAGCGATGCGGCTGTGGAAGATATAGGCGGCGCCGTCGCGGGCCAGATTGCCCTGGCGATTGCTGTAATTAAACACGGCCACGCCGACGTTGCCAAAGCCGTTGACGCCGACGAAGAGGTTGCGGTGACTGTCGGTGACCAGGCAGCGCGCGCCCTCGAGGTGGTCACGCAAGGTTTCACAGTGGGTGCCGTCGGGGTAGAAGCGGTGGACCTGGTCGCCGTCGATGACGAAGACGAAACCGTGGGGATCGGTGCAGATCTGGCCCAGCTGGCCGTAGCTGGTGCCGCCCAGCCAGGCGACGGGCAGACCGGGCGGGTGGACCCAGGCCCGCGGCACGAAGGGTTCGGTCGCCTGGTGGTAGGGCGCCATGGGCGCGGGTCTGTCGTAATAGGGATAGTTGTCGGTGTGGCCCAGGTCGATGTTGGCATTGTGGACGCGATTGGCGACGCGGCCCTTCATCACGTCCTCGGGGTTGAGCCAGCGCCAGCAGCCGGTCAGGTCCTCGTCGGCCAGGTGGATGCGCAGGGTGCGCTCCGGCAGCGCCATGGGGTTGCGCTTGCCGCTCTCGTGGAAGTCGCAATAGGCCAACTCAAGGTGAATTGGCAGACCGACCCAGAGCTCCAGTTCGTGGGCCTGATCGCCGTGGGCGCCGAGGTCGAGGCTGGCCTCGCGGCGCTCGTGGGCGGTCTCCCAGCTCTCGGGCAGGCGGATCCCTGAACCCAGCAGCGCGCGGCTGGCCGCGGGCACACTGATCAGGAACGAGGGCTGCAGGCGCGCCGCGGCGCCGTCCTCAAGGGTCACGGTGAAGCTGAGCCGGCCGTCGGCGTCGGCGCTGACGGTTTCGTCGCCGCTCAAAGTCGCGGCCGGTCGGCTGCGGTCGCGCAGTCGCACTTGGGCGGAGGGCACGCCGACCTTGCTGTCGGCGGCGGGGTCGTAGGTGATGACCCGCAGGTGAAGGGTGTACTGGGCCATCAGCCACCTCCCACGGAGACAGACACGGAGACGGACAGTCCGCCGCCGCCGAGGGCGGCGCTGCCGGCATGCAGCATGGCGTCGAAGCTATGCTCGACCTTGCGCAGGCCGGCGACGAACTCGACCTCCAGGGCGTCGAGGCGGGCGACCAGGGGCCGCAAAGCGACCGTGAAGTCGACCTCGGCCAACAGGCCCAACACGGCCTGCCAGGCTTGGTCCAGGGGCTGTTTGAGGCGATTCTCCGGATCGAGATTGGCGAGCAGCTGCTGGATTTGGGCCAGGGGCGCATTCAGCCCCGCCAGGACCACGGAAGGCTGCGTCTGCTCGACAACGGCCAGCAGGTCGTCGTGGGCGGCATCCAGACCGGCGAACAAGACGCTCGGGTCGAGCGCTGCGAGCAAGGCGCGAAAATCGCCGATGACGCGGTCGAGGTCGTCGGCGACGAAGTCGACGCGAATCCCTTGGACAACGCCCTTGAGCTCGTCGACCATGGCCTTGACCCTCTCGACCGGTTCGGTCAGGTCGGCGTGTTCGAGCAAAGCCAGCACGGTGTCGTAGGTAGCGTCCAGCTCGGCGCCGATGGTGCCGGGGTCGATCACCAGCAGCTTGCCCTTGATCGTCTCGAAACGGGTATCGAGCTCGGCGAGGAAGCGGGTCGGATCGGCCAGGCGCATGACCCGTTGAAAGGTTTCCACATCCAGGGCCGCACGGGCATAGGGCGGCAGCATGCCGAGCAGGCGTTCCTGAAACTCGGTGTAGAGGGCGGCCAGGTCCGGCAGCGTCAGGGCGCGCTTGAGGTCCTCGATCAGGCCGACCAACTCATTGTAGACGGCCAGGTACGGGCCCAACTGGACTTGGGGATCGATGCTCGCCACCAACTCGATCTTGGCCGTGACGCCACCCGCCTGGACGGCGCCACGCAGGTCGAAATGGTGCGCCTTGAGCTGGTTGAAACGCTCGCTGGGATTGACCTGCCGCAGCAACGCCAGCACGCCGTCCAGGGCGGCCTGGATCTCGGCCGTGATCGCCTCGGGCTGGAGGCGCTCCAGCAGCCGCAGTGGCTCCTGGAACAGGGCGTGGAGCGCGGTCACGGTTTCCTGCTGGACCTGCTCGAGGAAGTCCAGGAGCGGTTGGGCCAACTGGGCGACGGGCGCGAATACGACCGAGGGTTTGAAGCGATCCAGCTCGGTTTCCAGCTGGGTGAAGGCCTCGTCCAGGCCCGCCAGCAGGGTTGAGGGTCGGATCGCCGCCAGGCCCACCTTGAGGCGCTCCAGTAGGGCCAGCAGCTCGTCCAGCGGCGCGGTCAGATCGAGCGCGGCCACGGCCGATTTGACTTCATCGAGGCGGCTGACCAGCGGCGCCAGCAGGGCCTGGCCGGAGAGGCCATCGAAGTTGCCCAGGGCCTGGCTGAAGCCCGCCGAGACCGGCGCCAAGAGCGTCGAGGGCCGCAGCGCCATCACCGGCGTGCGCAGGTACTGCTCGTGAATCTCGTCCAGCGGGTCGAGCAGCTTCGCGGCGTCGAGGCGTGCGACGGCGTCGTGGATGACCTTGAAGGCGGCCATCAGCGCCTCCAAGAGCTGCGCCGGACTGAGGCGATCGAGCGCGGCCAGCGCCTCCTCATAGCGATCTTGCAGGTATTGGATGGCCGCGGCGGGCAGGGCCTTGACTTGGGCAAACTCGTCGACCAAAGGCGTGGAAATAGTGATGGTAAAGTCGATGCGGGCTACCAGGTCGAGGGCCTCGGAGAGCGCCGCCCGCAACAGGTCGTTGAGGCTTTCGCCATCGACCTGGGCCAGGGCATCGCGGTTGGCGTCCAACTCGGCAACGATCGGATCGATCACCGGCGCGAAGTCGATCGGCCCCAGGGCATTGAGGATGTCGTCCAGTTGCTGGGACAGGGTCGCCATCATCGCCGGCATATCCAAGCCATCGAGAAAAGTGGTGAAGGCCTCGATCCCGGCCACGGCATCGTCGACCACGCCCTCGCTGGCATCAACCACCGGCTGCAGGATGGTCGTCAACTGGCCGAGAAAGGCGTCGATGCCCTGCTGCATCTGGGTCAGGCTCCCCGAAAGCGAGGGCTGCTCGGGATGGTCGGGATCGCCGGCGATAGCGCGGCGGGCGTTGGTGAACAGGTCGTTGAGGTCGTCCTGGAAGGTGTAGCGGAAACTGTTGTCCGGCTGGAAACTGCCAAACGGTGCCAGCAGCTCGCGCAGCTGGGTCAGCAGTTGGTCGAGATGGCGCTCGAGATCACCGAGCAGGTCGCCCACGCCGTCGCGCAGGCTGCCGACTGCCTGTTCCATCTGGCTCAACTGCCCGTCCAGTAAGCCGCCGATGGACGGAATATCGGCGCTCTCGATGGCCTGGCGGGTTCTCGCGAAGTAGTCCAACACCTCTGTGCGCACATACGAGAGGTCTATGGCCGAAACGGCGCCGTCGATGCGCTCGAGCAGAGCGAAATAGGGATCGCGAATCTGCTGGTTCTCGTAGACGCGCACGCCCAGAACCTGGTCCATCAAGTGGCGCAGCGCGCGTTCCAGGGCGCCCGGCTGGAGGATCTCGATCTCGCGAATGCGCCGCAGCTGGCCGAGCACGGGTCGCAGGTTGACCCGCAGCTGGTGCAGCTCGTCCATGTAAGCGGCGACCTCGAGGTTGAGCTCGCCGACGGTGCCGTTGGCGGCCAGCATCAGGCGTCCGTAGCGCAGGTTGGCGGTGTCGAAGGCCAGGGTAAGGTTGGTCAGCGAGACTTGGGCCATGAGGTTGGCCGGTGCGCCGTCGAGGAAGGCAAAGGCCGCCGAGACTCGGCGGTAATCGAAAATCTGCAGGACGCCCGCGACCGCCTGGCCAACGACGCGCAGCACTATTTCGGCGGGATTAGGCGCGTTGCGGGCCTCCTCAATCAGCGGGCCATAGAGCTCCAGCTGGTAGGCCAGCGACTCGATCCAGGCAGCGATGCGTTCCGCCTCCTCGCCGCCGAGACTGCGCAGCACCTCGAGCAGCTGGGCGACCAGCGGTTCGATCACGGCGTTGGGGTTGGTCGGCACCCCCTCGGCCAGGCCGCGCAGGGTGGCGACCAATTGCAGGATGCGCGAGAGCAGGTCGTTGTTGAAGACGCCGTCCAGCTGTTCCAGTTCGCCGGCGAAGCGGGTCAGTCCATCGATCGAGGAGAAGTCCAGGTCGCGGCAGCGATCGGCCACCGCCAACAGGCCATTGACCAGGTTAGCCTGGTCGCTGTCGAACAGACCCGAGGTCTGGGCCTGGATATCGACCGAGAATTGCACGCCGCCACCCTCGGCGCTGGCCGAGAGCGAGGCCGCGCCACTGAGGCCACTCTGGCCATCGCCGACGAGACCGGCAATACCGCTCAGGGCCAGTTCAAGATTTGCGATGTTCAGTTGGAGCGAGCCTTCGGGCATGGAGGTCCTCGTGGGAGGGGTCGGTTAGTCGGGGGTGCCCAGCAGGGCCTGGAACGGTGAAAGCGCCGCGCCCAGTCCGGCCGTGGCGGTGGTGACGCCCTGCATGGCGTCGCGCAGGGGCGCCGTGGGATCGCTGATGTCGGGGATCGAGCCCAAACCCTCAAGCGCGTCCAGCGCGCCAGCTAGGCCGTCGAGAAAATCGGCGCCCAGCCCCTGTAGCGCGGCGTCGAGGCCCGCCAAGGGGTTGAGCGGCGGCGGCGGCGGCGGGCTCTCGCGCAGGCGGATTAGGAAGCAGGTCTCGTCGGGCGCAGTGGCGCTCTCGCGGAACAGCAGCGATTCGATGAGCACGTGGCTGACCTCGGTGGCGGTCAGGGTGTCGGCGATAAAGGTCACCGGCTCGCCGGCCTCGTAGCGGGAGCGCACCTCGTTGAGGAACGTGTCACGGGCCTCGTCGCCGTACAGGCTGCCCTGCAGGATCAGGCGCATGGGCGTGCCGTTCATGTCCTGGAACAGGCTGCCCTGGCGGCCGGGCACGGGCAACTCGACATAGCCGCGCTCCTGCAGCGACTCGAGGTGAGCGATGCGGGGGATCTCCCAGTCACCGAGTACGGGTTTGACCTTCATGACAGATCCACTCCTCGACGACGGGCCTGATCGCGCAGCACGCGGTTGATGCGCTCGGCCTGGTCCAGGTCCTCTTCATCGCTATCGCGGAAGGCGGCGGAGCTGTGGAAGGGGGCTGGGTTGCCAGCAGCGCTGCCTGGCGCTGTGCCGAGCTGAGGCGGTGTGGCCGACACGAGCGCAGGGGCTGGCGCGTACGGCACCGCAACCCGGCCGCCAAGCGGCTCGTCCCAGCGATCGCCCGGCAGGGCGGCGGGGCCCGCGTCAGGGGGCAGCAAGGGCGCGCCGATGCCCTGCTCCGTCAAGGTCTGCGCCTGCGGGGCGGCCGCGCGCGGCCGGCCCGGAGTCTGGTTCACGAGCAGATGCGCGCTCGCGCTGCGCGGGAGGGGGAGCTCTGACGCGAGACGGGCGGGAGCGGGCTGCACGGCTCCATAGCCGGCGGTGGGCTCATAGATAGCAGGCGTCGCTAGCGCGGCGCTCGTGCTCGCTCGGCCGGGAGCCTGGTTCGCTGGCAAACGCGCGCTCGCCTCACCAGGGTTGGGGGGCACAGGCGCGGCGCTGGTCAGACGGGCGGGCGCGGGTAGCTCGGTCCCATGGCCGGCGGTGGACTCGCGCGAAGTGGGCGCGGCGCGGCGCTCCTGCGCCAGTGCGTCCTGAGGCCGGTGTCGGGGTCTCGCCGGCAGTGAATGCGAGGGCGCGCTTGGCGGTCTGACCGGAATTCCCGCCGTCGCGACCTGACCGCGGGCCATGACGACCCGTCCAGGTCCACCGGCCGTTTCGGACGCTGGCGCCTGATACAGGCGCTCGACCAGAGCGGCCAGGGTCTGCGCCCCCTGACTGACGGGCGCGTGCAGGGCTTGCGCCGAGCGGGGGGCGTTGGCCGCGAGGGATAAGGGCGCTACGTTGGCCGGCGCCGCTGTCTGATCCTGGCCGCTCCAGGTGGGCTGGGCGTTCATGGCAGGCGTCGCGAGAGGCGCCTGGCCCCCATCGCGGGTCGGTGCCGCGCTCAGGGTTGATCGCCCGCTCGGGGTCATTCGTTCCGTGCTCGTTGGCTTCCCGGTCGGTCCTGATTCATTGGGTAGGGCCTGGTATCCTTTGGTCGCGACAGCAGCGGGTCGCGCCAGAGCCGCCAGGGAAAACTCGGGGACCGCGGTAATCGAAGTACCCTGGCTGGCGGCTCGCTTAGTCGGCGCCGGGGTCGTCAGCGCCTGCGCTGGCGGTCTCGGCGATGCTGAGGTCGTTTCAGGCGCAAGCCCCGTCCCGGCTTGCATGCTTGGACCGGCTGCAGAAGGGCCGGATCGACGTTCCTGAGACAAGGCTGGTCGCGTTCGAGTCGTCTCGGCCTGGGCAGGCTCTGCGGCCATGGGACGCGGGCCTGGACGGGCCTCGGTTAGCGGGGCGCGCATTGGGCGACTCCCAGGCTGGCCGGTCGCACCACGGGAAGCGCCTTGACCATGCGCGCCGCTGGTCTCGGACGCGATGGACTCCCCTGCCCGCTCGACACCGCTGCCGAGGTTCAGGTCGAAGGGGTCCAGCGCCATCCAGGCCAGATCGACGCCCAGGGCCTGCTCCAGCGCGCCGGCGTCCAAGCTCGCGGTGCTGCGCTCGAGCGGATCCAGCAGCCGCCGCGCGGCCCAGCGGAAGCCGGCCACCTGGTTGGCGAACGAAGCGGCCATCAACTCACCTCCTCCAACATTTTGAGATGGAGCAGGATCTGGCCGAGGGTCAGATCGTTGACCTCGGCCGGCGTCCAACCGTAGGCCCGCGCCAGCAGGAAGGCCGCGCGCACCAGCGGTGCCTCGGCATGCTGACTCAGCGCTGCTTCGTCCAGGTTCGTGCCGCTGATGCGGTTGACCTGATCCAACAGCCAAGTCAGCAGGCCGACGTGCAGCGACATCACCTGCGGCACCGTCAGCTTGGGCGCGACCAGGGCCTGCTGGACCATCAGACAGGCCAGCAGCTGATCCTGCTCACGGGCGGCGCGGGTCAGGCGCTGCAGGTCGCCTACCCGCAGCGGCCGCAAGGAGACTAGCGCGTCCTCCGGCTTGACGCCCACGCCGCCTGGCCGCAGCACGGCGTCGGGCACCTCCAGCTCATAGACGAGTTCGGATCCGGCCAGCAGTTCTTCGGCGCGCAGCATTAGGGCTCATCCTGCACGGTGGCGTTGATCGCCATGAACGAGACCGACTCCATCAGGAAGTCGTCCTCGGGGATCTCGTAGACCCAGTTGGCGAGCTTGACCTCGTGCAACGTCAGCGTGTTGCGCGTATTGGCGTCGGCCGGGTTGCTGACCAACAGGGTGATGTTGAAGGAGGGCTGGACCCAGCTGGCCGAAGGTTTGCTGTCGGCGCCTTCGCCCAGCAACAGGCGCAGCAGCGAGCCGTTGATGTAGGCCCGGCCGATGCTGCCGGTGATGGTGATATTGCCCGGTCGCAACTGGGTCGCATAGCGCTGGCCGATCTCGTGGTAGGCCTTGAGCTCGGAGCGGACCTCGACCCGCACGTTGGTGACCCGGCCGACCGAAATGAGGTCGCCGGTTTCGATGATTTCGTTGGCTTTGTCGCCTTCGGCGCCCGCAGGTACGGATAGGGTGATCGACCCGTCCGCTCCGGTGTAGACAGATGAATTGGCCATGATGGTACTCCTTTAACCCAGCACGATGGTGACGGCGAGGAAGTCGATGCTGAAGGTCGGTTGCAGCATCAGGTTGACGAGTGCGCGTCCGGCGATCTCGTCCTGGCGGGACGCGGACACTTCAAGGGCATAGCCGGTCAGCGCCTCGTCGCCGACCATGGTGTCCAGGAAACCCTGGATCGCGCCGTGGAGCGCCTTGCGCACGCGCTCGTTGTTGAGGCGACCGATGAACGGCGCCCCCACCTTGCGCACGCCGGCCTTGGCGAAGTCGACGATGCGCCGCGTGGTGATCTGCATGAAGGCGCCGCCCTCGGTGGTGATGCCGCGCACCACGCGCACGCCCTGGCGTTCCTCGAGCACGAGCACGTTGCCGGAGACCAGCTGGACCTGCTCGCCGTAAGAAAAACGCTGCTCCAGCTTGGCCAGCGCCGGCAGGGTCTTGTTGGTCAAACTGGTCTGGGCCGTCAGCGAGGCCAGTTTCCCAGCGACAGCGGCGGCGGCGTAAGTGCCAGGCAGGGTTACGTCGCTGACCGTGACCGAGCCATCGCCGCCCACTAGGGTCTCACGGCTCTGGATACCGGGCGCCACCAGTATCAGGCGCTTGTTGGCCGTAGCCTGGGCGACGATCTCGGCCACGGCAGACTTGTCGGTGCCGACCACGGCCATGACGTCCTTGCCCTGACCCTCGAGGGTGTCCGCCAACCCGCCGATCAGCGTCTTGGCCGCGGCCGTTGGCTGCTCCGGACAGACGAGAAGGTTGATGTCTTCCTTGACCAACTCGTTGTAAGCACTGGCGTAATCGTTATTAGCCTCGGCCATGCCGCGGGCGTAGACCACGCGGGCACCGTTAGCGAACAGCAACTCGAGCGCGCGCACCAGGTTGAACTTGCCGCCACCGTCATCCCAGGCGTCGTAGCGACCAAACGTGGCCACGGCCTCGCGGTAGTCGGACAGCACCACCGTGCCCTTGTCGGTGCCGCTGACTGCTTTGCCGGCAATGGCGATATTGCCGGTCGAGATCCCTCCGGCGCTGATCAGGCCCTCGGAGCGCACGCGAATATACGTGCCGGGAATCACCAAGGACGATAAGTTGAAGTCTTCGGCCATGTCTTTGTCTCCTCTGAAACGGCTTGCGAGGTCGGACCGACCTCAAGGGGCGTTGATCTGGACCACCGGCGACACACCGGGTCCAAGGATGGTCAGGTCGATACCTGGAATGCGTTCGGCGGAATCGGTGGGTTGGTGGACATATTCGTAAAGAACCGTGAAACGCAGCTCGATCTCTTGCGGGCCGAGCGGCGATTCACCCAGCTCGCGGGCCAATCCCCGCTTGCGCAGCTCCCATTTGAGCAGGCCCCGGCGGCGAGCCACGGCACGATCGGCGGCAAGCAAGGCGCTGGTGATGACACCCGCCTTGGCGCGGGTTTCTTCTGGCGTGGCGCCACTGGCCAGCAGGCTGATCTCGGCGTCGATGCGACGGCCAAGGAGTTGGTCAAAGCGCTCCGGATCCTGTGACATGCCGACCAGTGCACCCAGACCAACTGGAAGAAAGCGTGCGGACACCAGCGTTGGCACCACATCGGGCAGTCCGATCAGCTGGACCAGCGCAGCATTCAGACCATTTAGGGCAGCCTGATCGACAAGGTTCATCGTGGAACCCCCCTGGAGACACCAGACCACAAGCCATGTTCAGGGTACCGTGAGACGGGATCGAGAGACACTCGCATAACGCCAGTGAACCAGCTCAAGAACGCAAACCCGAATCACTTCCAGACGAACGGCAATATATATCCGTAGAATAAGCAGGTTTTCAGGGTAATATGAACCCTGTCGCGATGTCAAGTGACGCGCGGATAAAAATTCCACCCTGTGTCTAACGGCGCCTTTCAAGGGTTGCGTTTGACGGTCAGGTCGTAACAGCCCGCACCGGTATCGCGGATATGGACCAGGCTGACAGCGGCATCCGCGAACAACTCGTCCAAGAGCGGGGTGACCGCGCCTTCGCGGTGGTAGGCAACCCCGCGCAGCTGGCGACCAGGGGCATAGGCCTCGAGCGTCAGCGGGTGCTGGCCCAGGTGCTCGGGAAAACCGGCGCCCTCGGGGTAGCGCGGGCAGTCCTGCTCGTGGATGAAGATCGGGCCGGGCAGCGGGAGCGACTCCTGGCCCTCGAAGGCGTCGTAGGTGAAGAGGATGCGCCGCTCCTCGCCTACCCGGAAATGCTCGAGGCAGAGCCGACAGGGTCCATAGCCGGTCGCTGTCGCCACCTGAGCCGGATGCCCATAACGGGGCGCGGTCAGGGTCGCGCGGACCTCGTCCGCTGTCGCTTGGGAAATTGCCTGGATGATGTGGGAAGCCATAAGACACCTCGATCGAATATTCGCGAGCCCTGCCCGCCACCTCTATCATGGCCCTTTCAAACAGCCGTTCCCACCCGGTTCTTGCGCAATACAGCTGACACTCAGGTCGGGCCGCGATCCTCGATCAGCAGCAATGACTCTAGGGCGCCATTGGAACTTGGCATGCTCAGGCCTGGGTGTGATAATACAAACGGCACCCTGCTTGGTGAGAACCCCAACACCCTCGGGTGCGTACACCTCCTCGATGTTTTGGCGCAGGTTTTAATACTAAAAAGGACCATTTCCATGCATATAGTGCTGTTGAGTCTCACCTTGCTATTTCAAACTGCCGTGAGCGGAGAGGGCACCAAAGACCTGCCCCTGTCCCCTACCCTAGCGAACACGAAGCTGGTCAGTGACTATCGCGCTTTTGGCAAGCTTGAACGCAATTATAGCGAAACGCCCTTGGAGAGCTTCTCCGAAGATTGGCGCGAGGCATTCAAAGTCAAGCCTCGGGCGAAACTGGAAGCCGAGCTAAAAACCTTGCCCGGGCTGACTTCCTGGAAGCTGCGCGGCATCGACGATGGCGCAAACACACCCAGTCTGCGCCTGGCCTTCGCGACCATGCTCGACCTGGAGGCGCCGATCCTTGAATTCCAGTACCAACCCCAATTTCACGCGCAGCTGGAGATACTGATCCGCTACTTAGGGGGACTGCCGACCAAAGAACCGGTGCTTGCGTTGACAAAGCTACAGTTGAAATGGTCCGAAGAGGTTCTGCTGCCGCCAGATTTTGTGCTGGCCACGCCGCTCGCGGGATTTCAGAAGACTTACGGCCTGGTGGCGCTCCATCGCACGGTCAAACGCCAGCCAGGCAGGGTCGTGATCGAGCTGAACTGTAGCCTGACCCAGGAGCGCGCGGCGCCTGCCGAGTTGGAGGAGACGGTTGCTGCCTTGAAACTGCTACCCGCCGACCCGCCGTTGACCTTCCAAGCCAACGTGCTCGACGCGCTTGCCACGGAAGCGGTGATCCCGGCGATGAAGGATCTGCGCGACCAGACCGCTGATCCCGAACTACGCGCGTGGGCGACGATTCAGCGGGCGGCCGCGTTCCAAGAACTCTTTTTGCCCCAACTGGGCGTTGCCCTGCTGGACGCGGCCTTGGCCAAATCACCCGACGACGCGGACCTGCTGCGGGCGCGGGTCATGCTCGGCCTACCCCTGCGCCAGGGCATGGCAGCGGGTCGTCAGCAAATGATCGCTTGTCTTGAGCGCCTGCTGAAGCACCCGCCCCTCGACGCTAGGCGCCTGCGACTGGAGCTGGCCAAATACCTGTGCCAGGCGAACTTGGACGAATCCGAGCCCAGCCTGGAGGAGCTCAAACGCGGCACAGAGTTGATGGCGGGATTGGGGCCGGAAGCCTGGGATAGAAATTTTTTCCAAAACCTCGTGACGCTGGGTGATTTCGAGACCATCGAGCGCTTGCTGGCAGCGTCCGAGGCCAATGGGGCAGCCGATCGGCAATACCTCCGCATGTCTGCCTTGGCAGGCCGCCACAAAGGCCAGGAGCTCGACCAGCTCCTGGGCGATCTCGAACCCGATGGCGCCAGGCGCTGCCTCGAACAGGTCTACCGCATCTTGGTGGCCAGCAGTCAGGTCGAGGCCCTGCGGTTCCTCAGTGAACACGCTCGTACCCTGCTCGAACCCAAGCAGTTGACCGAGATCGAAGGGGCAGTGCGCGAGGCCAGAGTCTTACCGTCCTCCAGCTCGCCCGAAGGCATGTATCGCCAGTGGCTGCGCGCGATCAGCCTAAGGGACCGCGGCGCCATCGACCGCCTCGTCCGACCCGAGGCCCTGGCCCTCGACCGCGCCTTCTTCGAGAAGCGCCTAGAGGGCGAGCTCAAGGACCGCAGTCTGAAATGGCCGTTCGGCGTGGGCGAGCTCAAACTGGAGGGCGATCCCGACACCGGCTACCGCCTCGAAGCCGACAGCACCACCTATTATTTCACGGGAAACCAAGAAGGCTATCGCTTGGTGACAATGGACCGCACGCTGCACTTGGCTGGTCAGTACGTGCTGGACCTGCTCGATCAGGGCAAGTTGACGAGCGCTTTCCAATGGCTGGACTGGTACTACAAGCAGGAGGGCTTCCGCATCAAATGGATGCTCGAGAGCGCGTCATTTTGGAACGATCAGGTCCCGCGTACTGAAGAGAACGCACGATTGGCGGCCCAAGTCATGGCCCTCACGGGCCCAGGCCGGGAGCGCGCGCTCCCCGCGACGCGGGCGGCCTTCGAGGAAGCGACCGGCACGCTCAGGGACGAACTGGCCCTGCTGTTCATTCTCACCGATACCGAGCTCGACGATTGGCTGCTGGCGGCAGATTTCACACCCTCGGCCCCGTCGCCTGGCACCATGGTCGTTGGCTTTTGGCAGTGTTCGATTCATGGTCAGTGCTCGATGCTCGAGGAGATGTGCGCGGGTAAACCGGATGACCTGACCTGCGAGCTGATGACGAAGGGCCTGACCGGTGGGTACGCCGCGCTTCTGGCAGCCATCGAAACACTGGAGGGCGAGGCATGGAAGGACGAATACGGCGAAATGCTGCTGCATTTCGCGCTCATGGAGCCGGTGGTTCCCGAGGTACCCGATAGGTATTTGCCCGAGCAACGTCAACCGGACCTGCTCAATTATTATGCAGAACGGGGCATGACCGAAGCGCTGCTGTTCACCCTCTCGGACTGGCAGGGTCGGCCGACAAATCAGAGCTTGGAAAACTACCTGCTGGGCCGCATGGCCGAAGCGTTCAGCGAGCCTGACTTGGCTCGGATCTTTTACGCGAAGGTCGAGAAACCGACCCTGATTCTGTCGCAACTCGAAGGCAATTACCGCTTGGCCAAAAAGCACCAGGATCGGCTCGGGTCTCGATGATGGGCAAGTCGCCCGCCTGTCCACTGCCCGGATAAATGGGCCCTGCGCACGGTTGCTAACTGCTTGGGGCCCCTCCAGATCATCTTACCCTCGCTTCGACGACAGCACTTGGGGAACATCGCAACCAGGAAGTGCGCCTTTTCTACGAGACCACGCTGAACCATTGGCTGGGTAGCCCCAAACCCACGGATGCGACCTGGACCCCGACCGGCCTGCAACCCATAAGGACCAAGACGCCGCCGCCCCAGGGCGCCGGATTCCACTGCAGGACCAGGTCAGGCACGGTCAGGCACGCACAAGGGAAAGCAACGGATAGGATTCATGCTAGAATCACGGTGAAGCAACGATGGATCGAGGCGTTGGATGACATCCCCTTTTTATTTGGACCGTTTCGAGTGCAGGAATTTTTTCTCACTGCGCAAGCTCGAACTGAGCGACTTGGGAGGATGCCGCGAGCTCTATTTTTTGGGGGAGAACGGTGACGGCAAGACGCTCATCCTCCAAGCCATCATGCTGGCCCTTAACTGGGAGGCGATCTCTCGCGAACCCAAAACACTTACCGCGACCGCATGGGATCTGGCACTGGCCAATAGCAAAGTTGAATGCAGGGTATTCGACCAAGAGGACCGCGAGACGGGTATCAAACGTTCTGACATAGGAAAAAACCCTACGATTCTGACCCACCAAACCGGTGAGGAAGACTTTACGGTGACGGCGTTTGGCTACGGCGTCAACCGCAATCGCAGTGGAGAGCGTCATGACCGCCTGGGCGTGATGACCTTGTTCAACCCCGAACAAGTTTTGCGAAGTCCCTCGACTTGGCTGAGCAAACTCTATACCTACGAGCTTGAAAGAAAGGTAAAACCCCAGCCGGAGCAAGCAGCAGGGGCACCGTCCTTGTCGTTGGTGAAGGGCATGCTGAAAGAACTGTTTCGCAACGACATGGAAATCGAGGTTAACGCCGAGGGCGTCAGCTATATCGAGCGCGGGACCAGACTGGAACTTTCGCAGCTCTCGGAAGGTTACCGCAGCGTCATGACCTGGGTCTTGGACCTGCTTCAGGGATTGGCACACGATCAACCGCAAGTCTCCGACCTTCGCGATTACAGTGGGATCGTTTTAGTGGACGAAATTTCCCTCCATCTTCACCCCCGTTGGGAACGGGTCTTGGTGCAACAACTGCGCCATTGGTTCCCCAAGATCCAGTTCATCATGACGACCCATAGCCCCATTACGGTCATGGGCGCCTCCGAGGATGCGGTGTTTTATCGCGTCTTCAAGCAGGGGGGCATCACCTCGATCAGCGAGCCCTTCAAAATGGCGGAGATGCGGACGATGCTGGCCAACGCGCTCATCACATCTCCCCTGTTTGGGTTGGCTGACGCACGCATGCGGGCTTTGGGTGACAAAGCAAGCCCAAGTACGGCACCAACCTATCTTCACGAGTTGGTCTATGAGCGCATTCACGAACGACTGGTCAAGAAAAAACGGCCCTATCATTCCAAAGAAGCACTCCAGCAAATGATCGACGAAGCGTTGGACGAGGCTGTCGGTTCATGATCGAGGTCACCCGCGGCGAGTGCCCCAAATCACTCAAACTGCCAGACCCTGACCAGAAGACTGGGCCCGCGGTAACCACCCAGACCTACCGAATGGAAGTCATCAGAAGACACCTGGAGGGCAAGCCATTTCCCAAGGGCGATTCAACCTACACCGATCGGTATAAGCAGGACGATACGAAGGCAGCGCTCAGATGCGCGTTTCACGACAAGTGTGCCTACTGTGAGAACAAACAAGAAAGAATGGAGGTAGAACACTACCGGCCCACCAGGAAATACCCTTGGCTGGCCTATTCCTGGGACAACCTGCTGTGGGCCTGTTCCTCCTGTAACACCAAGAAAGGAAGCGCTTTTTTGATCAAAAAGCAAAAAGCTGTCTTCGATGCTCAGTCGCTGGCCAATATTCACGCGCTCGCTACCGAATATGCCGATTCCGAAAAGCCCGTGTTGCTCAACCCGACGCTGGATAACCTCAACAACCTCTTCACTTATGACCAAGATGGCGCCATCAAAGGGAACGAAACACGATCGTTCTCGATAACCCGGAACAAGCCATCCGTGTGGCAGTGCGCCGCTTTTGTGCCGATGCGGATAACCCTGAAGCAACCTTCACTGAATTCCGGAAATTCGCCATCAAACATCTCCTCAGCGAAATCGTCTTCCAAGTCTGCAGTTCTCACGCTCCAGAGCAATAACGGGCCCTGTTTTACCGTGTGGGACATCACGGCACTGGCGGGAACTCGGTGTATCACACGAAGGCACGAATGACACGAAGACCCATGTCGCTCTTTAAACCTATCAAAATACGCGGGTGCTTGGTCGCACGTCCGTCAGAGGAACACGAAGGCTCGTGCTCCCTTTAGCCACTAGGCGCTCTGACCTTGAGCACAGGAACCTTTTTAAACCTTTTAAAAAACCCTGGCCCCCAGGCCCACTCTTCGCTACGGGGTCAGGTTACTAAATACTTCGTGTCATTCGTGACTTCGTGTGAGCCTAAAACACGGCAGGCCGAAGTTCACAAGAGGCTGGGTTAATCACGACAGGTGATAGCCTATCGTCAGGTTAATGAAAGGTCAGGGCGTCCCAGCACTGGCGCAGCGTTCGGCAGGCAACCTGTCGCCGAAGCCAGGGCAATCAGCAAAATGATCAGAATGGGCAGGAAATAAAATACAACGAGTGTTTGGGAGAACATGATGCTGATATGACCAGGAACCTCATCCTTGAACCGATGCGGATTCAGATCAAATTGATGGGATAGATCACCCGTTGGGCGTTTGAGGATGACCCAGTTGTACAGCTCCCGAAACATGCGCTCGGTTCGCAGGAAAAAGGCATCGAGAATCCAGAAGCTCATCAAGGGAAACGATGCCAGCAAACATAGCTGCCAAGTCACGCTCTTGTCGGCCAGGGCGAAAATGCCGACACACAGCGTCACCGCCCAGCCCTTGAGCAGGAAGCCATTGTTGGCCATGCGGGTAATACATGCTTGAATCAGGTCAATTTCCTTGTGCATGTTCACTTTATCGAATCCGGCGTTTGACACCTTCTCGCTCCTAAAGCCCCTCAATGACTGTGGCTGACCTGGTTCCAGCTTTTAGCCACGTGGTCGGGGTTGGTTTCGACCATGGTGATGCAGTCGGGCACCGGACAGACCAGGGCGCAGAGGTTGCAACCGATGCATTCGGCCTCGTCGACCCAGGGCACGTTAGCGTGGCGGCGGAAACCGCTGTGCACGAGTGGGGGGTTGGGCTCCAGGCGCGGGGCCTGGCCGTGGTCCGCTGCACCGTGCCAGCCATGGCACTCGCCGCGAGCGGTGTGGATGCACTGGTGGGCGCCGTCCAGACAGGCCGAGTAACACAGCTGGCAGCCGATGCACAGGTTGGGGTCGATCTTGGCGACGATCTTGTACTCAAGGTCCAGCGCGCCCCACTCGGTGAAGTTCGGAACCGCGCGGCCCACCAGGTCGGCGACGCTGGCGAGACCTTTGTCGTCGAGGTAGTTGTTGAGGCCGTCGATCATCTCGGCGACGATGCGGTAGCCCTTGTGCATGACGGCCGTGCAGACCTGGACGGAGGTCGCACCCATGGCCAGGAACTCGGCGGCGTCGCGCCAGTCACTGATGCCACCGATGCCGCTGATGGGGATCGTCACCCGCGGGTCACGGGCCAAGGCACCGACCATGTGCAGCGCGATCGGCTTGACGGCCGGGCCGCAGTAACCGCCGTTGGTGCTGGCGCCGCCGACCCGCGGCAATGGCACGAGGCGGTCGAGATCGACGCCGATGATGCTTTTCACGGTGTTGATCAGGCTCAATCCATCGGCGCCACCACGCACGCCGGCCACGCCGGGCTCGAGGATGTCGCCGATGTTGGGGGTCAGCTTGACCAGCACGGGCGTCTTGGCGAACTCCTTGGCCCAGCCGGTGATCCGCTCCAGCAAGGCCGGCTCCTGGCCGACGCTAGAACCCATGCCGCGCTCGCACATGCCGTGCGGACAGCCAAAGTTCAGCTCTAGGCCGTCGGCGCCGGCGTCCTCGCTGCGCTGGATGATCTCCCGCCACTCCTCGCGGCTCTCGACCATCAACGAGACGATCACGGCGTGCTTGGGATAGCGCTTCTTGACCTCGTAAATCTCCTTGAAGTTGGTCTCCAGCGGGCGGTCGGTGATCAGCTCGATGTTGTTGAAGCCGACGACCTTGCTGCTGCCGACATCGATCGCGCCGAAGCGCGAGGCGACGTTGACGATCGGCACGCCGAGCGTTTTCCAGACGGCGCCGCCCCAGCCGGCGTCGAAGGCGCGCATGATCTGCTCGCCGCTGTTGGTGGGCGGCGCGGAGGCCAGCCAAAATGGGTTGGGCGAGCTGATGCCGGCGAATTGGGTGCGCAGATCGGCCATGGGTTCCTCCTCGGTCAGGCGCTCAGAGCGGCGGCGATGGCCTTGGCGGCCTCGCGTCCGTGGGCGGCGGCGTTGACGACTTCCTTGCCGCCGTTGACGCAGTCGCCACCGGCATAGACGCCGGGCAGCGAGGTCTGCAGGGTGACGGGATCGACGACCACGGTGCCGTCCGGGTTGAGGGCCAGGTCGGCGCCGAGGTTGCGCGCCCAGTCCTCCTGGCCGGTGGCAACGACGAGGAAGTCACACTCGATCGAGAGTTGGGGCTGGGATCCGCGATCGAAACGGGCGTAGGTGATTTTATCGTCGGGCATCGAATAAGTGGAGGGGTGGCAGTTCGGCTCCATTTTGACCCCGTACTGACGGGCAACGACCCACTCGTGGGCGTAGCCACTCATCTCGCGCTCGGTCTTGCGATAGACCAGCCAGACCTCGGGCACGCCCAGCATGGCCAGCTCGCGGGCGATGTCGATGGCGGTGTTGCCGCCGCCGATGACGAGGGCGTTGCGCAGATCCTTGGGCAGAGCGAACCCGCCCTGGAGCTTGAGCGCGCGGATCAGGGCGGTGGCGCCCCAAACGTTTTTGCAGGCGCGATAGTCGAGCATGCGGTCCAGGCCCAGGCCGACCCCAATGAAGACGGCGTCGTACTGGGCTTGCAGGTCGGCGAAGCTGATATCGACCCCGACGGTCACGCCCAGGCGCAGGTCGACACCGAAGTCGAGCAGCCAGGCGACCTCGTCCAGAGCGGCGGCGGCGGGCAACTTGTAGGGCGCGACGCCGCTGGTGTTGAGGCCGCCGGGCTCGCCGGCGCGCTCGAACAGGGTTGGCTGGATGCCAGCCAGGGCCAGGTGCGCCGCGCAGGCCAGCGAGGCCGGGCCGGCGCCGACTAGGGCGACCTTCTTGCCGGTCGGCGGCGCGGGCGTGAACAGCTTGGGACCACCGGCCCGCTCGGCGGCGATGGCGGTCTCGGTGGCATAGCGCTGTAAGCGGCCGATGGCGATGGGCTGGTGGTTGAGCCCATTGTAGACGCAGGCGCCGGCGCACAGCACCTCGACGGGGCAGACTCGGGCGCAGCTGACGCCGAGCATGTTACTGGAGAGGATCGTCCGCGCGCTGCCGCGCAGGTCGTTCGTGGCGATCTGCTTGATGAACCTAGGGATGTCGATCGAGGTCGGGCAGGCGGTGATGCAGGGCGCGTCGTGGCAGTAAAGGCAGCGGTTGGCCTCGACCAGCGCCTCGGCCCAGGTGTAGCGCGGTTTGGCGTCGGCGAAGCGGGACTCGAGGCGGGCATCCGCCAAGGTGGGGATCTGGCTCATCGGGACCTCCCGTGGATCAGAGACTGGCGAAGGCTTCTTCGAGGAGGGTCAGGGCCTCCTCGATCTCGGCGGCGGTGCTGTTGAGCATGGGCGCGATGCGCATGACGTTGCCGTAGAGGCCGCCCTTGCCGATCAACAGGCCGCGATCGCGAGCCGCGGCCAGCACGGCGTTAGTGCGGGCGGCATCTGGCGTGCGATCGCCGACGGTCTCGTCGACGACGATCTCGAGCGCCTGCATAAGACCCAAACCGCGCACGTCGCCGATCCATTTGGGGTACTTGCCCTGGAGGCGCTCCAGCCCGGCACGCAGTAGCTCGCCTTGGCGCGCGCAGTTCTCGGTCAGGTTCTCGCGCTCGACGATGCCCAAGGTGGCGTTGGCGGCGGCACAGCTGACGGGGTTGCCGCCAAAGGTGGAGATGGTGCTCTTGGTGAAACTGTCGGCGATCGGGCCAGTGGTGATCAGCGCGCCCAGGGGCAGGCCGTTGGCGATACCCTTGGCCATGGTCATCATGTCGGGCTCGACGCCCCAGTGCTCAATGCCCCACATGCGGCCGGTGCGGCCGAAACCGGTCTGAACCTCGTCGGAGATGAAGACGCCGCCGTGCTTGCGCACGATTTCAGCGGCAATCTGGTAGTACTCGGGCGGCGGCGTGATAAAGCCGCCGACACCCTGGATCGGCTCGGCCAGCATGCCGGCAACCTTGCCGACGGTGGTGCCGCGGATCAGGTCCTCGATATCGCCCGCGCAGGCGACGCCGCATTTGGGATAGGTCTGCTTGAGAGGGCAGCGGTAGCAGTAGGGGGCCAGGGCATGTTTGACAAACGCGACCTGGGTCGCGGTGGCGCGGTACGAACTGTGCGCGGTCAGGGCCTGGGCCAAGAGCGAGCGCCCGGAATAGCCGTGGCGCAGGGCGATCAGCTCAGTGTTGCCGGTGAATACTTGGGCGAGGGTGACGGCGGCCTCGTCGGCCTCGGTGCCGGAAGCGGTGAAGAAGCACTTCTCGAGGTTGCCGGGTGCGAGTCGGGCCAGGCGCTCGGCCAGCTCGCCCATAGGCAGGGTCGGGTACAGGGTTGAAATATGGGAGAGTCGGCCGACCTGGGCGATCACGGCGGCGTTGACTTCCTGGTTGGCGTGGCCCACGGAGACGGTGAGGATCCCGCCGAAGAAGTCGAGATAGGTCTTGCCGTCGAGGTCGGTGACGCGGCAGCCGCTGCCCTCGGCAACGACGACGGGGTCGGCGTAGATGCTGCGCACGCAGGGGAAGACGTGATCCTGGTACTGCTGGAGCACCGCTTGGCTGGTGGGGGTCGTGGTCTCGCTCATGGTCTGCTCCTCTGAGGTAAGGGCCGCGCGGGCCGGACGGTCGGGGTCAAGGACGGACGAGATCGCCATAGGCGTCGGGCCGGCGGTCGCGGAAGAACTGCCAGGTCGAGCGGACCTCGTCGATCTTGTCGAGGTCGAACTCGGCGATCAAAAGCTCGTCCTGGTCCTGGGAGGCCTTGGCGAAGATTTGGCCGCGGGGGTCGACGAAATAGCTGGTGCCGTAGAACTCGCCGATGTTCCAGGGCCGCTCGCTGCCGACCCGGTTGATGCAGCCCATGAAGTAGCCATTGGCGGCGGCGTGGGCGGGCTGCTCCAGCTCCCACAAGTACTGGGAGAGGCCCTTGACGGTGGCGGACGGGTTGTAGACGATTTCCGCGCCATTGAGGCCGAGGGCGCGAGCGCCTTCGGGGAAGTGGCGATCGTAGCAAATGTAGACACCGATCTTGGCGTATTTGGTCTGGAAGATGGGATAGCCCAGGTTGCCGGGGCGGAAGAAGTATTTCTCCCAGAAGCCGGAGGTGTGGGGGATGTGGGTCTTGCGGTACTTGCCCAGGTAGGTGCCATCGGCGTCGATGACGGCGGCGGTGTTGTAGAGGAAGCCGGCTTGCTCCTTCTCGTAGATGGGCACGATCACCACCATGTTGTACTTGCGGGCGTACTCGGCCATGCGCTCGGTGGTCGGGCCGGGCACGGGCTCGGCGGAGGCGTACCAGGCGTTGTCCTGGCCCGGACAAAAATAGGGGGTATTGAAGATCTCTTGCAAGCACAGGATCTGCACGCCCGCCTGGCCGGCGCGCTCGATGTAGGGGATGTGCTTCTGGATCATGGCCTCAATGATCTCATGGATCGAGCCCTCGCCCTCGGTCATGGGCAGGGACATCTGGATCAGGCCGGACTTGACGATTCTGGGCATGAAATTCTCCTTGGATGGATCAATGGAGGCCGTTGAAGGTGCCGCGCTTGACAAACTGGCCGTGGCCCTTCTTGCCGACGTACTGGCAGTCGCGGACGACAACCTTGCCGCGGCTGATGACGGTTTCGCTGAAACCCTGGACGACAAAGCCCTCATAGGTGTTGTAGTCGACCCGCATGTGGTGGGTGCAGGGGTTCTTGACGCCGATCGTCTCGACCCGGTTGGGATCGAAGATGACAATGTCAGCATCGCTGCCGACGGCAATCGTGCCCTTCTTGGGGAACAGGCCAAACAGCTTGGCGGCGGCGGTCGAGGTCAGCTCGACGAACTTGTTGACGGAGATGCGGCCGGCGACGACGCCGCCGTTATAGACCAGGCTCATGCGGTTCTCGACGCCGGGCGCGCCGTTGGGGATCTTGGAGAAGTCGTTGACGCCCAGTTCCTTTTGCTCCTTGAAGCAGAACGGGCAGTGGTCGGTGGAGATCGAGGCCAAGTCGTTGAAGCGCAGGCCGCGCCAGAGAGCATCCTGGTTGGACTTCTCGCGCAGGGCGGGGGTCATGACGTACTTGGCGCCCTCAAAGCCCTCGCGCTCGTAATAGCTGTAGTCGAGAAACAGGTATTGGGGGCAGGTCTCGGCATAGGCGAAGACGCCGCGATCGCGGGCCAGAGTGACCTGTTCGAGCGCGTCGGCGGAGGAGAGGTGGACGATGTAGACGGGTACACCGGCGACCTCGGCGATGGCGATGGCGCGGTAGACGCCCTCGGCCTCCATGCGGGTCGGCCGGGTCAGGGCGTGGTATTTCGGCGCGGTCAGCCCCTTGGCCAGGGCGGTCTTGACGATCTCGTCGATGACGATGCCGTTCTCGGCGTGCATGCAGACCATGGTGCCGTCCTCACCGGCCTTGCGCATGGCGCGGAAGAGGGTGCCGTCGTCGACATAGAGCACTCCTGGATAGGCCATGAACAGCTTGTAGGAGGTGATGCCCTCATCGCGCAGGCGCGAGAGCTCCCACAGACGGTCGTCGGCCATGTCGGTGACGATCATGTGGAAGCCGTAGTCGATGGAGGTCTTGCTGGCGGCCTTGCCGTGCCAGATCTCGAGGGCCTCGAGCGTCGACTTGCCCTTCTGCTGAATGGCGAAGTCGATGATGGTGGTGGTGCCGCCGTGGGCGGCGGCGCGGGTGCCGGTCTCGAAGTCGTCAGCCGAAGTGGTTCCGCCAAAGGGCATGTCCATATGGGTGTGGGGGTCGATACCGCCGGGTATGACGAGCTTGCCGGAAGCGTCGATGACCTGGTCGGCAGCGATGTCGAGCGAGGCGCCGATCAGGCTGATGGTCTGGTCTTCGACGAAGATGTCGGCACGGTAATCGTCGACGGCGGTGACGATGCGGCCATTTTTGATGAGCAGAGACATAGAACCTCCAAGTCAGCGGGTCTGGCCACGCATGGCGAGGGTGTAGGCGATCATGGCGACGAAGCAGCCGATGAACCAGGCCAGGTTATACAGGAAGGCGAGCGGTGGGTAGACGTAGCCGACCAGGGCCAGTGCCATGCCGAGCAGCATGGCGAACAGGGCGCGACCGTTGATGCCGTTGCTGAAACTGTAGCAGCCGTCGACCTTGAAGAGGTCGGGCAACGAGAGCTGGCGGCGGCGAACAAAGAAGTAGTCGGCCAGGAGGACGCCGAGGATCGGGCCGAGGAAGCCGCTGACGGTCAAAAGCAGGCCGGCGATCTGGCCGAGCAACCACCAGGGGCAGATGGCGATGCCGATCAGGCCGGCGATCAGGCCGCCGCGCTTGAAGTCGATGGCGCGCGGCAGGGCATTGGCGAAGGCGTTGGCGGGGGCGATGACGTTGGCGGCGATGTTGGTGGAAAGCGTGGCGATGATCATGAAGAACTGGGCGGCGATGACGACAGCAGGTGACTTGAAGCGGGCGATCAGGGCGACGGGATCCCAGGGCGCGTCCTCTTTGACGAGTAGGTCAGGGAAGGCGATCAGGGCGGCACAGGTGACGAAGACGCCGACGAAGCTGTAGAGCAGCATGGTGCCAGGCAGGCCGATGAACTGACCGAGCACCTGATCCCGCTGACTCTTGGCGTAGCGGGTGATGTCGGCGATGCTGATCGCCATGGTGGCCCAGAAACCGACCATGCCGGTCAGCCAGGTCAGCCACAGCAGGATCCGCGAGCGCGGCGCCTTGATCGGCACGGCGGTAACGGCCGAGGAGGTGGCGCTGCCGGCGCGGAACTGGACCAGCACGGGGGCGGCGGGCTCGAGGCTCAGTTCGGCGAGGTTCAGGGGCGTGCTGGTCAGGGGCCGCCAGGCGGCCTGGTCGAGCGCGGCATTGGCCGAAGCCACGCGGAAGGCGTCGGCCTTGACGGAGCCGTCCGCATGGGTCAACGGCGACAACAGCAAATGGCCTTGGCCATCGAGTTGGGCGGTGGCCTGTTCCAGCTGACCGCTCTGACTGAGGACGGTGGCGAAACCGCCGCCCTTGACGGCACCCCAAGCGACCAGGGCCAGGCCGATGGCGAGCAGGATCGGCGCGGCCAGCTGTTCGAGCCAGCGGATCGACTCGTTGCCCTTGTAGATGAAGTAGATATTCATCAGCCAGAAAAGGCCAAAACCGATGAATTTGCCGGCAGTCAGGTCGGGCGAGACCTCGGCGCCAACCAGGGCGCAGCCGATGGCGTGGATGGCGGTGCCGCCGATCCAGGTCTGGATGCCGAACCAGCCGCAGGCCACCAGCGCGCGCACGATCGAGGGCACGTGGACGCCAACGTGGCCAAAGGCGGCGCGGCCAAGCACCGGGAAGGGCACGCCGTAGCGGGTGCCGGCGTGGCCGTTGAAGACCATGGGCGTGGTGACGATGACGTTGGCGAAGAAGATGATGAACAGGGCCTCGAGCCAGTCCAGGCCATCGCGAATCATGTAGCTGGCGAGGATGTAAGTGGGGATACAGACGGCCATACCGATCCAAAGCGCGGCCAGACTCCAGAGGTTCCAGGTCCGTTCGGCGGCGGGGACGGGAGCCAGGTCGCGGCTATAGAGCGGCGAGCCGCTGAGGTCTTCCCGGAGTTCGACGATTTCGGCCATGGGTTCTCCTGTGGCATGGAAGTGGCGCTCGCGCGGGGCGCTGGATCAGCTCATCCAGTTGGTGCGGGCCTCGGGGTTCCACTTGGTGGTGGTTTTCTTGAGCTTGGTCCAGAACTCGATCGAGCTCTTGCCGGTGATATCGCCGGCGCCGAACTTGGACTCGTTCCAACCGCCGAAGGAGAAGGGCTCGCGCGGCACCGGCACACCGATGTTGACCCCGACCATGCCGGCCGAGGCGCGCTCGGCGACGTAGCGGGCCAGGCCACCGGACTGGGTAAAGACGGCGGCGGCGTTGCCGTACTCGGAGGCGTGTTCGATTTCCAGGGCCTGGTCGACGGTGTCGGCGCGCATGATCGAGAGCACGGGTCCGAAGATCTCCTCGCGGGCAACGGCCATATCGGGTCGGACGCGATCGATGACGGTGGGTCCAACATAGTAGCCGCCTTCCCTGCCCTGCACGGTGGTGCGGCGGCCATCGACCAGGACCCTGGCGCCCTGGCGCTCGGCTTCGTCGATATAATCCTCGATGCGTTGCTTGGCCTGGGCGCTGATGACGGCGCCGAGATTGACGCCGGGCACGATCTTGCGGGCCTCCTCGCAGAGCGCGGCGACGATATGGTCGGTCTCGGCGACGGCGACCATGGCGGAGGCGGCCATGCAGCGCTGGCCGGCGCAGCCGGACATGGAGGCGGCGACATTGGAGGCGGTCATGGCGACGTGGGCGTCGGGCAGGACGATCAGGTGGTTCTTGGCACCGCCTAAGGCCAGGCAGCGTTTGAAGGAGGCGGTGGCGCGGGCATAGACGAGTTTGGCGACCTTGGTCGAGCCGACAAACGAGAGCGCCTGAATGCCTGGATGGTCGCAGAGCGCCTCGACGACCTCGCGACCGCCGTGGACGACGTTGAAGATGCCGTCGGGCAGGCCGGCCTCGCGCAGCAGCTCGAACAGGCGCATGGAGGAGATGGGCACCAGCTCGGAGGGCTTGAGGACCATGGCGTTGCCGAGCGCGATGGCGTTGGGGATGGTCCAGTTGGGGACCATGTTGGGGAAGTTGAAGGGCGTGATGCAGGCGACGACGCCGAGCGGTTTGTGCTCGGAGCGGCACTCGACGCCGCGACTGACTTCCTGGAGTTCGCCGCCGGTGAGCTGCGGCAACGCGCAGGCAAACTCGGTGACTTCAATGGATTTGGCGACCTCGGCGGCGGCCTCGTCGACGGTTTTGCCGTTCTCCTCATGGACGAGCTGAGCCAGTTCGTCGCGGTGCTTCTCGAGCAGGAACTTGTAGCGGTAGAAGACTTGGACCCGTTCCTTGATGGGCAGTGCCGCCCACTCGGGCCAGGCGACCGCGGCGGCGCGCACGGCCGCGTCGACTTCAACGGCACCGCAAAGGGGCACCTGGCTGATGACCTGGCCGTCCAGTGGACAATGGACGTCGAGTAAAGGCGCATCGGCGACGACGTGTTGGCCGCCAATGATATTGGAAAGAACGGGGTATTTCATGGAAGGACTCCCACGTCGACCGTAGCTTGTCTACACGCGCTGTGCGGAATTCCTATTATCCGCGCATCGTCGGATAACCGCAAGTCCCTAATCGG
The DNA here is from genome assembly GCA_964423555.1 of uncultured Holophagae bacterium. Taxonomy (GTDB): domain Bacteria; phylum Acidobacteriota; class Holophagae; order Acanthopleuribacterales; family Acanthopleuribacteraceae; genus CAYRFM01. The sequence continues at coordinate 6,218 of CAYRFM010000097.1, read as the reverse complement.
GAGTGGGTAGGATGCACTCGGTCGGAAAGCTTCCGGAATCGCAAGACCCCGTACGACGAAGCCAAGACCAATGGACACACGGGCGAGCTTGAAGGGGTCAGGGTCCGTTTGGAGCGAGGAACTTTAGGACCTCATCAATGTCATTCTGAAGCATTTGCGCTCTGAATTCCTTCAAAGACACCCAAAGCAGGAGCGGGTTGCTATGGGCTCTAACGGCTGAATAGTCTTTGCATCGATGAACATCACCGCACCACCAACCAACTCGGAGGCAACAGCGCAGAGAAACACAGCTTTGCAAAACAATTCCTTGCCTAACCCAATTTTTTGATGTCTTTTATCCACAGCCAAGCGGCCCAATTTGAATCCGGGTGTTTGTGGCCCTCCAAGCCTTTTCAGCTGAGCGGGTGGCGCCTCTCCTTCGCTGGTAGTGAATACCGCAGGTAGTACTGTGAAAAAACCCAAAATTTCATCAGGTCTCAGGGGATTGACAGCACAATAGGTCCGAGATATGCACCTATCGTGGCTTTGTCTAGCAATCCTACTCAAAAATTGATTCATCTCCGGCTCTCCACAATCGAATTGATCGCGACTCAGAGAACTAGAGATCGGTTTTATCTCGTATTTTAATCCGCTCATGCTTTCCGGCGCATTGCCTCTATCGCCCGAATAGTCTTTTCATTGATAGATGGTGGGTCTTCGATAAGACTTTGCAGCTGAAGGTAATCCTTCCCCGACAAGGTAACGATGTGCTCCTCCTCGGTACCGGTAGCGGCTGGAACAGTCGTGTCGCTTTGGGCAAGTTTCGGGCGGGTGCCCAAAGACGCAGGACGGTGTCGTCGAAGAGCGCCTAGTTTTTCACCGCCCACAACAGTCTGCCCAGTACGATTATCCCGACGAACCCATCCGCCGCCTAGTTTCTCATCCTTCAAGACTTTGGTCATGGCAACCCCCACCTACCTCATGACTTTATTATAGTCGGCCTTTAGAAAAATGGCGACCTATTGCGCATACCCACGGTACTCAAGGAGGCACAGGAATCGCCGGTACGGGGTCCGGAAAAAACGATACAGCTGCGCCATGGGCAAAACGTTTGGTATCCGCCATCGGCACATCGAACGGTCGCCCTGGCCGGTTGCCGCTGGGGTCTTCGAGGTCGGCGGCGACGGTGAGTGTGTGGGCGGCTGTCCGCCAGGGCGCTTCGGGCACAAACGTCCAGATCAGGCCGTCGTCCGCGAGGCTGGCCTTGCCGTGAAGCATGCCTTCGGGGCCTTGCACGCTCAAGCAGCGCTCGGCCAGGGCCTGGTCGAGGGGGGCGTCGAGCAGGACGCGGAGTTGCGCGCGAGAACCGGCGGCAGGCACCTGTAGCTGCCAGCGGTCGGGATCGGGCGATTGGCGATCGGCGGGGCCGACGGTGAAGACGTGGCGAAACGGCGCCGCCATGATCAGCCCGGTCGCATCCGGTCGCCCGGCGACTTCGAGCGTGTAATGCCGCCCTTCGACCAGCGGCGGACCCAGCTCGAGGTTCGGGCCAACGCCGCGCTTGATGCGGCCAGGGTCGAACAGCACGGTGAGGCGCTGGCCGGCCGGGTCCCAGAGCTCCTGGGGCACAATCACGAACGGCAGCGCTACCGATTGCCCCTGGTCATCAAGCAGGCGCACACCCGCATAGGCGAGCTCACGGGCCATGGGTTGGGAGAAGTGGAGGTAGAGCCGCAGGAGGTTGGCCGGCACGGTCTCAGTCGCGGGGAAAACCGCTGTGACTCGGGGCGGCTCGTGGGCCACACTGGGCGGCGCGAAGCAGGTACGCCGGGGCGCTTCGGCGGACGCCAGCAAACCCGCCAGTGCCCTCGCCTGCTCGCCTCGCCACACAGCGCAATAGTTGCGGCCGTCCAGAAACGGCAGGCGCGGGTGGAAGTACAGGGTGCTGTCTACGAGCTCATAGGTGCCGAGCATGGCGGGAACCTCGTCGCGCGGCGCGCCCAGCCACACGCCCAGTAGCTCGCGCCACTGGTCCGTCGAGAGTGAGGCCGCGGCGAGTGCCTCTGCCAGCGCCGGCTCGAGCGGCACCGCGAATTCGCCCCGGCGGGGACCGCTTTCGAGGTAGGCCGGTTCCTCGAACGGGCCGCCGGCCAGAAGGGTGAGCAGAAGCAGTAGCGTCATAGCCGATGCCGACGGGAGCCGATGGTTAGGGCGGGCATATGCACCTCCCGTGCAGGGTTGAGCTTAGGCGTGCGGCGATTCAGCAACGCAAAAATGAGGCGCGATGAAGTGAAGGAGGGTCGGCATCCAAGCGCTGGAGCCGACCCTGGGGATCGCCGCAAAGCGGATTAGAGTCTGCGCAGAGGCAGGGTTTCCAAATCCAATGTGCCGCTCTGGGTGCGGGCCATGACGAGCACGGCCTGACTGCCGAAGTTGTCGGCCTGCAGGTAGCCGCTGCCGTGAAGGTGTTCGAACGGCATGCCGGAGTAGGGAGCGGCTTGCTGGGTGATGTTGACGTCCGTGTTGGCCAGGTTCTCCGCGGAGACCCTCATGGGTCCGCGCTGGCTGTTGATGATGAAGATGTAGTCCTTGCCGTCCTTTTGGTAGGCGACCATATCGAGTGGATAGTTGCCACTGCCCAGTTCGGCGACGGTGCGGCCGCGCACATGGGCACCATGCTTGAGGCCGTCGGCGGAAAAGAGCGCGAGGGGGGTGCACAGGTAGGCGGCGACGATTTCGTTCTTGCCGTTGAGCTTATAGGGAAGGAAAGTGCAGACGGGGGCATTGGTTTCATAGGCGCCATGGGCGCCGTGGTAGACCTCGAGCCCAGTGGCCTGGACATCGCCCTTGAAGGGAAAGCCGACGACCCGCATGGTCGAATTGAAGGCGTCGTTGCTGAGACCGGCGACATAGAGTTTGCCATCGGCATAGGCGAGATCGGTGATGGTGCTGGCGCTGACCTTCGTTTTCTTCCAATCGTCGACGGCATTGGGGTCGACGGGATTGGGCAGATCGACCTTGCTGTGGGAAATGGGGTCGAGCGAGACTTCGTTGATCTGACCGGCGGGCGTGATTTTAAACAGGACAGTGGCATTGCCGACGTCGTTGGGCAGCAGCCAGATGGTGTTCCAGTTCTGACGGGCGCGGGAGACGGTGACATAGACGTTGCGGGAAATGGGATTGACGGCCATATCGTGGATCAGGACGTCTTTGGGATCGGCGCCGAGCAGGCCACCGATTTTGGTTTCGAGATCGTGGAATTCGAGTTTTTCGGCGGTGCCGGGCTGTTTGTCGCCCAGGTCGAAGGCGTAGACGGCGCTGCCAATCTGATCGCCGACAAAGAGGATGCCCTCCGGCCCGAAGGCGAGGGTACCCATGGATTGGACGGAAGCCTTGGTCGTGACGAAGTTAGCGGTGTAGGCGGGTAAAGGGTCGGCAGCAAAGCAGGCGAGCCCGACAAAAAGCGACAAAACCAACAGTTTCACAGGAACCTCCTCGAAAAATTCGGTAGCACCTCATTGTACGCGAAAAACCACGCCAAGGGTGCATGCGAGCCCCTGCCCTTGTCCGTGCCCTGTAAGGGCACCATAAATTTTAGGCCGTGGCAACGCCACGGTGGGGCGAACGATCCCGACATCGCCATCCCAACCCGGCGAATGACCCCGACATTGCCATCCCAACCCGGCGAACGGTCCCGACATCGCCATCCCAACCCGGCGAACGATCCCGACATCGCCATCCCAACCCGGCGAACG
>CAYRFM010000097.1:0-2384 GCA_964423555.1 uncultured Holophagae bacterium | reverse complement strand
CCATCCCAACCCGGCGAATGACCCCGATATCACCATCCCAACCCGGCGAACGATCCCAACCCGGCGCATGACCCCGTCATCGGCCGACATGAACCACCAAAAAAGAAATACCTCCCCACCGGTGAGGCCCAGCAGGGAGGCGGCATCGAGCATAAAGGCGTTACTGCGTAAAATTGGGGATGCCAGCAAGCGACGCCTGGACAGTCGCGCTTCTTCGACAGATGCTCTCACGCCATCAAGAGGAGCGAACCAAAATAATTCATCCGTCCCTCTATCCCCATATGCGCAAAATAGTGGCAGAAGGGATCAAAAAATTTCACTCGCGAGACAAATTCCGGGTCACGCCGAGGATGCACAGCTTCCGCCATGATTGTCGCACATGGTACAATCGCGGGCCTGCCGGCCCTGCTGGGTGGCACGGGAGGGTCGTCTTGAGCGTGGTGCACCACAGTTTTCCCTGGGATGTCGAGCCCAGCAGCGGCCAGCCGCGTCTGGCCATGGATTTCACCTACGACGAGCTCTTGGCGCGCTTCCTGAGCTGGGGTCTGAAGAAGGGCAATCTCGATTTCTTCTTCAAGGGACTCCACAAACTGGGTCTCGATACCGTCGAGGCGCTCGAACAAGGCGTCGTTTTGCCGCGTCGGTTGGCGGCGAACCTGGCGACCGGCGCGCTGCCCCTGAAACCTTTCGCCGCAGCCGAGGACTTCCCTTCTCGCGATGGCTCGGTCAAGTACCGCTTCACCCTCCACAGCGGCGAGGCGATCGAGTCGGTCTACATGCCCGTCGACGGCAGAACGACGATTTGTGTCAGCTCCCAGGTCGGCTGCGCCATGGGTTGTACCTTCTGCGCGACCGGCAAGATGGGTTTGATCCGCCAACTCAGCGCCGGCGAGATTGTCGGTCAGGTCAACGAGATCATGAAGCGCCACCCCTTTCCCAAGGGTCAGCGGGGCGCGTTGAAAATCGTGTTCATGGGCATGGGCGAGCCGCTCCACAACCTGACCCAGGTCATGCGCGCGTTCGAGATCCTGACCCACCCCATGGGCCACGCCATCTGGGACCGCGACATCGCCCTCTCGACCTCGGGCCTGGTGCCCAAACTGGACGCACTGGCCCGCATGCCGCGACGACCGCAGCTCCTGGTCAGCATCGGCGCCACCAGCGATGCGGGCCGCTCCGCGATTATGCCCGTCAACCGCGCCTACCCGCTTGATCAGTTGATGGCCTGCCTGAGCCGCTACCCGCTGCGTAAAGGCGAGCGCATCATGTTCAGCTATATTCTGATCCACGGCGTCAACGACACGGCCGAGGACATGGAGCGCCTGGCCCAGCTGACGTCGGCCGCGCCCAGCCTGGTCAACCTGATCCCGATGAACGAGCACGAGGGCAGCCCAGGCATGCACGAGCCGGAAGAGGCGCGCATCCAGTGGTTCGCCCAAGCGCTGCTGAGCCGCGGCGTGTTCGTGACGATCCGCCGCAGCAAGGGCCGCGACGTCGCCGCCGCCTGCGGCCAGTTGGTCGAACAGGGCCGGCGCAAGGCGCGGCGAACCAGTCTGGCCGTTTGACGGGCTCCGCCTCCGGTGGTCCTGGCCAGAGCCCATCCGAAAAGGTTCCGCAGGCGCTGTAGCTGCTGTAACTCCGGGGGCGTCCCCATGAAAAGATTCTGATTTTTGCCAATCGCCCGACGAGAAGGCCAGGGCCTAGTCGAAGGGCCCGACACAGGATGCGGTCTTGGGCCGGGCGGAGGGTCGATATTTCCCCCATGCTCCGCGGGACCATAGGTGTTACCTATCGCGGCGGACGCTTCACCTCGCTTTTCCTGCCATTCAGACGCGTTCCCACAACGTCCGCATCGAGTCAAAGCGAAGTTGTGACGATTCATGCATAACATGCAATTGACAACGCCAACGCGTCGACCGGCTATCGCGCATAAAACGTTTGGAGATAGACATATGCATGACTGATGCGAATTCCTTTGGCGCCTGTTTTGCGCAGGTGCATGAGGCTGTCCGAGTTGTGGAAATCCGTTTGTGCAAATTGTTTTTATTCGCGTTACGACAGGAAAAGTGTTCGTGCACGTTTCATACGGGGTCCGATGCGTCGTCAAGGGCCTCAAACACATTGTTTTTATTCGCGCCGAGGAGCGCGGTGCGCTGCTCCACTTTGCTCACGCGTATCATTTTGACGGAAGAGGCCGAAAACTAGGTGATTTTGCAGGTTAAATGAGCGTCAAGGCATGGGTTTTCGCTTGCATAAGCGACCTAGCGTGCCGCCAACTGTTCTAGCAATGCGGCGTGGTTGTGTTATGGTTTGTAAAAAGTGTCGAAAAAAAGTGTTTTAGGACTTTTCCCTTCGTGCGAAGACCATGTGCACGTTGCTCGAGG
>CAYRFM010000096.1:30288-33142 GCA_964423555.1 uncultured Holophagae bacterium | reverse complement strand
ACAACACCTCTGCAAATTCGACGTCAGCCAAGGAAAAGCGTTCGCAAGCCGAGCGTGGAAAATGCGGGGATGTGATGTGGGACACAAAAGCACCCGAATGCCCTATGGAAGGTCAGAGATTTTTAAATACCTTGAGGGAATGCCGCGCTTCGGTTCGTCTCACCCTCCGGCAGCGGGATTCCCCAGCCGCGGCCGATTTTCCCACGGAGGTTACCAGGGATGAAACGTCTCCTTCCCTTGCTTATGTGCCTGATGGTCAGTCTCGCCGGCTTTGCCGGCAGCGGCATCGTCCACAACAATGGCAACATCGACTTCACTGCCAAATTCACTTATCCGCCCACCCAGGACGACATTGACGAGCTGATCGATGCCGTGCTCGAGGCCTCGGACATCATTTGCGATGTCACCGACGGCCAAATGCGCTTCGGCACCGTCACCATCGTCGGCGGCACCACGATTGGCAACGAGGAGGCCGATCTGTTGATCTGGCCCGAGAACAAGCGCTCCAATTCCAATCTTGCCAACCAGCCCTTCGGCTACGCGTTGGCGGAGACCGGCAAGCATATCAATCTCTACCACGATGATATCCAGGCCTGGGTCGTTGCCCACGAGTTCGGTCACCTGGCGATGAACCTGGCCGACGAATACGACGAGCAGGACTACTACGGCTGTTTCGGCGCCGGCAACTGCATCGACTGCGCCGACGTCAGCCCCACCAACACCTGCTTGATGCAACAAGGCAGCTGTGATCTCACCGATTGGAGCGAGCTGTGCGTGGCCTCCAACCACGACCCCCTGCAGGGCGACCCGCTGACGCCGATGTGCACGGACCCCAACACCCTCGCCTGCCCGCCACCCTCCTGCCCCGGCAATGGCGGCTGCCAGCTTTGGAACGCCGCCACTTGCCGCTACGAGATGTCCAGCCAGACCGCGCGCTCGATCAGCGAGACCGGCCAGGTCCAGGACTGCTGGGCTTGGGTCGAGCAGGTCCACCCCTTTCTGGTCAAGCCCGCTAACACGCCCGACCCCGCCGCACCAGTCTGCGCACAGCCGACCCTGGTCGACATGACCGAGGTCGACGACCAGATCATGCTCGTCCTTGACCGCTCCTGGAGCATGTTCTTCTCCGCCACCAGCGGCCAGTGCGCCGGACCCGGCTGCCCCGAGATCTGCAACAACGGCGTCGACGACGACATGGACGGCATGATCGACGAGGGCAACTGCGAGACCAGCAGGCTCGAGTTCATGCAGGCCGCCGCCCGCGCCTTCCTCAACCTGCACAAGGCCACCCAACCACCTTGGATCGCGCCGCTCGTCGGCCTGGAAGGCTTCAATTGCACGCCCAAAATGCTGACCAATGGCCTGCTCAAAATCACCTCGGCCAGCTACACCTCGACCTTCAAGCCCGAGATCGACACCATCCAACCCAATGGCAATACCGCCATCGGCGACGCCTTGGCCTTTGCCGGCAGCCAGTTCCCAGGTGGCGACCAGGCCAGTCCCAACAAGGCGGTCCTGCTGATCTCCGACGGCTGGAACAACTGCGGCGCCAAGGATCCCCAGGACGCCATCGACGAGCTGGCCGCCCAGGACATCAACGTCTACTTCATGACCACCGGCTCCGCCTCCAACAACGAGTTGATCGGCCAGATGGCCTCCCAGACAAACGGCAAGCAAATCCACAGCAACAGCGCCGCCGAGCTGGTGCCCTCCTCCGTGCAACAGTGGGCCAACCACAAGAACGCCGGCCTGCAGGTGCCCAAGCTGCAGTACAAGGTGCTGAGCGGTTCGCCCTACAAGGACAGCAAGCCGCGCACCGGCAACAGCTGGTTCCAGGACCAGCTCCAGGCGCCGAGCGGGGTGACCAACGGCACGCCCTACAAGAACAACCTGTTCCAGATCGAGGTCGAGCCCGGCACGACGCGCCTGGTCGTGTCCCTGGCCGGTGACCTGGTCAACATGAAAGACTTCGGCGTGCGCGGCGTGCTGACCGGTCCGCTCGGCCCCAACCCCAACGTCCACGACAGCGCCTCGGCGATCAAACACCCGACCTTCACCGTCGAAAGCGACGACTTCTACAACCTGCTGGTGTTGCAAGACCCCAATCCGGGCACCTGGCGCCTGGACGTCACCTCTGCCGGCCCCGCCGGCGTGACCCAGTCCGGCAACCTGACCGTGGCCATGGAAAATGTCGACACCGAGCTGGTCGTCGACCTGGACCGCCACCTGGTCGCCGCCCAGAGCGAGGGACCGCTGAAGCTGACGATGTTGCCCCGCTACCACGGCGACTTGCGCGGCGCGGGCCTGAGCGCCCAAGTCAAATGGCCCGATGGCAGCTGGCACGCGCTGACCATCGACGACCACAGCGAGCACAACGCCGGCTACACCGCCGCCATCAGCAGCTTCCCCTACATTGGCACCTACGAGGTGCGGGTCTGGATGAACTCGATCTCCGGTGTGACCAGCAACAATCCTGGCGAAAACCTCAGCGATAACGATCCGCCCAACACCGTCGCCATCCCCCGCCTCTCGCGCAGCGGCAACGCCTTCTTCCACGTCAAGGACGGCCGCCAGCTCCCGCGGCGCTGACCCTCCACACCACAATCACCAACCCGTCTGCCCGTCCACCCGTCGCGGTGGGCGGGCTTTTTTGCGTCACCGTTTTCCCTTCCCCGCTGCGGGTCCGGAGAATCAGGATCTGATGGCCGTCAAGTCGCCAGGGCGCCGCGCGCTCTGTTACACTGCGGGGCAAATATCGTCAGGGCGCCACGCGCCCTGTTACAATTCGGGGCAAATATCGTCAGGGCGCCACGCGCTCTGTTACAATTCGGGACAAATATCGTCAGTGCGCCAC
>CAYRFM010000096.1:1440-30188 GCA_964423555.1 uncultured Holophagae bacterium | reverse complement strand
GCGCTCTGTTACAATTCGGGACAAATATCGTCAGGGCGCAACGCGCTCTGTTACAATTCGGGACAAATATCGACAGGGCGCAACGCGCCCTGTTACAATTCGGGGCAAATATCGTCAGGGCGCAACGCGCTCTGTTACAATTCGGGACAAATATCGTCAGGGCGCAACGCGCTCTGTTACACTGCGGGGCAAATATCGACAGGGCGCAATGCGCCCTGTTACACTTCGGGGCAAATATCGTCAGTGCGCCGCGCGGCCTGGGTCAGGGCGACCTGCCACCGCCAACGACCAGCCGGATGGCGGCGGTCGGCCCCTGCTTCCTTAGCTTCTTTCTTCGCGCCTTAGCGACTTCGCGTGAGCCTGTGGCCCCGTTTGCAAGCGCACTAAAGGCTCGCATTGACCAGACGCACCGAGGCGACGTCGAAGCGCACGGCCAGGTATTCCTGCATGCGGGTCAGCTCGCCCTTGGAGGGAACCTTGCTCCAGGTCGCCAGCACGACGACGCCACTGGCTGCCTCGCTCTCGGCATCGGGCTTGGCGGCGGGTTGACCGTCCTGCTCGGCAGGCTTGCTTGCCGTGGCCGCGTCGCCAGGCGCGGACTCGGCGACGCGGACCTCGTGACCGACCAACAGCGAAACCAGGGTCGGGAACAGCACGCCGCAGTCGCGCACCACCTCGCTGACCGGGAACTCCTCGGAGCTGAGCCGGACGACCTCTTTCTCCAACAGGCGAATGCGCGCGTCACGCTCGCCAATGGCGGCCTCATTGCGCTTGTAGAGATCCTCGATAATCCCTTGGCGCACGGTCATGCCGACCTGCTCGACCGAGGCCTGGTCCTCGGCCATCTGGCTCAGTTCCAGTTGGGTTCCCATCAAACCATAGCTGGGCAGGCGCTGTTTCAAGGTGGCGATGGTCTCATCTGGCAAGGGCTTGCCGATGATGGTGGCGCTGATGGTCTTCTTCTTGCCGACAAACTGGTAGTCCAAGTTGACGACAGTGCGACCGTTGAAGCCCCTCAGGTTCTCGGCCGCAAAGCGCTGGGCGGCTTGCTTGAAACGCGCCTCTTGGACGACGATGTAGCCGGTGTAAATGCTGGGCACCGCGATGCACAAGGTCACGAAGATGATCACCCAGCGCGTGCGCACCAGGTGCTGACTCTGGACCTCCTGAATGCGCTCGAAGTGCATCAAACGCACGAAACCCAGGGTCGAAAGGCAGATGAACAGGGCGTTGATCAGGAACAGGTGGAGCGCGCCGACGAAGTACATGTACTGGCCGCTGGCCAAGCCGAAGCCAGCGGTACACAGCGGCGGCATGAGCGCGGTGGCGATGGCCACGCCCGGAACGGCGTTGACCATCTTCGACTTGCGCGATCCCGCCACGGCGCCGGCGCCGCCACCGAACAGGGCGATCAGCACGTCGTACAGGGTTGGCCGCGTGCGCGCCAGCAGTTCGGACTGGGCCTCGGCCAGGGGCGAGATCGAGAAGTACAAGGTCGAGGCGATTAGGGCGACGATGGTCGCGATCATCAAGTTGCGGGCGCTGCGTCGCAGCAGCGGGAAATCGTTGGTCGCCAGCGCGAAACCGGCGCCGACGATCGGTCCCATCAGCGGCGAGATCAACATGGCGCCGATGATCACGGCGGTGCTGTTGACATTCAGGCCGACGGACGCGATCAGTATCGCGAAAACCAGCGCCCAGATGTTGCCGCTGTGTAACTCGGCGTCGCTGCGGACCTGGCGGATCGTGCCCTCATAGTCGGTATCCTCGCGCAGCGAAAACAGGGGCCGTACGGAGGCGATAAAGAAGCGGACTAGTCGGGTCATGGGAACACTCCAACGGAGAAAATTACGGGATCAGGACAAGAATGGCGATCCACATAAAACAGTAGTCTTGATTCACGGCGGCATTTTAGCCCATGAGCTGCGATTTGGCTAGGCCCATCGACCGGTGCGAGCCGGCGTTTCAACCACCAAGGTGTGCCTGGATCGCAACCTGGAGCTGGCCCGCCGTGGTGATGAATTGGGCCATCAAGCGCTTGCACGACTGCCGATCCTGCTCACGGGCGGCGGTCTCAAGCAGCTGACAGATGCGCGCCAGCCGATGGGCGCCAAAACACTTGGCCGCGGATTTAAAGCGATGGGCCAGGTGGACCGTAAGTTTCAGGTCGCCCGCCTCACAGGCGCCCTTGAGCTCGTCCTCGGTGCTGGTCACGACGGCGGAGAACTTGCGCAACAATTCGGAACGGCTATCGGGGTAGTCGCCCACATAGTCGTCCAGTGCCTTGGCATTGAAGATGGGATCATCGTCGAACGCCATCTCCACCAAGGTGACCGGCTGAGGTTCGGCCTGAGGCGGCGCGCTTTCGGCGCCACGGCTACCGAGCCAGCGCTGCAACAGTTCCTCCAAGCGGGGGAGCACGATCGGTTTGGCGGTGTAGCCGTCCATACCGGCATCCAGGCAATGGCGCTCCTCGCCCTGTAGGGCGTTGGCGGTGACCGCGATGATCGGCACGTGCACACCGCTTTCCCGCTCGCGCTCGCGAATCAGGCGCGTCAAATCATAGCCATCCATCAGCGGCATGTGGCAATCCGTCAGGATCAGTTCGTACGCCTTTTGTTCGTAGGCCTCCAGCGCGGCCACGCCGTTTTCCACGAAGTCGGCACGGTAGCCCAGCACCTCGAGTTGCATGCGCATGACCATTTGGTTGGCCGGGTTGTCCTCGGCAACCAGAATCGCGTAACTGGCCCGCTGCGCCTGGCGTTCTTCCGACTGAGTGGGCGGCGCCAATGCGCCGTTGGGGTCCGGGAGGGCCACCTGAGTTTCGGGGCTTTCGAGTCCCGCGACGACGGCCAGCGCCTCGAGGAACTGGGTGCGGTGCAGCGGGTAGCTCTCGATGCGCAGCGTGTCTGACCGGATCAAGGCCTGCTGGCCGTGGCGGATGGTGCTGAGCACGATAAAGCGCAGCCCGTGCAGTGGGCCACAGGTCTCGCAGAATTGGGCAAGCTCCGCGTAATCTTGCTCGCTGCAGATCAGGATGCGCTGACCGGGCGTGGCCTTGCCCAGATGCGCACGCAGCTGCTCGCGATCGGCGCAGGGCTGGACCTCCGCCTTCCAGTACCTGGCATAGCAACACAGGTCTTGGGCGAGTTGTTGGTCGGCGAGCATCGGCATCACGGTCAGGCCGCTCAGGTCCCGGGGTGGGCCTGGCGGCAAGGAGGCCTGCTCGAGTGGCAAGTACACCGTGAAACAGGAGCCCAACCCCGGCGTGCTGCGCGCCTCAATGTGGCCGCCCATGCGCTCCACGAGCCCCTTGCTGATCGCCAGCCCCAGTCCGGTCCCGCCGAACCTCCGGGTTGTGGACGGGTCACCCTGGGTGAAATTTTGGAAGAGCTGAACGACCTGCGCTTGGCTCATGCCGACGCCGTTGTCGCTGACCTCAATGCGCAGCTGCTCTCGCCCACCCTCCGGCTCGCCAAGGCGGTCGATCCTCAGCGAGACACGACCCTGGCGGCCGGATTGGGCCGGCGTGAACTTGACGGCATTGCCGACTAGGTTGGTGAGGACCTGGCGCAGGCGGAAACGGTCGCCGAAGTGCCCGGAGCGGATGCTGGGCTCGATGAAACAGGACAGCAGCAAGCCGCTCTCGTCGGCCTTGGCTTGAAACAGCATGAAGACATTGGCGATCATGTGATTGAGGTCGAAGGCGACATTGTCGAGTTCGATCTTGCCGGCCTCGATCTTGGAAAAGTCTAGGACCTCGTCGATCAGCTTGAGCAAGGCCAGCGAGGCCTCGCGTGCCGTGCACATCATCAGCGCTTGTTTTTCCTCCAGTTGGGTTTTGAGCATCAGATCGATCATGCCGACGACGCTGTTCATGGGCGTGCGGATCTCGTGGCTCATGGCGGCGAGGAACTCGGACTTGGCGCGATTGGCCGCATTGGCTAGGGCCAGGGCCTCCTCAAGGTGGTGGGTGCGCTCCGCGACCTTGGCTTCCAGTTCGCGATTGCTCTCGATCAGGGCCCTTTTGACGATATCGTGCTCGATGGTCAGTCCGGCAAACGCGTGGTAGACCTCGTCCAGCTCGACTTTGAGATGCTCGATCTTGTCGTGCAGGTTGGGCTTATCCATGTCGGCTCCCTTTGACGACGAGCACGGTGGCGTCATCCTCGTCCGCGGCACAGTCGACGGCCAGCAACAAGGCCAGGAACAGGGGCGGCAGCTGCAAGCGATCGAGGGCGGCGAGCGACCAGCCAGGCCGAATGCCATCGGAGTGAAGGACCAGCAGGGCGCCCTCGGACCAGGAACACTCGCGCACCCTGACGCCGGGCCAAGGCGCCATGCCGACGATGCCCGGCAGAGCCAGAAAGACGCTGACGTCCGGGGTCATTCGCAACTCGACATTGCCGATGCCGGCGTGGGCCAGGATGCCCTGGCGATCATCAATGCGGGCGGCAGTCATGGCGGCACCTCGCGTCCTGCGCAGGGCGCTGTGGGCTAGTGCGAAGAGTTCCGCGAGTTCGAGTTCGGGCGCATGGGCGAGCACCTCGAGTCCGCGGTCGCGCGCCTGCTGGGCTTCAGGGCCGTGGCCCAAGCCGTCAATCAGGCAGGCGAGCAAGGCTTGACCACGCTGGGTCACCAGAAAGCCATCGCCGTTGTGCGTCAGGCCGGGCTTGGGTCGGGAAAGCGCGGCCCAGTCAAAGGGGCTGGGCTCGACGGGTGCGACAATCGCGATCAGGGCGATGACACGGGCACCGGCGGGCGCGCCGGTGAGTTGCTCCCTGGCCAAGTCGACTTGGATCAACGCTTGGAACAGCGGCCGCAGGCGTTCGACCCTAGCCTGCCATTGCGGATCGAGTGGCCAGGGCTGGCCCTCGTAGAACTTGCTCAATACAAAGTCAGCGGGCATGTGACCCTTGGCGCAGAGATCCACCCTGGCCCCGCTGTATGCCCTTTCGAAGGCGGCTACCAACTCGGCCTGGGCCTCGAGCTGGCTGGCGGAAAGGCGATTGGCGCCTAGCGCGGCCAGCAGGGCCGGCGTCCAATTGGCGGCCGCCAGCGTGTGCCACTGTAGGGTATGGGAGCTCACATCCATTTCGTAATCTCGACGGTCGTGCCCTTGCCCGGTTCACTGGTAACCGCAAACAGATCCGCCAGGCGCCTGGCACCCGGCAAGCCGTAGCCGAGGCCCTGGCCACTCGACCATCCGTCGCTGAGCGCCAGCTCCAGATTGGCGATGCCGGGCCCCTGATCGATGAAGCGACATAGAACGCCTTGCCGCGGCCCACTGACGACCTCCAGCTCGACCCTGCCCTGGCCCGCGTAATTGAAGATGTTGCGGGCCAACTCGCTGACCGCCGTCGCCAAGCGCGTCTTGTCGACCAAGCCCATACCCAAGGCCTCAGCCAGGCGCCGTGCCTCGCCGCGAGCAATGATGATGTCGTCCTCTTCGCGGATGGAGATGGCAATCATAACACTACCCCCATTTGCGGTGGATGCGACTGCTCCCGCCGCTCGAGCCGATAGCCCAATTTGGCCAGCCCCGACTCCAGATCGAGTGCGGTCGAGATGGAGCCCAGGTCCAGGCCGAGTTCGAGCAACGTGATCGTCGCGGCGGGCCGCATGCCGACGACGACGAGATCAGCGCCCATGAGGTGAATCGCTTTGGCCGACTCTGTCAGCACCCGGGCCATGAAGGAGTCGATCAGCTCGAGCGCCGTGAGGTCGAGCACCACTGCCTCGGCCCGTGAGGCGACGATGCGCCGCAACAACACGTCCTCCAGCGACTTGGCCTGAGCATCGTTGAGATGCTCGGGCACGGTTAGGAATAATACGGGACCGAGTTTGAGGATGGGAATGGCGGACATCTTTAACCCTCACTCGTTGTCGAGACATTGGATCGCGTGTTTCAATCCACCCGCAAGGGTGGGTTTGGTGCTGATGCTGCTCAAATTGATGCCTAGGCGGACCAGGGTTTTGGCGGTCTCGGGGCTGATGCCGGTGAGTACGGCCTGACCGCCCATCAGGCGAATCGCGGCGGTCAAGCGCAGGATATGATTGGCGATCGCCGTATCGACGCTCGACATGCCGGTGATGTCGAGAATCGTGATGCGGGTGCGCTCCCGCCTCATATGGTCGAGTGTGTTCTCCATCAGGCGCTGGGCGCGAGCAGTGTCGAGGGCGCCGATGATGGGGACGACGGCAATCTTGTCCCAGACCTCGAGTACCGGCGTGGAGATCTCCTTGAGTTCGCCAGCGAGCGAGCGCAGTTTCTGTTCGCCCTCGCGTTTGAGCGTGACATCGGTGATGGTGACCACGATATGGCTGTGCTGACCGTCGACCACAGGGGCCAGGCCCACCTCGATGGGAATCTCGCGGCCGAGTTTGTCGACACAGGCAAGTTCGCGGTTCTGGCCCATCATGCGATTGCTGGGCGCACGCAGGTAACTCTCGCGCAAGCCGACATGCGCTTCGCGAACCCGGCCTGGCACCAGGAGCTCGATTTTTTGCCCGATGAGCGCGGCCTTGTCATAGCTCGTTAGATCGCACATGTAGCGGTTGACGTCTTCGATCAGGCCGTCCGGATCGATCATCATTACCCCGATCGGCGCTAGTTCAAAAACACTGTAAAGGAGCTCAATGGAAAAAGAGGGATTGGGCATCATGGCATATCTCCTGAGGGGTCGCGGGTACGGACCCAGGCGAGGAACTCGGCTGCGGGTAGGGGTTTGGTGTAAAAGAAACCTTGGCCCAAGTTAGCACCCAGCGCGCGCACGAGTGCTGCATCGTCGGCGTGTTCAATGCCCTCGCAGACAACCGAGAGCGCTAACTTTTTGGCCAAGGTTACGCTGTGTTCGATGATCGCCTTTTTCGCTGCATCGCCGCCGGCGCCAGTCACGAAACATTGGTCGACCTTGAGCTCGGAAAAGGGGATTTGGCTGAGGTAGAGGAGGCTGGAGTAACCGGTCCCAAAATCGTCCATGGAAAGGTGGACCCCATACAGGTGGAGCCGCAAGATGTTGGCCATGGCAAGGGAGTCCTCATCAATGAGCACCGACTCGGTCAACTCGACCAGCACTTCGCCGGTTTCGACGCTGTAGCGACGCAGGGCACTGAGAAGGGCATCGGTGACCCCGGGCTGGCTCAGGGTGGTCGCCGAACAATTGACGGCAGCGGTAAGGCGCAGACCCTGCTCACGCCAACGGCTTAGCTCCGCCAGGGTCTGGTCGAGAATTGCCAGGTCGATTTCGTGGATCAAACCTTTCTTCTCAGCGACCGGAATGAAGGCCACCGGTGTGACAAGGGTGCCGTTGGGCCGACGCCAGCGCGCCAGAGCCTCGAAACCGGTCACCCGACCATCGGCGAGGCTGACCTTGGGCTGGAAGTAGGGAATGAATTCGCCGCGCAGCAAACCGGTGGTGATGGCCGCGGCAGAAGTGCGGGGCGAAATACGCTGCAAAGCTGGGTTGGCACTTTCCTCGATCTTGGCCAGCAAAGCGCGAACGACAGCAAGGCGGACCGGCTTTTCCAACACACCCAACATGCGCAGGCGCTGTCCGCCTAGACGGTGCAAGCTGGCGAGGATGGGTTTATCGGCACCCGTCATTAGGATCACGAAGCCCTGGAAATCGATGCGGATCAGCTCGCTTAAAAATTCGATGCCGTCGAGTTTAGGCATCATCAGGTCAAGCAAGATCACATCCGCCGCGGTCGGTTCTCGCCGCAACTCCTCGAGTGCCTCGAGGCTGTCGTTGCGAGCCATGACTTGAGAAACACCGAGGCGCTCAAGCAATGACTTCAAGACCAAGGTCAAGAGGTGGTCATCGTCGAGCACCAACACCTTCATTTCGTCCAAACGTTTTTGGCTCATGGGTTCTTCCATCGGGCCCTCACAGTCGAGGGCAGTCAATTGGCCATCAAATCAATTGACCAAACAATAAAAGTAGCGCCTTTCTGAGAGGCTTCCTTGAGCAGGCGCAATCGGCCAAATTCAGAACTTCAGTCCATTATAATGCTGAGACCAGAAAACGGCAGGAAATTATCGCCCCCGCGGGAAAAATGTGGAGAGAATTTACATAACGGAGGAAGGCAATCGTTCCTCTGGCCCAAATACCCGCAGAGAGGGACGGCTGGCTCCAAGGGAGCTCAGCTTGGCCAGTTTGCCCAGTCTGGTTGCTGCCAGGCACCTCGGCGCGCTGTTTGAGATGGAGGATGCGGGCGGAATCCTCCCCATAACTGGCCGACTGGAATTCGGCGCTGGTGGTCGGGGATGCGCTCCTTCATGTGGAGAGGTAGTCAACGGGTGAGGTTGAATTTTGATTGCGATTGGAACGCGCTTGTGCTAGCCTTCCTCATTGGCTAAAGCCTAGAGAAATTTAAGTAAGGAGAAAATCATGAAAAAATTCCTGGTACTTGCATGTGTGCTTTCGATCTTTCTGGCGCCCTATTCTGTCGAGGCACGGCAACCTGACTATTGCCCTGGAATTTGGGAAAATATCAATGATGCCATTCGTGATTCAAATTTCGAGGCGTTTGCCTTTTGGACGGGTGTATATTTTGAGCTCTGTTGACCTTCACTCGCTCCGGCCTAAAACTTATTCCAGTGGTGCATGATGATGACCTTGCTTTTAACGATCTGCTTCTTGGCGGGTGAAGATACCGAAAATATTCAAGACTTCTCCGCGAGATGGGTACCTGTGTCTCGTGTTTCTGGCAAGGCATGTCTCTTCATGGCAGTCCGCAGCATGGCAGCTGAACTTTACGTCTTTGACTTCGAGACGGAGCGGGTTCAGAAAATCGAGGACGGTCGGATTAAGCGTTCCCGCATGAACATCTGCCAAGTCCCTGAGGGCTTCGCACTTTTTGTTCGGCCGACCTTTGACGAGGGCACCATTTATCTGCTGGATCAGCAGGGGCAGTTCAAGGACTCCCTGCGGCTCGCGGACTTTACGGGTGCGCAACCCAAGGGAGATATCCAGCATGTATGTAACGGTCCCGCCGGCAAGCTCTTGGCTACGATCGGCTATGGTGAGCAGAGCGAAAGGGTTACGTTGTATGAGGTGGATCTTGCGGCCAAGCGGTTTACAGAGCTGCAAACGTTTGTGACCGGTGAGCAGGACGCGGCCTCCTACTGGGCGGCCTCCAACGAGGAGCTTTGTTTTGTTTCTCCCTTTTCCGCGCGAATACGTACCGTTGGTGCCGATTACCTTCCCGCTCGGACCGTTCTGCCCGGCCGGCCGTTGGTCGAAAACGAACCGTCACGGGCCAAACTGCCGGCAGATCTCAAGGCGGTCGCCAAGCAGCCGCTGTTCTTGAGGTACAAGCCACAGATTCCCTCTGTCTATGAATTACAGGATTCAATTACCCTGAAACTCGTGGAACACACGGAAGAAAAAGTCGATGAGATTGTCTTAGGCAGGAAGGTACGGGTGAACAAGATTAACAAGACCTTCTTTAGCTACCGCCATGGCAGCCTCCAGAAAAACCAGGTCATGGTGATTGGCACCTATGGGAAAAAGTCCCTGTGCCACGATGAAGAGGAGCAGATTTTCGAGGTCAGGACACAGTGATGCCCCAGGCGAGGGGGCGAGGAATCAAGAGGATACCCTGCGGCTGGCTGCGGCAGGCGCGGCAGGCGCCTTCTCCGTGCTAAATACGATCAAAGGTGGTATTCTAGGGGGTCCCGTCAGGCCCTCGCGCGCGGGGTTTTCTCTCCAAGGAAGGTTCCCATGACCCAACATGTCGACGACGTCATTTCCGGCCAGGCCCGCATCACCACCGAACCCCTGCCCGCATCCCGCAAGGTTTACGAACCTGGCGAAGTCTTTCCGGAGCTTAGGGTGCCGATGCGCCAGATCGCCCTGACCAATGGCACGGAATTCCGCGTCTACGACACCTCGGGCCCCTATACCGACCCCGCCGTCGTGGTCGATGTCACCCAGGGCCTGCCCGCCCTGCGCACTGACTGGATCGAGCGCCGCGGCGATACCGAAGTCTATGCCGGCCGCAGCGGCCGCCCCGAGGACAACGGCGGCAGCAGCCGCCTGCAGACCCACCCCGCCCTGCAGCGCCAGCCGCGCCGCGCCAGCGCCGGCGCCAACGTCACGCAAATGCACTACGCCCGCCAGGGCATCGTCACCCCGGAAATGGAGTTCATCGCCATCCGCGAGAACATTCGCCGCGGGGAACAGCTCGACGCCGTTGCCAGTAGCCGCAACCGCCGCCTTGCCGGCAACCCCTTTGGCGCCCGCATCCCGGCCAGAATCACGCCCGAGTTCGTGCGCGACGAGGTCGCCCGCGGCCGCGCCATCATTCCCGCCAACATCAACCACCCGGAACTGGAGCCCATGATCATCGGCCGCAACTTCCTGGTCAAGATCAACGCCAATATCGGTAACTCCGCCGTCACCTCCTCGATCGAACAGGAAGTCGAAAAGCTCGTCTGGGCGACGCGCTGGGGCGCCGACACCGCCATGGACCTCTCGACCGGCAAGAACATCCACACCACCCGCGACTACATCTTGCGCAACTCGCCCGTGCCGATCGGCACCGTGCCGATCTATCAAGCCCTCGAGAAGGTCGACGGCCGACCCGAGGAGCTGACCTGGCAGATTTTCCGCGACACCCTGATCGAACAGGCCGAACAGGGCGTCGACTACTTCACGATCCACGCCGGCGTGCTGCTGCGCTACGTGCCCCTGACCGCGAATCGGGTCACCGGCATCGTCTCCCGCGGCGGTTCGATCCTCGCCAAGTGGTGCATCGCCCACCACAAGGAGAACTTCCTCTACACCCACTTCGAGGAGATCTGCGAGATTATGAAGGCCTACGACGTCTCCTTCTCCCTGGGCGACGGCCTGCGGCCCGGCAGTCTCGCCGACGCCAACGACGAGGCCCAGTTCGGCGAGCTGGAAACGCTCGGCGAGCTGACCCAAATCGCCTGGAAACACGACGTCCAGGTCATGATCGAAGGGCCCGGTCACGTGCCCATGCACCTGATCCAGGAGAACATGGACAAGGAGCTGAGCGACTGCCACGAGGCGCCGTTCTACACGCTCGGCCCGCTGACCACCGACATCGCGCCCGGCTACGACCACATCACCAGCGGCATCGGTGCGGCCATGATCGGCTGGTTTGGCACCGCCATGCTGTGCTACGTCACCCCCAAGGAACACCTGGGCCTGCCCAACCGCGACGACGTCAAGCAGGGCATCATTACTTATAAGATTGCCGCTCACGCCGCCGACGTCGCCAAGGGCCACCCCGCCGCGCGCGCCCACGACGACGAACTCTCCAAGGCGCGCTTCGAGTTTCGCTGGGAGGACCAGTTCAACCTGGCGCTCGACCCGGAAACCGCGCGCGCTTACCACGACGAAACCCTGCCCAAGGATTCCGCCAAGGTCGCCCACTTCTGCTCGATGTGCGGTCCCAAGTTCTGCTCGATGAAAATCACCCAGGACGTGCGCGACTACGCGGCCAGCCACGCGCTACCGGTGGATTCGGCGCTCGAGGAGGGCATGCGCGAGAAGTCGCGCGAGTTCCGCGAGAAGGGCGCCGAGGTTTATATCGAGGTCTGAGCTTGAACGCTAGCCATCCCACCGCGGGCATCGCCGGAGCCGGCCTGATGGGCCGCTTGTTGGGCCTGTTCCTGGCCGAAGCGGGCTATCGCGTCAGCCTGTTCGACGGCGGTGACGCGGCCGCGCACCAAAGCGCGGCTTGGTCCGCTGGTGGCATGCTCTCACCCCACTCCGAGTTAGACAAGGCCGAGCCGCTGATCGCGGCGCTGGGCCTGCGCTCGTTGGCCCTGTGGCGCGAGCTCCTGCCGCGCCTGGGCAAACCCGTCTTCTTTGCCGAGGGCGGCACGGTCGTCGTCGCCCATCGCCAGGACGCCGCCGAGCTGGAGGCCTTTCTGGCCCAGATCCGTACCCGCGCGACGGCGCCCCTTGGCCAGGCCCTCGACGCCGCGGCCCTGGCTGCGCTGGAACCCGAGCTGGCCGGCCGCTTCGGCCGCGGCTGGTACTTCCCCGACGAGGCTCAGTTGGAGCCCCGCGACGTGCTACCGGCCCTGGCGACCGCGCTGGCCCGCCACGGCGCGACCCTCGAGAGCGCTCGCCCCGTCCAGGCGGTTGGGCCCGGTTGCTTGGTCTTCGCGGACGGCGCCAGGCATTTCGACCTGGCCGTCGACACGCGCGGCCTCGGCGCCCGCCCGCAACTGTCGCTGCGCGGCGTGCGCGGCGAGCTGCTGCGCCTCCACGCCCCCGAGGTCAAGTTGCGTCACATGGTCCGCCTCATGCACCCGCGCTACCCGCTCTACATCGTGCCGCGCCCCCACGACACCTACCTGATCGGCGCCACCTCGATCGAGAGCGACCACGACGGCCCGATCACCGTCCGCTCCGCCCTCGAGCTGCTCTCCGCCGTCTACAGCCTGCACTCCGGCTTTGCCGAGGCCGCCGTGCTCGAGCAGAGTGTTGGCCACCGCCCCGCCTACAGCGATAACCTGCCGCGGCTCCATCACGAGCCCGGCCTGCTGCGCCTCAACGGCCTCTACCGCCACGGATTTTTGATCTCGCCCGCCCTGGCCGAGGCCGCTCTGGCCCGCCTGCGCGGCCTGCCTTCTCCCTACCCCGAACTCGACGAGGTCTGCCATGTTGCAACTCACCGTTAACGGCCAGCCCCAGGCCCTCGAGGCGCCCTGCCCGCTGGCCGAGGCCCTGCCGCGCCTGGGCTTCAGCGGCGGCTTCTTTGCTGTCGCCATCAACGGCGCCTTCGTGCCCAAGAGCCGCTATGCCTCGTTCGCCCTTCAGGGCGGCGAGTCGCTGGAAGTGCTCTCGCCGATGCAGGGCGGTTGATATGTGGGAAATCGGCGGCGTCCAACTCGAGAGCCGACTCTTCATCGGCACCGCGCTCTACCCCTCGCCCGAGATCATGCAGCGCGCCATCCAGGCCTCCGGCGCGGAGGTCGTCACCGTCAGTCTGCGGCGCCAGGCGCCCGGCAGCGGTGGTGGCCAGGACTTCTGGAACCTCGTGCGCGCGCTCGGCAAACAGCTGCTGCCCAACACCGCAGGCTGCAAGACCGTCAGGGAGGCCGTGACCACGGCCCAGATGGCCCGCGAATTGTTCGACACGAACTGGATCAAACTCGAGGTCATCGGCGACGACTACAATCTTCAGCCCGATCCCTTCGGCCTGTTGGAGGCCGCGCGCGAGCTGATCGCCGAGGACTTCGAGGTCTTCCCCTACTGCACCGACGACCTGGTCCTGTGCACGCGCCTGGCCGAGGCCGGCTGCCGTACGGTGATGCCCTGGGCCTCGCCCATCGGCTCCGGTCAGGGCCTGCTCAACCCCTTCAACCTCAAGATGATCCGCGAGCGCTTACCCGGCCTGAAGCTGATCATCGACGCCGGTATCGGCAAGCCCTCGGACGCGACCCAGGCGCTCGAACTGGGCTATGACGGCGTCCTCATCAACAGCGCCGTCGCCCTCTCGCGCGATCCCGTCGCCATGGGCGAGGCCTTTGCCGCCGCCGTTCGCGCCGGTCGCTTAGCCTACGAGGCCGGCTGCATGCCGACCCGCGACTTCGCCAGCCCCTCGACCCCAACGCTCGGCACGCCCTTCTGGCACGGCTAGGGCAACGAATACGCCCTTTCTGATTCGCAGACGGTCCAATAATCAGCGTCTAGCCGAAAGGTCCCGCAGGCTCTGTAGCTGCTGTAGCGCAAGATGCAATCTTGCGCCGGGCTACTCTTTCATCACCAGGGCGATGGGCGCCATACCACCCGTCGCCGTCATGGTCGTGGTGAGGATCGTCAACCCAGCTGAGAAGTGTAAAAATCGGCACCTCGTCCGCGCGCGCAACCTGACGCCAGGTCATGCGCTTGGTGTTTTTCGTGTTTTTCGCCGACTCATTTTGATGGACAATGGGGGTCCTGGCCGCGCTCGCGGTGCGTTTTGCGGCCTAACTGATACCACTTTGAGGATGCCATGCCCTTCTGGAAGAGCCGACCGCGTAACTGGGACCTGCGCCAGTACATGGGCACCCAGAAAGCGAGGATCGAGGCGGTGCTCGCAGAGTTGCCGCGACCGTCCACCAGGACCACCGAGGCCCACAAGGCGATGCGCTACGCCCTGGCGATCCCCGGCAAGCGCTTCCGCCCGCTGCTGACCCTGGCCACAGCCGATATCTACCAGGCCAGTCACAAACAGGCCGTCCTGGACGGCGCGGTCGCTGTCGAGTGCGTGCACACCGCCAGCCTGCTGTTCGACGACCTGCCCTGCATGGACGACGCCGCCCTGCGCCGCGGCCATAAGACGACCCACCTCGTCTACGGCGAGGCCCAGGCCCTGCTGGCCGGGCTCTCGTTGATCGCCGAGGCGAACGTGCTGCTGGGCGACACCCGCAAAGCCTCGCGCAGCGAAATTGCCCGCCGCCTGGAGTGCCTGGCCCTGCTCGGCGACGCCTACTCCGTCGACGGCCTCTCCGGCGGCCAGAGCGACGATCTCTTGAATCGCGCCGAACTGGACCTGCATGAGCTGGAGTACATCCACGCCAAAAAAACCGGCGCGCTGTTCATCGCCTCCGTCGAGATCGCCGCCGTCCTCTGCGGCGCCACCGGGCGCGAACGCGAGTGCCTCAAGAACTACGCCAAGAACCTCGGTCTCGCCTTCCAGATCCAGGACGACCTGCTGGACCTGGTCTCCTCGGAGCAGACCGGCAAGGACAGCGGCAAGGACGCCGGCAAGCAGACCTTCGTCAACCTGGCCGGCGTCGAAAAGAGCGCGCTCCTGGCCGAGGAACTGTTCCAGGTCGCGCTCTCCAATCTCAAGCCCTTCGGCGAGGCCGCCTTCCATCTGCGCGAATTGACGGCTGTCATTCAAAAGCGCGCTTTTTAGCGGGTTTTCACAAAGACAGACCACGCCGGGCCGCGCTCGCCCACAAATTTACCTAAAGTCCTCCCAGGGGACTGGCCGTTATACTTGGGTGCAAGCCGCTTTTCCCGAACCCCTGGTTCGGACCACGAGGTCACCACCATCGCAGGAGCTCCATTCCCATGGGTCTGTTCTTCGCCGGAAAGGTCGAAAAGACGCTTTCCCGCTGTGTCAAAAAGGCATCCGACATCCTGGTCCGCTACATCGACAGCAGCCACTACCACCCTTCCAAAGTGGTCCGCGTCGACCCCGACAAGTTCCTGTTCCTCGGCTTCACCAACAGCCTGCGCGAGGACGTCGTCGAGGTCCGCATCCCCGACCAGAACCTCTCTTGCGAGGTCAGAGTCACCCACATCTCCCACGACCTGCGCGGCAACACCCTGTTCCACAGCCCGCACCCGACCGATTTTCGCGCCTGCTACAAGGTCGACGAACGCCACTTCGTCTATCCACGCGTGAAACTCGGGCTGGCCTGGGAGACGGCCGAAGGCACCAAGAAACTCGAGCAGTTCATCTGGGATATCTCGCGCGCGAACTTGGAGTTCGTCCACTCAAGCGAAGAAGTCTTCCTCCTGGACCACGTCTTCCAGGCCAAGATCCAGGCCGGCAAGGCCACGACACTGACCGACCTGATCGTGCGCTACCAGACCAGCAAGCGTTTCGGCCGTCAGACCCTGACCCTGATCGGCTGCGACCTCAAGTCGCCCGACGCCCAGCTAGACGAGGTCATTGAGGCCTGCGCCCGCATCGACGAATGAACCGCGATGGGGCATCACAGCACCTTCGGTACCTAACAGCTGTATGGGCGAACCGATCGAACTGTTTTAGTAGGGCAACCGCAGGCGCGAGGCACCTGCGGTCACCGTTTTCAGCGCCTACAGCGAGGCCATCGGCCGGAAGTGCTCGGCGTGCTGGCGATGGACTTCGAGGTAGGTGTCACGCACCAGCGCATCGGTCGCCGCGTCGTCCAGGCAGAGCGCGCTGAAGCCGGGGTAGGTGTCGTCCAAGGCCAGCGCCAGGGCGTCGCGGAAATGTGCCATCAACACCTTGGGGTCCTCGAGGCCGACCGCGATGCGGATCGTCGTCAAGTAGATATTGGCCGCCGCCAGGGCCTCCTCGGTCAGTTCCGAGTGCGAGGTCAGCGCCGGACACAGACAGACCGTGTTGTTCTGGCCCAGGGAGACCTGGTGGTCCATGGCGGGCGAGAGGTTGTCGAAGAAGCGCACGAAGGCCTCGCGACTGAGCTGCGCCGACTCGAAGTCGATCGCGAACAGCGGTGCGGCCAGGCCATAGCGCATCAGGCGCGCGCCGATGGCGTGGTTGGGGTTGTCGGGCTCGGCGTTGCTGTGGACGCGGATGTGGGGATGGGCACTCAGCCAGCGCACCAGAATCAGGGTGTTAATGCACTTCTGCAGCATGCGCGCCTCCAGCGTCTTCATGCCGCTGATGACCTCGAACGCGCCCTCGGGCCCGAGGAAGGCGCCCTTGATGTAGTACACGCCCCAAAACAGCGTCTCGTTCCAGGGCAGGCCGTTGACGCACTCGCCCTTGGGTTGGAACATGCGGTAGCCCTCGCCAATCACGACGCCGGCGGTGACGTTGCCGTTGCCGGTCAGGTCCTTGGTGTAGCTGTGGATCACGTAGTCCGGCCGCTCGGCCTTGTCGGCGCGCTGCAGCGGGCGGTTGAGGAAGGGCGTGCCGACGGTGGCGTCGTGGACGACCAGGTGGCCGTGGGCGTGGGCGGCGGCACAGATGGCGGGCACGTCGAGCACGTAGCCGAACGGGTTACAGGGCGATTCCACGTAGACCAGCAGCCGTGCGCCGGCGGCCAGCTGCTCGGCGTAGCGGGCGTGGACCTCGGCCAAGAAGCGCTGGAACTCGGCGCCAGCATAGCCGTCGAACCACTCCAGGTGCACGCCCAGGCGCTCCGGTCGCGCATAGTAGTCGTGGAGCAGCTGCCAGGTCCCGCCGTAGACGTTGCGGGATGCGATAACAATGTCGCCGTGGCGCAGCAGGTTGGCCAACAGGCCGTCGATCGCGGCCATGCCGCTGTTGAAGTTCCAGGCCATGTAGTCGGCCGCATAGGGGCCGGCCTCCACATCGACGATGTGGTTGGCCAGCGAGACCGAAGTCGGGTTGAGCAGGCGCGAGTAGATCTCGTGCAGAAACTCGCGGCCGCGGAAGGCGTCGTCGACCCACTCGGTGCAGGCGTAGATATAGGTGGCCGTACGCACGATCACGGGGTTGGCGGAGAACAGCGCGGTGACGTTGTCGAAGATCGGGTAGGGCCCGCGGGCGAGGATCGAGCGCTCGCTGCCGTGCATGCTCTGGTAGGTCTTGCGGAACGGGTTCTGCAGCGTGTCGAGGATCTTGGCCAGCTGGAAGCAGAGGAACTTCTTGGCGTTGAAATAGCCGATGCGGTCCTCGCGCGGCAGATCGGCCAAGGTCGCGTCGGTGATGCGCCACAACTGCTGGACATCGCCCTGGGTTTGGTAGAGGCTCAGGCAGGCATGGCGCATGGCCTGGCCGTAGGCGCTGGCGGGGTCGATACCGAAATGGGCCAACTGTTCGTCGGCCAGTTCGGGCACATCCTTGGCCGCCGTGCTCTTGCGGCGGGGGGACAACAGGCGGGCAGCTTCGAAGTCACGATCGGGACGGGACGCGTTCATGGCACTCTCCTGGAAGCGGGGGCCGCTCAAAGCGGGAGTTCGGTGGTCTGTTTGACGTCGGTCAACACCAAGCTGGTGTGGATGCGGGCGACGCCGGGGATGGGCGTGATCAGGCCGATGAAGCGCTCCAGATCCTTGCGATTGCGCACCACGACCTTCAGCAGGTAGTCGTACTCGCCCGTCACGTGGTAGCACTCCAGCACCTCGGGCAGCTGGACGAATGCGGCGCGCACGCCATCGACCTGGTCGCTCTGGTGCAGTTGTAAACCGATATGCACAAAACACAACATGTCGAAACCGGCGCGCTCACGGTCCAGCAGCGCTACATAGCCCGTGATCAGCTGGGTCTCTTCGAGCCGGCGAATGCGACTGTGCACAGCCGGCGGACTGAGGTTGACCCTGCGCGAAATCGTGGCGTTGCTGATACGGCTGTTCGCCTGGAGCTCCGCGAGGATGCGGCGGTCGATTTCGTCGACCTCGACCTCGCCGATTATTTTAACCATTTCGTCACCATTGCAAAAGAATATACTGCTATCATCGATAATATACGAATATTCAAAAGTAATCTACGGTTTTCGATCCACATTCTTTTGTCCCATTGACGGATTCCCAGGCCCCTGCCGAACGATCGCAAGCCGTGCAGAACGACCCCCTGGCAATTGACAATTGTGGTAAAGTGGGCTCCCTTGCTATACTGAGTCGTCACTATGTACGTCACAGGGACCTGCGGACAGGATTGCGGAAGCGGAGAAATGCCGTATGACCTACAGCGAGTTCAAAGACCTCAACCTGCTGGAAGTTCGTTTCAACAGCAGCCTGGCGATACTGGACCTGATGCATCCAATCACGAACAAGATTTGCGAGCAGCTCGGCTTCGACGAGGACACCAGCTACTGGATTTGGCTGGCAACCCAGGAAGCGCTCAACAACGCGATCAAACACGGCAACAAGATGGACGAGCGCAAGATGGTCGAGTTCGCCATCAGTGTCAGGAGCGGCGAGTTCCACATTGCCATCAAGGACGAAGGCGAGGGCTTCGACCCCAGCCTGGTGCCCGATCCCACCAAACCCGAAAACCTCAAGAAATCGTCGGGCCGCGGCATTTTCTTCATGCGCAGCTTCATGGACCATGTAGAATACAGCACCGAGAACGGGACGCGGGTCACCATGATCAAACGGCACCGACAAGTGGAGTGACATGAAAATCTTTCAACGCATCGAAGGCAATGTGAACATCCTCGAACTCGAGGGCAGCATCACCATTGGCGAGGGCGACGTCATGATGCGCGACGCCATCCTGGGCCTGATCGAGGCCGGCCAGATGCGGATCCTGCTCAACATGGCGCGGGTCAGCTACATGGACAGCTCCGGTGTCGGTGAACTGCTCAGCTGCCTGACCCAGGTCACCGAGGCGGGTGGCCAGTTCAAACTGCTCAACATCAGCACCAAGATCAAGAACCTGCTGCACATCGCGCAGATTCTCAGTGTCTTCGAGTACTTCAACGACGAAGCCGAGGCCCTGACCTCGTTCCAATGAGCGCGCGTTTCCACTATTTTTCCCACCTCGAAAACCTGGCGCGCGGCGA
The DNA here is from genome assembly GCA_964423555.1 of uncultured Holophagae bacterium. Classification (GTDB taxonomy): domain Bacteria; phylum Acidobacteriota; class Holophagae; order Acanthopleuribacterales; family Acanthopleuribacteraceae; genus CAYRFM01. The sequence goes on along the minus strand of CAYRFM010000096.1, from coordinate 11,005 downwards.
GTTGGTCCTGACCAACCCTTTCCTGGCCGCACGGGAGGCACTGTTGCTGTGCCGCTACGCCCTGCACCGCCAAAGCGCCGAGGTCCTGGCGCCCGACCCCGAGTTCACCGGCCTGGCCCGCTGGCACCGCCTGCTGCCGCTCGAACGTACGGCCGCCGAGGCGCTGCCCTGTGCGCCGCTGTTCTGCCTCGAGGAACTGCCCGCCACCGGCTGCGAAGCGCGCTATCTCTTGAGGCCCGAAGCGCGCTGGCCCTACTGGATCGCATCCGCGCCGCTGGCCGAGAGCCGCACGCCCCACGCCCTGGCCCTCAGTCCCGACGGCGTCGCCAGCTGCCTGCGCGGCGCCTTGGGCGAAACCGAGCTAACCCTATGGCTACCCGCAGGCCAGACCGCCTCCGGCGACCAGCCCTTGCGCGGCTCGTTCTCGCAGGCCTGGCGCGATGCCCGCGCCTCCCTGCACGACGCCGCCGACCTGGGTCCCTGGGGCAATCCCTATCGCCTCGAGGCCTGGAAGGCCGTCGGCTTGGAACTGGCCCTGCGCCATGACGCGGCGATCCCGACCCTGCTCGTCCACGACCCCTGCGGTGAGCTCCTGGCCGGCCTGACCCTCGCGGCCGAGCACCTGGCCGCCTTCCGCGCCGATCCACCTTACCGTCTGATCGCCATCCAGCGCCGCCCGTTCCACCAGCTGGCTCAGCTGTTCGAGGGCGCCACGCCCGACTGGGAGGCGCTGGCATCGGCCGATAACCGAGCCACGTTGCCGCTCGCGGTGGCCGCCGGTCGCTACCTGCGCGAGGGCCTGACCCACCTGCGCGGCACCGTCGTCGCCCTTGAGGCCGAGGTCGACGAAGCGGCGCTGTTCGAGACCGCCTTGGCCCGACTCATGCGCGCCCACTTCATCGACGACGAGGACGTCGTCTACCAGCTGACCGCCAGCTACTGAGCCGCCACCGCCCGGTTGATCCAGCTCGCGATCGCTTCCAACGCCGACGGCGCCATCGTCTCTTCGATGCCGGCGTATTCGCTGGGACTGCCCGTGCCCGGTGCCGTTTGGTAGAGGTGGTTCAAGCCTGGCAAGGTGCGTGCCTCGGCGCGAGTGTTGCCCGTTTCTTTAAGGATCGCCTCGAGCGCGGGGCGGTTCTGCCCGACCAGGACCTGCAGGTCCTTGTCGCCGTAGAGGAACAACGCGGCACAGGCGAGTTTGCGGAGGTCGGCACTGGGGTCGTAGTTGAGGAAGTAGATCATCCACTTGGTGAAAACAAAATTGAGTAGGCGGCTATTCTCGGGGCTGTCGAGTGCTTCACCGGCGGCCTTGAGTTTCTCTTCGAAGGCCGCACGCGCCGCGCGCGGGTCGCGGTTCTCGCGTATCACCGCCAGGGCCTGGGCGAGTTTGACCTCTGCCGCCGCGACCTGCTCGGCACTCTGACGCTCTACTTCATCGATGGCGCGGGACTGGGCCAGCAGGATCTGATCACCGGAAACGGCGGGCGTAGGCCGCGGCGGCGTCGTCGGCGAAGTCGCGGGTTGTGCAGGCGGCGAACTCGCCGGTCGAGCCGCCAAAGCCGCGGTCGTCATAGCGCAGCACCGCGATGCCGGCGCGGGTCAGGTGGTCGGCCAGGACCAGGAACGGCTTATGCCCGAGCAATTCTTCATCGCGGTTTTGCGGGCCGGAGCCGGAGACCAGCACGACCGCGGGGAACGGGCCCTTCCCCTCGGGCAGGGTCAGGGTCCCCGCCAGGGTCACGCCCGGCGCGCCGCCGGCGAAGCGCACGTCCTCGCTGGAATAGGGAAAGGGCGGCTTGGGTTCTTGGGGCTTGCGCAGATCCGGCGCCTGATCGGTGGCGGCCAAGGTCAGCGGCATCTGGCTTTCGCCCTGGTGCCAGGTCCCATTCAGGCTCTTGCCATCCTCCGCCAACACCCCTTCGAAAAAACCATTGACGGTTGGGACATTGAGGCGCACCGCGCGTTCGGGCGCCAGGCGGACCTGGACCAGCAGATCACCACTGGCCTGGTCGAGACTATCGACTGTACCCATCAGCATGCCGTGATCCTCGCGGATTTTGAAAAGCAGGCGCAGCTGGCCACTGCCTTCGAGCAGGTTGCCAAGCCACAGGCCGGGCATTTTGGCGGCATGGGCCTCCTGACTGGTCGGCGGCGTGGTCGGCGCGGCTTCGGCCGTGTCAGGCGCCAGCGCCTCCTGCCAGGTCAGACTGAGTGGCAATTCGCGGCCCGCCTGTTTCCAGACGCCGGTCAGGGTTTTGTGGTCCGCGCTCAGCTCCGCCGCGTATTCGGAACGGATCACCGCCAAGGCGACCGTGACCTTGCTACCGTCGCGCGTGATCTTGGCCGGCAGGCCCATCGCGCCCTGATCGAGCGAGTCGAGCGTGGCCATGTACCCGCCCGCGCCGTTGGCGCGGAGGTTGAGCTGGATGCGCAGGTTCGTCACCGTCACGTCGAGCGTGCCCAGCCAGCGACCGCTGAGGTCGATCGCCTCTTGAGCCAGCAGCGCGCTGCCGCTGCACAGTGCGAGAAGTAGGTACGAGATGCGATGAAAGCGAGCCATGGCCAAACTCCTGGGGTAAAACTCGTGCCCAGTATACCCACAGACCGCCGCAAAGCTCAACGACTTCGCACGGAGCCAGGCATTCATCATAGGCTTCTGAGCTATAATGAGGAGATCCACCACCTGGGTATGGGTGAAAGGAAACTGCTCAGAGCACGAGGTGCCGCTCAAATGAAAGTGGCGGGCGTCAATGGCGAAGTCCTGAAATGGGCGCGCGAGGAAGTCGTCGGTATGACGCTCGAGTCGGTTGCCGCGAAGATGAACCAGTCACAGGCAACGATTCTCGGTTGGGAGAGCGGCCTCGATTCGCCGACCTACTGCCAATTGGAAACCTTGTCTTACAAGCTCTACAAGACGCCCTTAGCCGTCTTTTTTTTCCCGGAGCCGCCGCGCCAGAAGAGTGCATTGCCCGAATTCCGTCTTTACCCAGGTGCGGAATTGGATCGATCAAACCGCGATACACGCTTGGCCATCAGAGAAATGCTCGCGCGACAGGAATCGCTGTACGAATTGACAGGAGGTCGCAACCCTCTTTTGTCCCCGCTGCCGCAACTGGAGCAACACCCTCCAATTCAGGCCGCCACCAAGCTGAGAACCTTAATGGGCGTCACGCTCGAAGAGCAAATGTTCTGGAAAGACTCCTCCGAAGCGATGAAACATTGGCGTACAAAGGTGGAAGCGCTTGGCATCTACGTCTTCAAGCGCTCCTTCAGAGAGCAAGGTGTCCAGGGCTTTTGTCTGACCGATATGAACTTTCCCGTCATTTGCATCAATAACTCAACCTCCCCCACCCGCCAGATATTCAGTTTGATGCACGAACTTTCTCATCTGATGTGTGCCACCAATGGTTTTACCAAACAGGATCTCGCCTATATGGAACACCTCGCGCCTGCCAACCAGCGCCTGGAAACCCAGTGCAACCAAGTCGCTGCGGAAGTCCTTGTGCCCAGCTCGGCCTTTGAGACCCATGCAGCGTCCTTTGACGGCAGCGAAGAGGGGGTGGCTAAGATCGCCAAGGTGTTCAAGGTCAGCCGCGAAGTCATTTGCCGCAAACTCATGCAGGCAGGCAAGGTCAGTCAACGCGACTACGATACTTGGCGCCATCAATGGAATAACGAGTGGCTTACACGAGTTAAGTCTGGCGGAGGGAATTTCTACAAGACCACCATGACTTATTTGGGTGACGCTTACATCAAGCTGGGTCTGGCTCATTATTATTCGGGGCGTGTCAGTAAAATGGAGGTTTCCGAGCATTTCGGCATCAAGGTAAGTCAACTCAGCCACATTGAAAATTTGTACATCGGTGTGTGATGTACGTATTCGACACCAGCTCGTCTGCCAACATTTTAAGGTACCCTGTACCAACCTACAGGGTTTTATGGAACGAGAGAATTGGGTTTTTTAGGAGGAACTATGCGTCTGTCCATGTTGCTACTACTGGCATGCTCGACTCTGGTGGCGGGTGAGTACGCCGATATCCAGGCCTTCGAGGATGCCCTGGTCAAGGCCGACACTGTGCAGTTCGAGGTCAAGATCGAGGCCACTGGCGGCGTGAACGCCACCCAGACGGGAACTTTTGTGCTGGGTCGGCCGAACAACCTGCGCATCGACTGCGCGGGCACCTTCATGGGTGTGGAAACGAAACCCAAGGTCGTCAGCGACGGCACCACCATGACCTCGCCCAAGGGTGAAGAGCCGACGCCCACCGATCTGGGCGACGCCGTGCTGGTCGGTTTCGTGCGCCAGGGTTTGCTGCACAATCTGGCCATGATGAGCATGGGCGGCGCGCCGGACGGGACCGACGGGCTCAACCGCAAGCGTTTCGCGCTGGTGCCACGACCCGCGGCAACAACCACACAGGACGGCCGCGAAATGACGGAATTGGCCTTCAAGATCATCGTCGAAGGCCAGGAAGTCGGCGAGGCCTCGCTGTTCCTGGACAAAGCGACCCAAGTGCCGGTCCTGCGCAAACAAGTCGTCCACTTCCCCCAAGGCGACATGCACGTCGCGGAACACTACAGCAACTTCCGCATCAACGCCAAGATCGCTGACTGAGCGGGTCTTCCCGGTCTAGAGAGTCACCAGGCCGGGAAACTCAATACGACCTCTCGGGTCATGTCGTCCAAAATCGGAGTTTGCGATGCGCACCCTACCCCTTTTCTTTCTTGCCACGATCGTCACCCTCGCTCAGTCGAGTTTGGTCGAGACCTTCGACGGCGGCAGCAATCAGGGCGGCTGGTCCTACGGTTTACCCGCCAGTTTCCCAGCTACTGGCGGTAACCCAGGCAGTTTCTTGCTGGTCAGTGGCCTAGACACATTTGCACCGATCGCGGTCTCGACTGAGCCCAGTCCCTTCACCGGCGACTACCGCCAGCGCAAGGTGACCTCCATCGGGGTTGATTTGCTCACCCTCGCGGTCGACTTTTCCGCAGCAGGTCGACCATTGACATTGATGCTGATCTACGACAACGGCACCCCGAATAACTTTGCCGACGACACGGCCGCCTTCTACCTGGGTGCAAATATCCCTGAACCCGGTGAGGGCTGGCTACCTTATGACTTCGCGGTGCCTTCCGAGAGCGATACGCTGCCAGACGGCTGGGAACTGCTCAACTTGGGCGATAGCGGATCGCCGGCACAAGCGACCTGGGCACAGGTTATCGCCAACGTCGCCCAGGTGCGCTTCTTTTACGGCGACCCTCGGCTGTTCTTCATCTTCCAGATGTGGACCGTCGGTATGGACAACGTACGGATCAACTGGGGCACACTCACGGGCGACTTGGACAGCAACCAATTCGTCGACGTGCGCGACCTGGTCCTGCTGGTCAACGCCTACGGCACTTGCCCCGCCCAGCCCCAGCCTTGCGTTGCCGACCTGGACGCCAACGGCACCGTCGACGAGGAGGACCTCAACCTCGGGTTGACCCACTGGTGGGAACCCTAGCGGCACTCCGCGACCCAGTGCGTCGACTTTGGAAGGACGCGCGCGGGACCCGGGGTATCAGAAGGCATTACCAGACTCACGCATGGGTGCTGCCACCTTGGGACTGCTCAAGCGCGCTCATTCTCTTCGCCAGTTCTTGGAGCATTGCTTTGGTGTCGCTGAGCTCCGCTTCGGTGGTGCTGAGCTTCGCTTCATTGTCGCTGAGCCTTGCTTTGGTGTCGCTGAGTTCTTTGAGGGTGTGGAAACTCAGGGTCAGGTCTTTATGCTGTTCGGATCCGAGCAGGCGCTTGACGACGCAGTCAACGGTCGGATCAATCAGATGGATGCGTTCAGGGTTCATGGCAGCGACCTCCTGTGCGACCTAGCCCAGGATAGACACATGCTCAAATGCCCAGGGACAGAACGTGCAGAGATGTGATGCGGATCACCGGAATGCCTGGGTATTCACGGCTCCACCCCGAACGCCCAGGGGAAATCATGCACAAATGGGTGGGGTACCTGCCAGAAGGAAGATTTGCCTGACTGCCACCAGCGTAACATTGGATGTTGCGACACATTGGCCTTACCTTTGGGTGGACGGGTGCCGGCCTTCCGTATGGCGACGACGTGATCCTCAACACAAAAACGAGAATGCGCAATTTCCCCCTGTTTGACAGGAGAAAGACACTTTGGTAAGATGCCGTGGGGCTACAGTGGGAGAAATAGCTTGTTGCAGATGAATTCGCCAGCAGTTCCCATTTTAAGATTTAGACGGAATGTTTTGGTTTAACGAAGTGAGAGAATGGTTTTGCTGGGTCGTCTTTGTTGTGGGAGTCGTTGCGCTGTACTCTGGAGCCTGATGCCTCTCTGATCTGATTCAAAGCACGCGTCCCCAGAGGCCCGCCTCGCTTCGGCCGTGGCAGATGGGGGATGCATGCGTAGGAAGCCGGTGAGAGACTCGTCCGAGGAGCTCACCAAAGAGAACCTCTCTATAACGATCCGCTTCGACGAACGGGACATGGCTAAATTCGCCCGCGCCAGCCACGACACCAGCCCGCTCCATCGCGACCCGCTCTACGCGCGCCAGACGCCCTTCGGCCAGCCCCTGCTCTACGGCGGTCTGGCCGCACTGGCCTGCCTCGGCCGCCTCGGCGATCGCCCCCTCGCCGGCCTGCGGGTCGAGTACCGCCAACCCCTGTTCCCGCACATCGACTATCAGATCCAGCGCGAAGATCGCGATCACGAAACCGTCTTCCAGCTCCGCGACGGCGACCTGGTCATGGCGGTGCTCAGCGTGCGCCACGGCGATTTGCCCAGCTGCGCTGTGCCCGCACGGGACAAGCGCACCGCCACGGCCGTCCTGACCGAGCCACTGGACTACAGCCTGGCCCGCTTCACGGAGGCTCCCGCCGTCCAGGGCCACTACCAGGCCGCGACCAAGGCCAACGCCTGGCTGCGCAAGCGCTTTCGGCTCGCGCCCAGCGCCCTGCCCGAGCCCGTGCTCGAGGCGCTGCTGTTTATGAGCTATCTCAGTGGCATGTTGCTGCCCGGCCGCAAAGGCATGTCGACCGGATTGGCCCTCGACCTCAGCCAACTGCCCAGCAGCGGCGGCCTGGACTACCGCGCCCAGGCCCGCCACTTCGATGCCGACTACGGCGCCTTGGAGGTCGGCGTCGTCCTGGCCCGTGCCGGCGCCGTCTTCGCCGAAGGCCGGCTCGAGGCCATGGTCCGACCCGAACCCGCCCAGGAGCTGCCCGCTGTGCCGTCGAACCTGGACCTGCGCGGCCAGCACGCCCTTGTCATCGGCGGCAGTCGCGGGCCCGGCGCGGCCCTGGTCCAGGCCCTGACCCTGGCAGGCAGCCAGGTCACCTTGGTCTACAAGACCTGCAGCGATGCCGCGGCCAAGCTGCGCGACCGCCTCGCCCAGGCCGGCCTCGCGCCGCGGCTGCTCCAGCTCGACGCCGCCAGTGCCAAGGGCCTGCGCAAGCTGCGCAAACGTCTCGAACGGAGCCGTCTCGACGCCATTTTCTGCTGCGCCGGCACACCGCCGCTGCCGCTCGGCGCCGGCGGCCATGACATCGAGGCCCGCGCCGCCCGCTGGCGCGACGAGAACCTAGCGCTGACCCGCGGCCCGCTCGAGACGTTGGCCCCACTCTTGGCCGATGGCGGCGCCTTCGTCGTGCTGGACGACACCTCCGCCGCGGTGCCCGCCCATTACCGCGCCCTCAAGCAGGCCCAGGCCGCGCTGCTCGAAGCCGCCGCCCCTCAGGCCGGCAGGCGCCGCTTCGTGCTGGCCCGCGCCCCGCGCATGGCGACCGGCCACCACCACCTGCCCAGCGCCCAGCCCGGCGCAGACCCCGCCCGCATCGCCGAGGCCTTGCTCCACCAGCTCCAGCAAGCCTCGACCGCCACCGGACTGCTGACCCTCGAGCTGGGCCCGCCACCCGCCGCGACCGCGCCCCGTCTGCTGGTCGCCGCCAGCTTCACGGCCGGCCCGATCGCGCCCGCGCTCACCAGCTGGCTCGCCCGCGCCGGCCTGGCCGCCTCCGTCGAGATCCAGCCCTACCACCAGGTATTCCAGGCCTTGCTCCACCCCGAGAGCCCGTTGCGCGCCAACCGCGCCGGCCTCAACCTGCTGCTGCTCAGGGTCGAGGACTGGCTGCGCGAGCATGGGACGGTCACGGCCGCGCCCAGCCCCGAGCAGCAGGCCTACCTGACCCGCATCTTCGCCGAGCTCGCGGACGCCCTGCGCGCGAGCACCGTGCCCGTGCTGGCCCTGCTCTGCCCCGACTCGGCCCGCCTGGCCACGCCCGCCTGGGCCGAGCTGACGACCGCGCTGACGACCCGCCTGCAGGCGGATCTGGCCGGTCACGCTGCGGTCCGCCTGCTGGCCGCCGCCGCCGAGGAGGCCCGCTACGGCGCGGTCGATGGCGCCGATCCCGCCCGTGACGAAATCGCGCATATCCCCTTCAAAGACACTTATTTCGATTTCCTGGCCTGCCTTGCAGTGCGCCATTGGCACGCGCGCCGTTTTGCAGCCGCGAAGGTGCTGGTGCTGGACTGCGACCACACGCTCTGGGGCGGTGTCTGCGGCGAGGCCGAGCCCGCCGAGCTGAGGGTCGACGGCGCCTTCGCCGCGCTCCAGCGCTTCGCCGTGCGCCAACAGGCACAAGGCCTGCTGCTCTGCCTGTGCAGCAAGAACGCCGAGGCCGACGTCTGGCGCGTCTTCGCCCAACGGCCCGAGATGCCGCTGCGCCGCGCGCACCTGGTCGATAGCCGCATCAACTGGCTGCCCAAGTCGGAGAACTTGAAGTCCCTCTCGGCCGCGCTCAACCTCGGTCTCGACAGCTTCGTCTTCCTCGACGACAACCCCGTCGAGATCGCCGAGGTCCGCGCCTCCGCGCCCGCCGTGCTCGCGATCCAGTGGCCCGCCGAGCCGGCCCGCGCCCAAAGTTACCTCGACCACCTCTGGCTCTTTGACCGCCTCGAGGTCACCGAGACCGATCGCCAGCGCACCGCCTTGTACCAGGCCGACCAGGGCCGCCACCAGCTGCGCGCCCAGAGCGGCGACTTCCAGGCCTTCCTGGCCTCCCTGGCGCTCGAAGTCACAGTTTCCCCTGCGACAGCCGAGCAGCTGCCGCGCCTGGCCCAGCTGAGCGTCCGCACCAATCAGTTCAATTTCACCACCCTGCGCCGCGAGCAAAGCGAGCTGGCCGCCCTGCTGGCCGAGCCCGACGCACTGCTCTGGACCGTCGAGGTCCGCGACCGCTTCGGCGACTACGGCCTGGTCGGCTGCCTCATCGCCCGCGCCGCTGCCGACGCGCTCGAGCTGGACAGCCTCATGCTCAGCTGTCGCGTGCTCGGTCGCGGCGTCGAGCACAAGCTGGTCGCCCAACTCGGCCAGGAGGCCCTCGCCCGCGGCCGGGCTCGGGTCCGTCTGCGCTTCGCCCGCAGCGCCAAGAACCAGCCGGCCGAGCAGTTCCTGGCCAGCCTAGTCCCCGAACCGCTGCCGCCCGCGACGGACTTCGCGCTGGAGGTACCAGCCGCGACCCTGGCCGCGCTGGGCGACTACGTGCCAA
>CAYRFM010000096.1:0-1413 GCA_964423555.1 uncultured Holophagae bacterium | reverse complement strand
CGCCAGCCTCGACGCCGCCGCCGTGCGCAGCCGCGAGGCGCGCCTGATCGCGATCGCCGAGCACTTCGCCGCCCCCAGCAGCGCCCCGTCAGCCGCGCCCACGAACCAGCCGCCCACCGAAGTGCTGACCACCCTCGCGCGCGTCTTCGCCCAGGCCCTGGGCCTGAGTCAGCCACCCGCCGCCGAGGCGCCGCTGGAAACCTTCGTGCGCGACTCCTATAAAATTGTCGAGATCACCATCGCCCTCAAACGCCTGTTCCCCGGCTTGCCGGCGACGTTCCTGTTCGAGCACCGCACCCTGGCCTCGATGGCCCGCGCGCTCGGCGCGCCGACACCGGCCGCCGACCCGACCCAGGCCACGCCGGTCAAAGCCCTCGACATCGACGAACCGATCGCGGTCGTCGCCCTCCACGGCCGCTACCCCGGCGCCGCCAACCTCGACCAGCTGGCCGCCCAGCTGCGCGCCGGCCACCGCGCCCTGACCCGCATGCCCGCCGACCGCTGGCAGGACGGCGTCGGCGCCGCGCTCGCGCTCCCGCCCGGCGGCTACCTGGCCGATGCCGACCGCTTCCAGCACGAGCTCTTCCAGATCTCGCCCGTCGAGGCCGAGGCCATCGATCCCCAGGCCCGCATCTTCATGGAAGTCGCCTACGGCCTGCTGGAACAGGCCGGCCTCACGCCCGAGCGCATGGACCGCGGCACCGGCGTCTTCGTCGGCGTCCTGGCCGCCGATTTTGGCGTCACCACCACCCAGGCCAGCCTCAGCGGCAGTTGGGGCTACCGCGCCAGCGATTTCTACCAGATCGCCAACCGCGTCTCCTACTGCTTCGACTTCCACGGCCCCTCGTTTGCCGTCGACACCGCCTGTTCCGGCTCCGGCACGGCCCTGCACCTGGCCCTGGAGAGCCTGCGCCGCGGCGAGTGCCCGGCCGCCATCGTCGGCGGCGTCAACCTCTATCTCCACCCCGGCCGCCTGGTCCAATTCGCCGAGATGGGCTTCCTCTCGCCCTCGGGCCAGATCCGCCCCTTTGCCGACGGCGCCGACGGCACCCTCTTCGGCGAAGGCGTCGGCGCGGTCCTGCTGAAACCCCTGGGCGCCGCCCTGGCCGCTGGCGACCCGATCCGCGCGCTCGTGCTGGGCAGCGCCATCAACGCCGGCGGCAAGGTCAACGGCTTCACCGTGCCCAACCCCGAGGCTCAGGCCGAGCTGATCCGCACCGCCCTGCGCCGCGCCGGCGTCGCGCCCGCCTCGATCGGCTACGTCGAGGCCCACGGCACCGGCACCGCCCTGGGCGACCCGATCGAGGTCCGCGGCCTGACCCTCGCCTACGACGCCGCGGCCGAACCGCCCGCCCGCGGCAGCATCGCCCTGGGCACGCTCAAGGCTAACATCGGCCACTTGGAGTCCGGCGC
>CAYRFM010000095.1:0-33218 GCA_964423555.1 uncultured Holophagae bacterium | reverse complement strand
AAAAGTGTTGGCCTAGCCAACCTGACAAAGTCGTACTAGCCGCTCAGAATTGTTTGTAACCACGGAATGGCACTGAAACACACGGAAGGGAACACGGAATTGGGCTCCGACGCCTGCGCCCCTGCCCCCTTCGGTGAGATTCAGTGTTTTCCGCGGTCAACCTCTGATGGTTAACCACGGAGTCTCGCTGAGTCTAGTGCTTACCGCCGTAGCTGTGGTTAGGCGCTGCCAAGTAACCGCATTGGCCCGAGCCGTGGTTGCTGGAGGGGAAGGATGCTACAATGGCCGCAGGAGGCAGCTGATGCTACCAATCAGTATGGGCAACTCGGATTTTAAGGAGATCCGCGAAGAGGGTTTTTACTATGTCGATAAATCCCTCCTCATCCGCGATCTTCTTCAAGACCGAGCCAAGGTGCTCTTATTGCCACGGCCTCGGCGGTTCGGAAAAACCCTCAACCTCAAGATGTGCGAAGCCTTTTTCAGTGACCGTTCACCCAACCCTCAGTGGTTCGAGGGCCTGGCCATTGCGGACGATCTCAAATCGATGGTGCATTTCGGCGCTTATCCCACGGTGGCCCTAACCTTTAAGGATCTACACGCCGACACCTGGGAAAGCTGCCAAGTGAAGCTCAAGCTCGCCGTCAGCGAAATGTTCCAGCGCTTTGAGGACCAGATCCAACCAAGTCCCGCTCAAGCCCAGAGTGTCGACGAACTGATCCAAAAGCAGGCCCCGATCGAGCAGGTGGAACAGGCGCTTTTTCTTTTGACTCGGCTGTTGCACCAAAGGAGTGGCAAAAAGGTCGTCGTCCTGATCGACGAGTATGACGCGCCCATCCAGGACGGCTATTTTTTTGGTTTCTACGACAAGATCATTGCCTTTATGCGTGGCTTTCTCGGCGCCGTCCTCAAGGATAATGGCCATTTACACAAGGGCGTCTTGACGGGCGTGTTGCGCATCGCCCAAGAGTCGCTGTTCTCGGGCCTGAACAATATTCAGGTGTACACGGTGCTTGACCAGAAGTACGCCGACAGTTTTGGCTTCACCGAACAAGAGGTTCAATCCATCCTCGCGGACTGTCAGCTGCAGCACCGGGAAGGCGAAATCAAAGCCTGGTACAACGGCTATCAGATAGGTCGTCAAACTCTGTACAACCCCTGGTCGATTCTCTCGGTCGCCGCGAACCCACAAAACAATCTGCGCAGTTATTGGATCAACACCGCCCAAGACAAACTCATCGAGAATCTCATCACCAGGGAAGGCTGTCTGACACTGGCGGATCTGAGCAGTTTGCTCAAGGGCGAAACGCTGATCAAGGAGATCCGCCCAGCAGTCGCTTTGAATCGGATCGATGGCCAATCCATTTGGAGCCTGCTGCTGTTCAGTGGCTATCTCACCTTCGCCGAACAGCATTCCGAAACCCATTTCGGCCTCAAACTGCCCAACCACGAGGTCCGCACCTACTTTGAATCGATCGTGCGCCGTTGGATCGAAGGTCCGGAATTACCCCTAGACCCTTTGCGGACGATCTTGATGCAGGGCAATCTGAATGCTTTCAAGGCCTTTGTCAAGGATAGGGTGCTGCGTTTGGTCGGCATCAACGATACCGGTGGGCGCAGTGTACCGGAAAATTTCTATCATGGCTTGCTCTTGGGCCTGGTCGCCTATCGCCTGGATGATGACTATCTGATTACATCCAATAGAGAGTCAGGGCTTGGACGCTACGATCTCCAACTTTGCCCCCGTAAACCTGGTCCCCCTGGCTATATCTTCGAATTTAAAAGCATGAAGGCAAGCGACGACCACGCCCTCACCCAGGGCGCGGAGCAGGCCTTGGCCCAAATCAAGGAAAAGGCCTATCCCACGGAGCTCCACGATCGGGGCATCGCGCCCTTGTTACTGGTCGGCGTGGCATTCTGTGGTAAACAGTTGGAGATGGTGTGGCGTGAGTATCTACCGCCGCGCGACCTGCTCAGGCTTAGCCCCTTCCAGGTCGGCAACGCGCTGCCTGGGGGAAGCGAAGTTTTTGTAGGTCGAGAGCAAGAGACCCGGCTGATGTTGACCCGTATTCACCAACAAAGCTTCCTCATCTTAGGCTCGCGGCAAATTGGAAAGACCAGTTTGCTTCACCACCTGGCGAGGCTCTTATCAGACCAGGGTTTCCAGCCACTTCAGGTAGATTGCCAAGGTATCACAGAGCTGCGTGATTTCATTCAGTACTTAAAGCCCAGCCTCGCCAAGGCAGGCCATGAATGGCAAGAAGGGCAAGATCCGATCCTCCAAATCGAGTTGGTACTGGGTCGCATGGTCAAGCCAGTACTGCTCCTCAACGAGGCCGACGGGCTGCTCCTCCGAGACCCTGCACTGATTCAACGTCTGCGCAGCATGTCCGAAGCTGGTCTATGTCAATGCATCATGACTGGTTTCTCTCGCCTCCTGCTTGAAGCGAGGAGCCCTGAGGATCCCTTTTTCCAGTGGTTTATGGGAATCAACACGCGGAATATCATCCTTCTAAGAGGCTTGAGTAGGGAGGCCGCTCGAGCCTTGATCTCAAAACTCACTTTGTCAGCCCTAGCTTTGCGTTGGTCTGACCCACAAACAGAGTCGGAGGGCGTGAGCGCAATCATGCGACGTACGCACCGGATCCCGATCCTTCTCCAAAGCGTTTGCCAGGAGCTTGTCGAAAGATTGGCCGGACAGGGGCGCGATGTGATTCAAAAAGAAGATGTCACACAGACCTTCAAGAAGCACATTGCCTGGAGTTATCTCCAGAGCCAGATGAATATCTACTACAAATCCCCGGAACGAGAAAAACTCAGCCTTTTAGTGCTTGCCCTTCAAGTCTACCGGTTTTTTCCCATAACTGAACAGGATCCCTATCTGTTGTTCGAGACCGAGGAACAGGATCCCGCTACGCTTGCCTTTGATGCACCGGAGGCCTGGTCAGCTTTGTGCCATTGGCTGAAAGAAAAGCCGACCCTCCACGCCCTACTGCCCTGGGCCACAGAACATGAGGTGGAGGTCATACTCAAGGGTTGGAGCCACACGCCCTTTTTAGCCCCTGATCCACGTCGACCAGGCCTTTTCTATTTTGACAATTGGGCGTTTCCGATCGAACTGATTGCCTATATTCAAAGGAATGCTCTCAGTTTTGAGGAATACCTCGATCAAATCGCCAGGTAAGGTCAGGCGAACTGCTTTGGGGCGCCCTGGCTGCGTGCGACGAGCTGAGGCACCTCCGAACGTGGCCAGCCGGGTGGCTGGCCCCACTGTTAGTCGCCGAACTCGGCCAAGTAGTCGGCCATGGCGGCCTCGACAACCTTAAAGGCGTGGTCGCGACCGTAGGAAGCGCTGATGAAGACATCGCTGGGATTCTTGTCGCCGCGCATTTTGTAGGTCAGGAAATAGTGGCGCAGACGCTCGACGATGAGGTCGGGCAGATCGTCGATATCCCGTGCATCGGCATGGATATAATCGGTCGCCAACACGGCGATGATCTTGTCATCCGCTTCTTGGCCGTCCACCATTTGCAAGCCGCCAACGACGCGGGCTTCCAGCAGGATGTCCGCGTGGTTGATATTGCGCTCGCTGATCACGCAGATGTCTAGCGGGTCCTTGTCGCCCTGCTTGGACTGAGGCGAAAGTTCGGCCACCCGGGGTCCACAGAAGGTGCGCGGCACAAAGCCGTAGAGGTTGGGTGGGCGCGAGGTAGTGCGCTGGGGGCGGTCGACCCGCAGGTAGCCGGTCTTCTTGTCGACCTCGTACTTGACCGTATCAAAGGGGGTGAGCTCGATATAAGCAGTCACCAGTTCGGGCGGATTATTGCCGGGCTCCAGGCCGTGCCAAGGGTGCGGTCTCCACTTGAAAAAGGGATCCGGGAAACTCATTCTGTCCTCCGTGAAAGACCTCAGTTCTCTTCACATTTCAGTTTAGCAGAATCCCGTTTGAAGTGGCTCTCATTTTGCGGGTTCGGCGCAAGAAGGCGCGGTGGTGGAGAGGATCGCACCACCGCCCGTGCTCAAGCGGATTTGCCCTTGAACAGTGAGCGCTCGAGGACGACGCCCAGTGCCGCGAGGATCATCAAGGTTGCCAACCAGGAGACGGCCATGATTGTGGCCAGGAAAAAGCCGACGGTCTTGTAGGGCACCAGCGGCGCCAACAACAGGGGCGAGAAACCGATCGAGATGGTGATGGCGTTGCGGCTGATCGCCATGGCCGGCTCGCGGAACATCTGGTTCAGGGTTTCGCGCCAGCCGCCTAATGCCTTGTAAAGCTCGCGCGAGCGTTCGAGGAAGTGAATCGCAAAATCGACGCTGAGGCCCAAGGTCAGCGAACTCAGCACGGCGATCGGCATGTCGTAATCCTTGCCGATCAGGCCGATCAGGCCATAAATCGAAGCGATTGTGACGGTCAGCGGAACCATGGCCAGGAGGCCGAACTTGAAGCTGCGGAAGAGCACAATCATCATCACCAGCACGAAGACGAAGCTGCTGAACAGCGAGTTCATCATGCCCTTGACCATGCTCTTCTGCCACTCGACGTTGATGTAGGTCAGGCCGGCCCAACCGGATTTCAGGGGAATCGGGGCCGGATGGGTTTGCAGGTAGGCCGCGGCGGTCTCGACGACCCGCTCCATGTCGCGGTTATCGCCACTCTTGAGTTGGACCCAGAGGTTGGCCTCCTCGTAGTCCTTGGTCACCAAGTGGAAGAGCGCGTCCTTCTTTTTCATGCCTTCCAGCTGAGAAAAGACCTGGCCGATGGCGGCGCTGCTGTCGGGCACGGCGAAGTTCGCCTGGTTACTGGCCTCGAGCGCGGCCCGCTGTGCGGGTTCAACCTGTTCGGGGTCCTGGTACCGCAGTTCGTAGGCCGCCTTTTCGAGGGCGTCGGTGACGGTGGTCGTCTTGCCGACAACGCCGTCGGCGACCAGGGCCTTGGCCAGGTCCTCCAGATAGCGCAACATCTCGGGGCGCTTGAAGGTCGGCGCGCTCGCTTCGACCTCGGCCTGGTCCAAATAAGCGGCGAAGGTCTGGCTGGCACGGGCGTCGACCGCGGCCAGCGCGGCATCCAGCAGGGCCTCGCCACTGCGTTCGCCCAGCGCGCTGAGATCCTCCTGGAATCGGGCGGCCAGCGCTTCGGGCAGGCGCTTGGCCATCCTCTCCAATTTGGCAGCGGAAAGCTCGGCGGGGTCCAGGCCACTGAGTTCGTCGCCGAAATTGCGCCAAAGGTCGCCCTCATCGCCGTCGAGCGCGGCAACATCGCCGCGCAGGGCGGTGAAGAAAGCGCTTGGATCGCCAAGCTTGTCTGCATGAGCCGCGACAGCAGCGGCAAAGGCCGGCTGCGCCGCACCGCGCGATGGCAGCGCCGCGACGGCGCCGTCCAGCAGCTGTTGGCGATCGACAGGCACTCCTTTGCCGGCACCGCTGAGCGTCAGATAGGCGGTGTAGGTGCCACCGAAATGCTGGTTGAGGACCCGGTCGGCCACGCGGATCTCGTGCTTGGCGGTGAACCAGCGCACGGGGTTGTCGTTGACCTGGATGCGCGAAATGCCGTAGGCCGAGATGGCCAGGACCAGGGTCGAGACGGCCAGAATCGCCTTGGCGTGGCGGTAGCTGAAGGTACCGAGGCGCGCGAGGAAAGGTTCGAGCAGGGAGCGGTGGTGTTGATCGGTATCGGCGGCCGTGACCTTGTCCAGCGAGGATTCCGAAACGAAAAGCATGATATAGGCGGGCACGAGGGTCATGGTCATGACCCAAGCCGAGGCCACGCCAAAGGCCACGAACAGACCGAAGACTTGGACGGGCGGGATCGGCGTGGTGGCCAGGGACGCGAAGCCGACGATCGTCGTTAACGAGGTGTAGAGCATCGGCGAAAACAGGTGTCGAATGACGTGCTCGATGGCCTGGGCTTTGTTGCGGAAGCGCGGCCAGACATCGTGGAACTCGCTGAGGATGTGGATGGCGTCGGCCACCGCGATCGGCATCAGGAAGATCGCGATCATCGAGCTCATGATGTGCACGTCGAAGCCCATGGCGATCAACAGGCCCATGGTCATGACGATCGAGAACACGGCGACGACCATGGGGGCGATGATCAGCGAGAGGCGGCGGAAGAACAGAAACATCAGCAGGAACACGGCCAGGCCCGCCATGGGCGCGGAAGTGGCCATCTGAATCAGCATTTCCACGCCGAAAGTGTCCTCGGCCACGGGCAGACCGGTGATGTAGACCTGGTCGCTCTTGTCCCAGTCGGCGGTCAGGCGGCGCACCAAATTGGCGAGGTTATGACTGAAATGCTTGGCGCGGATCGGCAGGAACAGGGCCAGCGCGCGGCCGTCCTCGCTGACCATCGTGCCCCGGTAGAGCGGGTTGGCCAGAGCCGATTTGCCGATCGCCAGGGCCTGTGCGTCATCGGCGGGCGGCTGCTCCATGAGGAAGGAAAGTTTGAGCGAACCGAGTTCGGCCTGTTCAATGCTGTCGACAAGCGAGGGGCTGATCATCTCGGGGCCGATCACGGCACTTTGACCCTGCTCGTCGAAGAGTTGGTTGGGATTTTGGTGGAAGGCGAACTGCAGGGCGCGGGTGAACAGCGAGTCGCTGCTCATGTCGACCGCGATCGTTTTAGCGGGCCGATTGGGCAGGTCCGGCAGGTCGACTTGGGGCACGCCGTTGGCATCGGCGTGCAGGCTGAGCAGCATGGCGCTCAGATCGTAGACTTCGCCCATCGTCTTGGCGTTGAAAACGCCGTTGGGATGCACATCATTGACGATGCCGACGACAATAAAATCGTAGAGACCGAATTTGTCCTTGGTCTGGTGGTGGAAGATGCGAACCGGTTCATCGGCGGCGAGCATGTTTTCCGGGTCGTTGTCGAAGTGCACCGAGGGCATTTGCAGGCCCAGGCCGACCACCAGCAATGCAGTGACGAGGAGAACCAGCCAGGGGTGGTGGATGCTGAAGCGCGTGAGGGCGAGTTTCATCTGTGAGTACCTCCGAGGCGCCACACAGGCACCCTAATTCTTTGTCGCCCTCGCAAGTGCAAGGGACGGGCCAAACGCTGCACGTCGCTCTGTGCGTGATCAGACCTCTTTATACCATGAACTGAAGTTAAAAACTGCGGTGAAGTAACAGACTTGGAAACGCTGAAACAACACTAATGAAACACGTTGAAACAATATGAAACCAGATGTTTGAAAAAGTTCTGCGGAACGGGCGAAAACCTGTTGGCAAGCCCTATGCACTGGTGTGGGTGGGTCCAGCACGGAACCCGAAAGAGAGGAGGTCGTCATGAACGTTCAACGCATGCTACGCGCTTTAGCAGGTACGATGGTATTGATCAGCTTGGCCCTGGCCCATTGGGTTCATCCAGGCTTTCTGTTGCTGACCGCATTTGTCGGCGCGAACCTGTTGCAGAGCGCTTTCACCAATTGGTGCCCGGCCATGACCTTATTGCGCAGTATGGGCCTAAGAGACGTCTGAGCCGTCGAACAGTCCCAGTTTCTTGCGCCAACGCCAGAGGGTAATGCGGCTTACGCCAAGAGCGGCGGCGGCCTGTTCGAGGTTGCCGCTCTCGCGCCGGAGCGCGTCGCGGATGACGGCGGCATCGAGGCTGTGGCCGACCCGGGCCAGCGGTTTCTGCGCCGGTTCGGCGAGCGGCACCGCGGCCGCCTGGGCTGGGCGAGGCTGGGCGTTCTCAAGTAGTTCCGGCAAGAGATCCGCCGCGCTGACGGTCAGGCCCGCGCGCGTGACAGCCACGTATTCGGCGAGGTTGATCAGCTCGCGGATGTTGCCGGGCCAACTGTAGGTCTCGAGCAACCGCAGGACCTCGGCCGTGACGGTGGGGAGTTCACCGCGATTGCGCTTGCAGGCTTCGGCCAACAGGTGCTGCCACAGGAGCAGGATGTCGCGACTGCGCTCGCGCAGCGGCGGCAGGAAGACGGGCACGACCCTCAAGCGGAACATGAGATCTTCGCGGAACTGGCCCTGCTTGACCGCATCGCGCAGGCTGCGGTGGGTGGCGCTGATGACGCGGATATCGGCGCTGCGGTCGCGGCTATCGCCCAGCGGCGTGTAGCGCCGCTCCTGAAGCACCCGCAGCAGCATGGCCTGAACGTCCATGGGCAGTTCGGCGACCTCGTCGAGGAACAGCGTCCCGCCCTCGGCTTCGGCCAACAGGCCGCGCTTGTCGGCGACTGCGCCGGTGAAGGCACCGCGTCGATGCCCGAAGATTTCGCTGACCAGGAACTCCCGCGAGAGCGTGCCGCAATTGACGGCCACGAAGGGTCGCTGGGCACGGCGGCTCATGCCGTGAAGCGCGCGGGCCACCAATTCCTTGCCGGTCCCGGTCTCGCCGCGGATCAGCACGGAGGCCTCGCTGTGGGCGACGCGGCGGAGCATGGTCAGCTGGGCGAGAAAGGCCGGGTCGGCGGTGAGGATGCCGTGAAAATCGACCAGGGCGTTGGTGTGTTCGAGGGGCGGAGTCTCGAGCGCGGGTCGCAAGATCTCGACACCACCGAGAAAACGGCCCTGTTCGTCGCGAAAAGCATGGGCCCATTTGCGGGTCGGCACCTGGCGCCCGTCCTTGTGGAAGTGGCGCAGTTTGAAGTCGGTGATCTGGCCGTGTTCGACGAGGCCGCAGCCCTTGCTGCAGCGCACGCAACTGATCGCCATGGAGCAGTGCTGGCCGATCGCCTCCTCGGCCGGGTAGCCCAGCAGTTGTTCAGCACCACGGCTCCAAAAGGTGATTTGCTGTGCGGCGTCAACGGCAAAATAAGCGGTCTCGGCATCGAGATCGCCAATCGCCTGAAGATAGTCAAACGCGCCGGGAGCAGCCTGCATGGTCCACCTCGGGGAAGATCCGGAACGCCTGATTCTACTCTATTATGGACGGATCTCAAACAACCACGGCCCCAACCATTCGCTCACAGAAACTCGTACAGAACCCTTTTCAGCCCAGCAAACTGTGCTACAATACAGCAGCCTCGGAATTGACGCGTCCCATGTGATAACTCTTCTGTATTCACAATCTTGAGGTTGCTTGCTGGGTAGTTTTGTGTCGGCTTGGATCCTATGCATGTGTCCTGGCAGCGCGCGATTCATGACATTTCCTGGAGCGATGCCGTGTTGATTTTGTTGCTGGGGTTGCTGATGGCGGGCAAGGATTTCAAGGCCGATACCCGTCTGAAGTACCAGGCCGTGCCGGAGAAGGACGGGCCGTTCGTGGGCGCGACGGATTTGGCATTGGATCGCGACGGCAATCTCTACATTCTCGACGTCGATGCTCGCAAAGTCTTTTGCTGGGATCATAAGGGCAACTTCACCCACAGTTTCGGCAGAGCCGGCAACGGACCCGGTGAATTTGCGTTTGACCCCAACTACCGCTATTTCTTCAACCTCACCGTGACCCGCGACCGTCTCGCCATTTCCAACACCAACACCAAGACGCTCAGTTACTTCACCCTTGATGGCCGCTTCATCCAGGATAAGTCGATTCCCGGCCAGGGCGCAATCCGGCGCCTCGAGGCCGACAAGAACGACAATCTGCTGATCATCCGTTTCAACTACTTCCAGAGCAGTCTGCCAACCCAGGAGCTTCAGCTCTATTCACCGGACCTGCAGTTTCTCAAGCGCATCTCGACCTTGAAATCTCAATCCCATGTGCCGCGTTTCACTAATGGCAATCTGCGCGGCTACCGCCTGAACGCCTTCCTCGCCGATATGTACCTGTTCACCGACGCGCACTTCGACGGCATGATCCTCGGCACCAGCCGCGGCCCCAATTTCGACATCTACGACAAGAACGGCAACATGGTGCGCACCGTCCACCTCGAGGTGCCCCGCCTCGAGATTCCAGCCAGGTTCCTAGAGGAGTTCAAGAACTCGATCAAGGAGCGCCGCGATATCGTCGAAGTGGTCTATCCCGACAAGATGCCCTACTATCACGTGATTCTGCCGGTTAAGAATCTCGGCTATTTCCTGGCCTTGATCTCGGATGAGACCGCCATTTACATGGGCTTCATGGTCGACCCTCAAGGCAAGAATCTCGGCCGCTTTTCCGTTACCTGCGGCGAGATGGGCCTGCTGGAATCCCTGGACGGCCGCCTGTTACAGGTCGAAACGGGCGAAAGCGAGCAGCCGATCATCCGCGAGCTCGTACCGGTCCGCTGAAGCGATTCAGGGCCTGGAGATCTTGAGCAAGGTGGCGTCGTCGAGGGCCCGCCACGACCAGTTTTGCTCCAATTCCCGAAACAGGTTCTGGTCCGCGATTTTGCCGGCGACATCGTCTACCTGACTCAGCAATTGCTCGAGCGAGGGTTCCTGATTGGGCAGGCCAAAGACAATGCCATCCGTGTAGAGGTAGAGTTCGTCGCCGCGCTCGAGTTGCAGCGTGATCCACTGGTCCTTGTGGCGCTTGGGGAATATGCCGATCGGCAGGCCGCCGCGCCAGTCCTCGGGCTGGACCACGCCCTGCTTGCGCCAGATCGGTAGCTCGTGGCCGGCCCGCAAAATCCGCAGCTCCGAATCACCGTGGCGGAAGAGCACAAAGACCATCGTCGCATAGGCGGCCTTGAGCCGGAACTCGCTGTAGAGGATCTGGTTCAGCACGGGAATCAGGGCGGTGAGATCGCGGATCTGGGTGACCAGCGTGCGCAGACTGTGGCGAATCGCCGACATGATCAGGGCCGAGCCCAGCCCGTGGCCGCTGCAGTCGCCCAGCACCAGCAGGCTCTCCTCGCCATCGAGGGGGATCAGGTCCCAAAAGTCGCCGCCGACGTCGGAACTGAGGCGAATTTGCCCCTCCAGGCGAAAGGCGCCGATATGGCAGGGCAGCTGCGGCATCATCGAGAGCTGCAGTTGGCGGGCGATCTCCATCTCCTTCTTAATCTCGATGAAGCGATCTCGGTCTTCCATGGCGCGCGTGATCAGCGCGACCTCGTCGAGCGTGCGCCGCACCGTGATCTTGAGGTCAGTCAGATCGATCGGTTTGATGAGAAAATCGTAAGCCCCGTAATTCATGGCGCGACGGATATTGACCATATCGCCATAGGCCGAGATAACCACCGCGCGGATCAAGGGATTGAGCCCACGCAACTCGCGCACCAAGCTCAAACCGTCCATTTCCGGCATGTTGATGTCGGTCAGCACCAGCTGGAGCTCCGGATCGGCGCGCAGCATTTCCAAGGCACTGCGGCCGTTGAGCGCAAAACTGAAGACAAATTCCCCGTTGCGGATTTCCTTTTTGTAAGTCATCGATATGATATGACTCATATCCGGTTCATCGTCGACGACCAAAATTTTGACGGGCTTCTGACTGGTCACGTGAACTCCCTCGGGCTGAAACGAAGAGCTGACGAGAAAAAATGTAACACAAGTTCAATCTAAAGGGCACACCCAATCTATAAAGCAACATCAGGACTTATAACCAAAAACATTTGGACCGAATAGGATACCAGGGGCGCATAGGCCCGCGCCGCCCGGCCAACTGGCCCGGTTTTTAGCCACAAATGCGCGAGGCTTGTGCTACATTAGCCTCCTGGTCCTCAAGATGCCTCGTGCCGACTTCTGCGAACCCATCCGCCACACCGTTTAAGCTTTTCCTCCAGCGAGGTCCGCCGCCCATGTTGAAGATACACGGCTTCATCAGCGAATCGGCGCTGGGTTCCACCGAGATGGGTCAGCTGTTCAGCGGTGTCCGCGAGGAGGATGGCAAGCCGGTTTGGCTCTACATCTGCGCGCCCGGCGACAGCGGGCGCGAGGTCAAGCTCCGCCAGCTTTACGGCCTGCTGGAAAAATTGCGTTTCAAGGGTGTGGTCCGCGCGCTTGACCTGTTCCGTGCCGAGCGCGCGCTGGTGATGGCCATCGAACGCTTCCCCGGCGAATCGCTGGAGGACTACCTGCGCTCTCACCGCCTGACTGCGACCGAGGTCATTCAAATGGCCGCGGACCTGGCCTTGGCCCTCTCGAGGGTGCATGCCGCCCGGATCATCCACACGGCGATCCAGCCATCCAATATCCTCGTCGATCCCGAGACCATGAGTGTCTGTCTCCAGGGTTTCGAGGCAGCCATGGCGCTCAACCGCGAGCGCCGTGGAGGCCCACGACCTGACCTGACGACCGCTCAACTGCCTTATGTCTCGCCCGAACAGACCGGCCGCATGGGCCGCGAGATGGACTTCCGCAGCGACCTCTACAGCCTAGGCGTCACGCTTTACGAGCTGGCTGTCGGCCAACCGCCCTTTGTGGCTGAGCCCATGGAGATGATCCACCTTCACCTGGCCGGCACGATTCGCCCCCCCGAAGAGGCCGGGGCGCCGCCCTCGTTCCCGCGCCAGCTCTCCCGCATCATTCTCAAGTTGTTGGAAAAAGACCCCGAGCGCCGTTATCAGACTGCTCGCGGGCTCTACAAGGATTTGGAAAAGCTGCGCAATCAGGACAGCGGCGACAGCTGCTTCGAGCTGGGCACCGAGGAGGCACCCGACAGCCTGTTGCTGCCTGCGGAATTGTTCGGCCGGGCCGACGAACTCAACACCCTGTTGCGCGTGTTCAAGCGCGTTTGCCAGGGAACGACCGAACTCGTCGCACTTTCAGGTCAACCCGGCGTGGGCAAGACGGCTCTGGTACAGGCCTTCCGCAAACACGCCGCGTCGCAGTCACTGGTATTCCTCAAGGGCAAGTTCGACCGCTACTTGACCAGTACCTCCTATAGCGCCATTCGGGAAGCCCTCGGCGCCTGGGTTGAGCAAGTGCTGATTGGCAGCGACGCGGAGCTCGACTACTGGAAACGGCGCCTGGCCGACAGCCTCGGCAATATCGCTCAGGTCCTCCTCGAAATCGTCCCGAACCTCAAATGGATTTTTGGGGAAATGCCGCAGGTCCCGCAACTGGGCAGCGCTGAAGCACGCAACCGCATCAAGCTGGCGCTGATGCGTTGTTTTGAGGCCATTGCCCGTCCAGAGCAACCGCTGGTTCTGTTCCTCGACGACGTCCAGTGGACCGATCCCGCTTCTCTGGCCCTGCTGGAAGCCCTGTTGCTCAAGCGCCAGCCACTGCCGCTGATGATCATCGCCTCCTACCGCCCCAACGACCAGAGTCACGAGCGCGAGTTCGAGCGACTCGTCGCTAAACTCGAAACAGACCAGGTCCCCGTCAGCCCCATCCGCATGGAGAGCTGGGGCGCCGCCGACGCCAACGCCTTCATCGCCACCGCCCTGCAGCGCGGGCCCGAGGAAACGCTGGGTCTTGCGGAATTGGTGCGGCGCAAGACATCCAACAATCCCCTGTTCGTGCGCCAGTTTTTGCTCCACACCTACAACCTCGGCCTGATCCATTACATGCCAGGTCACGGATGGGACTGGGACGCGGAGGGCATCGAGCGCGAGGGCATCCCCGACGACATCGTCACCATGATGATCGACAAAATCTCGCTGCTCTCCGACCAGGCCCGCCAGGTGTTGACCCTGGCCGGCTGTATCGGCAACGGATTTACCCTAGAAACGCTGTTGGAGACCAGCGAGCTAGACGAGAACGGCGTCGCACTCGGCCTTTACCAGCTGACTGCGGAAGGATTGGTCTCACCGACGGGACCGGCCTATCGCTTCACCCATGACCGCATCTTCGAGGCCGCACAAGCCCTGTTGAGCGACGCCGAACGCGAGCGCATCCATTTCGCCATCGGCACGCACCTACTCCATCGCGAGGACGGTTTCAGCTCCAGCGAAGATGTTTTCGCCATCACCAAGCACCTCGATCCCTGCCTTCACCTGCTGGAAAATGCCGATGACCGCCGACATCTAGCCAATCTGAACCTCGTCGCTGGTCGAAAATCGATCGAAGCATCGGCTTACCCAGCCGCCGAGCGCTATTTCCGTGCAGGCCTCAGCTTGGTCAACGTCGCCAACTGGGACACCGACTCCGCGCTATTGTTCGAGCTAATCCTCGGCGAAGCGGAGAGCTTGTTTCGTGCCGGCAAGCGCGAAGAAGCCGAACAGCGCTTCCACGAGCTCGGCCTCTATCCCCTGCACCCCCGTCCCCACGCCCGCCTGATTTGCCTGCGTATCGCCCTCTTCATCATGACCGGCGAGGTCGATCGCGCCATCGCCGCCGGCCTCGAGGGCCTCGCCAAGCTGCATCTACGCATCCCCGAAACGCCCGGCCCACGCCACTTTCTGCCCTTGATCGTGCGCCTCAGACTGGCGCTGCTGCGCCGCTCGGACAAGACCATGCTGGAGTCGCGCAATTGCAAGGACGAGCAGGTCCTGGCCCAGGTAGCGATCATGGTCGAGTTGATGGTGCCCTGTTACTTCAACAATGCGCGTCTGGCCTATTACCTGAACCTGGTCAACATGGACATCATCCTCAAGCACGGCCACCACGAGCAGAGCGCGCTGGTTCTGGCCATTTTCGGCCTACTGTTAGGCAAAGCCTGGGGCAACATGCGCGAGCGCTGCCGCTTCGGTCGCCTGGCCCTGGTTTGCAACGACCGCGCGGGTCGCACAGTTATTTCGCCGCGGGTTGTCTTCATCGTCCATGCCCACATCTACCCCTGGATCAAGCCGCTCTCCACCAGCCTCCAACCGGTGCGCGAAGTCGTGCAACAGGCGATGGAGATGGGCGACCTGCAGTACGCCAGTTTCGCCACCTTGGAATATGTCACCTTGTTGATCGCCAGCGGCGAGCACCTCAGCACCGTTCAGAGCGAAGCGTTCGAGCGGGCCAACATCCTCCGCGACCTCGGCTTCCGCACCTTCGAGCGCGCCGGCCTGCGCCTGGCCTGGTTCGCGGCCCTGCTGCGCGGCGACAACGAGCGCGTGCCCTTTCTCGCGACTGAAGACCCCTTTCAGCTGGACGAGCTCAAGGACGAGACCCTGCGGATTGCCTATCTTTACGCGGCACCCTTCAAATTGATCGCCAGCTTCTACCTGGGCCACTACGAGGAGTCCTACGAGCTGGGCAAAGGGATCATCGCCGGGCTGATGACCTACATTCACTTCTCCCGGCAAGCGGTCGAAGCCTCGTTCTTCCTTGCCATGAGCGGCGCGCACTTGTTGTCCAAAACCGCGGCCAAGGAGCGCGCACCGATCCTCGAAACGATCCAGCGGTCCTGCCGCAAGTTCCGCGATTGGGCGCGCCACAGCCCGGCCAACTACAGCGCCCAGGCCCATATGCTGGAGGCCGAACTGGCCCGATCCAGCCACAATCGTCAGGCTTGGCATCTCTATACCACCGCCCTGACCCATGCGCAACACGAGAACTTCTCGCACTTGATCGGTCCGATCCACGAGCGCATGGCCAGCTATGCCGACGAGCAGGGCTGGAAGGCCTTGGGGCACCAACATTGGCGCGCTGCCCAGGCAGCCTACGCCGCATGGGGCGCCGACGCCAAGGTACGCCTCTTGCAGGAGCGCTTCGGCCCGAGCACGACCCTGGCCGACAACGATTTCGACCGCAGTCTCGCCGGCGAGGAGCAGCGCCGCACCATTGACAAGGGTTCTTTGGACTTCGCGGCCGTCGTCGAAAGTTCCCTCGCCATCGCCCAGGAAGTCTCCCTCGAAAGGGTCCTCGAACGCCTGATGAGTTCCGCCATCGAAAATGCCGGCGCGGCCCGCGGTGTGCTGCTGCTCAAGAGCGAGGACGGCCTTTGGATCGAGGCCGAGGGCAGCGTCACCGGCGGCTTCCTGCGCATTCCCAAGCTCGACCCGCTCGACAACTCCGACCAGTTGCCGATGACGATTGTTCGCTATGTCCAGCGCACGCTCGAGACCGTCGTGCTGGGCGAGGCCCGCGAACGCGGCCTGTTCAAGCAAGACCCCTACATCCTCGAGCACCGCGCCCGCAGCGTCTTGGTCATGCCGATCCTGACCCAGAAGAAGTTTGTCGGCATCCTCTACCTCGAGAACAATCTTGTCGGCGAGACCTTCACCAAGGAGCGCACCGAGGTCCTGCGCGTGATCGCCGCCCAGGCCGCGATCGCGCTCCAGAATGCCCGCCTCTACGACGAGCTCTCCCTGCTCAACCGCGAACTGGAGGCCCGCGTCACGGCCCGTACCGCCGAGCTGCGTGAGACCAACCACCAGCTGCTGGTCGAGGTCGAGGAGCGCATCAAGGCCGAAAAGGAGCGGGTCGAGCTGCAGAGCAAGCTGCTGGAAACCGCCCGCCGCGCGGGGATGACCGAGGTCGCCATCGGCGTCCTCCACAATGTCGGCAATGTGCTCAACTCGGTGACGATCTCGGCCACCTGCCTGGCCGAAAGCTTCAAGAACACGCGCCTGCCCCAACTCGACCGCCTCGTCGACCTACTCGCCCAGCACCGCGACGATCTCGCCCATTTCCTCAGCGCCGATGAGCGCGGCCGCCTGTTCCCCGCCTATCTCGAAAAACTTTCCGGCGCCCTCAACAAGCAACAGACCAAGGATGCCGACGAGGTGCGCAAGCTCTCGCAACACCTCTCTCACGCGATCGAGGTCATCCGCGCCCAGCAGGCCCAGGCCAATGTCAAGGCCGTGCTCGAGCCCGTCGCCGTCGAGGAACTGCTCGAACAAGCGGTCAAGATCAACGCCGTCGAAATCGACGAAGGCGATGTCTCGGTGATTCGCAGTATCGAGCAGCTGCCGGTACTTCTCGTCGACAAGCACAAGGTCCTGCAAATCCTCATCAACCTTGTCAAAAACGCCGTCCAGAGCCTGCGCCTGATCGAAAGTGGCAAACGCGTGTTGCGGCTTGGCCTGCAGCGCGACAGGGAGGGCCTGACCGTCTTCTCGGTCGAAGACAACGGCGTCGGCATCAGCCCCGAAGACCTTTCCCGCGTCTTCTCTTACGGGTTTACGACCAAGAGCGACGGCCATGGCTTTGGCCTGCACAACGCCGCCAATGCCGCCACCGAGATGGGCGGCCAAATTTCCGTCACCAGTCCGGGACGGGGTCTGGGCGCCTGTTTTAACCTCAGCTTGCCGCTGGGAGAAGGCAAGGAACAGCACGACGCCGTCACGACCCTAGATTAACCCCTTTAAGCGTGACCCAGGTAGGCGGTGCTGAACGCCAGCTCCGCATGCACGATCGGCAGGCGAATCACGAACGTCGCCCCCAGTCCCTCGCCCTTGGACTCGGCCCACATGGCGCCGCCCATCTCTTGAATCGCATTGGCGGAGCTGTGCAGACCAAATCCATGGCCGTTCTGCTTCGTCGTGAAGCCGTGACTGAAGATCTTGCGCAGGTTGTCGGCGGGGATCCCCAAGCCCGTATCCGAGACCTTGATATAGACCGATTCGTCCTTCTCCTCGACCATGATCGTGATCTGCTTCTCACCCTGCTCCGCCAGGATCGACTCCTTGGCGTTCTTCAAGAGATTGACCATGGTGTGGATAAATTTCGTTTTCTGGATCATCACCCGCGGCACGGCATGGAACTCGCGCTGCAGGACAATATTGTGGTGGAAGAAGCCCGTTTCAATGATCTTGATGGCAATCTCGATCAGCTCGCGCGGGTCCAGTTCCTCGTTTTGATAAACCCCCGAAGCATAGTTGTGCTGTTGTGCGACCACATCCTTGATGGCATCGATCTTTTCCATCAACAGACTGGTGTGTTTGAGCAGGCGCTCCCGTTCCTTGATCTGGACCTCGCCCAGCGAAAGGTAAAAGCGCACAAGTTGTTTGCCACGGGGATCCTGCGCCAAAAAGGTATCAAGATGGTCCTGATGCTCGGTCAACAGTTCGTTGGCGCGCAGGATCGAGGTCATCTTCGAGTCCTCGATCGTCTGGCGGATCAGATATCCGCTGGTACTGACGCTGTTGAGGATGTTGCCGACATTGTGCAGGATCGAGTTCGCAATTTCGGCCATGCCGGCATAGTGGGCGTTCTCTACCAAGTCGCGCTGGGCCAGCTCCAGCGCCACGGTGCGCTCGCGCACCCGCTCCTCCAGCTCCTCGTTGAGCGCCTGAATTTCCCGCTCCGCCATGCGGCTGGCCTGGATGCGCTCCTCCAATTGCTCGGTCTTGCGCGAAAGCGCCAGGGTGCGCTCGGCCACCTGCTTTTCCAAATAGCGCGAGTGGCGCTTGGAGGAGACGAACTCGAAGATCGACCAGCAGATCCCCATCAGCAGCGCCAGCACCAGCGTCAGAAACCAAATCCGCGCCCAGAAAGGTTTCTTGATGACAATCGCAAGGCTGCTGACCTCGTCGCTCCACAGTCCGGCACTGGAGCGGGCCTTGACATGGAAGCGGTAGGTGCCGGACGGCAAATTGGTATAGCGATAGGAGCGCGTGTCGCTCTTGTACTCGCTCAACCAGCCCTTGTCGTAGCCCTCCAACCAGGACTGAAACGTGAGTTCGTCCTCATCCTGAAAGGAAACGACGCTAAATATGAAAGTCAAGTCATTCTGATCCGGCTCCAGGGACAGCGACTTGCTGGCATCCAAGGACACGTCCGCCGCAACGATGGCCGTGATCTCAAGGTTGGAGGGCGGGCGATTCTCGAAATCGTAGGCCCGCTGGTAGACTGAGACACCGCGGTCACTGGCGATCCAGACCTGGCCACGACTGTCGAGGAAGCCGCCCCCGCGATTGGTCTCCATGGCCTGCAAGCCATCGAACGTCGTGAAATGCCGCAAGCGCTCGTTCTCGAGACACAGCACGCCCGTGCCCGTGCCAAACCAGAGCCGCCCCTCCAGGTCCTCGACGATGAAATAAACCGTCTCCCTGATTTCGGGCATGCCCGGCGCACGGATCAGGCTGTCATCCTGCAGCATGAACAGGCCCGACTGGGTGCCCACCAGGACCCGGCCACAGTGATCCTCCAGAAAATTGAAAATCGAGGAACTGTCCAGATCAGGTCCCGTGATTTGCATCCAGTCGCCTTGCTTTTCCCTGAAAATGCCCAAATTGGCGCAGCCAATCAGCAGGGTGCCATCGCTGGTGCGATAGATTTTGCGGATCGCGGTATCGATGTCGGGCACACCCTCGGGCATGACCAGTTGGCCGCCACGCAATTGCCGCAGTCCTCCCTTGAGGCCAACCCAGATGGTGCCGTCCGCCTCGGGGAGGACGTCCAGCATATCCGCCGCGAAGGGGTTGTCCGGCTCGGTCAGGGCCATCACCCGCCCATCCTTGAGAATGCGCACAATGCCGAGGTTCATGACCGCTGACCAAACCGAACCATCAGGTGCCACGTGGAGATGGAACGGCCGCATGGCGTCGCCCTCGGTCCAGCCAGGGACCGTCAATGAACGCAGGGTTCGCCCGTCATAAAGAGAGAAACCAGGCTCTTGGGCAAAAATCATGGGACCGCCTGGCAACTCCGCGACGGCGGTGACCTCGTTCGTGGGCAGACCCTGGGCTTTGTTAAAATTGGCGAAGCGCATGCTGGCGATCTTGGAAATTCCCAGCATCGAGCTGACCCAGTAGTTGCGCTCCTGATCCTGCATCAGGGCCACGACACCATCGCTGATCAGGCCGGAACGCACGCCGAGCGTCTGAACCGTCGGCTGGTCTCTTCGGATATGGTTGAGGTCCAATGCGGACCCGAAGAACAGGCCGCCACAACCATCGGCCATCATTCGCACCGGTCGGCCAAAGAACACATCCGGTACCTGGGGCACCTCGGCAATCATTTCGAAGTGCTCGTTCTCGAGTACGCCCAACCAGCCATTGCCCATCAGCCAGAGCCGGGTCAGCACGCCATCCCGACCCTCGGGCGCGACACCCAGGAGGTGACGACGGGCAGGCGGTAGTAGTGAGTTGAGCGAGCTGTCTAGCCCATCGACGGTCAAGCGGAACAGGCCGGCGTCACCAGCGATGTAGATGCAGTTGCCAAAGCCCTCGAGGGTCACCGTGCTGTTCTGCCCAAGCCCAGACTCCTCGCCGATATGGCGCCAGATCCCGTTGGTGTAGTACCACAGGCCGCCGCGATTGGGCGCCACCGCCGCCACCGGCTCATCGCCAAAGCGTGCCAAAGCCAGGCAGTAGGGGTCGCCCCCGGAGGAAATATAGCCCTGCGGCTTGGGAAAGGTCTCCCAGGCATTCTTGTGGAACCGCATCAAGGGTATTTCGTTGGAGAAGCTGCTGCCCCAGATATCCCCGCGAAAATCGGCTACCACTTGGTCGACCTTGGCAGGCGGTGCCATCGACCCACTCGGTTCGAGCCAGTCCTTGCTGTCATAGACCAGCAAATTGCCCCTGCCGCTGAGCCAGATCCGGCCATCACCTGCCTGGGCCATGGACACGATGACGCCCGCATTCAAGCCGACATCCTCGTTGTAGGTCTGAACTTGATAACTTTGGGAGTAGAGCCAGAGCGGCACTCCCAAGAGGAGCGCGATCAACGGGGTTTTACTGATCATATATGCGCGTGCACCTGAAGAGAAGCCTCTTTCCCTATACAACGGCAAATCTGGCAAAAACCCAAGTGGAATATTCGTGGGCTGCGAATTTCCCAACGGCTGCAATCGTTCGAGGCCAGCGGGGTAGGCAGTCTTAGACCAACCGGTCTAAAAAGCGCTTGCATTGCCTGGCCGACCGGCGTACACTCGCCCAAGTACCCAGCCCACGACCTGCGCGGTCGAGTCACCAAAAGCCAAGGAGTCAGTCACATGAAATTGCACGGATTCGCGATCAGCAACTATTACAATGCCGCGAAATTTGCCCTGCTCGAAAAGGGGATCGCCTTCGAAGAGGTGGAAGCCCACCCGAGTCAGGAGCCCGAGTACCTGGCCAAGAGTCCCATGGGCAAGATCCCCTTCCTCGAGACGCCCGAAGGCTTCATCTCCGAATCCCAAGCCATCCTTCACTACCTGGAACGGGCCAAGCCCGAGCCGGCTCTCTACCCCAAGGAAGCCTTCTTGGCCGGCAAAGCGCAGCAGATTCACCAAATGCTGTCACTCTATCTCGACGCCACCGCCCGCAAACTGCTGGGCGCCGCCTTCTTCGGCAAAACCGCCACCGAAGAGGAGATCAAAACCGTCTCCGCCGAACTGGAGAAAGTCGTCGCGGCCCTGAATCGGGCCGCGGTTTTCAAGCCGTTCATCGCCGGTGACGTCTTCACCCACGCCGACATCCTCGCGGGCACGACGCTGCGCTTGCCGACCCTGATCATGACCAAACTGGGCGCCCCCGATCCCATGGCCGCGCTGGCGGGCATGCCCGCCTACATGGAGCTCCTGGCCAGCCGTCCAGCCTTCCAAAAAGTGGTCGCCGACCAACAGGTCGCGTTCGCCAAATTCATGGCCGCACGCGGCTAAAACCCTGCCAAAAAGGGCATCCTGTGGCTGTTCCCAGGGGGCCCTAGCGACACCGCCACGAACCGCTGGTGCACCGGCTGCGCCTGGGTTCGGGCGGTGTTCGCCTAATTCGAGCGCCCGCAAATTTTTCTTTGAGTTTTCACAAGTTTTCAGCATAAAATAGCTTGATTACCTCGGACGATTCCACGCCAACCCCACTCCGGGGATAATCTATTCAAAATCACATGGCATCCATTAACTGGGGGTCTCCACGTGTAAGACAAGCCGCAAGCAACGACGTCCTGGTACCCGGATGCCAATCGGGAGGACATGATGAATGACGAAAGTGTGACCGAAGCTCAGCCACTTCATTTGGTGGGCGGATTCGTAGACGTTCCGGAATCGGCCTTGAGCCTGTTCCTCGCCCGCCACGGCGTTGGTAAAAGCGCGGTCCTGATCAACCTAGCCCTCGATCAACTGATCGACGGCAAGCAGGTACTGCATTTCACCACCGGAATGACTTCGGAAAAAACCCACCAATACTACAAAGAGTTGTTTCAAGAGTACAGTCGCCATTATTCGACCTATGGCAAGTCCTGGGACGATATCTACCACAACTTCACCGTCGTCAGTTACATGGAAACGGCTAACATGATTGACGACCTCGAAAACGAAATGCACACGATCGTCGACAACGCCAACCTCCATCCCTCCCTGGTGATTCTCGACGGTCTCGAAGCAAGCGAACAGACGGTGCATGACTTGGCGCGCATCAAAGCCGTCGCCCAGGAGCACCATGCCCGCTTTGCCGCCGCCATGGTCATCCACCGTCACAGCAATGGCGCCATCGATTTCGACAGACCGCTCGCCATGGCCAAAGAAAACGCGCGGAACGTGTTCTGGCTCGAACCGTCTCCCCAAAACGACCGGGTCAACATCGACCTCATGAGCGACGCAGACCACGCTATCCCCTTGCGGGTCTATTTCTGCCCCCACGACTTCATTTTTAAACACAGCTAAAGTCGTCACCGCTCTGACCGGGAGGGCTCACGGTACGGTGTCCCTCCCTCGCCCATCGAGCCATCAATCCTGCACGCTTCACGTGGTTTACATTCTTGCCGATTCAGGCTAGAGTGTCTGGCGGAAGCACGGATCGAGGACGCGCAGCATGCAGGAAGAACAAGTCAAGCATTTCCAGGAAGCGTTTCAACGGGAGGCCGCCCGAGCCGAACCAATCGCCCGCGGTGCCTGTCCTATGTGTGGTGGCCGCGGCTTCACCCGCTCCCACAAGGACGGCTACGACTTCATCACCCGTTGCCAGTGCCGCCGCGATCGCGACCTCTTGCAGATCGTCGAGCGCACCGGCATCCCGCAGAAGTTCTGGAACTGCACGCTCGACCCCAAGCCGACCGACCCCAGCGCCAAGTTCATCGTTGGCACCAAGACCGCACGCGGCTCGGAAGGCCTCGCCGTCGCTTCGAGGGAACGCGCGCTGAGCATTTGCACGCACCTGCGCGAGCGCTACATTCAGTATTTCCTTGGCGGCGAACGCAAGGACGAGTTATTCGGGATCTTGCTCTATGGCGACTGCGGCTTGGGCAAGACGCGCCTGGCCGCATCCCTGTTATTGGATCTGGTGCGGGCCGGACTTTCATCCGTGCGCTTCATCGAATACAACGAGCTCTTCAAACAGATCCGCTTCAGTTACAACAAGGAAGGACCCAGCTACCAAGGTCTGTTCGAGGGCTTGATCCAGACTTCGGTATTAGTGATCGACGACTTCGGCATGGAGGTCAGCGGCGACTATGTCTGGGTTCTGGACAATATCGGCTACATCATCAACGAGCGCTACGTCAAGAACCGCCCGACGATCTTGACCACCAACTACTGGCGCCCGCTCGACAACGAGTCCGCGGTCCGCGCCCAGGAGCAGATGAGCAAGTTCATCGACGCCGCCTCCTGGGAGCAGCGCAAGATCCACGAGCAAGAAGAGCAGAGCCGTCGCCAGGAGCGCAGTGTCCGCCGCCAGGAAGAGGCCTGGGAGAAGGTCAGCTACCGCCTGCGCTCACGCATCAGCGAGATGTGCCTGCAGGTCAAGCTGGAGGGCAAGGACTACCGCACCCGCCTCGGCCAGAAACGCGAGCACGACCTCAAGCGCCAGCTCGAGCAGGACTGAGCCCCCTCAATCGCGGGCGTGTTTGCCAAGTCCCCAGGGCGATTCCTGCAGCCAGATCTTGATGTTGTCCGCGGACTGCGGGCGCGACATGTGGAAGCCCTGGGCAAAGTCGCACTTGAGCTGACGCAGCATGTCGAGGATCGCCAGGTTCTCCACGCCCTCGGCCACGACGCTCAGCCCCAGCGTATGGCCGAGGTTGATGGTGGAGCGCACGATGGTGGCGTCGTCCTGGTCGTTGTCCATGTCCATGACGAAGGACTTGTCGATCTTGATCTCGTCAACCGGCAGGTTTTTGAGGTAAGCCAGCGAGCTGTAGCCGGTGCCGAAGTCGTCGATGGAGAGCTTGATCCCCATCTGGCTGAGCGTGATCAAGGTGCTCTTGGACTGTTCTGGGTCCTCCATCATGGCCGACTCGGTGATCTCCAGAACCAGGCGTTCGGGCGGCATGCGGTGTTCCTCGAGGATGCGCGAGAGTTTCTCGGGCATCTGAGCGTCGAACAGATCGCGCACGCTCAGGTTGACGGAGATCATGACGTCGATGCCGTCGCGGTACCACTCGGCCCATTGCCGGGGCGCCTGGCGCAGGACCCACATCGTCAGCGGCTTGATCAAGCCCGAGCGCTCGGCCAGCGGAATGAATTCGTCGGGAAAAATCTGGCCCAACTTGGGGTGATGCCAGCGCACCAGCGCCTCGAGCCCGGTCACCATCGAGGTTTCCAGCGAGATCTTGGGCTGGTAGTAGAGCTGCATGTCGTTGTTGTTGATACTCTGGCGCAACTCGCCCAGCAGCATCAGACGGCGCGGCGAGTAGAAGTCGAATTTCTGGTCGTAGAAGGTGTAGCCGGGATCGGAGCGCTTGGCCATGGTCATGGTCATGTCGGCGCGGCGCATCAGGGTGTCGGCGTCGTTGCCGTGCTCCGGATAGAGCACAATACCAATCGATGCGGAAATTTCCAGCTGCAGGTCCTCGATGTTGAAATTGGGCTCGATGCTGTCGTGCAGCCTGCCGGCGACCTCCGCGGCCTGTTGCGTGGAGCCGACATCGGGCACCAGGATCGCGAACTCGTCCCCGCCGAAGCGGGCCACCACGCCGTCGCCGGCCATGACGCTCTTGAGGCGATCGGCGAACTGCTTGAGCAGGATATCACCGTTGTGATAACCCAGCGTGTCATTGATTTCCTTGAAGCGGTCCAGGTCGATGAAGAACACGCCAAAGGTACCGTTGCGGTCGCGGTTACTGCTGATCCAGTTGGTCAGCTCGAGATTGAAGCGGGTGCGGTTGGCCAAACCCGTGAGGGCGTCGTGGTGGGCCAAATACTGTAAGCGCGCCTCGGATTCCTTGCGGACCCGGATCTCGTCCTTGAGTTTCTCCACATAGAGCTTGGCTTTTTGCGAGAGGTTCCACTTCTGCGTCTGACTCAGGGCCATCTGTTTGACGGCGGTCGTATCAAACGGTTTGCGCAGGAACAGCAGGCGGTCGGTGGTGCCGAGCTGCGAGAGAATGCGCTCCCAGGAGTAATCGGAGTATGCGGTGCAGATGACCATTTCGATCTCGGGATAGCGTTCCCAGATGCGACTGATCGTCTCGATCCCATCCCAACCCGGCGGCATGCGCACGTCCATGAAGATCAGCGCGTAGGGCCGCCCCTCCTCCTGAGCCTTGACGACCATCTCCAGGGCCTCCTCGCCTTGATAGGCGGAGTCGACCTCGTAGTCGGGATGCTCCATCGTCGCTTCATCATCCTCTTCGTAAAGATCCTGAAACAAGCCCTTTTCGATTTGCGCGAGCTTGCGCTTCTCTTCGGCCCGAGGGTTGCTGAGTACCTTGTTGAAGTCGCGATGAATGGAGTTGTTGTCGTCGACAATCAGGATTCGGTTATTCGCTCGCATGTGGTGGAAGCTGCCCCTTGCTCGGGTGTCTGGCCTAGAGAGGACGTGATACCTGGATATTATACAGGGATTGGAGGGTTTGAGAAAGTTTAAGTGACATCGTCAATCGACCGCCCGAGGATTCAAATCAGCCACGCTCCAATTATTTCATGACTCGTTATCAGTGGATTGAGAAAATGCGAGGCGCAGCCAGCCGCTCAAGAACATCAGGCCTCCCAGCGGCGTCACGGCGCCGAGCCAGGTCATGCCCGTCAGGGCCATGGCGTAGAGACTGCCGGAAAAGATCAGGATGCCCCAGGCAAAGAACAGGGCAGCCGGCGCACGGCGTAGCGATCGCGCCTGGGGAAGCGCCATGGCGACCGCGTGGATCAGATGATAGTGGCTGGCGGTCTGCCACCAACTAAGCTTTTGATCGACGAGCACGTCCTTCAGCGCATGGGCGCCAAAGGCACCCAAGGCCACCGCCAGAAACCCCGCCAATCCCGCGACCCTCAACCAAAAATTGCTCTGCTTCACTGCTCAGCCCCTTCTGTAGACCATCGTCCACATTGTTATTCATAGCATGCCTACCCATGAAAACCAAGCGCTTAACTTGCATGTGCGGCGATACATTCCAGACCCGCACAAGTCCCTGACCGCTTGCCCATCGGCGCGTTATTGGCCATAATGGCGAAAATGGAGGTGCGCTCTTGATCGACCGCGAGGCAGTAGAGGGTTACTTGTTGGCATTGCAAAATCGGATCTGCACCGCACTCGAGGCGCTGGAAACGAGCGGTCAGTTTGTCGAAGAGCAGTGGACCCGCCCCGAGGGCGGTGGTGGCCGCACGCGCGTGCTCCAGGAGGGCGAGGTCTTCGAGAAGGCCGGCGTCAATTTCTCGCGGGTGACGGGCAGCGATCTGCCGATGGCGGCCACCGCCAAACGACCCGAACTGAAAGGTCGCGCCTTTGAGGCGATGGGCGTCTCCCTGGTGATCCATCCGCGCAATCCCTACGTGCCGACCGCTCACGCCAACGTCCGCTTCTTCATCGCCGAAAAGCCAGGCGCAGCGCCGGTTTGGTGGTTTGGTGGCGGCTTTGATTTGACCCCCTATTACCTGGAACTCGAGGACGCCCGCCACTGGCATCAGGTCGCGGCCACGGCCTGCGCGCCCTTTGGTCCTGAGCACTATCCGCGCTTCAAGCGTTGGTGCGACGATTACTTTTATCTCAAACACCGCGGTGAGACGCGCGGCGTCGGCGGGCTGTTTTTCGACGACTATCACGAGGGCGGCTTCGAGGCGGCCTTCGCCTTCATGCGCGCCGTCGGCGATGCCTACCTGCCGGCCTACGAGCCGATTGTCAGGCGCCGCAAGGCCCGACCCTATGGCGAGCGGGAACGCACGTTCCAAGCGTTCCGCCGTGGTCGCTACGTCGAATTCAACCTGCTCTTCGACCGCGGCACCTTGTTTGGCATTCAAACCGGCGGCCGCACCGAGAGCATCCTCATGTCACTGCCCCCGCTCGTGCGCTGGGGCTACGACTGGAAGCCTGAACCCGACTCCGCCGAGGCGATGCTGTACCAATACCTCAAGCCCGTCGACTGGTTGGCGCAAGGATCAGCAGGCCAGGCGAGCGGGATTTAGACGCAGCGCAGGTTTTGGATCTTGTCGAGCAGGTCCTGGATCGGGAACGGCTTCAGCAGCATGCCGTCGATGCCTAGGCCTGCGGCCTGTTGGAGCAATTCGCGTTCGCGCGAGGAGGTCATCATCAGCACATTGGCTGGTGCCAGCCCCCGCCGGCGCGTCTCGGCGATGAATTGATAGCCGTTCATGCCTGGCATCAGCACGTCGAGCAGGAGCAGGTCGTAGCGCTCGCGCCCCAACACCGCGATCGCCTCCTCTGGATGCGTTTCGGTATGAACCGCGAACCCTGACTTGATCAGGTAGCGTTGCAGCGTCTTGCCGATCAAGGAGGTGTCGTCGAGAATCAGTATGCTCTGGACCGGGTGGCCAATCGGCTGGGTATCCAGGTGCAGGACCTTGCGACCGTATTCGGCCAGCTCCGGATCGAGGCTTTCGAGGCGCTGGCCGGCCAATTCCGTCAAATGCGGCAGATTGAGCTTGGCGACCAGGGTCAGCACAGTCTTGAACAGGTCCGGCATCTCCATGCTGTTGCAGAGGACGTTCTCGACCATCCCCACCAACTTGTCGGCATTGGGCTCGCCAGCTTGGTACCACTCGGGTTTGAAGTGGAGGTTGAGCATGCGGAAGATGCGCACCCGCTCGTGGAGGTTGGCGAGTTCGATCTGCTCCAGCAGACCTTCCAAGGTGTGGGCCTTCGTCGAGTCCTTGGCCGGCTCGCTCACCTTTACCTTTACACCCTGCTCCAGAATCGCGCGGATGCGCAACACGTAGATCCGCAGCGCCTTGTTTTCCTGACTGCTGCGCTGGGCCTCGGGCTTCTCGATGATACCGTTGAGAAAATCGATCCATTTGGGGCCATCGACCTGCGTCCAGTCCACTTTTTCAAGCATCTGAAAGGCCAGCATGCGCAGTGACGCATACTTGTCGTCGTCCAGCAGGACGCGCCAAAGCGCGAGATAGTCAAACAGCTCCGGCGGCGGTTCGAGCCCCAGCAGTTTCAGAAAGGAGCCCAACATCTCCGACCGGTGCTTCTCGGGATAGCTGCCGATCGTCTCGACCAACATCGCGATGCGCTGACTGCCCCCTGCCAGAATCATCGTTTTCAAGGCGGCGAAACGGATCAAATAGGTATGCGGTAGGTTGAGGAAGGGCCGCACGCTGATGCCGGTCCTGTCGTCGGGGAAGGCTTCCAGCGCGGTGATGATGACCTCTTGCAGCCGCGGGTTGATGTCGGTCGCCAACTGGGCCAAGAGCCGGTCGTAGCCAGCGCTCAGCTGGAAGGCGGCGACGGTCTGAATGGCATCGACCTGCACGATCAGTGAAGGATTGGCCAGCAGATCGTCGAGCACCTGATCGAACATGCCCGCCCGGGCGATCAGGTTCATCGCCGCTTGGCGCATCAGGCCATCCTCGGCGCCGCCCGCGATCCGCGCCAGACACTCGGGCAAGCTATCGAGCGTATAGTGATTCAATGCCGCTAGGACCTTGGCGCCCAGCGCCGGGTTCTGGCCCGGCACCAGCAACGCCAGCAGCTTGGTCATCGATTCCGGCGATTGGTAGCCACCCAAAAAGGCCGCACACAATTCCTGGGCGTCGGGCGTGTCCTGCGGGATCAACGCCTCCATCTGGGCCGTCAGCCCCTCGATCGCGAGCCGGTGACCGATGGCGCCCATCGCCACAAATGCTTCCTGGAGCAGTCCGGTCTGGACCTCCACATGCTCTGAGAACAGGCGCTCGACCCGGCGGATCTCGGACTTCGGTGGCGTCCCGGCACTGAAGAAACTGTCCAGGAAGCGGTAGATGTCCTGGGTCATCAAGGTTTCGTCGGGCAAGAGCGTCGCCTTGATCTGATTGAGCGTGCCGAAGATGTTGCCGCCGCGGATCTCGTTGACCCGCTGCTGGACTTCATCTTCCGTCCACTCGCCGAGCATGCCGATCATGCCCAACACATCGCCCAACTTGGGATTCTCATAGGTCGATTCGTTTTGCAGGTAGAGCGCCAGGCTCTGGGTGCGGCTGCGGTCGTGAAAAAGGACCGGCATCATCAGCGTCAGCGTGTCGAGGCTGTCGCCGTCGCCTAGGGCCGCCAGCACCTTGCAGGCCACCTTGCGCAATTGCAGCGGACCCTCCCGCAAGACGCCGTTGAGGAAGGGCGCATAGGACTCATGCGGCTCCTTGACCATCATCTCGGCGGCGTGGCTCATGCGCTTGGCATTCTTATCGCCCGCGCGGAACTCGGAGATGTAGAAGAGCTCGCGGAAGCGCGCTTTGAGCTTGCCCGCCACCTTCTGGTAGGACTTCTGCAAGTCGCTGTGGACCGAGCTCTCCAGCTCCATCAGCGCCTCGAGTGCCTCGGCCTGATCGAAGTTGCCGTAGAGGAACAGCAGCGACTTTGCAAACAGCACGTTCTTTTCCTGCTTGATCGCATAGATCATCAGCGGGATCAGATCCGTGCCGGCATCCTCCATCAGCACCTCGAGGATCTTGAAGCGCTGCTTGCCCTGGATCGAGGCGATCGCCTTTTGGAAGAAGGCCACCGCATGGGGGCGATTGCCGGCGAGCGTGTTGTGGATGAAGCCCCGCAACAACTCCTCGTTTTCGGTCTTGAGGATTTTCTGGAGTTTGTCCTCCAGCAGACCATCGCCGGTAACGCTCATGCCCCATCCCCGAGCTCAATCGAAAATAATGAACCCTTGTCGACCAAAACGAAAGGTGATCCAGATACATTATCGAATCGTAGTACGAATCTCATTATGCCAATTATCGAAGCAGCGACAATTATCCGGGATTCACAGTTCGAACAGTGCCAGCATGATCGCTTGCTTCTAGGCCAAACCCTTGCCTCCAAGCGTTTTGCAGCATCGACCATGGATTGCACCTTGGGCGCTTCGATTCCGCGCCGATGAGGCTATAATGAAACGACCCCGCGTCCCGCCGGCCCCTGTGGCCGACCTGTGGACCGGTCGCTTGAGAGGTTGCATGGATTCCAGGGAGGGCATTCGCCCGGAACAAATCAACAACGCGCTCTGTGAGCTCGTCGAGGGCTTCGACCTTGATCTCGCCGAAAGCCACGAGGCCTATGCCGAGACCATGGCCCAACTCGCGACCTTGATCAACCAGCTCGGCCGTGGCGCGCTCAAGGGCATCGACGAAGCGGAGTTGCGCAGCCAGACCGGCCCCTTGTTGCGCTACATCATTAAAGATATTGGCATGCCCGTGCCCTTCGACATCAGCTACCTCCACCTGATCAAGAGCCACTTCCGCAACCCGACTATCCTGGTGCTGCGCCGCATCCGCAAGTTCCTTGTCTCGCCTCAGCGCAAAATCCTGGCCCAACTCGAGGAGGACCAGCACCGCGAGCGTCAGATCCAGTTCCGCAACCTCGACATTGACCGCAAGGTCAAAACCAACCTCGAGGAAATGCAGCGCTTCCAGACCATGGCCCAGCTGACTCGCTCCGTGAGCCGGAAACTGGACATCCTTGCCCGCGCCGTCTGCGTGCCCCGCCAGTCCAAGCTGGAGTTCCGCCTGCTCAACGGCATCCTCGACGACGTCCACCACCTGCGCCACACCAACGCCCTGCAGTGGCTCACCGAGTCCGTCTCGCGCGGCGATGTCGGCGTCATGAACCGGGTCATCGAGAAGGGCATGTGGGTTCTGGACCGCAAATCTGAAAAGCTGCGCGAGGAACTGGAGCGGCTCAGCGGTTTGCCCCTTGCCGACAACCAGACCTTGGTCGAGGCCGGGAACTGGTATGCGCTCATCACGCCCGTGCGTCGCGGCCAGGAGTTCCTCAGTATTTTCGACGCCGAGGAACAGGTCGAGACCCGCATCAAGAAAGTCACCTTTTTCATCATCCAGTCCGCATACCACGAGGGCAAGTTCCACACCCTGCTGGACCAGATCACCGCCGCGCGAGCGCCGGCCGAGACCTACGTCGCCGAGGTCTCGGCGCTCTATTTCGAGCTGGAGCGCTGCATTGAGGAATCGGCCAAGGCCAACGGCGAGGCCCATGCCGCCATCGCCTCGGACCTCAAGTTCGGTCTGCTCTCGGCCAAGGAAGCCGACGAGGCGACTGCCTGGCTCGCCCAGAATCGCCTCAAACTCCAGAGCCTGAAGATGGAAGTATTTGGCCTGCTGTTCGAGTACCGCAAGGCCAACCCGCAAACGGCGCTGCCCCAGGCGATCGAAGACCGCATCGAGAGCGAGCGCAACCTGCTCGACGAGCAACCTGGCGACGCGCTGTTGGGCGATGTCCTGCCCAAGATCCCGGTCAAGGCCCTGGAGGCGGAACTGGAACAGCTGCAGGCCGAGGCCGTGCACTTGGATGCGACCCTGTTGGAGCCGCTTTGCGACTTCCACGCCAAGGTCGTCGCCTGGCGCGTGCTGTTGGCGGGCCAGAGCTACCACCGCAAGCTGCGCGATATTTCAGAGGACTTCGACGAGTTCGAGCGCAACCTGATGCGTTTCAACCAGCTTGAGGAAGCACTTGAGAACCTGCGCGCCACGACCGAGGTCTTGGTCGAGCGCGTCTACCACGGCGTTTACCTGGGTCAGATCCCGCAGGCCACCCTGGACCGCGCCTTCCGCATCGTCATCGACCTGATCCTGTTCAAGGTCCGCATGCTTGAGTACGAAGTCTTGGACGCCGAGCGCTACCAGCGCATTTTCGAGCGCGCGCTCGACTATCAGGGTCAAGCGGCCTACAGTCAATTGGATCAACTGTTCAAGGAGTTACACGCGCTGCCGCGCCAGGCCCAGCTCAACCAAGCGTTGAGCGAGTGGGAGGGCGAGCTCGACAAGGACAGCCTAGCCGAGAAGCAGAATTTCATCGTCGAAAACGAGTTCCACCTGCAGGAGCTGCTCGACCAGGTCCGTGCCGAGTTGCGCGAGCGCATGACCCAGCACCCGCTCGAATCGCGACGCCTGCGTTTCGACGTCTTCAGCCTCGGCGACTGTTACGCGCCCAACCTCGAGACTGCCCTAGAGGCCCAGCTGCGGCTCCTGCCCAAACTGGCCTCCGACCAGCAGGGCGAGAGCCTGATCGAGCACCTGCAGGCCCTGGAGTACCAGGTCCTCGAGGCCCAACGGGTGACCCGACCCCAGGGCGAGGCCCTGCGCAAGTTGCGCGACCTCGAGCGCTCGCGCCTGCTGCCGACGACCTTCCTCGGCGATCTGCGCCAGGACCTGGAGGCCAATTTCGC
This sequence comes from uncultured Holophagae bacterium, assembly GCA_964423555.1. Lineage (GTDB taxonomy): Bacteria > Acidobacteriota > Holophagae > Acanthopleuribacterales > Acanthopleuribacteraceae > CAYRFM01. Next base: position 1,127 of record CAYRFM010000095.1, on the reverse strand, counting down.
GGATCTCGACCACCTGCTCGAGCGCATCAACCGCGAGCTGCGCAACTTGCGCAAGCTGCAGAACCGGTTTGGCGGCAAGCACGACGACTCCGTCTTCTCCTTGGCGATCAACTACCACGACCTGGAGCAGCTCAAAAAGATCTACAACTTCGTGGAAAACATCACCATGATCGACCTCAAGCGCTTTGGCCTGGTCTACAACCACAAGAACGCCATGATGGAGGACCTGCTCAAGCGAGCGCTGGCACGTGATCCTTCCGTGCCGCCCAACGTCGCGGCCCAGGTCAACCGGCGCATCTTCAAGGCCTTCAGCGAAAGCAAGAACATCCCGCTCGAACTCAAGATCCTGATCCTCTGGGAACAGCCCGAGATCCTGGAATCCGAGGCCGAGCTGCTGTTGCGCACGCTCAACTTCGTCGACCATGCTCACATCGCCAAAAAGTCGATCTACCAGGGGCTGCTCCAGGTGCTCGGCAAGTGCAAGAGTGCCGAGCCCACGACGCTGACTCACCTCAAGCGGATCTGGTCCTACAACCTGACCCGAGTCAACGGCTTCCGTCCCCCGCACTACCAAAAAAACTACGAGCTCAACCGCCGCAAGCTCGTCGCCGACGCCCAACAAGAGATCGGCTCAACCTTCAAGTAAATAGCCGCAGGCTGTGGCGCCAGCTGCCAGGTCGGCCTTTCTGTTTGCCCGGCAAAGCGCTTCTCGATCCTCGACACCAGCCCGCTGTTCATCGGCCGTCTGCGCGACGTGCGCAATTACGGTGTCCTGAGCTTCCGCGCGGGCCAGAACTACCTGGACGCCTATAACACCGAGGGCCAAAGCAAGGATTTCTATGTGCGGCTCTACACGGCCGCGGGTTGGTCCAACGACGTCGCCGTCGGCGATTATGCCATCCTGGACTATCCCCACGCCTATCTGACCAATTTGTCGGGCACGGTCCCATACGGCGACTATGCCAACAGCAACATGCAGACCGTACGCCTGCCGCTGTCGGCCTTCACCAATGTCGACCTGGAGTTCCGCGGAGCCAGGACCAGTGCGGTAAGCCGCTGGCTTGCCTCAGTTGTAGGGAACACGACCCGTCCGCGGAGCCAGGACCAGTGCGGTAAGCCGCTGGCTT
>CAYRFM010000094.1:0-33346 GCA_964423555.1 uncultured Holophagae bacterium | reverse complement strand
CGGAGCCGGCGTAAAAGTGTTGGCCTAGCCAACCTGACAAAGTCGTACTAGGCTCTCTAGCTACACAGTTAGCCTCAACGGCAGCTGCACGCGGAGCTTGGCGCCTGGGCCGTTGCGGTCAAAGACTTCGATGCGGCCGCCGTGTTGTTCGACGATGCCGTAAGCGATCGATAGGCCCAGGCCCGTGCCTTGGCCGACGGGCTTGGTCGTGAAGAACGGCTCGAAGATCCGGTTCTTGTACGGTTTGGCGATGCCCGTACCCTCGTCTTCGAATTCCACGTAAGCCAGCTCTTGCTCCCGCCAGGCGCGCACCCAGAGTGTGCCGAACTCGGTCTGGTCTGCCTTGGCCAAGCGGGTCTCGATCGACTGGCAGGCGTTGACAATCAGGTTCAGGAAGACTTGGTTCAGCTCGGCCGGCGTACAGGCTGTGCGCAGACCCGGCTCGAGATCGGTCACGAAGCGCACCCTCTCGTGGTACTGGGCCTGGACTAAGTTCAGCGTACTGGCCAGGTTTTCGGCTAGGTCGACCTCTTTGACCTCCGCTTCGCCGCTGTGGGAGAAGGTGTGCAGGTCGCGCACGATGCTGCGGATCCGGCCCGCGCCCTCGAGGATGATGCCGATGTGCTGGTTGAGCGCGCCGAACTTTTTCTGAATGTCGGCCATGATCTCTGGGTCCTCGTTCTCGGTGATGTCCAATAAAAAGGTCGAGAACTTGTCCAGATCGGCCCGCAGATTCTGGACACCCGCATAGACGAAGTTGGTCGGGTTGTTGATCTCGTGGCTGATCCCCGCGGTTAGCACGCCCAACGAGACCATTTTCTCCTGGACCACCATTTGCTGGTGCGTGCGCACCAACGCCTCGTTCTTCTCGCGCAGCTCGCGCGTGCGGTCGCGGACTTGGTCCTCCAACAGACGGTTGCTGTTGAGCAGCGACAGGTGCATGCGCACCCGCGCCAGCAGTTCGACCTTGTTGATCGGCTTGATCAGGTAATCGTTGGCACCGTTCTCGAAACCGCGCACCAGGTCCTCGGGTTGGTCCTTGGCGGTCAGAATCAGCACCGGCAACTCGTGAGCCGGATGCAGTTCGCGGATCCGTTTGCAGGCCTCGTAGCCGGTCATGCGCGGCATCATCAGGTCGAGCAGCACCAGATCGAAGGGGCCTGACCGCTCCAGCAGTTGCAGGGCCGTTGGACCGTCCTCGGCCTCGGTAATGCGGAAATTCTCGGCCAGCAGCATGCTGATCAGGATACGGCGGTTGACAGGCTCGTCGTCGACCAGCAGTAAATGGGCCTGCGCCAGGTCGTTGGCCTGCTCGAGCAGTTCCTGCTCAGTCAGCGTCGCGGTTCGCTGGGGCGGGTGGTCGATGCCCTCCAGCGCATCGTGAAAGCCGCACTGTTCCATCAGGCGCAACTCCGACTCCCGTGCGACCTGGATGTCGAAGGCGATGCGGGTACCGCGCTCGGGCGCCGAGCTGATGGCGATTTCGCCGCCGTGGAGGCCGACCAGCAGACGCGTGATCGAGAGGCCCAGACCACAGCCGCCAAACTGGCGTTCACTGGAGCCGTCCGCTTGCTCAAACGATTCGAAGATGCGCTCCAACTTCTCGGGCGGGATGCCGATGCCCGTGTCCGAGACCGTGAAGTGGACGCTGTCGGTCTCCAGGTAGGCGTCGATGCGGACACTGCCGCTATGGGTGAATTTGAGGGCGTTGCCGACGAGGTTCTGGAAGATCTGGCGCAGGCGACTGACATCCGCGAAGATCAGCGGCAAATCCTGGGGCACCATGTTCTCGAGGACAATGTGCTTGCGTTCAGCGGTGGCGCGATTGGCGGCGACCACCGCCTGCACCAACACGTGGGCATTGACCGGCTTCCTGTCGAGCACCAGACTGGCGCTCTTGAGCTTGCTGAAATCGAGAATGTCGTTGACCAGCGAGGCGAGGCGTTTGCCGCTGGCAATGATCAGCTCGACATGGGTGGCGACTTCGGGATCGCGAATGATGGGCGAGGTCGAGAGCGTCTCGGCCAGGCCGATGATGCCGTTGAGCGGGGTGCGCAGCTCGTGGGACGTGTTGGCCAGGAACTCGTCCTTGAGGCGGTCGATCTCGCGCAGGCGCGCCACCGTGCGGCGTTCAGAATCTGCCAGCGCCTGGTCCTGTTCCGCCAGTCGCCGCATCTGCTGCGCGAGTTCGCGCTCGCGCTGCAGCTTGCGGCGCGAGAACAGGAATGCGGCGGCGAGCAGGCCGCAGGCCAGCACCCCGTACAGGAGCTTGGCCCAGATCGTCAGCCATGGCGGTGGTTCGATCACGATCACCAGCGCCGTCTGGTCGCCCCAACGGCCGTCGCGGTTGGCGGCCTTGGCCTTGAAGGTGTAGCGACCCGGCGCCAGCGCGGTGTAGGTCGCATAACGCTTGGCGGCCGTGGTGCGCAGCCAGTCGGTGTCCAGGCCCTCGAGCATGTACTCGTAAACGTTCTGATCCGGGTGTGCCAGGTGGAGGGCGGCCATCTCCAAGGTGATCATTGATTCGCGGTGGCTGAGCCTCAGCTCGCGCATGTTGGCGATCGGCACCGGCAGCAGACCGCGATCCTTGGCGTTGCTGGGTCGAACGGGGTGGTTGAACAGGAACAGCTCGGTCAACACCAGCTTGGGCGGGACCGTGTCGGCCGTGATGCGCTCGCCATAGAAGGCGTTGTACCCTTCGACGCCACCGAAGTAAAGCAGTCCGGCAGCGCCGCGAAAGGAGGCGTTCTCGTTGAATTCTTCGTTCTGCAGGCCGTCATCGCGGTGGTACACCTTGACCGCGCCCGTTTCAGGTTGCAGGCAGGCCAGGCCACGCTTGGTGCTAATCCAAAGTTGGCCGTGGTTGTCCCACTGCAGCGCGCAGATCGTCGAGCTGGGCAGGCCATCGGCCTCCGTCCAGACCTTGAAATGCTCCGTTGGACCGTAGTCGAGCCGCGCCAAGCCCGCGTGGCTGCCGATCCACAGCGCCTCGTTGCCCCGCCCTGGCAGTAGGCAGTAGATCTGGCCGTTGGGCAGGCCTTGGCCCGGTTCGGGGTTGTAGCCGTAGCGAATTGACCGGTCGCTCTCAGGGTCGAAATCGTTGAGCCCGCCGCCGCCGGTACCGACCCATAGGTGGCCGTCGAGGCCCGCTGCGAGACACCAGACCTTGTCGGAGCTCAAACTGCTGGACTTTTCGGGATCATGGAGGAAGGTGGCGAAATCGTCGCTTTGCGGTCGGTAGAGGCTCAAGCCGCCCGCCGTCCCGAACCAGCGCCTGCCTTGCGGATCCTCGAGGAAGGTATAGGTGGTCGGATTGGCGATGCCGCCCTCGCGCTCGCCGCGACTGGGGTAGTTCCTGAACGCGTCCCGCTCCGGCAGATAGCGGCTCAGCCCGGTATCCGTGCCGACCCAGAGCTGGTCATGACTGTCGCATTGCACCATCCAGACAATATTGCCCGAAAGGCTGTCCGCCCGCTGAGGGTCGTGTCGGTAATGGCGGTAAGCAGCGGTGCCGGACTGTTTGTGCGTCAAGCCCTGGCCATAGGTGCCCAACCAGACCTCGTTTTGGTTGTCGACGCACAGTGCCCGTACGTCGTCGCAGCCGGGGCAGAGGGGATCCGTTGTCAGGCGGCGGGCCAGGCCGAAGTCGTCGCTGGCGGGGTCGTACTTGTTGAGCCCCACATCCGTGCCGACCCAGAGTACCCCAGATTGGTCGGCCAGCAATTGAATCACGCCATTATGGGACAGGCTGTCGCGGTCGGTTGGGTCGGAGCGGTAGTGAATGAAGGCGCCCGTGTTCTGATCGAGCCGGTCCAAGCCCTCGCTGCGGTAGCCGACCCACAGGTTGTCGTGATGGTCGCGGTAAAGTACGTTGACGTCCAGACCTGCCGGGCCCTGAGGTCTGTCTTTGTGCGGCAAATAGGGCTGGAAGCTGCCGCGGTCGGGAAAAAAACGGGTCAGGCCCAATTTCGTCGCCACCCACAAGCCACCTGTGCCGTCGGGCAGGAGGCTGCGCACCTCGTCGGAGGGCAGGCCCATGTAATCCGCGGCCTGATAGCGCGCGGCTCGGCCGGTTTCGCTATTGTAGCGGACAAGGCCCTCGCGGGTGCCCAGCCAGAGGTTGTTCTGACCGTCTTGGTTGATGGCGTGAATACTCGATTCCAAGCGATCCAGTTTGACCAGGATGAAGCGGTCCTCGCCTGGCAGGTAGCGCACAAGGCCCATCTGTGTGCCCAACCAGAGCTGGCCCCGGTGATCGATGAACGAGGAATGAATCTCCCAGCGCTTGGAGTCGGGCGTGCCCAGCTCGTAGTGGAGAAAGGAGTCGGAGGCTTCGTCGTAAAGGTTCAGGCCCGCCGCCGTGCCGACCCAGATCCGGCCCTGGCTATCCTTGACCAGCGTCTGGACAAAGTTATCGGAGAGACTGCTGTCTTCCAGGGGCTGATGCTTGTACTGTTTGAACTGGTAGCCGTCGAAGCGGTTGAGTCCCTCCAGGGTGCCGATCCAAAGGAAACCGTGGTTGTCCTGGACCAGGGCAAACACCGAGTTCTGGGACAGCCCATTCTCGATCGTGAAGCGCTGGAAGCGGGCGGCCCTGGCGGGCGCGATCAACAGCAGAACCAGAGCCAGCAGTGCCAAGCAGCGGGCAAGCCATGGCCGTGACCAGGTTGGAATGCCGTCCCATAGATCGTCTGCTTCTGTCACTGAGGGTCCACCGCCTCAATCCTTTTCGCCACAGGTCCGAGCTTAGTCGCCACATGGGTCTATCGTAAAAACGGTCGGGTTTCATGAATCTTCGGCATGGATTCCAAGGGGGGCGCCCACAGCTTGTCGTGGACTTTCGTCGCGAGCGGCGTTAAGCTATACCGAGGATTTCGAACGTGAGGGAGCCTGTGGACGATCAAGTCAAACGCCGTCGTGTGGAGCGCATTGGCAGGGACCGCCTGCCGGAACATCTCAAGTCCCTGGTGCTCGTGTTCGACACCGGCGAGGAGATCGGGGTCGAAACATTCGACGCCTCGACGTTGGGGCTGGGCCTGAACGTGCCCTTGAGCGCGGATCTTGTGCGCGAGCATGTCGGCGTCATGCTGCGCGCCCCTGATCACGGTTTCCGCCTGCTCGGCGAGATCGTTTTCATCATCGCCGTCGGTGGCCAGAACTGCCGGATCGGCGTTCAATTTACCCAGACCATCGCCATCGAGAGCTACTTGGCCCTGCTGCCGATCTGATTATTTGGCCGGCAGCGAGGCGACGAACGCGAGACCGAGCGCCAGCCAGTCGGCCAGCTGTTCGTCCTCCAGAAAGCCCTCTTCGGCGACCATCACCATGCCGCGCATGGGGCGACCCGTAAAGTCGAGCTCGCGGGCGTGGGCTTGGCTCAGCGCTTGCTGGTAGCGCAGGGGGCCGACCCGCAGCATCAGCTCAGCGCCGACGATGCCGCAGCACATGTGGCCGCGCACCATGAAACAGAGGCCGCCGAACATTTTCTTCTCGACGACATCGTCGCGCTCCGCGAACGCTTCGCGGATCCGCTCGGCCAACCCTGAGTCATATGCCATGGCAGGTATCCAAGTGACGCGGCCCCAACCGTGGTCAGGGCCTGCGATCCTCATTTCTTGAGGGTGAGCGTGCCCGTGTCTTGGCGCTTGTCGCGACGGCCGATTTCGGCGTGGGTGCCAGAGAAGTTGCCCGACTTGGCGTCGCCAGCGAACACGAAGGTGCGGCGGCCGGTTTGATCCTTGACTTCACCCTCGAGGTGGCCGTTGTCCAGCTTGCCGGTAGCGCTGCCGGTGTAGGTGTACTCGTAGCCCTGGAACTTGAAGTGGAAGGAGACGTTGTATTCGTCGCCCTTTTTAGGCGTGAAGACAGCGTTGACGTCACCGGGATTGCTGGGGTCCCCGTTCCAGATGTACTGGCCCGTCATTTTGATGTCTGCGGTCGCGGCGCTCGGTCCCCAGGCCCAGGCCGCCAGGCTGGAAAGTACGAGCAGGCTGACAATGGCGTTTCTCATAGTGAATAACCCCGGTCGTCGTAATCTGTGCCGATTCCACGGCTAGGTGGAGTTCGGTTCGCCAGTTGATTCGGCTGACGGCATTTTACACGGTAGTCTTGAACTTTCGCAAGTGCAACGGACTAAGTGCTACGGTTTTATTCCGGCTAGCCGAGACCATCGAGCCGGGTTATCATTTCTCCCAGAAAGCCGCGTCGAATCCCCTGGGGCACCCTGGGGCACGGTGCTACGAGCTGCTTTCGGGTAACGGACGAGGCCTGATGGCACGTCCTCTTGGAGGATCTTTTGAAATATTTGTACCTACTCTGCACGAGTCTGATTGCTCTCGCTGGCATGGCTCAGGAGCAAGCCGTCGGCAGTCGTTGCGGCACCCCGGATCGCGAAACGCGCCTGGCGCGGTTCGGCTCCGTGGCCTCGTTGGTCGGCGCCGATTGCAGCGCCACCTCGACCAATCCGGATGCCCAATACGACCCTGATCAGGTCTACGAAGTGCCCGTCGTCGTTCATATCATCACCGACAATAGCGGGACCGGCGCCATCAGCGACGCCTTAGTGGACAGCCAAATCGAAATCCTCAACGAGGACTTTTTAGCACTGGTCGGCAGCAATGGCGAGCCTGGCACCTACACTGGAATCCACTTTTCGCTTGCGACCGAGGATCCGGACGGCAATCCGACCACCGGCATCACCCGCTCCGCCAATTCGACCTGGTTCAACGACGGCGGCGGCTACTACAACACCCTCAACTGGGATCCGCACCGCTATCTCAACATCTACACCAACTTGGCTGGCGGCAACCTCGGCTACGTCCCGGCTTTGCCCGCCGACGGCGGCGGCGCGATTGTCGGCACGCCTGGCGACAGGGTCGTAATTCTCTGGAGCACCTTCGGCCGCAACGCCCCGTTCGAGCCCTTCAACCTCGGTCGCACCGTCACCCACGAGGTCGGTCACTACCTGGGCCTGGAGCACACTTTCAACGGCTGTTCCTCCGTCACCGCGCCGGGCTGTTACACGGGCGGCGACCTGATCTGCGATACCCTGCCCGAGAACCAGCCCAATTTCGGCGACTGTTCCGGTGCCGCACCCAACACCTGTGGCGACCCTGACCCCATCCACAATTATATGGATTACTCCGACGACCTCTGCATGTGGGAGTTCACCCCTGAGCAAATGCGCCGCATGCGCTGTTCGCTCGAGAGTTGGCGCCCCCAGCTCTACAGCGTCGCCGCCGACTGTGCCAGCAGCAGTCTGGCCGCTGATGCCGGCGATGATGTCAGCACCTGTGCGGGTAATGGCGTCAGCTTATCCGCGTCAGGTCTGGCCGGAGCCGGAGGCTATAGCTATAGTTGGTCGCCTACGGACGGTCTCGACGATCCCCATAGTGCCACGCCCCTGGCCACGCCGACAGGAACGACCGTCTACACCGTCACCGTAACCGACAGCGCCAACTGCGAGGCCCTGGACGAGGTCATGGTCCAAGTCATCCAAATCGACGGTGGCCGCCTGCCCGCCTGGCAAAACCCGCCCAACTATTCGCCCAACTACGATCCCGACGGCAATGGTCTCGTCAACTTGATCGACCTGCTGTTGATTTTGGAGAACTGCCTGTAAGTGCGAGGGGGGTTCCACCTTGGTGAAACCCCCGTCCGCGTCATTCCTGTTTGGTGGTTCCCGTGTTGCTCCAGGTGGCCAACAAATCGGCCGTTTGGCGAAGATTGCGTTCGCTCGTCCGCAGCCAGAAGCCCGGATCGAGCCATTCATTCAGCTGCGGCAGGCCGTGGCCGCCGGGCAGGCTGAAGCTCTCCTGGCTGCTCTTAACCAGGGTCTGCAGCTGCGTGAAAAACACGTTGGGGTCCATCATCGATGAAAATTTCTGGGGATCAACCACCGATTTGAAGCTGTCTTGGACCCACTGCACCCAGGCACTGGGGTCCGTAGGTACTTGACCGCCAGCACTGGCCAAGCTTTGAAAGTGGTTGATCAACTTCTCTAGCGTTTCTCGAAACAGGCCACTGTCCAGGCCCAGCGAGGTGGTGCCACCCATGCCGATCAGTTTGTCGCGCAGTTCCTCGAGGTACTTGATCCAGGCCGTCATGTCCATGGGTAGGCCCTGGAACAGGGGATTGCCTGAGCTTGCGTCAGTCATGATATTTCCTCCAGCAAATGTTTCGAGCGTGGGTCAATTTTATTGTACCAGAGGTAGAACCCCCGGCGCAAACCGCAGTTCGGCCCGGCTCCAGGGACTCGGACTTGCGCAGGCCGGCGGCACAATCCCGTGCGCAGGCACTGTAGCGCAAGTTGCAATCCTGCGCCGGGGATGGTCCAGATAGTTCGTCACAGTTTCACAGGCCCTTTTGGACCTGTCACAAGCTCAGGCGCACCTTGCCGATGGGTTCTGACGGGCGTCACGGCGATCGGCACACATTGCAACGATCCGGGGAGGGATGGGAAAGGCGCTTGGCACAAATGTACCTGCGCTCCCGGTAGGCGGCAGGGCGCTCGAGCAACGTGCACATGGTCTTCGCACGAAGGGAAAAGTCCTAAAACACTTTTTTTGGGCACTTTTTACAAACCATACCACAACCGCGCCGCATTGCGAGAGCTTATCGGTGACACATTAGATCGCTTTGTTAAGCGAAAACCTATGCCTTGACTGTCCTTAAACCTGCAAAATCACTTTGATTTCGACCTCTTCTTCAAAAAAGATACGCGTGCACAAGTTGGAGCAGCGCTCCTCTCTCCTTGGCGCGAATAAAAACAATGTGTTTTAGGTCATTGACGTCCCAGCGGACTCCCTAAAAAACGTGCACGAACACTTTTATGGTCGTGCGGCGAATAAAAACAATTTGCACAAACGAAGGTTCACAACTTTGGACGTCTCAAGCACCTGAGCGAAACAGGCCACAAAAAGATCCAAAACAATAGCCCATATGTCTATTTTCAAATGTTTTAGGTAGTACAACCGATCAACGCGCCGACATTGTTAATTGCATTGCATGGGTGCATTGTCACAACTTCGCTCGAAAAAAATTCGCGTAGAGGGATGTTCACGGGATGGCGCTTTATTTGAAAAATCTCATTCACTTTCACCCGCCGCCCGGCGCAAGATTGCATCTTGCGCTACAGCGTCGGCAGGTCAAGATCGGAATGACTTGCTATATTAAGGAAAGAAGATCCGGCCATCCGTGAGGTAGAAAGCGCGGCGGCCGGTGCGGAAGAGGCGGCCGTGGTCGCCGTGGGCGAAGGGGTCGGGCACGAAACGCTCCGCCGTTTGGCGCGGTTGGCCCAAATAGCCTGACGTCAGGGTCTTGCCGCCGATGTAGAGTTCGCCCAGCATGCCGGGCTTGAGCGGTTGCAGCGTCTGGTCCAGGATGTAGAGCCAGACGCCGTGTACCGGTCCACTGACGCCGACGTGGGCGTGGGCGTCTTCCAGGGCGCGGGCGTCGACGAGGCCGCGGCCACTGCAGAAGCAGGCCTCCGGGTAGCCGAGCAGGTGCCAAATTTGACGGTAACGACCCAGCAGTGTGCGCGCCTCCAGCACGGGAATTTCGCCCTCTAGGATCAACTTCAGGCCGGTGTCGCCCGGTCGCAGTGCTTTGAGGAAGGTACTCAGTGCACTGCGTCCCAGCATCGCGGTGGTCGTGCCGGTGCGTTGGATCAGGCGGTTGACGGCGACGGTGTCCCCCCGCGTCTCGGACTTGGGCAGGACCAGGCGCGCGCCCTCGAGCAGCGGCCATAGCAACCAGGCCGGCGTGTAGGGTTCCAGCAACAAGAAGACATCGGCCCGTTTCATGCCAGGTACAAACGCCAGGCTGGCCAAGGTGTGGACCAGGTCGCGATGGGCGTGGGTCATGATGTCGAGCGCGCCGGTTGCGGTAGGTTCGAGGGTGATCAGGGCGGAGTCGCTCGGGTGGCTGGGCCGCAGCGGCGTCGGTGCGGCGATTTGATCGGCATGGATCAGCAGCAGCGGCGCCGCGCAGTTCGGCAGGCGCGTGCCCCGGTCGACAAGGACGGCGTCGAGGTCGAGTCGCTGGCAGGCCTGGTCCAACAGCGCGGACGGCCATTCGCTGGGCAGCCAGGCACAGGCGGCGCCGGCGTCGCGGGTCAAGCCGATCCGGGCCAGGCGGGCGGCCAGGCGCTCGGCGCGCTCGGCCAGCTCCGCGTAACTCAAACTGGGGCCGTCCTCCTCGATCAGGGCCACGGCCTCGGGCTGTTCCGCGACCTGCGCGGCAAAGCGCTCGGTCACGAGCAGCGATTTGGGCGGAGGCAGCTCCTGGCCTTCGCCCAGGGTGCTGACCAGCTGGGCGATGGTTGGCTTTTCGAAGACCTTGCGCGTCGACAGCGGCAGGCCGGCCTCGACAGCCTGCGCCTCCATGCGCAAAGTCAGCATACTGTTGCCGCCCAGGCCGAAGAAGTTGTCGTGGATGCCGACCCGCTCGAGACCCAGCAGTCGTTCCCAGAGCGCCGCTAGCACGTGTTCCTCGCGCGTGCGTGGCGGCACGTAGGGCACGGAGGTCGTGATCCACTCGCTGCCCGGCTTGGGCAGGGACTGGCGGTCGACCTTTCCGTTGGGCAGGCGCGGTAGGTGGCCGAGGATAATATAGGCCGATGGCACCATCGACTCGGGCAGTAGCCGACTCAGCTGCTCGTTCATTTCCGAGGCGGTCACATGCATGCCCTCGACCGGGCTGACGTAGGCGACGAGTCGCTGCACGCCCTCGCTCGGCGCATAGCAGACGACAGCGCAGCTGGCGACCTTGTCGATGCGCTCCAACAGGCGCTCGATCTCGTCCAGTTCGACCCGAAAGCCGTTGATCTTGACCTGGCGATCGCGGCGGCCGAGGAAGATGATCTTGCCGCCAGGTGCCAGCCGGGCCAGGTCGCCGCTGCGGTAGAGGCGCGAGCCGGCGCCGGCAAAGGGATGTTCGCCGCCGAAGGGATTGGGCACCAGCGCCAGCGCCGTCTGGCGGGGCTTGCCTTGGTAGCAACGGGCCAGCGCGGTGCCGGCGATGTAGAGCTCGCCCGTGACGCCCGGCGGGACCGGGTTGAAGAACCGGTCCAGCACATACAGCGCGGTATTGGCGATTGGGCGGCCGATGCTGACCTGCTGCAAGTCGGCGCGGCAGGAGTCCGAAGTGACGTTGATCGCTGCCTCTGTCGGGCCGTAGAAGTGAATCAGTCGCCCAGGCATTTTGCGATAGAAGCTGACCACGGTCGAGAGCGGCAGGGCTTCACCGCCGCAGAACACCAGGCGCAGGTGCTCGGCGGCGAAGATGCGGGTCTCCTGCAGCAGTGCCTGCAGCAAGCTGGGTAGGACGTGCATGGCGCTGATGCGCTGCGCGGCCAGGAGCTGGACCAGCTGGGAAATGTCCTTGTGGGCGTCCGGTAGCGCCAGCACCAGTTGGGCACCGCTGACGAGTGGGGCCAGTAGCTCCCACAGGGCGATGTCAAAATGTGCCGGCGCCAGGGTCAAAAAGCGGTCGTGGGCGTACAGCGGAAACACCTCTTGTGCCCAACGCAGGCGGTTGACGAGGGCGCGGTGAGTGGTGACGACGCCCTTGGGCAAGCCTTCGGAACCCGAGGTGTAGAACAGACTGGCTCGGTGAAAGTCGCGCACCTGGCCTACCGGGTTGTCACCGCGGTGACCGCCATGAGCGATGTGACCCATGCGGTCGATGACGAGCAGTAATCCGGCATAGTCGCCCATGCGATCCCGGCACAGGTTCTCGACAATTACCACCGGCGCGGCGGCATCGTTGAGCTGGAACTGCAGGCGCTGACTGGGAAAATCTGGATCCAGTGGCAGATAGGCCGCTCCGGCCTTGAGAATCGCCAGCATACCCACGACCAGTGCCGGCGAGCGCCGGCAGCACAGGCCGATGTTGTATTCGGGCCCAACGCCGCGCTCGATCAGGAGGTGGGACAGGTGGTTGGCGATGGCGTTGAGCTGGGCGTAGCTCAATTCACCGCCGCCGTGGTGGCTGTAGACCAGTGCCGGCGCGTCCGGCGTGAGCTGGACCTGGCGGTGGAACAAGTCCTGGATGCAGGCGATCGGTCCGAGGTTGATGGCGGTCGTGTTCCAATCGACGAGGATCGTTTCGGCTTCTTCCTTGGTCAACAGTGGCAGCTCGCCGATGCTCTCGTGGTGGTGCTTGGCCAGGCCGCTCAGCAGGGTGCGGAAATGGCGCAGCATGCGGGTCGCGGTGACGGGGTCGAAGAGATCGAGATTGTACTCGAGCGAGGCCTGAATGTGATCGTCCCGTGTGGACCAGATCAGGGTCAAATCGTTGAGCGAGACCCTGGCGTGGTCGCGGATGACCATGATCGGCTTGCCGGCCAGCTCGATCTCGCGAAAGCCTTCATCCCAAACCATCTCGATTTGGAACAACGGGTTCTGGCTGAGATCCCGTTCGGACTGGAGCTGCTCGAGCAGGCAAGGGAAGGGCAGGTGCCGGTATCGCATCGCCTCATCCCAGGTGTGTCGCACACGGTGCAGCAGCGTCATGAAGCCTGGGTTATCGGTGATCTGATGTCGCAGGACGAGGGCATTGGCCACGGGCCCCACGAGTGCCGGTAGGGCTGGATCGTCGTCACGGGCGCCGATCCGGGTACCGAAGACGATATCGTCCGATTGGGCGTAGCGATGGAGGAAGGCGGTGAAGGCCGTGGCCAGGACGACGGCCAGGGTCGTTCCCTCCAGCTCCGCGAGATTCGTCAAGGCGCGCAGCAGGCGCGGGCCGAGCTCGAAGTGGTCATGGCCACCCTCGAAGCGCTGGATACTGGGTCGGGGTCGATCGGTCGGCAGCTGATGGCGGTCTGGCATGCCCTGCAGGTGCTCGCTCCAGTAAGCGAATTGGGCCTGCCACTGGTGCTTGGCGTTGTGCCACTGCCAGCGCGAGAAATCGCTGTAGCGTACGGTCGTCCAGTGCTGCATGGGGCGCACCTCGTAGGCGGCCACCAACTCTTCGAAATAGCGCTGGACAGAACGGGTATCCGCGATCAGCTGGTGCTGGCACAGGGAGATCCAGTGTTGATCGGGGCCGAGTCGCAGCATCAGCAGGCGTGAGAGGGGTCCGTTGGTTGGATCGAGCGGCGCGCCCCCGTTGCGACCGATCAACTGTTCAGCGGCAGCGACGGGCTGCGGCAAGCCACTCAGGTCAATCACCGTCGGGCGCAGGCGCTCGATGGGGAACAGGACCTGAATCGGTTCGCCATCGTGGCTGGGGAAGCGCGTGCGCAGAATGCGATGGCGGCCATAGACTTCGAGAGCGGCACGGCTCAGGCGCTCCAGGTCGAGGGGTACCTGCACGGCGATATGGGCCAGCAGATTGAAGGCTGGCGTCGCCCCTTCCAGCTGGTGGAAGAACCAGAAACGCAGCTGGTGGGGCGAAAGCGGCGGCAGCGGATCCTCGTCGGCGGCGTGTACCAGCGGCGGGCAAACGAGGGCGGGCTGGGCGCTGCGCTCCAGCAAGGAGGCGGCCGCGGCCAGGGTCGTGGCTTTAGCCAAGCGCTCGACTTCGATGGGAATTTCCAGGCGCGCGCTCAGCACAGGCGCCAGCAGGTCCCAGTCATGGGTGGTGAGCACGATGGGATCGTAAACACCCAAACGCCGACCTTGGCTGTCGAGAACCAGGTCGACGAGCAGGAGTTCGATCGCGGTACGAGGCTTGGTGCCGCTCAAGGGGTTGGCGGCGCCGAGCTGGGTGCGGTGCGGGCGGGGCAGGGTGCCTTCGCGAAGCATTCGCTCCAGCAGCTGGTGCTTTTCCTCTTCGGAAAACTCTCCGATCTGCGTCGGTTTCATGAACCCGGCCACCCCTTGTCTCAGCTACATAGCGAATCCGCGGCGCATAGTTGATCCCTCAAACTGTACGACGGTGTGGGTAAACTGTCAATCGATGCATGCTGCCCGGCCTCACAAACTCCGCAAGTTTCCGGTGAGTTTACCAGCAAGCGACTTTTTTTCGGTTTCCCAGCACCACAGGCACGGCACTCGAGGGATCCGACAAAAATGTAAGAGTCCAAACGACTCTACCAGGGACCAACCAAGGTCTGACCGCGTTAATAGCGCTCTGATCATACAAAAATGTCATTCTATGCTGCTCACCTACAAATTTGTAAGAGGTTTTTCGGGGTGCAAGCGTCAGAGTTGTGGTCGTCGAGTCAGGTAAACATATTAAAACAAGTGATTTGGTGGTTGTGGTCGCGGTTGGCACGCAAATTGGTTATAGGCGGACATCGGGGCGCGGTCAAGCTGGCCGCCCCCACAATTTACGGGCAGTACCCAAGGAGATACACAGCGATGGCCACTATGAAGTTTGCTGAATACATCTGGTTGGATGGCGCGGTTCCCACCCGCCGGCTCCGTTCCAAGGCGCGCGTGATTCGCGTCGATGGCACCCCTTCCCTGGACATGTTCCCCCGCTGGAACTTCGATGGCTCTTCCACCTACCAATCGCCCGGCCGCAGTTCCGATCTGCTCCTGGAGCCGGCCTTCTTCTGCGCCGATCCGATTCGCGGCGAGGGCAACTTCCTGGTGCTGTGCGAAGTGCTGAACCCCGATGGCACGCCCCACGCCTCCAACAGCCGCGCCGCCCTGCGCGCCGCTCTCGAGGCCGGTGGTGCCGAGCAGGAGCCCTGGGCCGGCTTCGAACAGGAGTACACGCTGTTTCAGGACGGCCGCCCGCTGGGCTTCCCCGTGAACGGATTCCCCGCGCCCCAGGGCCCTTACTATTGCTCGGTCGGGCACGATGTCAATTTCGGACGTCCGCTGGTGGAGCGTCACGCGCAAGCCTGTCTGGATGCGGGTCTCTCGATTTACGGCATCAACGCCGAGGTCATGCCCGGTCAGTGGGAGTTCCAGATCGGCTATCGCGGTGTGGCCGAAGAGGACAGCGGCATTCTGAACATGAGCGATCACCTCTGGGTTGCGCGCTGGTTGCTGTACCGTCTGGGTGAAGCATTCGGGATGACGCCCTCCTTTGACTGCAAACCGATGCTGGGCGACTGGAACGGCGCTGGCTGCCACACGAACTTCTCGACCAAGGCGACCCGCGGCAAAGGCGGTCGCGAGGCGATCGACGACGCCATTCTCAAGCTGGAAGGCAAGCACAAGGAGCACATCAAGGTCTATGGTACGGGCCTGGAGCTGCGCCTGACGGGCGCCCACGAGACCTGCAATATCGACCAGTTCAAGTCGGGCGTAGCCGATCGCGGCTCATCGATCCGCATCCCGGTCATGGTGGCGACGGAGGGTCGCGGCTACCTGGAAGACCGCCGGCCCGGCGCCAACATGGATCCGTACCTGGTCAGCGCGCGCTTGGTCAAGACGATCTGTGACCTGGACGAGGAGTGCTTTGAAATGGGTGATTGGTCGCTGGACAAGATCCTCAGCGCCGCTCACTAAAGGAAGAAGGCGGACGGGTGGTGCGGCGCAGGCCGCACCGCCCAAGCCGGTGGCGGGAAATTTTCCGAACAGATGTTGGATATGGATCCGCTTTGTTTTGAAAGAAACAGTGATATATAATGGCCGGCGCCAGTCCCATTCTTGCAAATACACTGAAATCAATAGTTAACCAGGATTTGTGCGCCTTGGCGCGTGCCTTGCTGTAGCTGAGCTGGCGTGGCGCAGAGGGAGGTGGATGATCATAAAATCCTTGGGTTTGCTTTTTATATCTGGCATGGTCGCCTTTGCCGTTTTGGCCGAACGAGGTTTTCCCACGCCCGAGTCCGCCGCACTGCAGTCAGCTTCTGTCAGGGCCTGCCTTGGCGATGGCTATCGCGTCGTTGATATCGCCACCCATCCCCACCTCTATGCGGGCCATTTAGAGGTTGAGCGCCAGTGGGGTTCTGTCGTCCTCGTGCTCCACAATCCGCTACAGCGTCCTCACACCGCTCAGTCCTGGGTCCTGGTGACGTGTCGCATTAAGTGTCAAGCGCAAGGCGAACGCATCCATTACCGGGTCGACAGCCAGGACCGGGTCGAAATGAGCGCTCGTCGCTAAGGAACTGGCGCTTCGAAAAAAGGGTTTTTACCTGGGGTTCATTCCGCTATGCTAGAAGGAGTCGAAACCATACGCGAGGGAACCATCATGGTCGATAGAATCCGGGTCGTTTTGGCCGAGGATGAGTATTTTACCCGACAGGGCATCGCTACTTTGTTGCGAGAAGATCCGGCCTGTGAGGTCGTGGGTGAAGCCGAGAATGGGGCGCAAGCGCTCAAGCTGGTGCGCGAGCTCAAGCCGGATGTACTGCTGTTGGACATCAGCATGCCGCCCGGCATCGACGGCATCGAAGTCCTGCGCCGCCTGCGCCAGGAGGGCAACATGACGCCGGTCGTGGCGCTGACCCACGAGAAGCGCCACGTCAAGGCGATCGAGGTCGAGGGCGGCAACGGCTTCATCCCCAAGGACAAGTACCAGATGTTCATACCCACGTTGCAATGCGTGGTGCGCTCCGGGTCGAAAATCTTCATCAACCCCGAGACGACCGATGAGTTCAAGCGCCTGGCGCGCCGGGTCGAACAGGCCCAGCTCAATGAGCTGGAAATGACGGTCTGGGGCCTGATCGCCTACAAGAACGAGGAGATCGCGCGGCGCCTGAACAAGACGGTCGGCCGCATCCGCAACCTGGTAACGGAGCTCTATTTCAAGCTGGATATCCCCCAGTCCGAGAAGGTCAGCCAGCGGGTCCTGGCGATGGATCTGGCCCGCCTTTATGGGAACCTAGAGGAGCCCGAGGAGGAGTGCGAGGTCTACGACTGAGCTCGCGGTGTCGTCGCCCCGGCGTTTTGGCGTTAACTCGATTGACAGCTGACCGGCATAGGCTCAAGATGGAACAAAGGCCCGTGAGGGAGATGCCATGATTGCCGCCTACATCGCGCGACTACAAGACATGCCGATTTTCGGCGGGTTGGCACCGAGTGCACTGGAACAGCTGCTCGAGGGTGCCAACCAGGGACATTACACACCAGGTCAATGGCTGGTGCGCGAAGGCGAGGCGCCGGGTGTGGTCTTCGTGCTGCTCGAGGGGCGGGTCGAGGTGGTCAAACGCGCGGGTGACCGCGAATACCCGATCTGCCAGTTGGGCGAGGGCGACTGCATCGGCGAGATGTCCTGGATCGACCCCTGCCGCCGCTCGGCATCGGTGCGCGCGCTCACCGCCTGTGAGGCGATCTGCCTGGCCCCGCGCAATTTCTATCATTTGCGCCAGACCGACCTGGCTCAATTTTCGGTGCTGCAAATGAACATCGCCCGTGAGCTGGCCCGACGGTTGCGGGCCGTCGAGGAACGCTTCTTCACCTACCTGGCGGAGCACTCGCACGAATGACGTGCATATAGGTTAGCCAAGCTACACCAGCTTGCCAATCAGCGGATCAAACCAAACCTGGTGTGAACGGCTTCGCGTGAGGCGTGTCAGGAGGCCTGCTTGGCCAGCAACGCAATCGTTTCCTGGGAAAGCCCTGTGTATTTTCCAATTGTTTCCCAGTCTAACCCACTGCGAACCATGGTTTTTGCGACTTCCATGCGGCCTTCCTTCTTGAGGAGTTCAGCGATGGTCATGTGCATTGCTTCATCTTCGCGGCTTCGCGTGAGGCGTGTCAGGAGGCCTGCTTGGCCAACAACGCAATCGTTTCTTGGGAAAGCCCTGTGTATTTTCCAATTGTTTCCCAGTCTAACCCACTGCGAACCATGGTTTTTGCGACTTCCATGCGGCCTTTTTTTTCACCCTGCTCCAGGCCTTCCGTGCGACCTTCTTTCTTGAGGAGTTCAGCGATGGTCATAACGGCACCTCCCACTTCTTCAGAGTATGATTTTACCGCAATTTCCCGAAACTCGGGCAGACTTTCCCAGCGGGCGTTGGAGAGCAGGTAGTGGTTGAGTGCGATTAAAAACTCCCGGCCTTCATGGCTCACGTCGTAGTTTTTTAATCTTGGCAGCATCGCCTTGAACTTGTCGATGAAGTCGGCGTCGTAAATGATTTTCAGGACGCTCAGGAACAAACTCAGCTTGCCTTCCTCCAGCTTGGATTCGTCAAGCTGGTTGAGGTCGATCAGCAGCGTGTCGTTATGGCTCCAGCGGGCCGGGATCAGATCTGGCGGGCCGGCGATGAGCTCGGCCACGGTCCGCGGCCCCCCATAGGGGCGCGGCCCGTGGTAGAGCCCCACCAAGAACACGATCGGCAGCTTTTTTCCCGGATTTTCCCGGCTGTAATGTTGCAAGAGCGCCACTTCCTGAACGCGCAGTTGAAAGACCAGGCTGCTGGTCCCAGGACGTGCGCTGCCACCACTCTTGTGTTCCATTAAGATCGAACAGCGGACCTCGTTGTCTTCCTGCAACGGCACCTGATAATGCAGGTCCGTGATCGTCCTGCGCAGGTTGGTCGCCACGTAGGAGCCGTTCTCCTGCTTGAGCTGGTTGAAGTCCAACACGCCCGCCAACTCGCTCATGAAATGCTTGAAGAACGCCGCACAAAGGGCTCTGTCGGACATCGCATAGCGCACAAATTCATCGTGTTTCATCGGCTCCTCCTGCGGGGCTTTCAAGTCGTCGACCCTAGGTGACAGACATAGTCTAACCTAGCCCTAACGCAATTGCCAGGGGAGCGCGTGTAAGGATCAAATCAAGTACGCGACTTTCGCTCCGACGGCAGGAAACCTAGCGCGGCCACTCGGAGCCTTCGTGTGACACAAAAGCCTATTCGTCCTTGCCACCCTTGATGACGCGGAACACCGGGCGATTGGCGGGCTTGTTCTGGGACGGCGAGATTTGCTGGTCGATCGTCTGCATCAGTTGGTCTGCCTGACCGATCAGGGTTGGCAGCGTGCTCATGAGCGAGCCCAATTCCTCCGCGCTGACCTCGCACGGCTGTTGGTTGAGCGCGATCAAGGTGTGATACAGCATTGAGGCCAGGCTCGTCAGGGCCATGAACTCCTTCTTTTGCGCCAACTCAAGGCGCTTGCCCTCGAAGTTGAGGCGCGCCATCCAATGAGTCATCTTGTCCGTCAGGATCAGGCACTCGTGGCGGATCTTGCCAGGTCGTTGGTCCGCGAAGCGGTTGTAAGTGGCACTGACCTCGTCCCAGAGATCCTCGAACAGGCCATTGAACGTGTTTTCCTGGATCGGATTGACGAATTGCAAGGCCAGCCGCGTCGCCACGATTCGGGCCTGTACCTCGTCGAGATTGTTGCGGCCCGAGTACAGGTTGTCGCGCATGTAGGCCTCGATCTCCACCTGGCGCAAGTTGCAGCCGATATCGATCAGAATCCCGTCCATGCTGTCCAGCACACCGTTGAAAGCGCCTTCCTCGGGCTCGTCGCCTATGGAGTCCAGCGGCTCTTGGCCGCGGTACCACAGCATCGGTACCCCTTTCAGCCGGATCAGGTCAATCGCTCCCATCTTTTCCAAGAAACCGCCCACGTGGATGCGCGGCTTGCGCGTCAGATTGCTCGGCCCCATAAAGAAGGCCCAGGCCAGCTGTTCGTTGATGTCGACCTCGGTACCGAGCAGGGCAAGGACTTCCACATACAGCGTTTCTTCAAGGTCGCGACACCATTTGGACAGTTTCTGGCGCCCCACTGGGCTGTGGTCCAGGTCGATCGGTCGCAGGCGGTAGGCCCCGGCCTCCCAACTCTCGACTGTCGCCTCGATCGTGACCAGATCCGGTTTTGCCTTGAGGATGGCGGAAAGGTCGTAGACGGTGATGAAGACCTTCATCGTGTCGTCAATCGTCGAGGACAACAACACCTTGGTATTGCGATCGTCCTCGACGATCAGGAACTCGACCATACGGGTATAGTCGAAGAGGGAAAAGAAGATATGCAGGTCGCGTAGGCTGATGCTGATCTGTTTGGTCGGCAATTCCTTGCCGCGCTGCCAGGTCAGGGCGTACTTTCCCGGTGGCACCATACTCTGGGCAAAGGGTGCGAAACGGTGGCCTGGAATGAGGATGCCCCGCCTGCGTTCGAGCTCGGTCAGCGAGATAAGGAACTTGCGGTCGTAGAAAAACACTTCGCGAGGCACGTAAGTGCCGCGCCGGTAGTCGGTAAAAATCTCCTCTTCCTCATCGAGTGCCTGCGTGACCAGCGCTTCCAGCTGCTCGTGCGCGCCGATCTTCTCGGTGGCGTAGGCCATCACTTCATCTAAGGAGAAGCTAGACTCGGCCAGGACACAGAAATCGAAGACGGCGTCTTCTACGGCACGCTGTAATTCCCCGATATCGATGACGGGCCTCCAGATGGGAATCGACTCGCACAGCACCAGACCTTTGGGTGGGTATGCAAACCAAGCCTAGACCGAATATTCCGGCAAGTCAAGCCGGCAAAGCGGGCAGCGCCGAGACAAGGGAGCGCTGAGCTCGCTCCGGGGAATCATGTGATATCATGTTAAGGTGTCGCAGCTCGAAAATGCTTGGCGTGTGAATTTGCGAGTGATCGATCGCGGCGAAAATGTGATATAGTGCGAACTGGCTCTTGATTACCAATCTCGGCACCAGCCTCACTCGCATCCTGACTTTGGCTTGCTGGGACATGCGCTGATTAGGCTTTGCGCTCATCGCGCTGGGGGTTCGCAGTGACGATTCTCGACCTTTTGGAGCGCATCAAGTCTGCCGGTATCCAGCTTTGGGTCGATGGTGAGAGCTTGCGCTATCGCTCCGACAAGGCCGCCCTCACCCCCGAATTGCGCGAGTCTTTGCGGCAAAATCGCCATGAGGTGGTATTGTTCCTGACCCAAGCGAGCCGCATGCGCGAGCGTCGCCGCGAGCGCATCCTGCGCGCCGACCCTGCCCTGCCACCGCAAGCAAGCTTCGAGCAGGAGGGCCTGTGGTTGGTCGAACGCCTGGAACCGGGTTCCGTGCTCTTCCATGTGCCCGTCGCCTTGACCATCGCGGGTGCTTTGGATGCCAGCGCCGCCAGCGCCGCGCTGGCGGAGCTAGTCGCCCGGCACGAGGTCCTGCACTGCGGCTTCCGCGGGCGCGAGGCCCTGCCTGAGCTGGTCTACGCCGTCCCGCTCGGCTGGGCTCCGGCCCTGGTCGACCTGAGCGAGTTGCCTGGACCCCGGCGCAGCGCCGGGCTGGCGCAGATCGTGACTAGCCTCCACCGCCGGCCCTTCCGCTTGGAGCAACCACCCCTGCTGCGCGCGCTGCTGCTGCGCCTGGAAGCGGATCGGCACCTGCTTGCCCTCTGCTTTCACCACCTCGTCTGTGATGGTTGGTCCCTAGGACTACTGTTGGCGGAGTGGCGAGCGCTCTATGCGGGCCTGCTCGAGGGCCGGCCGAGCGCGCTGCCGCGGCCGGCGGTCTCCTACCTCGACTATGCCGCGCACCAGCGCGCCAACCTGACGGCGGCGCTGCTCGAGCGCCAGATGAACTGGTGGCGCGATTATCTTGCGGACCTGGTTCCTGTCTCGTTCGCCACCGACTGCCCGCGTCCCGCGCAGTTGAGCTACGAAGGTGCCAATCTTCGTTTCATGCTGGCGGCGCCTGTTCGCAGGGCAATGGCACAGCTGGCCGAGGCCGAGCAGGTCAGTCTGTTCACCCTCGTCGCTGCCGCCTTGCTGGCCCTGCTCAGCCGCCATACTGGCGCCGGCGACCTAAGCCTGGGCACCGCCATGGGGCACCGCCAGCGCCCAGAGCTCGAGGGCGTCGTCGGACCCTGCGTCAATCTCCTGCCGCTGCGCGTTCGCTGCCAGTCGGATCACGGCTTTCGACTGTTGCTGGCGCGGGTCCGCGAGGCGCATCGCCTGGCAATGGAACACCGCGACCTTCCCTTTGAACGGATGGTCGAAGCCTGTCGCTCCGGCACGCCCGCGGGCATGCACCCCCTGTTCAATCTTCAGCTGGTCATGACCAACGGTCTCTTCGAGACCCTGTCTTTGCCTGGCCTGACGCTAGAGCCCTACGATTGGGGCGGTGGCACCGTCGCGCGCAAGGACCTGACCCTGCACCTGAGCGAGCAGGGCGATACCCTGTTGGGGGATCTGGAGTACCACCGCGGTCTGTTTGAGGCCGAGACGGTTCAGCGTCTCGCCGGCCAACTGGTGCTCCTGCTCGAGCGCGTCTGTGCCGATCCCGACCAACCCCTGCGCGCGCTGGACCTGATCGGCGACCAGGCCCACGCCCTGCTCGCGAAATGGAACGATACCCGCACCTCCTATCCCCACGAGCACACGGTTCACCGGCTTTTCGAAATTACCAGCCGTCAGTATCCCGATCGCCCCGCGCTGCGCCATCACGGCGCCCGCTTGACCTATCCCGAACTCAACGGCCGCGCCAATCGCCTAGCCTCAGTTCTGCGCCGCCACGGCGTCCGCCCCGGCGATGCGGTGGGCTTCTGCCTGGAACAGAGTCCTGACCGCATCGCCGTGATGCTGGCTATTCTCAAATTGGGTGCCACCTATGTCCCGCTGGATCCCCGCAACCCCGAGGAGCGCATGCGCAGCCTGCTGCTGGACACCGGTGCCCGCCTGGTAATTGCGGCCGCCAACCGCCAGACCCTGTTCGCTGCGACGCGGGTCGAGGTCCTGGAACTGGAGCGCCTCCTGGCCAAGTTGGCGGGCGAGCGCGCAGAAAATCCCGGCCTACCCGTGCCAGCAAATGCGCTGGCCTACATTATGTACACCTCTGGCAGTAGCGGCCAGGCCAAGGGCGTCGCCATCCCACATCGCGGCATCGTCCGCCTGGTGCGCAATCGCGACTATGTCGAGATCAGCCCCCAGGATGTGTTTCTGCAGGCCGCTTCGGTCGCGTTCGATGCCGCGACTTTCGAGATTTGGGGGGCGCTGTTGAACGGTGCCTCCCTGGCGCTGATGGCGACCCACGCCCTTGACGACCTGCCCGCCGTGCTGGCCGAACACGGTGTCACGGTGCTGTGGCTGACCGCCCGCCTGTTCGAGCTGATGGTCGAGCGCCATCTCGAGGCTCTGGCCGGTGTGCGCCAACTTCTCGCCGGTGGTGAAGCGCTGGCACCCGCCGCGGTCAGTGCCTATCTTGCCCGCTACCCGGAACATCGCCTGATCAACGGCTACGGACCCACGGAGAACACCACTTTCACCTGCTGCGCCCTGCTCCAGCGTTTAGGTCTGACCCCGCGCTCGGCCCCATTGGGTGGTCCCATCAGCAATACCCGTGTCCACGTCTGCGCGCCGGACCTGAACCTGGCGCCGCTCGGCGCAGTTGGCGAGTTGCTCGCCGGTGGCGACGGCCTGGCCCAGGGCTACCTCAACCGGCCTGGGCTGACTGCCCAGGCCTTCGTGCCGGACCCCTTTGCCGAGCGACCTGGCCAGCGCCTCTACCGCACCGGTGACCTGGTGCGCTGGTTCCGGCCCGAGCGCGGCCAAGCCTGCCTCGAGTTCTGGGGCCGTCGCGACCGCCAGGTCAAGCTGCGCGGCTATCGCATCGAACCAGACGAGCTGGCCCGCACGCTCGAACGCCACCCAAGCGTCCAAGCCGCCCTCGCTCGGCTGGGCCAGGTCGGCGACGAGCCGACCCTGCTGGCCTACGCTCAGGTCGCCGAACTTGACCCCGAACTCGGCGCCGAACTGCGGGCCTTTCTCGTCAACCGCTTGCCCAGCTACATGGTGCCGACCGATGTGCTGCTGCTCACGAGCTGGCCGCTCACCGGCAACGGCAAGATCGACGTCGCCGCCCTGCCGCTACCCGAGCGCAGCCAGCGCGGGCCGGCACCCTTGGGCGCGCAGCCGGCCTCGGCCACCGAGGAACTGATCGCGCTGATCTGGGCCGACCTGTTGGGCCTGGAGCACTGCAGCCGTGAGGATCATTTCTTCGACCTGGGCGGCCATAGTCTGCTGGCCAACCGCCTGGTCGGCGAGCTGATGGACAGTTTCGGCCTCGAGTTGCCGGTGCGCTGTGTCTTCGAGCATCCGCGCCTGGCCGAGCTGGCCAGCTACCTCGAGCGGGCGCGCAGCGAAGTGGCTGGCCAGGTGCCCCCGACCATCGAAGCCGTCCCGCGCGAAAAGGAGCCGGGCGTGGGCTATCCGCTGTCGTTCGCCCAAGAGCGCCTGTGGTTCCTCGATCGCCTCGAGCCCGGCAATGCCATGTACAGCGTGCCCGTCGCCGTGCGCATGCGCGGCACGCTGTTTGTCGAGGTCCTGCGCGGCTGTTTCAACGAGATCGTGCGCCGTCACGAGGCCCTGCGCACGCGTTTCGTCGTCCACGAGGGCGTGCCGCGCCAGGTCGTCGAGGCACACCTCGAGATTGCCCTGAGCCTGGTCAACCTGAGCGAGCTGCCGCGTGAAAAGCGGGAAAGGACCTGCATGCGGCGCATGACCGAAAGCGCCCAGGTGCCTTTTATTTTGGAAAAGGGACCTCTGTTGCGCCTGATCCTCTATCGCCTTGAGGAGAGCGATCACATTCTTCTCATGAACATGCACCACATTGTCTCCGACGGCTGGTCCCTGCAGGTCCTGTTTGCCGAGATGAGCGCGCTCTACGAGGCCTATGCCAAGAACCTTGCCAGCCCACTGCCGCCCCTGGCGCTGCAGTACCTGGACTACGCCGTCTGGCAGCGGCGCTGGTTGACCGGGAGCCTGCGCGAGACCCAGTTCGCCTACTGGCGCGAGCAATTGGCCGGTATGCCCGGCGTGCTGGAGCTGCCCCTGGACTTCACCCGCCCGAGGGTGCAGACTTTCCGCGGCGCCGGCGTGCGGTTCCGCTTCACGCCCGAGGAAAGCACGCGTTTCCTGGCCATGGCGCGACGCCAAGGCGTGACCCCGTTCATGGCGCTGATCACCGTCTACGCCTGCCTACTGGCCCGCTACAGCGGCCAGCTGGACCTAGCGATTGGCACGCCGATCGCGAATCGCAGCCATCCCGGCCTGCAGCGCCTGATCGGCTTTTTCCTCAACACCCTGGTCTTTCGCTTCCAACTCGACGACGCGGGCGAGATGCCGTTCCGCGCCCTGCTGGCGCGCACGCGCCGCCTGGCCCTGGACGCATACGCCCACCAAGAGTTGCCCTTCGAGCAGCTGGTCGCGCGCCTTCAGCCCGAGCGCGACATGAGCCGGCCGCCCCTGTTTCAGGCCGCCTTCTCCTGGGACAGCGAGACCACCGATATCGAGGTCCAGCTGCCCGGCCTGGTCTTGCGTCACCAGGCCATCGACTACCGCATCGCCAAGTTCGAGCTCAGCCTCGGCATGGGCCTTTACAAGGGCCGTCTCTATGGCAGCTTCGGCTACAATCGCGATCTCTTCCGCGCCACCACGATCGAGCGCTTGAGCCGTCATTTTCGCCGCCTGTTGCGGGCACTGATCGAGCGTCCCGAGCTCGCCCCGCTCGAGCTGCCGCTGTTGGCTGGGCGCGAGCGCCGCGCCCTCTTGGACGAGCTCAACCAAACCGAGCGCGTGCTGCGGCTGAGCTCCGTGCGCGCTGGCTTCGAGGCCGCGGCCCTGGCCCACGGGGAGCGCATTGCCGTCAGCCACGGCGAGCGCCACCTGCGCTATGGTCAACTCAACCGCGGCGCCAACCGCCTGGCCCGCAAGCTGCGCAGCCTCGGTGTCGTCGCGGGCAGGGTCGTCGCCGTCTGCTGCGAGTCCTCCCCGGAGCTCGTGCTTTGCCAGTTGGCCGCGCTCAAGCTGGGCGCGCCCTTTCTGCCGCTCGACCCCGGCTATCCGAGCGATCGCTTGGCCTTCATGCTGGCCGACAGCGGCGCCGCTCTGGTCCTCACCACCGCCAGCGTGCTGCCGATCCTGCCGGCTGCCGCGCCCGCGACCCTGCTGGTCGACGAGGACGGCCCCGCTTGGTCTGCGATTCGCCAGTTGCCAAGCGGCAATCTCGCCCGCGAGGAGCTGGCGCTAGCGCCCGCTTACTTGATCTACACCTCTGGCTCTAGCGGCATGCCGAAAGGCGTCGTCTTGGCTGGACAGGGCTTCGCCAACCTCGTCGACTGGCACTTGCGAGCCTTTGCGGTGCGTCCCGACGATCGCGCCACCAAGCTGGCTCAGGTCGCCTTCGACGCCTCGGTTTGGGAGACCTGGCCCTATCTCTGCGCCGGTGCGCGCCTGATCATCGCCCCCGCCAGCCTGTTGCGCCAACCGCTGCTGTTGCGCGACTGGATCGTCGCCGAAGAGATCACCCTCTGCTTCCTGCCGACCCCCGTCGCCGAAGAGTTGCTCGTCCTCGACTGGAGCGAACGCTGCCGCCTGCGCGCCCTGTTGACGGGCGGCGATTTTCTGCATCGCTTCCCCCGCGAGGGCTTGCCCTTCACCGTCTACAACAACTACGGGCCGACCGAAAACACCGTCGTCACCAGTTCCGCCGCCATCGCCAGTCCCGAGCTGGGCCAGCGCACCCCGCCGATTGGCCTGCCCATCCAGAATACCGCCCTCTATTTGCTCGACCGCCGCCTGCGCCCGCAGCTGCCCGGCGTGCCCGGCGAACTCTACCTGGCCGGCCTCGGCCTGGCCCACGGCTACCACGCCCGCATCGCCCTGACCGCCAGCGCCTTCGTCCCCAATCCCTTTGCCCGCCTTGATGGACCTGCCCACCTCGGCCCCGGATCGCGCCTCTATCGCACGGGTGACCTGGCGCGCTTCGTCTGCGACGCGCAGGGCAAGGTGCGCCATCTCGAGTTCCTCGGCCGCATTGGCAACCAGGTCAAACTGCGCGGCTTCCGCATCGAGCTGGGCGAGATCGAGCACCACCTCTGCGCGTTCCCCGGTGTCACCGACGCCGTCGCCCTGGTCGTCGCCCTGGAGAGCGGCGACCGCAAACTCGTCGGCTTCCTGTGCGTGCCAGAACGCGCCGATAGCGACGAGGTCGAGATCTTCGACATCGCAGCTCTGCGCGAGGCCATGGCGGAGAAGCTGCCCTATTACATGGTGCCCTCGGCCTTCGTCGTCCTGGCCGAATTCCCCAAGACCCCCAATGGCAAGGTCGATCGCCGTGCCCTGGCCAGCGCCCGCCACCACGCTACCGAGTTCGAGCGCCGCTACGTGCCGCCCCGCAACGACCTGGAACAGGCGCTGACCCGAATTTGGAGCGAGGTCCTGGGTTTGGAGCAGGTCGGTGCCCAAACCAACTTTTTCGACCTGGGCGGTCACTCGCTGCTGTTGGCGAGAGTCCAGAGCCGCATGGCCGAAACCCTTAAACTCAGACCGGAAATGGTCGAGCTCTTCCAATTTCCCACCATTCGCGCCCTGGTCCAGCACCTGCGCAAGCGCGAGGTCGACCTGGAGCGCCGCGAGCGCGAGCGGCGGGAGCAGCTGCGGCGCGGCAAGCGCCACCTCGAGGAGACCGCCATTGCCATCGTCGGCATGAGCGCGCGCCTGCCCGACGCACCGGACATCGCGGCCTTCTGGGCCAATTTGTGCGCTGGTCATTGCGCCCTGCGGCCTACCGCCGTCGCCGCCAGCGCGCCCGATGAGGTGGCCGTCTGCGCGCCCGTCGCCGGGTTGGACCTGTTCGATGCCGCCTTCTTCGAGATGACCCCGCGCGAGGCCGCGGCCACCGATCCCCAGCAGCGCCTGTTCCTCGAAGCCTGTTGGCATGCCCTGGAACATGCCGGTCATGGCGCCCCGCGCGCCGACCGCCTCGTCGGCGTCTACGCCGCCTGTGGGCCCAGCGATTACGGCGCCCAGGCGCGGCAGGCCGCGGGCGCTGAGGAACTGAGCGAACTGCTGGGCGGTGATCCCGGCTTTATGGCCACGCGCGTGGCCTACCGGCTTGACCTGCGCGGCCCCGCCTTGACCGTGCAAACCGCCTGCTCCGGCTCGCTTGTCGCAGTCCATCTCGCCTGCATGGCGCTGCTCGACGGCGACTGCGATCTGGCGCTGGCCGGGGGCGCCGCGGTTTCGCCACAGCAGGAGCTGGGCTATCGCTACCGGCCGGGAAGCGTGCTCTCCGCCAGCGGCGTTTGCCGCGCCTTCGATCGCGAGGCCGACGGCACCGTGCGCGGCCATGGCCTGGGCGTTGTCGTCCTCAGGCGCCTCGGCGATGCGCTGCGCGATCGCGACACCCTCTACGCCATTATTCGCGGCTCGGCCGTCAACAACGACGGCGCCGCGCGCGCCGGCTTTACCGCGCCTTCCGCCATGGGCAAACAGGCCGTCCTACGCGAGGCCCTGGCGGTGGCCGACGTGTGCGCCGCCTCGATCGGCTACCTGGAAACCCATGGGACCGCCACGCCCCTCGGCGATGCCATTGAGCTTGAGGCGCTGCACGCCGTCTTCGGGGCAGGGGAGCGGCGCGCTCCGCTGCAACTGGGCGCCCTCAAGAGCGCCATCGGCCATCTCGACGCCGCCGCCGGTGTCGCTGGCCTGATCAAGGCCGCGCTCTGCCTCCACCACCGCACCCTCGTCCCCAACCCCAACCACCGCCAGCCCGCACCCGCCCTGGCCGCCATGCCCGAGCTGGCCGTGACGGCGCTGCGCCAGCCCTGGGGCGAAGCGGGCGAGCTGCTGCGGGCCGCCGTCAGCAGCTTCGGCATCGGCGGCAGCAACGCCCATGTCGTGCTCGAAAATGCACCGCCCGCGGCGACGCGTCAGATCGGACCCCGCCCGCAGCTGCTGCTCTTTTCCGCCCGCACCGAGGCCGCGCTGGATCTGCTGCTCGCCAACTTTTGGGCCCATGCCCGCGCTCATCGACCCGAGCCGGGCGACGCCGCCCTGACCCTGGCCTTGGGTCGCAAGCCCCTCGAGGTCCGGGCCTTCACGCTGTTGGCAGCCGATGAGGACTGGACCCATGTCACACCCCACGAACGGGCTCGTGTCACGGCCGAACCACCCGCCCTGGTCTTTGCCATCGGTGACCACTTGCCCGCTGATCTGGACCTGCGCCCCCTTTTTGAACAAGATCCCCATTTTGCCGAGGACCTGAACCTCTGCGCCCGATTGCTCGGGAACCTGCCCGCTCAGCTGGGCGCTTTCGACCTGCTGGCAGCGCTCTTCCCCAAGGTCGGAGCGCCCGCTGCCAGCGCTCGGGCTCAGGCCCTGGCCGAGTTGGCGGCCACTTGGGCGCTGGTCCGCTGGTTTCTCCGGCGCGGCTGCAAGCCGGCCGCGCTACTGGCCTATGGCCTGGGTGAATGGGTCGCAGCCGTGCTCAGCGGCACGCTCGCCCTAGCCGATGCCCTCCACTGCCTGGCCGCCCAGCTCAGCCTCTGGCAGGCCTGCGGATCGCTTGCCCTCGACGAGCGCCGGCTTGCCACGCGCGAGCCCTTGTTGCGCCTGCTCGCCAACATGCGCCTGCAGCCCCCGCAGATTCCCGTGCTCTCCTGTCGCTTGGGAACCTGGTTGAGTCACGGCCATGCCAGCGACCCCGGCTACTGGGCCGAGTGCGACAGCGCCGCGCCCGCGCTGGCCCAGGCATTGGCGGCACTGTCCGATCGCCAGCTCGATCTGCTGTTGCTTTTTGCCTGGCACCAAACCCTGCCATCCCAAAGGGTCACCATGAATTGCAGTCCGCCGGCCGGCTCCGGCCAGCCTGCCCTGCTCCGGATCCTGGGTCAGCTCTGGCTGCGCGGGTCAGCCATCGACTGGCAGGCACATTTTCACGACACTGGCTGCGGAAGGGTCGCTCTGCCCGTATACCCCTTTCAGGGGCGTCGCCATTGGCTTGAAAATTCGCGTCCGCCCCTGGCCTCTGAGGTCGACCTCCACGCCGTCGTTCGCGCCCTCGAATCCATGGGGCATCTGGCGCCCGGCAGCGCCGTGACGCTCGACTATGAGACCCTGGCCAGCCTTATCGCCCAAGGGGATCGACCCGCCGCGGTCGCCCCCATTTCCTGGTTCGACCGCATCGCCGCTATCTGGCGCGAATGCCTTGGCATCGAGCAATTTCGCCCCCAGGATCAGTTCTTCGACTTGGGTGGCGACTCGCTTGTGCTTGCCGGCGTCGCCGCCCGCTTGCGCGAGCGCCACGGACTCGCCCTCACCATGGACCAACTCTACGACCACCTGGTTCTCGCAGACCTGGTCCAGCTCGCAAGCAGTACCGCTGGAGGATCCGCCATGACCGACGAACCCAAACCGGAGCCAAATGCTCCGCTCGTCGCGCTCAGCGCCGCCCAACTGGAGCTGTGGGAATACGAGCGCTGGCGTCCCGGAACCACGGCCTACCTCTTGCCCTTCGCCCTCGACTGGCGAGGCCCGCTCGCCCTGGCGGCGCTGATCGGCGCCATCCGCGATCTGCTCGCACGCCATCCGGCACTGCGCACCAGCTATCATCAGGGCGAGCAGGGGCCAGGGGCACGGGTCGAGGTCGTGGCCCCGCCGCTCCAGATCATTGATCTCAGCCAAATCGGCGATGCCGAGTCCGAAGCTTCGGCCCTGGCCCGCCGCGAGGCCTGCCAGCCCTTCGCCGACCTTGGCCAGCCACCCTGCAGGATCCGGCTCCTGCGCCTTGCCCCTGAGCACCACCTGCTGCTGCTCAAGCTCCACCACCTCGGCTTTGATGGCTATTCGCTCGGCGTCCTGATGAGCCAGCTCTGCACTGTCTATGCCCAGCATCGCCAAGCATCCGGTCAGCCGCCAGCGCCTGTCCTCGCGGCCGCGCCGGCGCCCTGCCCGCCTGGTGGCGAGACCCTCTTGGCGGCAGCCGCGGCCCGCCTGGCCTCTGCGCCGAACCAGGTCGAGCTGCCCTTTGACTTCGCCGCCATCCAAGAATTGCCGCATCCGGCCGGCACGGTGGGCTTGGCGCTTCCAGCCGACGTCGT
The DNA here is from genome assembly GCA_964423555.1 of uncultured Holophagae bacterium. Taxonomy (GTDB): domain Bacteria; phylum Acidobacteriota; class Holophagae; order Acanthopleuribacterales; family Acanthopleuribacteraceae; genus CAYRFM01. The sequence goes on along the minus strand of CAYRFM010000094.1, from coordinate 2,675 downwards.
GGGATTGCTCCTGCTGCGCTGTCGGGAATGGCGGACCACGCCCTTTGTCGTGCTGCTCGCCGTCTGGGCCTGGCTGCTGCGCCGCTATGCCGCCGTGGATGACCTGCTGATCGGCTCGCCCGTGGCGGGGCGCCAAACGCTTGAACAGGAACAGGCGATCGGCTATTACGCGCAGGTCGGTGTGAGCCGTCATGCTTGGGATTGCCACCAAAGCGCCGCCCAGGTCTGCGCGCACGTGGCCCTGGAAGTGCGCCTCATGCTCGAACAGGCCGCCGTCCCGCTGCGGACGCTCGTCCATCGTCTGGCCTGCCCCCATCAGCCGGGGACCACGCCGTTGTTCCAGCTGCTGTTCTCGCTGGAAAACGCTGGCCAGAGCGAATTGGCGCTGCCAGGGGTCGAGCTCGCCTTCATGCCGCTTGAAACCGGCTCCACCCTGTTTGCCCTCGACCTGGCCATCCTGCAACGGGGCGATCTGATCCATTGCCGCCTGAGCTACCGCCGCGACGCCTGGTCAGAGGCCAGCGCACGGCGCCTGGTCGAACAATTCGCGCACTTGATCGGCGCCTGGTGTGACCAGCCCCAGACCCCCGTCCTGGACTTGCCTATTCTGTCCGAGTCCGAGCGCCAGCGCCTGCTGGTCGAACTCAGCGGCCAGGCGCGTCCGGACGAGGTCGTCCACATCATCGAACAGTTGCTGGCCCGCTTGCCCCATTGGTCCGAACGGACCGCCATCGCGACCCTCAAACAGACGGTCACCTATGGCGAGCTCGTGGCCTCGGCCCTGCGCATCGCCCAGTTTATCCACCAGCGCGGTGCAGCGGGCAAAGTCGTGGCCACGGCGCTGCCGCGAGGCGTCGATTGGGTGACTTCTGGCTTGGGCATCTGGCTGGCTGGCGCGACTTGGCTGCCGCTCGACAGCCACCTTCCGGAAAAGCGACTCGAGTTCCTCCTGGCCGAAACCCGGCCCGAGCTGTTGCTTTCGGTGGGCAAGCCGACACGACCCGAGCTGCCCTGGTTCCTTTTGGACGAGGACTGTCTGACCCTTCAGGCCATGCCGGCGGAGCGACCGCTGCACCACCTAGACGCGAGCTTGGACGCTTATATCATCTACACCTCCGGCAGCACGGGCCAGCCCAAGGGCGCTTGTGTCGGCCACGCTGCCTTGGCCGCGCACCATGCGGCCGTGATCCAAGCCTTCGGTCTGGTCGAAACCGACGTCGTCGCCCAGCTCAGCGCAGCGGGTTTCGATGTCGCCTTCGAGGAGACCTTCCCGACCCTTCTGAGCGGCGGGACGCTGGCCCCTTTCACCCGCGCCTCAAGCCTGACCGTCGGCGCCTGGCTCCAGCTGGCCGAGTCCCGCGCCGTCACCGTCGCTAATTTGCCCACCGCCCTCTGGCATGCCTGGACCCTCGAACTGGCGGCCGGCGCCCGTCTGCCGCCCAGTCTGCGCCTTTGCATCTGCGGCACCGAGGCCGCCGATGCAGCCGCGCTGGCGCGCTGGCGCCAGCACGCGGGTCAGATCCGCTGGATCAACGCCTATGGCACGACCGAGACGACCGTCACCAACCTCGTTTGGGCTGCCGACCCCACCGCCCCGACCGGCGCTCTGGTTCCGATCGGCAGACCGCTTTTGGGCCAGCGCGCCTATGTCGTCGACACCCGGGGCCAGCTCCAGGGTCTCGGCCTGCCCGGCGAGCTCTGGCTGGGCGGCGCAGCTCCGGCGCGCGGCTATTTGGGCCAGCCGGCGCTCACGGCCGAACGTTTCGTGCCCGACCCCTTCAGTGAACTGCCCGGTGCCCGCGTCTTCCGCACCCGCGATCGCGCCCGCTATGACAGCCAGGGGCAATTGCTCTTCCTCGGCCGCTTCGATCGCCAGCTCAAACTGCGCGGCTATCGCATCGAGCCGGGCGAAATCGAGCGCTGTCTGACGGCCCTGCCCGGTATCGAGCGCGGCGCCGTTTTCTTGGCCGAGGTGGACCAGGAATGCATGCTGGTGGCGGCCTATGCGGTGGCCGCCGGGTCAGCGCCCTGGAGCGAAGGCGCTCTGCGCGCCCAGCTCAACCGCCTCCTGCCGGTCTACATGGTTCCGACCCTGTTTCGCCAAATGGTCGACTGGCCGCAAGGCGCGAGCGGCAAGACTGACCTGCGCGCCCTGGCCGATCATTTCGCGGAGTGTCAGCTTGCGCGGCCGCTCGCGCCGGCCTCCGACGACCTGGAGGGCCAGGTCCTGGCTGTCTGGCGCGAGCTCTTGGGTCGTGCCGAACTCAGTGCCACCGACGATCTCTTCCAATGGGGCGCGCACTCGCTGATGATTGGCCGCGCCCAACAGCGATTGCGCGAGCGCTTCGGCATCGATCTGGCCTGGCAGGCCTTCTACGAATACCCCAGCTGCGCGGGCCAGGCCGCCCACCTCGAACACCAGCGCTGGCTCAAGCACAGGGGCGACAGCTGGGAGGGCGAAGAACTGGCCTACATCTAATAAAGCGGGGCGTTTAATTCAAGTCACGGGTGCGCACCAGGCAGAACCCTGGTGATGGTGACAGGCGCGGTTTCAATGCGACCCAGCCGTGCAACGATTCCTTCACAAACGGTAACCGGGCGAGCCAGCCGCGTTGCGCGGCTGACAGGCCCGGTTTCAGGGTGACTCAGTCGTGCAACGATTCCTTCACAATCGG
>CAYRFM010000093.1:0-33562 GCA_964423555.1 uncultured Holophagae bacterium | reverse complement strand
CCTGCACCTGGACGATCAGCCGGTTGGTGGCGTTGTCGCCCACCACCAGCGCGCCGCCCGCGGCTTCGTGCGCGGCACCGGCATCTGCCAGGGCGACGGCAAGCTCCTCGTCGGCGGCCTCGTCGAGCTCAAAGGACTCGGCCCGCTCTTCAACGGCAGCTACTACGTCAGCGAAACCGCCCACATCTTCGATGCCCAACTCGGTTACCGCACCCGCTTCCGGGTGGAACGACCCGGCCTCGGCCGGCCGTAAGGAATGCCCATGACCCACGATCCCGACTTCGATCCGCGCTTGCCCCTCGGTACCGGCGGTCTGTTCTACGGCGTTTACCCCGCGCTGGTGATCGAGATCGTCGACCCCGACGGCCAGGGCCGGGTCAAGATCAAACTGCCCTGGTCGCCCGACGAGGAGGGTTTTGGCTACACCGTCTGGGCGCGCTTGGGCACCTTCATGGGCGGCAATAACCGCGGTTCCTGGTTCATCCCCGACGTCGACGACGAGGTCCTGGTCGCCTTCGAGGCCGGCAATCCGCGCCGCCCCTACGTGGTCGGTTGCCTCTGGAACGGCAAAGACAAACCGCCCGAGAGCATGGACGGCGCCGGCAAGAACGACAAGAAGACGCTGCGCTCGCGCAATGGCGTCAAGATCACCCTCGACGACCAGTCTGGCAAGGAGTCGCTGACCCTCGAGACGCCTGGCGGTCAGCGCATCACCCTCCAGGATGGCCCAAATGGCATCAAGCTCGAGGACGCCACCGGCAACAGCGTCGAGTTCTCGACCAGCGGCATGCAGGTCGTCTCGCCCTCCCAGGTCAAGGTTCAGGCCTCGACCGTCGAAGTCTCCGCCGGCATGGTCACCGTCAATGCCGGCATGTCCAAGTTCAGCGGGGTCGTGCAGTGCGCCACCCTGATCACCAACAGCGTCGTCAGCGCCAGCTATACCCCCGGCGCCGGCAATATCTGGTAGAGGAACCCCATGGATCACCCCGTTACCTGGCTGACCCCCAAACCGCTCTGGCGCCGCGCCCTAGAGGACGGCACCTCGCGCGCCCGCTACAAGCGGCCCGCGCTGCTGCGCTTCGACTCGGAGAGCTTCATGGAGCAGGTCACCAGCACCCTGGCCAGCCAACCGACCAAACTGGCCGACTTTGTCGCGGTCAAGGAGACCTGGCGCACGCCCGCGGTCGGCTGGCAAAACCTGCCGGAAAGCGCCGGCCTCAAACTGTTCCAGGCCTCCCAGCAGCGCTTCTACCTGGTTGCCGCCAGCCTCGTCTGCAAGATCCCCGGCATGCCCGACCGCAGCCCCGCCGCCGGCGAGGAACTGTATTTCAGCCTGCGCCGCCTGGTGCCGACTCAGGCCAACCAGGCGCCCAACCTGGCCAACCCCGCCTCATATACGGAATACGTCTGGATCAACCGCGACGGCATCAAGCGCTGGAACCCGGTCAACGGCAGCAGCCTGGCCGTCAACGGCCAGGCCAAAACCCCGACTGAACTGGAGGAGCGACTCCAGCTGTTCCCGCTGTGCTATGACGAGAGCGGCAAGACGCGCCGGCTCTGGTTCGGCTTCCTGCCCGTGGATAGCAGCGAGACCTACGTCGACGAGGCCCAGATCTCCGAGTTCGAGATCGACCCTGGCGACCTGACCAATGACCCGTTGAACTTCGATCCGCGCGTGTTGGACTTCGCCAACATCGCCGCCGGCGGCTTTGCCAGCATCAAGCCCTGGTTGCCGACCAGCCAGATCAGCCTGTCCCAGGCGCGCGAGACCTTCCTGTTTGCCGCCGCCGAGACCGCCGTCTGGCTGCACGATTACCTGCCCGTCGTCTGGCAGGCCATGGTCGCCGGTTCCTCGGCGGGGCTGACCGCCGCCAATCTCGCGGTCTACAACCTTTTCAACGCCGCCTTCTATGCCGGTGTCCCCGCCTACAAGTGGCATCAGGTTCTGGTTCAGGTCTATGCCAGCCGCGACCAGATCTTCGACGGCAGCCTGACGCAGATGAGCTTCAATGGCACCAACCCCGACAAGACCCAACTGAACACCGCCATCACCAATCTGGCGATCCTGGACAGCGATCTGAATGTCACCACAACGGTCAAGAATGCGCTGGCCGCCGCGGTCGCCGTCACCACTTCGACCGTGCCCAGCAGCACCGAAACGATCCGCACCCAGGGCGGTTCGCCCAAGCTCGAGGACGGCGCCTACTACATCGTGCGCTACCACTACTACCGGCCCAACTGTCGCGCCGACCACCGCTTGACCTCCAGTGCGCCCAGCGCGGTCTTCCAGCTGGCCGGGTACTTCGACGCCGACGCGCCCTACCGCCCGATCCGCATCCGCCTGCCCGGCGGCACCGACCTCAAAGATCTGCGCAAGTTCCCCAAGGCCGTGTCGGTGATGATGTCCGACAACCTGCGCCGCCAGATGCAGCGTTTCCAGGGCAAGAAAGCCTCGGATGTAGAAGATGGCAGTCTCAATCAGGAAGGTGGCTTCAGCCTCGGCATGATCTGCTCGCTCTCGATCCCGATCATCACCATCGTCGCCATGATGCTGTTGCTGATCTTCGTCTTCGTGCTCAACATCGTCTTCTTCTGGATCCCGTTCTTCAAGATCTGCCTGCCCCTCAACTTCAAGTCCAAGTAGGAAACCATGACCCATCGAAACCCCCAACCAGGAGCGCGCCATGGCTGAAGCCAACCACCTCGGACAAAGTATCGCTTTCCCGTTCGCGATCGGCGATGGTGGTCGCATCGCCTGGTCGGCAGGCGCGGACAACATCGCCCAGTCGATCCGCATCATCCTCATGACCGAGCCCGGCGAGCGCCTGTTCCTGCCCGAGTTCGGCGCGGGTCTGCGGCGTTTCCTGTTCCAGCCCAACACCCTTTCCACCCATCGCGTCATCCGCGAGACCATCACCCAGGCCCTGTCCCGTTGGGAACCCCGCATCGAGCTGGAGAACGTCACCGTTCTGGCCGACGCCGACGAACCCCAGGGCGCGACCGCCACCATCACCTACCGCCATGTGGCGACCGGCGCCCGCGACAAACTGGTTCTGGCCCTGCAGCTCAACGGATAAGAGAGGAAGACCATGCCGCTGACTATCCCCAGCCTCTTCGATCGCACCTACGACCAGATCCTGGCCGAAGCCCTGGCCCGTATCCCCGTGCACACGCGGGAATGGACCAACTTCAACGACAGCGATCCCGGCGTGACCCTGATCCAGTTGTATGCCTTCATGGCCGAGAACCTGCTCTACCGGGCCAACCGCATCCCCGAGCGCAACCGCCTCAAATTCTTGAAGCTGTTGGGCATCCCCCTGCAGGCCGCGGCCGCCGCCGAGGGCTTCGTGAGCTTCCTCAACGACAACGGCCCGCTGCAGAGCCAGATCCTCTCCCGCGGCCAAGTCCTCTACGCCGGCCAGGTGCCGTTCCGCACCCTCGACGGATTGGAAGTGCTGCCGCTCGAGGCCAAGGTCTACTACAAGGCCAAAGTCACCGACCCCGACGAGCGCGCCGAGTTGGAAAAGGTTTACAACGAGCTCTATGCCAGTTACGAGGAGGACGGCGGCACGATCGACTACTACCAGACCCAGCCGCTGCTGCCGCCCGCGGCCGGCAACCGCCTGACCGCCGTCAATCTCGTCGAGGACACCATCGACGGCTACCTCTGGGTCGCGCTCCTGGCGCGCAAATCCGAGCTGGTCGACGCCACCCGCCAGGCCATCGCCGGCAAGAGCCTGACCTTGGGCATCATGCCCGACCTTGAGGTCACCCAGAAAACCCTCTACCCCGGCAACGCCGACGACAACCAGGTCGGCCTGATTTTCCAAGTCCCCAAACTCTCCAAGCAGCCCAGCAATGGCCAGGCCGAGTACCTGACCCTCAGCGCCGCACCCTCCGGTGACCTGCTGGATGAGCCAGGCGTCGTCGAGCTGCAACTGCCCGCCGCCGAGGAGCTGACCTGGTGGACGCTCGGCCCGCTGGAATCCGGCGTCGGCAACCTGCCGCCTTCGCTGGACGACACCGACGTCAGCGGCCGCCTGGTGACCTGGATCCGCCTGCGCACGCGCGGTGCCGACGACAGCGAGGGCAACACCGGCGCCAAGATTGGCTGGGTCGGCATCAATGCCGCCCGGGTCGCTCAGAAGGGCCGGGTCGCCGGCGAGGTGCTCGGCCAGGGCACCGGCGAGACCGACCAGGTCTTTACCGTCACCAACAAACCGATCATCCCCGCCAGCCTGGTGCTGACCGTCAACGGCGTCGTCTGGAACGAGATCGACGACTTCCTCACTGCCGGCTCTGAGGTCCCGCCGACCGACCCTGGCTCCGCCAAGGGCAGCGGCGAGTTGGCCCAGGTCTACTCCGTCGACCACGAGTCCGGCGAGATCCGCTTCGGCAACGGCCTCTACGGCGCCCGTCCGCCCCTGGGCAGCGTGATCCAGGTCAGCTACGAGTTCGGCGGCGGCCGCAAGGGCATGGTCGGCATCGGCGCCATCACCAAGGGCGTCTCGCTCAGCACCGGTCTCAAGGTCGTCAACCCGCTGCCCACCTGGGGCGGCGCCGACGGCGAGTCCGTGGCCGAGGCCGAGCGCCGCATCCCGGCCGCGCTGCGCCACCGCGAGCGGGTCGTGACCGGCGGCGACTTCGTCGAGATCGTCAAGCGCACGCCTGGCGTGGCCGTCGGCCGGGTCGACGTCCTGCCGACGACCCATCCCAGTCTGCCGGGCGTCGCCTCCGCCGGCGTCGTCACCCTGATGACGATCCCCGCCAGCGATCCCGTCCAGCCGGACGCGCCCAATCCCGACCGCCTGTTCCTGCAGACCATCTGCCGCTACGTCGAGCCGCGGCGCCTGATCACCACCGAGGTCCACGTCGTCGGCCCGACCTACTTGCCGATCTACGTCGCCATCGGCATCGCCGTCGTGCCCGGCGAAAGCTTCGGCACCGTGCGCCAGGCCGTTGAAAACGCCGTGCGCGCCTACCTCTCGCCGCTGACCGGCGGTATCGAGGGCAAGGGCTGGCCCCTCGACAAACCGATCGAGCGCCTGGAGTTGCTGGCCGTCGCCGCCCGCGTCGTCGGCATCGCCAAGATCAACGAGATCCTCATGAGCGAGGCCGACGGCATCGCCACCGACCGCATCAGCCTCGAGCCCCTCGAGCTGCCGCGCTTGATGACCCTCTCTGTCGGCTCGGGCAGTGCCCAGGCGCTCTCCGAACTGTTGGGCAGCGACCCCGTCAGCGAGAGCAACATCGTGCCCATCCCCGTCATCCCCAGCAGCTGCTGAAACCACCGACTGGAGTAAACCATGGACGTCAACGGCACTAAGTTCCACCTGCTCCTGGGCCAACGCGATTGGGCGCGCTATGCACAGGACAATGACGACCTCTATTGGGATCCCGTCGGGGCCAACCTGACCCTCCATCCGCTGGTCTTCCGTTTCCCGCTGGCGCCCGGTGCCGAGGGCCTGGAGCTGAGCGATCGCCGCGGCGCCGCTCGCGACGGCTACGGCAACTTCTTCTGGATCTCCGAGGACCGCAGTGAAATCCGCGCCCTCTGCCCAGACGGCGAGCCGCGCACCTACTGGCGCAACACCGACTTCGAGGCACCGCCCCAACGGCTCGGCGATTTCCGGCCAGTGGTCGCCCCGCCGCCACCCCAGATCCCGACCCTGCACGGCCTGGCAATCACGACCGACCAATACCTCGTTGTCGGCATTCACAACCCCGACGGCCTGCTGATCTTCGACCTCCACGGCGGCGGCGCGCCGGTGCGCCAGCTCTGGCCCTTGCCCTTCAAGCCCTTCGACTTCTGCGCCATGGCCGACGGCGGCGTCGTTGTGTTGGACCGCGCCAACAGCCGCTACTGGCGGTTGGACCGCTACTTCCGCATTTGGCGACCCGACGGCGATCCGCTGCAGCAAAACAGCGGCGACTTCCGCAACAAGGACGGCAGTCCCGAGCCCGGCATCGCGCCCGGCCACCAGCCGATCACGGCGCAGATGGCCTTCGCTCTGGCCTCCGACCAGCTGATCGCGGTCGAGGCCCTGCCCGACAGCAGCCTGCTGTTCCTGGAGAGCGATCCTAACCTTGGCTACTCGCGCCTGTTCCACTACCATTGCGGTCAGCTGCTCGAGCCCGCGCTCAGCCTCCAGAACGCCCTCAAAGATGTACTGGAGGATGATGGCGCCTCCGATATCCTCGGCCACGAGTTGGCGCTGCTGCCGGGCGAGGGCACCAAAGGCACGCTCTACATCGCCGGTATCGACGGCAAGCAAAGCTTCGCCTTCGCCCTTGATTGGGCCGACCCCGCCAGCCTCGACTTCGCCCTGTTGTTCCAATACCTTCCCATGCGCAACTACGCCGGTAAGGCGCTGATTGCCGCCGACGGCGAAGTCTGGTACGACCTCGGCGAGCACTGGTACTCGCTCTCCGCCATGCCCCGCGATCTCTACGTCACATCCGCCAGCTTCGCCACCGTCGTCCTCGACGGCAAGGAACCCAACTGCGTCTGGCACCGCCTCGTGCTCGACGGCATCATTCCCCGCGGCGCCTCGGTGGTCATCGAGAGCCGCTGCGACAACCAGCTCGACGACGACGGCACACTCGACCACCTGGGCGAGGATGCCTGGTACCGCGAGCCCGCTCCCTACCGCCGCCACGGCGGCTCCGAGCTGCCCTGGCACCGGCCCTTCACCGCGGTGGAAGCCGCCGTCGAGGGCCGTGGCTCCTGGGAGCTCTTGTTCCAGCGCAGCCGCGGTCGCTACCTGCAACTGCGCCTGACCCTGACCGGGACCGGCCGCAACACCCCCAAGTTGCGCGCCCTGCGTGCCTGGTACCCGCGCTTCTCCTACCTGGAAAAGTACCTGCCCGCGATCTACCGCGAGGATCCCACCTCCGCCTCCTTCCTCGACCGCTTCCTGGCCAATGTCGAGGGTATGTTCACCTTCCTCGAGGAGCGCATCGCCTCCGCCCAGGCGCTCTTCGACCCCGACGCCACCCACCCCGAGTACCTGGAGTGGCTGGCCAGTTGGTTGGGCGCCGAGCTCGACCCCGTCTGGGACGAGCGTCGCCGCCGCCTGTTCCTGCGCTTCGCCATGGCCCTGTTCCGCGAGCGCGGCACCAGCCGCGGCCTGCACCGCATGATCCGCCTGGCGCTCGACCCCTGCGTCGACGAGCGCCTGTTCCTTGAGCCGCCCGAGCAGGGCGGTTGTCGCGGCGGCGGGATTCGCATCGTCGAAACCTGGCTGACCCGCAACACCCCCTCGATCGTCTTCTCCGACAGCGACGACATCGCCCCGATCGGCATCGTCACCGAGGCCGAGGCCTGGCAGCCGACCTACGGGCCCGAGGCCCTGCACATCCAGTTCCGCGCCTATCTCGACCAGCGCTATCGCGGCGACAGCGAGGCCATTGCCGCCGTCTGGGCCAGCCCCGCCAACCAACTCGAATTCCCGCCGCTGCCGCCCGCGAACGAGCATCGGCTCGCCGACTGGCGTGGCTTCCTGCGCTCGCGGCTGGGCTTCCCCTATGCCGAGGTCACCAGCGCCGACCAGGCCAGCTTCCAGGTCTTCCTCGAGGAGGTCCACGGCACCGTCGAGGCGCTCAATCTGGCCTACGGGCTGTCCGTCTACTCCGGCTGGGACAGCTTTGACGAGATCGTGCCGCCAAGTCATCTGCCCGCCGGACGCGCCCTCAGCGACTGGATCCGCTTCGTCTCCCTCTACCTGCCCATCGCCCGCGGCGCCCACCGCTTTACCGTGCTGATTCCCATCACCCCCGAGATGTCCGATGCCGAGGACCGCCTCGACATCGTCCGCCGCATCGTCGCTCGGGAGAAGCCGGCCCACACCCGCTTCGAAGTCAAACCTTACTGGGATCTCTTCCGCGTCGGCGAGGCGCGGCTGGGTCTGGACACCCTCTTGGGTCCCGGCAACCGTTTCCTGGCCACCGTCCTCGGCCGTAGCCGCCTGGCCGCGAGCTTCCTGGACAGCCATCCGCCCTGGAGCCTGCGCGAACGTTTCATCACGGATCGCGACCTGCCCGGTTCGAATTATTAAAGGAGCACGAGATGAGTGACTTCAAGAACTTATCTTCCGATCAGAGTACCCTGGACCCCCACAAACGGGTCAAATACGCCCGAGGCATGGTGCTCGGCGAGGACGAGCTGAATCAAGAACAGCTCTATCTGATGGAGCGCGATCGCCGTCACGATCGCAGCCTGCACGGTTATGGCGCGATCTACGGATTGGGCGTCAGCGTCGACGACACCAACAGCCTCGAGGTGCGCGTCGCCCGCGGTCTGGCCGTCGATCAGCAGGGTCGCGACATCTGTGTGCCCAACGACCAGTGCGCCGACCTGCTGGCCTGGCTTAACGACCATCTCGAGGAGGTCACCAGCCACCTCAACGAGGGCACCTTGGCTCTGCACATCTGCCTGTGCTACCACGAGTGCGACACCGATCTGGTGCCGATCTCGACGGGTCCTTGCTGCGGCCAAGAGGAGACCACCGCCGCCTCGCGGGTGCGCGACCACTTCAAGCTGCACTTCTGCTTCGACCCGCCCAAGCAGGACGAAGAGGACGGCATCGACCTGCTCGGCGACCTGCTCGAGACCCTGCTGATCAATGACGACCCCACCAGCATGGCGCTTGAGGACGTGCTCAACCTCGTCCGCACCGGGGGCCTGCCCTACGAGGCCGACAGCCCGATCGTCATCAATCAGGCCGATGCCGAAACCTACCTGACCGCGATCTTTACCACCTTCACCCGCGACGTGCGGCCCAAGCTGGTCGTCCAGTGCGGCAACGACGGCCCCTACGAGCCCTGCATCCTCATCGGCACACTCTACATCCCGCTACTCGTCGCCTCGACCGCTTCGCTCAACGGCGCCATCGAAGTCGACGAGAGCAAGCGGCCCTGGGTGATGTCGACCCGTACCCTGCAAGAGTTCGTGCTCCACGGCGGTCGCCAAGGGGAGAAGGGCGACAAGGGTGACAAGGGCGACAAAGGCGACAAGGGCGACACGGGTGAAAAAGGCGACAAGGGCGACAAAGGTGATCAGGGCGACAAGGGCGACAAGGGTGATCAGGGCGACAAGGGTGACCAGGGTGATCCCGGTCCCCAGGGACCTCCCGGCGAGGGCGGCGGCGACGGTTGCTGCTGTGTCAAGAATCCGACCCGGATCGCGGCCCTCAGCTGGATTCACAATGGCATTGGGCTGCCCCTGATTAACATTGATTCTGCCGAGGCCGGCTTCAGTGCGCTGGTGGTCGCCTTTGGCAAACGCGAGGCAGGCGATGGCGGCAAGGTTTGGGTCAGACACGGCTCCCTCGATGCCAGTAGTTTCGAGGTCTACGTTGAATACAGAGGTACCCAGACCAATCCGATCCGTATCCTGCCCGTGAAAATCATCCCGGTGGATGTCACCACTGGTGAGGCCGACCACAACTTCATCACTTCGGCTCGACCCGCCGAGCAGGACTTGGCGTCCGGTGCCGCCTTCCTGTTCGAGCCCCAGTTCCTGGAGTATCTCAACTACGGTAATTACAACCGGTTAATCGTCCAGATCTACGGTGATTTTGTCTACGACGAAACCTACAACCCCCAATTGCCCGAAAGCGGACGCGTCATTGATGCATCCTTCATCGGCGGTCGCCTCCCCACAGGCATGCGTGACCTCAATGCCGACTGCGGTATTCAAGGTGGCATCTTCCGCAGCTGGACCTACCTTTCGGGTGGAGTGTAAACTATGTCCTACGATCTGCTCGAAGGCATCTTCGACGATGCCCCCAAGTACAGCAACTTCTTCAACGGTCGCCTGCTGACCGCCGAAGACCTGGGCACCGAACAGGCCTACGGCTACGGCCAGCGCGGCTACCTGGGTCGGGCGCTGGGCAGCGGTGTGGTCGAGGGCCTGACCGTGACCGTGCCCGATGTCTCGCCCCCACAGCTTCAGGTCAGTCAGGGCATGGCGCTCAGCCCCATCGGTCAGCCATTGGTACTGGGTGCCAACATCACGCTTGATCTCGTGCGCACGACCCAGACCACCAACGAGACCGGCGGCTTCCACACCTGCAGTATCTCCGCGTCGTCCGGGGTCTTGGGCGGTACTGGGATCTACGTGTTGGTCATGGGTCCGGCCACCGGCACCAAGGACAAGGTCGCCGTCGTCGGCGAGCCCTGCGCTAAGGCCGCCAGCGCCTGCGGCAAGAAGTACCTGCTCGACGGCGTCTACTTCAATCTCGTGCAGATGGACATCTCGCCGTTCTTCCAGGGCCGATCGACCAACAATCTGACCGCGTTCCTGGCTCAGGACGAGGAAGAGGAGGGGATGCTGCTCAATTACCTGCGCTGTTGGGTCGCGCACTTCTGCTTTGGCACCGCCGACCTGTTGGTCGGGCCCTGGACGTTTAGCAACTTCCTGGGCACCTACGAGTACGGTGCGATCGACGGGCTCTACCGCAGCGGTCTGATCCGCGACTGCGAGGTGCCCTTGGGCGTGTTCCTGTGGAGCCAGGCCGGTATCGAGTACTTCGACATGTTTCCCGCGCGGCGGCGACCCACGCCGCCCAGCTGGAGCGAGGGCCATTGCCCGGCCTTCGGTCCGCGCTACCGCAACGAGGCCGAGGCGCTGTTCCGCCAGTTCCAGACCCAGCTCTCGGAACTGACCGGCACCCTCGACGAGGTTCATGCCGCCGACTACTTCCCCTACCTGCCGGCCGCCGGCATCCTTCCCGAGGGCAGTGGCCTGGATTGGTCCAAGTTCTTCGAGAACTGGCGCATGCGCGACCAACAGCCGCGTGAGATCACGGCCGACCGGGTCCTGCCGCTGCTCAGGCGTTCCTTCGATTACCTGCCCTTCAGCCGCGGCAAGGGCGAGGTCACCATCTACCAGATCGTCATCGACATCCATTACGACACCAGCTATCAAACCCCGCCCACCGATCCGAGCTCGCGGCCCATGGCCACGCCCAACCTCGGTCAGTACATGACCACCGCTAAAATCGCCGGCCTGTCCAACTGGGCCGTCGAGAACATCGAGGGTTTTGCCTTTGACAACAATGCCGGCAGCCAGGGTCTGGTCGAGACCGAAAGTCGGACCGCGTTCTACACCGCCGGCAAGATCTCCCTGGGCTACCTGTTCACCACCTCGGTGATGCCGGAAGAGCCCTATCGCTGGAGTCCTCAATGAGTTTTCCGCTGGCCTCCCGGATCGGACTGTTGCACGTCGTCGGCGCGGTTGATACGCCGGCCCTGCGCGGTCGTCTGGGTGGCCTGCTGGAAGGCCTGGAACCACCGCCGGGACGCCTGCCGCCCTCTGCCGTGCTGCTGGTGCGCGAACTCGAGGACCCTGCGCCAGGTACGCTTGGGGCGCGGGCCAGTGCCAGCGATGCCGATTGGCGTGCTGCCCTGCACCGCCGTCTCGAGCAGTGCGCCCGTCGCGCCGTCCGACCTCGTCGCGGCCTGGTGCCAAGTGATGCCGATGTCGTGCTGTTCGAGGACGAGAGCGAGTTGCGCGCCTGTCTCGCCCTGGCTCTGATCCGCGGTCGCCAGTACGCCTGGTGGTGCAAGATCCCGCTTCAGCACTACGGTCCCATGGCGACCCGCATTGCCGCGCTGCTCGGCGCCGAGCCGCGCCACCTGCCCGAGACCTGGAGCCAACTCGTGGGCTGGCTGGAGCCCGAGGAGCTGGTGCGTGCCGTGCGAGAGCCCGAGGCGCGCCAGCTCATTCCGCTGATGTTGGCCGAGCGGGGCCTGAGTCGCCTGATCGCTGGCCTGCGCCTCGAGCAAGCGGCTCAGCTGGTGATGCCGGATGCTTCCTTGGCGCCTGCCCTGAGTTTTTGGCGCGAACTCTTCCCTCGACCGGCCCGCATCTTTGCGCGGCCCATCTTTTGGGCGGCCCAAGCGCCGGCGCTACTGCTGCTGAGCGGCTTGGCCGAGGCCCTCCAGCACCAGCACTTCCGCCTGCGCCAGCCCTCGTTCGCGACCGACCTGGCCGCCTGGTGGCGCGCCCTGGTGCAACCGCCCGAGGCGCTGCCCGGACGGCTTGCCACCTCCACACCGCAGACACGCGAGGGCGAGCGCCGGCGCGACCGCGAAGCGCTGATCCAGTTCGTGCCGCGGCCAGCAGCGGCCGACTCACCAGATGCGGGGCAGGCGAGTGCACCCGTTGTGGCGATCACCGGGCATCAAGGCAGTCCAGAGCGCACGACACCTCGTGCCGTCGACCCTGCGCGTCAGCCTGCCGCATCGCTCGTCAATCCTCTGCCCGACGCCACGAATAGAGACGAGCCCGCTTTGCAAGCCGGTGCGCCTGCGGCGGCGCCTGCCTCGACAGGGCCAGAATCCTCCGTCGAAGAGGGGGCCTTGCCCGCGGAGACGAGCGCGGACGCCGAGGCCTACACCGAGAGCCCCGAGGATGCTGCGATCCTCTACCCCGGTTGCGAGACCGAGACCAGCTGGGGCGGGTTGTTCTTCCTGATCAACGCCATGACCTCGCTGGGCCTACCCGACGGCCTCGACCAGCACCCACTCTGGGGGCTGGGTCCCTGGGCGCAGCTCGAACTGCTGGGCCGCGGCCTGCTGGAACAGCTTGCCGGCGAGGTCGTCCATGACCCGATCTGGCGTCTGCTGGCCCAGCTCGACGACCGCGCCGTCGATGTGCCCCTGGGCCACGAGCAGGCGCCCTTGCCCGAGCAGCCTCTGCCTGGGGCCTGGACCAATACGCTCGGCGCCGCAGCGCCCGCGCTCGAGCCGCTCGTCGGTCCGCCCGGCTCGTTGCTGGTCGAGTTGCCCCACGCCTGGATCGTCGTCGGCCGTCGTGTCGCCGCCTTTTTGCGCCGCCGTCTCGTATGCTCCGGCATCGCCTCGTCCGAGCTGGAGCGCGTCTTCCGCAAGCGCGCCCGCATTTACTTGTCGCGCTCTCATCTCGACGTCGTCCTGGCCCTCGACGATGTCAGCCTGCCCGCGCGCATCGCCGGTCTCGACAAGAACCCCGGCTGGGTGCCGAGTTTCGGACACGTCATCGGTTTCCACTACCAATGAGGAGCGCCCATGAGCGATAACACGCCCTTTGCCGCCGTCAAGGCCACCCCCGCCAACCACCTGGTGCTCTACTTCTATGCCTCCGTGCTGCGCATCATGGCCTGGCTGGAGAGCCGCAAGGACGACCTGGATCTGGACAAGATCCTCGAACAAGACCCTTTCCTCGGCGTCTATTTTCGCGAGCTCTGCACCTATATGCAGGAGGACCTGTCTTGGGAGGACGCCCATGCTTGGTGGCAGGCCCAGATCGAGGCCTGGGAACAACAGGCCGAGGAGCACCTGCCCCTGGCCGCGCTCAAACACCACGCCGGCCTGACTCACCACCATCTGCTGGCCCTGGTCACCGTCGGCATGGTCGAGGAGGACTCGCGCTTCGGCGTGCTCTACGCTAGGCTCCAGGACCCCGGTGCCGGTCACCGGCCGACCCTCGAACTGCTGATTCGCCTGCTCGGCCAGATGCCCGCCGACCTGCGGCCGCTGTTGGACATGGGCCTGTTGGAGCCCGACAACCCCGACGCGCCGCGCTCCGAGTGGGCGCTGAAGGTGCCGCTGACGTTCTGGAACTACTGCCGCGGCGAGGGCTCCCTGGAGCGCGCCAGCGGGTTCCGCTTCCACCCGCCGAGCAGTTTCCCAGCCATCGAGGAACTGGTCTTCGCGCCCGCCTTCCGCGACAACCTGACCCGCATTCCGGCGATCATCGAGCGCCACCAGGCGCGGGTCTTGGTCTTCAAGGGCATGCTCGGCAACGATCGCCTGCAGGCGCTGGGCGCCGCCATGGCGCCGCTCGGCAAGGGCCTGCTGGAGGTTCTGGCACACGGCGAGGAGGATCGCCGCCGCCTCAACAGCCTAGGTCCGCTGTGCGCGCTGACCCACGCCATCCCCGTCTTCCATCGCGATATCGGACCCGGTGAGACCTTCGACCTGCCGATCATTCCCGGTTACAGCGGACCGCTGGGTTTCCTGCTCGGCCTCGAAGGCGGCTATGCTGGCGAGGAAGTGGCGCTGACCTTGACCTTGCCCTTCCCCAACCGCGACCAGCGCCGCGAGACCTGGCGCCGCGCCTTGGGCGAATTCGCCGGTCCCGATCTCGAGCGCATCGCCGAGCGCTTCCACATGCCCGAGGGCGCCATTCGCCGTGCCGCCGCCCAGGCCGTGCTGCACGCCCAGCTGGAGAACCGCGCCGAGGTCCTGCACGACGACGTGCGCGAGGGCTGTCGCCACCTCAACCGCCAGAACCTCGACGCCCTGGCCACACCGGTCACCGCCAAGGGCAGCTGGCGCGAACTCGTCGTCGGCCAGGCCACCAAGGTCCAGCTGACCGAGCTCGTCGTGCGTTGTCGCCATCGCGAGGCCGTGCTGGAGAAGCTGGGCGCCGCCTTCGTCAACTCCGCCAACCGCGGCGTGAGAGTGTTGTTCGGCGGACCCAGCGGCACCGGCAAGACCCTGGCCGCCAAGATCCTCGCCGCCGAGCTGGGCATGGACCTGTACCGGGTCGACCTGGCCTCTGTCGTCAGCAAGTACATTGGCGAGACCGAGAAGAACCTCAACAAGGTCCTGGCCCGCGCCGAGGAACTCGACGTCATTTTGTTGCTCGACGAGGGCGACGCCCTGATGGGCAACCGCACCGAGGTGCGCAGCTCCAACGACCGCTACGCTAACCTCGAGACCAACTTCCTGCTGCAGCGCCTCGAGCACTACCACGGCATCATCCTGATCACCACCAACGCTCGCGAGAATATCGACCGCGCCTTCGAGCGCCGCATGGACGTCGTCATTAACTTCCTCACGCCCAAGGCCGAGGAGCGCCTGCGCATCTGGCGAGTCCACCTGCCCGCCGAGCACCTGGTCGGCCAGCGCGACCTGGAGAGCCTGGCCACGCTCTGCGAGCTCTCCGGTGGTCAGATCCGCAACGCCGCCATGTATGCCACCCTGATCGCCCACGACCAGGACCGCACCCTCGGCTGGTCCCAACTGCGCACCGCAGTCCGCACCGAATACCGCAAGATGGGCAGCATCTGCCCGCTGCGCGGCGAGGACGCCGAGGACAAGCCGCGGCTGTTTGAAGGCTTCGCTAACCTACCCAACTGATCGCTCGAGGACCCGATGGCCGGTAAGACCTTCGCCGAAAAAACCAAGCGCCCGCTGGACAATCCGCGGCCTGTGGTCCATATGGATCGCAGCCGCAGTCTCCGTGGACGCAAGGCCGGCTTCGCCAAGCTCGGTCCGGCGCCGACGCTCTCCGGCGTGCAGGCCAAGGTCAAGATCGGCAAAGCCGGCGATCGCTACGAACGGGAGGCCGATGCCGTCGCCGAATCGATCGTCGCCCAGCAATCGGTTCCCGCCATCCACAGCGTCGGTGGCGGCAAGGTCAACCGTAAAAAGGAAGAAGACGAGGCGCAACGCCTCCCCGAGCAGGAACCTCAGGAAGCCCAGCGGGCGCCGGAACCAGACGAGGAGCAGGCCCAGCGGGCACCGGAACGAGACGAAGAACAGGCTCAGCGGGCCTCGGAAGCAGACGAGCAGCAGGCTCAGCGCAAGCATGAGGATGAGACAGCCCAGGCCAAGGACAGCCCCGCTGCTAAGGGCGGTAGCGCCGCCATGCGCGCCGCCGCCAGCCATGCCATCAGCTACCGCGGCGCCGGTCAGGCTCTGCCGGTGACCGTGCGCGGTCGCCTGGAATCGGCGTTGCACCGCGACCTCAAGGACGTCAGGGTTCACACAGGCGCAGAGGCTGAACAGGCCAATAGCGTGCTTCGGTCTCGCGCTTTCACCCACGACAAGCATATTTGGTTAGGTCACGGCCAGTCGCCCCACGACCTGAGCCTGATGGCCCACGAGGTGGCCCACGTCGTCCAGCAGACCGGCAAAGTCCAGCGCGCCACCAGCGATCCGACGGCCGAAGAGAAATATGAAAATGCGCGGCTGGGTACCATCGTCCGCAAAAATGGTGCTTTTGAAATCACCTTGGCCAACCTTGACATTCCAGGTTTCAAAGCCAGCTTCAACCCGACGGCGACCATCCAGCCCGCCAATACCGTTGTCCCCAATCCCGAGGCCAAATGGAGGCCTGGTCTCCAGATCGACCGCATCAAGGCCATGCTCGCCCACAAGTACGAGAGCAATCGAAAGAATCTCCTCGTCATTGACCGCAAGAAAATCTATATTTTCAAAAGCAAAAAAGGTGATATCTACAAGGGTACGCTCGATGAAATCGTTGAGTTTTGCATCATTCCCGACTGGGATCGCTCTGGCGACTCGGCAAGCTATACTGTTGACCACATGCAGTACATCTTACTGGGGGGTAGCGATACCGGCAACAACACTTGGTTGCTCGACAAGACCCTTAAAGCTGCCTCGGATGCCAGTCTTGCGACCGCTATCGACCAAGCCATCAACAAATTGCTCTCCGCGGCTACAGGAAAGCTCTCCGTCGTCCCCACCCTACAACAGGCGCGATCCAAGCCTATCGCGGTGCTGACCCTTAAACCCATGCCACCCAACCGGGTTGCCGCCAAAAACAACTATAGTCGGGACGATATTGACAAGACCTGCCAACAGCTCAACGGCTTGTATTTGCTGAAAAATGAGGAGCTCGAGCTCTATAGCGCCGAGTCTTTCAGCGATCCCGATTTTGGCACCGTACTCCGCGACAAGGACAAATACACGATTGAGGTTTTCAACCTAAAAATACCCGGTTACAAGGCCGATCGCCTTACTGGCCCGATCAAAATCGCTCGCTCTGCCGCCCGTAATACCAAACAGGCCAGCAACTGGGACAAGACCGTCGGCAGCCTTGTGAACAGCTTCGAGGCAAAGCTGCGCAACCACTATCTAGCCGCCAATTCCGTCACCAAGGTCGAAGGCGGCAAGACCCTCTACTTCTTCCGTTTCAAGAAGTCCGGCGAAGTCATCAAGGCCGAGCTCCCTCTCATTGCCAGTCGCTGCATTCGTCCCAACTGGTCGCGCGAGGGCGCCGGTACCCTGTTCCAAGTCGACCATATCCATGAGCACCAGCTGGGTGGTCCCGATGAGTTTTCCAATTACTGGCTGTTGGAGCAGGCCACTAACCGCATCGCGGGCGAGACGATCAAAACCAACAAGCGCGAGGCCGTGACCAAGCTGCTCGGTCGGGCCAAGTCAAGCATGCCGTTCGTACCGCCCTATAAGAAAGCTCGTTATCAGGACATTTTTGTCAAGAATTGGGTCAAGAGCGATCCCGCCTCGATCCCGGAGGGCAACTATTACACCCGCAGCGAGATCATGGAGACACTCAAGCAGGTCGACGGCCTGCGTCCCCTTTCGCCAGAGGAAATTACCGCCCACGACCCCGCCAAGTCGGCCCAGACCCTGATCATCAATTACCAGCGTCAGAGCCAAGCACAAGTCCACAAGACGCCCATTCCCGCAACTCCGAGCGGACCCGTAACGCTCAAACCACCCTTCAAAATGGGCAATGTCGTCTTCAACTCATTGACCTACGACCCCACCAAGACCTCCGGTAAATGTGGCACCATTTCGGGCAAAGTTAACTGGCCCAAAGCGACCAAGCCGCTCACCGACGCCCAGGAGAAGCAGCTGGAGTTTTCCGTTTCGCTGTTCAAAATTCGCAATCAGGACGCCTCGGTCATGATTGATGAGGGCCGTCTCAACGACCGCATTGCACCGATTCTGCGCAGGGCCTCCAAATGGAGCCCGATCGTGATCAAGACCGCCGAACTGGTGCCGAACAAGGGTCTCTACGTCGCCGGCGTGATTCAAGTGACCCTGCCGATCCTCAAGGGCACGACGATCGACTTCACCATCGACGGTCAAACCGTTGAACTCAGTAAGACCTTCACCGCCGGTGAATTCCAGTTACCCGGCCCGGTCAAGGCCACCGACGGCTCCCTGACGGCCTTCATCGGCACCGCTGGAATTGGTGCCAAGGGCACGCTCAACTACCAGATCGAGAAATTCGGCAAGGGCAAGCTGGTCGGCAAGTCCACCGTCAGCGACGGCCTCGACATCGAGGGCTCGTTCACGCCCGATACCGACGCCGTCAAGGCCGAGGGCAAGATTTATTACCGCAATGCCAAGCTGGGCGGCTCCCTTGACGTCAGCGTGCCCGAGGGCAAAATTCCCGGCATCCGCAGCGCGACGATGAAGGTCACCGTCGAAGATGGCGTCATCGCCGGTACCGGAGAGATTGTGCCCAAGCTCAAGGCGATCAACAAAGGCACCCTGTCGGCGCGCTACCAGAGCGGGCAGGGGCTGGAGATTGGCGCCAAGATCGATATGAGCGGCGCACATCCTGCCATTACCTCAGGCTCGCTCGAGGGCCAGGTCAAGCAGACCGAGAGCGGCTGGGGTTTCAAGGCCGCTGGCGAGCTGGGCTTCTCCGTGGCGACCCTGAGCGGGACCGTCAAGGCCGAGTTCGAGGACGGCGGTTTCACCGCCGTCGCCGATATCGACTACAAGAAAAAACTGGTCGACGGCAAGATCTCCGCCGGTGTCACGAACCGCGCCATCGACCCCCAGAGCGGCGTCCCGGGCGGGCCGGGCACCGATAAGTTCACGATCTTCGGTGGCGGCACGGTCGGCATCCAGTTCGCGCCCTGGCTCAAGGGCACGGTCGGTCTCAAGTTACTGCCCAGCGGTCAGGTCGAAGTGTCCGGCGAGGTCGCCCTGCCCAGCAGTTTCGAGGTCTTTCCCGAAAAGAAAATCCAAAAGAACCTTTTCACGATCGGCCTGGACATTCCTATTGTCGGTGTCGCCGTGGCCGGCCAGCGCATCGGCATCTTCGCCACCATCAACGGCGGATTGGATGCCGAGGCCGGCTTCGGGCCGGGCCAATTGGTCGACACCAAAGTCGGCGTCACCTACAACCCCGAGGACGAGGATGCCACCAAGATCACCGGCAGCGCCAAGTTTCAGGTCCCGGCCTTCGCGGGTCTGCGCCTGTTCGTCAACGGCGGACTGGGGGCCGGCATCCCGGTCGTCAGCGCCACCGCCGGTCTCGAGGTCGGCGGCAAGCTCGGCCTCAAAGGCATGGCCGAGGCCGCTGCTACCATCGAGTGGACCCCGTCGGCCGGCATCGAGCTCAAGGCCGTCGGCTCCGTCATGATCCAGCCCAGTTTCCTGTTCGATATCAGCGCCTTCTGCAAGGTCGAGGCCGACCTCTGGCTGACCACGGTCGAGCTCTACAACGAGCGCTGGAACCTGGCGTCCGTTGAATACGGCTCCGGCCTCGACTTCGGCCTGACCTTCCCCATCCACTACAAACAGGGCGAGGACTTCAACCTCTCCTTCGACCAGGTCAAACTCACTTATCCCAATCTCGATGCCAGCTCCCTGCTCAAGGGCTTGGCCAAGAAAATCTTCTAACCCTTCACCCTCAACCGATCGTTTTCAATGCGCTTCTGAGGTTCCAACATGGCGGGTAAAACATTCGCAGCTAAGACAAAACGGAACGCGACCAAAGCCCCAAGTGCGGGTCAGCGCTCGAAAACCAAGGCTTCTTCGCGCAGCCTGGACCCCAAGTCGTCCCACGCCAAAGCCGGACCCGCGCCTGTCTTCAGCGGCGTGCAGACCAAAGTCAAGATCGGCAAGGCCGGCGATCGCTACGAGCGCGAGGCCGATGCCGTAGCCGAGTCCGTCGTCGGCAATCGCCCTGCCCCCGCGATCAACCGGGTCGGCGGCGGCGGCCCCGTCAATCGCATGGAGAAAAAGGACGAGCCCGAGGCCCAGCGCGCTCCGGAGAAGGAAGAAAAGGAAGCTCAGCGCGCGCCGGACAAGGACAAGGAAGCGCAGCGTCTGCCCGAACAGGAAGACCAAAAGGCGCAGCGCGCGCCGGAGAAAGAGGATGAAAAGGCCCAGCGCGCGCCGGAAAAGGAAGAAGAGAAAGCGCAACGTGCGCCGGAGAAGGAAGAGGAGAAGGCTCAGCGCGCTCCGGAGAAGGAAGAGGAGCAAGCCCAGCGCGCACCCGATCAAGAGGAAGAAAAGGCCCAACGGGCGTCGGAGAAGGAAGAGGAGAAGGCGCAGCGCGCACCGGAGAAGGAAGAGGAGCAAGCCCAGCGTGCACCGGAGAAGGAAGAGGAGCAAGCCCAGCGTGCACCGGAGAAGGAAGAGGAGCAAGCCCAGCGGGCGCCGGAGAAGGAAGAGGAAAACGCCCAGCGGGCGCCGGAGAAGGAAGAGGAGCAAGCCCAGCGCGCCCCAGCCGAAGACGATCAAAAGGCCCAGTGCAAGGGGAAAGAGGAAGAGACCGCTCAGGCCAAGGACAGTCCGGCTGCTCAGGGCGGTAGCCAGGCCATGCGTGCTGCCGCGACCCATGCGATCAGCTTCCGTGGCGCTGGCCAGTCGCTGCCCGTGACTGTGCGCGGTCGGCTCGAGTCCTCGCTTGGCCGTGATCTCAAGGACGTCAAGATCCACACTGGCGCCGAGGCCGAAAAGGCCAACAAAGTGCTTCACGCCAAAGCCTTCACGCACGGCAAGCACATCTGGTTGGGTCATGGACAGTCGCCCCACGACCTGCGCCTGATGGCCCACGAAGTTACCCACGTCGTCCAGCAGACCGGCAAGGTTCGCCGGACCACGGATAGCCCCGCCAAGGACGACAAGAACTTCAGCGACCCCAAACTGGGTACCATCACCAACAACGGCGGCACCTACGACATCGCCATCGCCACCCTGACCGTCCCAGGCTTCAAGGCGACCTTCAACGAGGGCGCCGACATTCTGCCCAAGGGCACCGCTGCCCCAGAACCCACCGCCAAATGGAAGGCTGCCATCGACAAGGCCAAGCTGGCCGACGCCGTCAAGGCCAAATACACCGCTACCGGTCTGCCGACCTTGCTCGATAACGGCAAGGACCTCTATACCTTCAAGCGCAAGGGCACCAAGGAAATCGTCAAGGGCTCCCTCGACGAACTGGCCGAGCAGATGGTCGTGCCCAAGTGGGGTCGCTCCGGTGCCGTCGTCACGTACCAGGTCGACCACAAGAAATACTTCCTGCTCGGTGGCCACGACGCCATCTACAACCTCTGGCTCGTCGAGGGCGGCATCAAGAAGGCCGCCGATGAGGCCATCGCCAAGGAGATCGATCGCGCCGTCCAGGCACTGATCGATGCCGCCACCCCCAAGATGGCCACAGCGCCGACCTTGGACAAGGCCCGCTCGCAGAAGATCCGCGTATTTGCCATTGGTTCGGGCGCGCCAGGGACCGTCTCCGCCGACCAAACCTACAGCCAGGCCGATATCGAAACCAACCAGTTGCAGTTGAAGGGACTGGAGGGCCTGACCCTCGACGAGCTCGAGGAGCTGGGCAGCCAAACCTTTTCCGATCCCAATCTCGGCACCGTCATCCGCGTCGGCCGTGCCTACGAGGTGGAGGTCTTCAAGCTACCCCTCCCCGGTTTCAAGGCCGATCGAATCAGCAAGGCCATCATCAAGAAGGACGACGCCCGCAATACCAAGCAGGCCGCCAACTGGGACAAGGCCATCAACGCCCAGAGCTCCGCCATCGAATCCGCACTTAAAACCAAGTACACCGCCGAGTCCGGCAAGGTCGTCAAAAAGGCGGGCAAGGACACTTATTGGTTCAAGATCAAAACCTCCGGCGAGGTTTTTTCCGGAACCCTGACCGAAATTCGCGGACGAACCCGCGTGCCCAACTGGAGCCGCTCCGGCTCGGTCACCAATTACAATATCGACCACATCAGGGAGATCCAGCTCGGTGGTGCCGATGACGAAACCAATTATTGGCTGCTGGAGTCCGGCATCAATCAGGCTGCCGGTCGCGATATTCTGGCTTCCAAGAAAAAGGCCGTCGAGGACCTGCTCAAAGCGGCCAAGCCCACCATGCCTAAGGCGCCCACCTACGACGAAGCCCGCAAAAAGGACATTGAAGTCACTGGCTTCACCAAGACCGCGCCGGCCACGGTTTCCACCGACAACTACTACGAGTTGCCCGAAATTCGCGACGCCCACGCCGAACTTCAGGGCCTCCAGAGCATGACCGATGCCGAGATCACCGCATACGACCCCGCCAAGGCCAAAAGCAATCTGACCATCAACTACACCGCCGCCGGCGCCGCCCAAACCTTCACCGTGCCGATCGCCGGTTCGCCCTCCAGTGCCACCACGCCGATCACGCTCGGCACCAACCTCGTCATTGGCAACGCCGAGTTCGACCGCCTGTGGTTCGACCCCAGCCCCAACTCCGTCAAGTCCGGGCAGATCTTCGGCAAAGCCAACATTCCCCCGACCGCTGCGCCCTTGACCAGCAAGCAGCAGAAAAAGCTGGAGCTGGAGTTCACCCTGTTCAAGGTCCGCGGTCAGGACAACAGCGTCTACATGGAGGAGACGACCCTGACCTCCAAGGTCCAGGACATTCTCGACGAGGCCAAGGGCTGGAGTCCCGTCAAGATCAAGCGCGCCGAGTTGGTCCCCAACAAGGGCCTGAGCATCTCCGGCGTCGTCGAGGTCAGCCTGCCGATCCTCAAGGGCAGCACGATCGACTTCACTATCGAGGGCAACAACCTCACCCTCAGCAAGACTTTTACCGCCGGTGAGTTCAAGTTACCCGGTCCCGTCAAGTTCACCGATGGCTCGCTGACCGCGTTTGCCGGCACGACCGGTATCGGTGCCGAGGGTACGCTCAACTACACCATCGAAAAATTCGGCAAGGGCAGTCTGATCGGCAAGGCTACCGTCGCCAATGGCCTCGACATCGAAGGCAACTTCAAGCCCGACACCGATGCCGTCGTCGCCGAGGGCAAGGTCTATTACCGCAACGCCAAGCTCGGCGGCTCGCTGGACGTGACCGTGCCAGAGGGCAAAATTTCGGGCATCAAGAGCGCCGGCCTCAAGGTCACCGTCGAGGACGGCGTCATCACCGGCACGGGCGAGATCGTTCCCAAAATCAAAGCCATCAACAAGGGCACCCTAACCGCCAAGTACCAGGAGGGCAAGGGCCTGGAGATCGGCGCCAAGATCGACATGGCCGGCGCCCACAAGGCCATCACCTCCGGTTCCGTCGAGGGTCAGGTCAAGCAGACCGACAGCGGCTGGAGCCTCAAGGCCGCCGGCGAGCTGGGCTTCGCCGTGGCCACCCTGACTGGGACGATCAAGGCCGAGTTCGAGGACGGCGGCTTCACCGCCGTCGCCGATATCGACTACAAGCGCAAGCTGGTCGACGGCAAGGTCTCCGTCGGCGTCACCAACCGCGCCGTCGACCCCGTCTCTGGCACTCCAGGCGGGCCTGGCACGGATGACTTCACGATCTTCGGCAGTGGCACGGTCGGCATTCAGTTCACGCCCTGGCTCAAGGGTACGATCGGGCTCAAGCTCAAGCCCGACGGCCAGATCATCGTCTCCGGCGAGGTCGCCCTGCCCAGCAGCTACGAGGTCTTCCCCGAGAAGAAAATCAACAAGAATATCTTCTCGATCGGCCTGGACATTCCCATCGTCGGCGTTGCCGTCGCCGGTCAGCGCATCGGCATCTTCGCCACCATCAACGGCGGCTTGGACGCCGAAGCCGGCATCGGGCCCGGCAAGCTGGTCGACACCAAGATCGGCGTCACCTACAACCCCGACGACGAGGACGCCACCAAGGTCACCGGCAGCGCCAAGTTCCAGGTCCCCGCCAGCGCCGGTCTGCGCCTGTTTGTCAACGGCGGTCTGGGCGCCGGCATTCCGGTCGTCAGCGCCACCGCCGGTCTGGAGATCGGCGGCAAGTTAGGCCTCAAGGGCCTTGCCGAGGCCGAGGCCAACGTCGAATGGACGCCATCCGCCGGCATCGAGCTCAAGGCCACCGGTTCGGTCAAGATATCGCCCAGCTTCTTGTTCGACATCACCGGTTTCTGCAAGGTCGAGGCAAACCTGCTCCTCAAAAAGATCGAGCTCTACAACAAGCGCTGGAAACTGGGTGGCTTCGAATATGGTTCGGGCCTGGAGCTCGGCCTGACCTTCCCGATCACTTACAAACAGGGCGAGGAATTCAACCCCTCGTTCGAGCAAGTCAAACTCACCTATCCCAAGATCGAGGCCGGACCCCTGCTCAAGGACCTGGCCAAGAAAGTGTTTGGATAAAGCCACTGGAGGCAGACATGGGACCCCAAGACCTGATGCGACAGATGAACGCCAAAGAGCCCGACCCTTCGCCAGCGTTCGAGCTGCTTCAACGGGGCGTGCGTCGCCAGCTGAGCGGAGACCTGAGCGGTGCCCGCAGCGACTACGAGGCGGCCTTGGTGCACGAACCCGACAACGCCGTGCTGCACAACAACCTCGGTTTCCTGGATGCCGCCGAGGATCGCCCCGCCCATGCCCGCGCCCACTACGAGCGCGCCCTGGACCTCGATCCCCAGAGCGATATGGCCTGGACCAATTACGGCAACCTCTTGTTCCTAGAAGGTCAGCTCGAACCGGCGGAGCAGGCTTTGGCCCGCGCCCTGGCGCTGGACCCCGACAACGCGCTGGCCCACGACAGCTGGGCCAAGCTCCATCTCTTGACCGGCCGACCCGCCGAGGCCGAACGCGCCTGGCGCCGCGCCTGCGACCTGCGGCCCGACGACTACACCAACTACCTCGATCTGGCCACCGCCATCGCCGCCCAGAACCGGCTAGGCGAGGCCAGTGCAGTGCTCGGCCTGGCCCTGGAACGCTGGCCCGACCAGGCGCGGCTGTGGTCCCAAATGGGCTTGGTGCTGTTCCTTCGCCGCGATCTAGGCTCCGCCGAAGGGGCCTTGCGCCGTGCGCTCGAACTAGATCCCACCGATGCACAGGCCTGCCATCACCTGGCCCTGCTGCGCCAAGGCGAGGGCGACCCCGCCGAGTCCATCGCTTTGCTGGAACACACCTTGACCCTTGACCCCAACCACCTCGGTGCCCTCATCGATCTCGCCGTGTTGCAGCTCGCCGGCAAGCAGCACGCATCGGCGCTGACCCTGTGTGAGCGCGCGCTGGCGCTCGAGGATGACAACCCCCGCGCCTCCTTCTATCGCGCCATGGCGCTCGAGGGCTTGGGCCGCGGAGAAGAGACGGTGGCCCTGCTGACCACCCTGGCCGAGCGAGCGCCTGCGCCGATCTGCGAGCAGGCACGGGCCTGGCTCGAACACCTGCAACCCGCGCTCTCCTGACGGAGTAACCGACCATGGCCGCCAGCTCCCACGCCGCCGCAGTACGCCGCAAAAAACCGGCTGGCGGCGCTATGCCCGAAGGCAAAACCGGGGCTGGCAGTCAGAGTAGTCGTGGCTATGCGCCGGGGCAAGCCCAAGGCGGCAGTCTGATCCGCTTGGCGCCTCAGCCCGAGGCCGCCGAGCGCGAAGCCGACGCCGTCGCCGGTGCCGTCAAATCAGGCAAGGCGCCACCACCGGTCAAGACGGCTGCACCCAAGACTGGGCCTGTGTTTGCCAGGCTGCAGCGCAAAGACGAGCCCGACGCCCAGCCCGCGACGGAGCCCGAAGTCGAACCTGCGCCGGAGCCGGCGCCCGAACAGCAGCCTGCCGAGAACAAGCCTCAACCTGCCGCAGGCGGTAGTGGTGGCGGAGCTGATGCCGGCAACGCCGATGGTGAGGGCGGCGACAGCGCCGATGGACCCAGTGGCGACACAGCCAAGCCCGCCGAGAAGGGCGAGGCCGCGGAGCCAAGCGCGGCGCCCGAGGCCGAGACGCCCGAGGCCAAGACCGCCAAACCCGAAGTCGGCCCGATTGCACCCCTGCCCGATACTTCGGCCAAACCACCCGAACCCGAGGCCGCTCCCGCCGCACCCGAGCAATTGCCCGAGCCTGATCCCAATGCCCCCAAGGCGGGTGAGGATCCCGCTGCCCTGGTCGCCGCCGTGCCATCCCGCGAGCCCGAAGCTGGTGACACCAAGCCGCCGGGTCCTGATGAGTTCCCCATGGCGCCGCCCGTCAAAGACGCCGAGGTCGCCGCCGAGCCCAGCGCGGGCGGCGAGCAGGCCGAAGCCAGCAGCGCCGGCGGGCAGCAAGCGCAGGCGCCTGCAGGTGCCGCCCCTGAAGCGGCCGCTGGCGCCGGTCAGGGCGGCGCGGGCGTCAAACAACCAGGCGCATCCGGCGCCGCGGCCAAGGGCGCCGACGAGGAAGCGGCCGCCGCCGCGGCAGCCGCCAGCAATGAAAAGGAGGAGGTCGCCGAGCGCGCGATTCAGGAGAAGGGTTCGGGCCAGCCATTGGACAAGGGTATCCGCGCCACGCTCGAGCGCATCCTCGGCGCCGACTTCAAGGACGTCCGCGTCCACGACGACGCGCCCGCCCAAAAGGCCGCCAAGGATCTCGAGGCGCGCGCGTTTACCCACGCAAACCACATTTGGATCGGGGAAGGAGAGCGGGCCAGCGATCTCGAACTGATGGCCCACGAGCTGACCCACGTCGTCCAGCAAGGGGCCGCCAAGATCGTGCGGCCTACTCCAGAAAACCAAAAGCTCCAGTCCGGCGGCGCCCCCGATGTCCAGCCGGGCGTGCTGGATCGCATCGGCTCTGGCATCGGCGCGGCCTGGGATGCCACCGGTGGCCGCGTCGTCGAGGCAGGAGCCGAGGTCTTTTGGAGCACGCTCGAATCGATCGCCCCGGGCTTCGTGCCATTCCTGCGCGAAGTCGCCAGCAAGGGCATCGTCGGCTATCTCTCCGAAAAATTGGAGGACGCCGTCTCCTCGCTGTTCCGCTTCAGTGGCAGCCCCAGCGGGCTCAAGGCGATGTTCCTGATTTTCAGCCAGATGTGGACCACCATGGGCGAGATCCTGCGCGGCCTGATGGCCGGCGACTGCGGCCCGCTGCTGCGCGCGATCAGTTCCCTCAAGGCCACCCTCGGCCGCTTGGCCACGGACGCCTGGAGCGGTATCGTCAACTTCCTCACCCCGATTGGCGACTTCTTCGCCAAACTCTGGGGTCGCTTTGGTGCGCCGGTCTGGGACTGGCTCAAGGAGACGGGCGGTCAGGTTTGGGAATTCATTAGCGGCTTGGGCCGCAAGATCTGGGACTGGACCGAGCCCGTGCGCGGCGCCATCGGCGGCATCTGGAACTGGGTCAAGGGCAAACTCGGCTTTGGCGGCAGCGACGATACCTCCAACGAGGGCGGCATTACCAGTTGGATCAAGGGCAAGCTGGGTCAGGCCTGGGATGCCATCAAGGAGCGCATGGCGCCGGTCGTCGCGCCGATTCAGGCCGTCTGGACCAAGGTCAAGAGTTTCCTGCCGATCGAAAAAATCGTCAACCTGCGCGACACCATCCGCAACTGGCTGGGTTCCGTCGGCGCTGCCGCCTCTGCGCTCGAGGCCGAGGACGGCGTCACCGCCCGCCAGGGCAGCCTGCGCGACACCATCCTGCCAGCCCTGCTGGCCCGCATCGCCGACCTGCGCGCCGGCATTGTCGAGACCGGCCTGTGGCTGGGCCAGCAGCTGGGCGGCGTGATCGAATCGGCCGCCAGCTTCATCGCCGGGCTGAGCCAGGTGCCGATCCTGAGTATGGCTTCCGGCGCCTGGACCTGGCTCAGCGATGCCCTGGGCGGCATGCGCGACTGGGTCTCGGAAACCACAGGCCGCCTTTTCACCGCCATCGGCGACGGCCTGGGCTATCTCTCGGACTTCATTAAACCCATCTACGATACCCTGGTAAAGCTGGTCAATACCGTCGCCAACCTGATGGGCAACCTGGCCGATCTGGTCCTGGGCGCGACCTGGGGCATGATTCCCTGCTGCATCCGCAATCCGATCAAGAACTTCATCATCCAAAAGATCCTCAAGAAGATCCCGTTCTTTGGCCAGTTTGTCGACAACCCCGAGATCTGGCAGCGCATGAGCGAGACTGCCATGACCGTGCTGCAGCAGATCTTCGTCGACGGCGACATCGCCAAGGCCGCCTGGACCATCTTCAAGGCCTTCCTGCGCATTTTCGGCGTGCCGCCGCAACTGGTGACCGGCATCATCCGCAAGGCCGCCCAGTTCCTCGGCGATCTGCTGATGGACCCCTTGGGCTTCATGATGAACCTGTTGCGCGCCATCAAGCAGGGTTTTGTGCAGTTCTTCGCCAAGATCGGCACCTACCTGATGCGCGGCGTCAGCGGCTGGCTGTTTGGCGAGCTGGCCCAAGCCGGCCTGCAGCCGCCCGAGGATTTTAGCCTCAAGTCGATCCTGAAATTCGTCCTGCAGATCCTCGACATCACCATGGAGCGCGTCTTCGCCCGGCTCGAGGCCAAGATCGGCCGCGAGAAAGTCCAGCGCCTGCGCCGCGCGGTCGACATGCTCAGCGGCGCCTGGGAGTGGGTCAAGGTCCTGATCCAGGAAGGACCCGGTGGGCTGTGGCGCTTCCTCCAGGACAAGCTCAGCAACCTCTGGGATACCGTGCTCAACTCGAGCGTCGACTGGGTCAGCGATGTCATCATCCGCGAGGCCTCGGCCAAGCTGATGGCCTTCCTCGACGTCACCGGCATCATGCCGATCATCAACGGCCTGATCGCGCTCTACCGCTCCATCGAGTCGTTCATGAAGTACCTGCAGCAAATGCTCGAGATCGTCAACAAGGTGCTCGACGGCTTGGGCGAAATCGTGCGCGGCGCAATCGAGACCGCAGCCAATTACGTCGAGGGCGCGCTCGGCGACGCCATGCCCGTCGCTATGGGTTTTCTTGCCAACCAGATCGGCCTGCGCGATGTGGGCAAACGGGTCAAGGAGATGGTCGAAAAGGTCCGCGCCCTGGTCGACCGCGCCATCGATTGGCTGATCGACAAAGCTCTGGCCGCCGGCCGCTGGCTGCTGGACCAACTGCGCCGCGGCGCCAACGCCGTGCGTGCGGGTGTGCGGCGCCTGCTCTACCCGCGCAAGGAATTTAACATCGGCGCCCATCACCATACCATTTCTGTCAGTCAGAATGGGGTTCCCATGATCTCATCGGTGACCCAATCGATCGAGGAGTTCCTGACCAGTTACGGTGCAGGCGTGCCAGCGGCAAGAAAGCCGCTTGTCAAAGCCGCAAAGGATGCCTTGACCGAAATGAAGAAGCAGATCACGGCCATGAACGCTCACCCCAATCCTGATTCTCAGGTTCCCAAGGTGCTTCAGGCCGAAAATGTGCTCGCCGAGAAGCTGAAGTCACTGATTCCTTACGACAGCCCGCTCGACTTCGAGAATAAATTCCGCCTGGAGGGGCTCGTCGCCACCTATGCGGACATGCCGCGAAACAAGGGCGACAAACTTACGCCCGATCATCAGCCCCAGAACGCCTTGTTCGAATGGGCCGCCGAACAGCCCTATTTCAAGAAGGCCAGTGGCGATTCGCCGATGCAAGTCCGCGCTGATAATCGCTCGGCCAGGGCCCTGTGCATCAACCTCAGTTCCCTGCGCCACGAGGAGGGTCGGACTTATGGGCACAAGGGCGATGACACGAAGAAAAAATTTATTTCCAGGGCCACTACATTGGTTGCTCCCATGAAGGCCCAGGATAAACGAAATGCCATTGTCGATTTGATTAAGAAGGACCGGGATGACGATGTCCAGGCGATCAAGAATGTGCTCAAAATTCCGACGAACTGGCAAGATATTCAGGATCAAGGCAAGGCCGCCGGAAAAAGTCCCGCTGACATCAAAAAAGTGAAGGACAAAGTCGAGAAACAGATTCTGGATGGGGAGCAACGCATCTTGTTCCAGAACCTTGACACGCTAAAAAACCTATAGTTCAAGGAGACGACATGAAAGCGGTAGGTGTGATTTTAGGATTGTGCATGATCGGTGGCCTGTTGGCAGCCGGAATTATCGGCGGCAACGCGTTGCTCGACCTGGCTCAGGCGCAATGGGCGCAGTTGGATGCCGCCAGCGGCGCGGCCGTCTTCTTCACAGCTCTGACGGCGCTGGTCGGTTGCCTGATCCTGGCCGCGGCGTTGCTGCGCCTGGCATCCGCGCACGCGAATCGCGGCCGCGCCGAGCTGCGCGCCGAGGTCGCGGTGCAACTGCTGGCGACGATCGGGCCCGATGTTCTGGCCGGTCGCCGCATGCCAAACCTGACCCCGGAGCTAGACGCTGCCCTGCTGGTCCACGCCCCCCACGACCTGCTCGAAGCTTGGCACGTCCTACAAGCGGCCGAGCTCGACCAACGCCCGGCGGCCTTCGAAACGCTGGTCAGCCAAGCCCGCCGTGCCGCCGGTAGCGATCGCTTTACCTTCCACCGGCACAGTCCCCTAGCCGAAAAGGTCCCGCAGGCGCTGTAGCGCAAGATGCAATCTTGCGCCGGTCGGAGGGTCTTGTAAACAGGGAGCGTCCCATTGAAATGATTCTGTTTTTTGCCAATCGTCGGATGCCTTTTCGGCTTGGCTCCTTCTAAAAGCGAGCCGGCTCCGCTCCCAATTCATTGGCTTTTTCCTGAACTCCTGGCATAATCGAGACATACCTCTAAACTGTCCCAGGAGTCCTCGCCATGCCCTCCAAGAAACCCGAGATTGCCTCTGTCGCCATCTATCCGCCGATCGGGATCGCCCGGGTCGGAAATTCCGATGAATATTATCTGGCCCCCGAGATGCCCGGTCAGCCCGCTCATGCCGAGGGTGGCTTCAAGGACGGCACCGGTCGGGTTAAGAAACAGGTCGTCCGCTATCGCGTCTACGGGCTGGATCAGGACGGTCAGGTCGTCAAGGAGTTGACCGACAAACAAGCGAAGATCGAGTGGCGGGTCCACGTCGCCAACCGCAAGGCCTCCTGGTACCAATTCCTTAATGCGCTTGACCTTGAGGGTTTGGCGATCCCTTCGGGTTTCCGCAACGGCACCGTCAAAGGCGCCAGCCGCGCGCAGCTGACCATCGATCCCGGCTCGCGCACCATCAGCGGCGCCAATGTTTCCGGCGCCAAGTACCGCTTCACCGGCGGCACCTTCTATGGCAAAGAGGTGCCCTTGGGCGAGTTGCGCACGGACAAGCTGGGCCGCTTGCTGGTCTTCGGCGGCGACGGTCACTCGGCCTCGAAGGACGGCGCAGCGGCCGTCACTTTCGCCAATAACGACGGCTGGCACGACGACGTCTCCGACGGTCCGGTCCGCGCCACGGTGACCTATAAGGGCAAGACGTTCGAGGCCGAGCCTGCGCTGGTGGTGGTGACCCCGCCTAACTTCGGCCAGGGCCTCTACGGCGTCGTCACCATGTTCGACGTCGTCCTCGACCTTTACTACCGCATCGGCTGGTTAAAGCCGCCGGAGCGGGTCAACTTCTGGGACCAGATCTACCCGATCTTCGAGCGCATGAGCCAGAGCCAATGGGTCAACGCAGGCTTCTTCATGCTGTTTGGCCAGAACTCGCCCAGCGACTTTACGGCGCCCGCCCTGCTGAACCAGCTCAGCGACCCATCGCCGGCGGTGCAGCCGTTGCGCGACAAGTATTTCCAGTGGCTCCGCAACCCCAACCAGAAAACGCCTTCGCCTGCCGACTTCCCGCCGTTCTACGGTGACGCCTTTGGCGACTACAAGGGCCTGGCCCAAGTCGACCTGCCGTTCACCCAGACGCAGTACGCCTGGCTGGAGCGCTGGGCGGCCGGTGATTTCGACACCGAGCGGCGCCCGATCCCCCACGATTTCGACGAGCTCACGCCCGAGGAGCAGACGCGCTCGCTCTCGATCGCGCCACTCGAGGAGTGTCTGGGCGGCCCGTTCCACCCCGGCATCGAGATCACCTGGCCGTTCCGCCAGGAAATTTTCTGGGCCAAGCCGTTCCGGCCCAAGATACTGCCCGAAGGCCAGGCGCCGGGCGATAACTACGGGCCGTTGCTGGCACCGGCGATCGCACTTGCGCCCGGTGGCCCCATCGACGGCAGTGGCCCAGGCAGCATCACGCGCTGGCTGGGCGTGCCCTGGCAGACGGACGAGTCCAGCTGTCTTTCGGGCTACACGCCGACCTACTACCTACCGTTGCCCTCGTTCTGGGCGGCGCGGGTACCGAACCAAATTCTCAGCGCCGACAGCTACAAGCGCCTCTCCGACCCGGCCCTGCAGATCGGTCAGCGCCTCAAGCACTTCGACTATCGCCAGGACTGGCTGCGCGACCTGGGCACCCAGTACCAGTCGAAGATCAACAATATGATCGCCGAATGGCACGAACTGGGCATCGTCGCGCCCCACGTGGCCGTGCCGGATGCGCAGGACGCGCTGCTGCCAACCCGCTACTGGGTCGAGACCGGCCGCGGACCCTACGCGCCCGATCCAACCTTCGAACAGGTGCGCCGCGCCGAGGATGCCCGCGAACAGGTCATGCTCAAACGGGCGGCGGAGCCCAGCCAACCCGCGCGCGAGCCGCGCACGTTCGAGCGCCACGAGCGCTGATTCTTGGCCGCACCAATCCTCATCATCGGTGGGGGTCCCGCTGGGGCCCTCACCGCGATCCAGCTCGCCCGGCGCGGGCATGCCTGCCAGGTCCTTGAGGCCGAGGCCAGCCCGCTCGCCAAACCGGGCGAGACCTTGCCGCCCAGTAGCGGCGCCCTGCTGCGCCGACTCGGCCTGGCCGACCTGCTCGCCGAGGGGCCTCACCTGCGCAGCCACGGCAATCGCTATGTCTGGGGCGACGCGCGGGTCCAGGAAAAGCCCTTCTTCGGCCAGACCGAAGCCCATGGCTGGCACCTCGACCGCGCCCGTTTCGAGGCCGACCTAGCCGATCGCGCCAGAGCCCTGGGCGTCGATTGGCGCGCCGGCTGGGCGGTGCGGGAACTGGTCCAGGGCCCTCCATGGACGGTGCGTGCCAGCACGCCGGAGGGCATGCGCTCGGTGACGGCGCCGTTCCTCGTCGACGCCAGCGGCCGCCGCGCGTTGGTTGCCCGCGCCTGTGGGATCGAGCGGATCCACCGGGATCGGCTGGTCGGCTTGATCAGCAGCCTCCCACTCGCGCGCGAAGTGGCGCACCTGACCCAGATCGAGGCCGTCGAGAACGGCTGGTGGTACGCGGCCCCGATCCCAGGCGGGCGCCTGGCAACCGTCTTCTTCACCGACGCCGGCCAGGGACCCAGCCCCTTGCGCGAGCCCGCCGCCTACGCGGCAGCCCTGCGCGGCGTGGCCTCGTTTCGCGAGCTACTGCCGGATACGCTGGCGCCGGACCCGCCCCAGGTCCGCCAGGCAGGTAGCTCCTACCTGGTCCGCGTCTATGGCGAGCACTGGCTGGCCGTAGGCGACGCCGCCTGCGCCTACGACCCGATCTCCTCCCACGGCATCACCGCCGCCCTCGGCGCGGGCTTTTACGCCGGCAACGCCATCGCCGACCACCTGGCCGGCAACCCCGCCGCGCTACCCGCATACGCGCACTTACATGCCCAGGCCTACAGCCAGTACCTGACCCTGCGCGACGGCCAGTACCGCCAGGAACAGCGTTGGCCCCAGTCGCGCTTTTGGCAGTCAACCGCTGAATGAGTCGAGCCGCTGTGCCTTGGCCG
The DNA here is from genome assembly GCA_964423555.1 of uncultured Holophagae bacterium. Lineage (GTDB taxonomy): Bacteria > Acidobacteriota > Holophagae > Acanthopleuribacterales > Acanthopleuribacteraceae > CAYRFM01. The sequence goes on along the minus strand of CAYRFM010000093.1, from coordinate 141 downwards.
CAGGGAACGCTGTGGATTAACGGGAAGCCCAAAAATGGACGCAGGGAACGCTAAAGGTTAACGCGAAGCCCAAAGTGCGGTAAGCTGCTGGCTTGCCTTCTAAGGAAGGAACACGAATGTTGGGCGGAGCAGAGAAAAGTG
>CAYRFM010000092.1:8594-33852 GCA_964423555.1 uncultured Holophagae bacterium | reverse complement strand
CAATATACTCGCTTACCGACTTCTGGCCCGTCGGGTCAGTATACAAAGTCGGGTTATGGTAGCCGTAAAGGTAGCGATGCAGGCTCGGCGGCTTGTCGAATTGGCCCAGCACGGGGTCGACGCCGGTGAACACGCCCAGGTCGCTGTCGTAGTAGCGGGCCTTCGCGTAGATCAGGCCGGTCTCGGGATCGCGCTCGTGACCGGTGTAGCCGTAGCGGTTATAACCGCCGGCGGCCGTGGTGAAGACGTATTCCTCGTCGCCAAAAGGCGTGTAGGTGCGCGCCTCCAGCAAACGGCCGTCGCTGCCGGTCAGCTCGGCAATGCTGCCCATCAGGTCGTGGGCGACCCACTGGGGCTCGTCGCCTGGCCGCAGCAAGGCCAGACGCATGTGCCCAAAGGCATAGCTGGCCATGGCCTCGGGCCCAGCGGCGGTCTCGGCGAACTCGTTGAGTACCGAGAGCTCGTCCCAGACGTAGAGAATGGCGCGCTCGCGGCTGTCACCGACTTTGCGGATGCGCCGACCCAGGTCGTCGTAATCCATGGTCAGCGAGGGGTTGCCGTCAACATCAACCCTGCGCAAGCGGTTTTTGGCGTCCCAGATCATGTGGGTGACGCGGGTCGTGCTGTGGATCCGGTCCTGCTCGGTCTTGGCGATGCGGTTGCCGTTGGCATCATAGTCGTAATAGACTTGGCGGTCCTCCACCAGCGTGCCTTGATCCTGGACGGTCTGGTGGAAACCGGCGATGCGATGGCCCTCGATCAGGGTCAGGTCGCGCAGGCGCTGATAGCCGTCGCCCTCCTCGCGCTCCCCTGTGCGGTTGCCGACCAGGTCCAAGCTGTAGGTGGTCTGGCGCGTGCCCGTGGGCGTGGTGCGGGTCCAGCCGGTCAGGCGGCTGTTGAGGTCGTACGTATAGTGGGTGGTCCAGGTGCCCTGGGCGCGGGTCTCGATCAGGCTCTCGCGGCTGCCGTCGGCATGGTAGGTGGAGGCATAGCTGGTGCGATCGCCACCGGGTCGCTCGTGCTGCAACAGGGTCGGCCGGTTGGCGAGGTCGTAGGCGACGGTCGTGACCATGCCGTTGGGGTAGCTGATGCGGTCGACCAGGCCGTTGGCCTGGTAGCTGTAGTCGAGAGTGCCAAAGCGGTCGACCTTGGCGGATGCGAGTCGGTTGGCGCTGTCGTAGCTATAGTCGACCTGGAGACCGCGGGCGTCGCGGACGTATGCGCGGGTACCGTTGGCGCGGTAGCCGATCTGGACCTGGAAGCCGCGGCTGTCGCTGAAGTCAGTGGGACGCTCAAGGGCGTCATAGCCGATCTCGCGGCTGTAGGTGCCCTCGCTGCCGGTCTGGGTGATCTTGGTGAGGTTGCCGTTGGCGTCGCGCTCGCGCACGATGCTGTCGATGCGGTGCTCGGGGTCGGGGTTGCCCTCCCAAGTCTCGTCGAGCAGGCGACCGCGGTGATCGTAGGTAAAGGTCCCAGTGCCTAGCGGCTGCAGCACGCGGGTGCGGTTATCGCCGGCGTCGTATTCGAAGGAGGTCAGGCCCAGGCCGGGGATCTGAACGGCCGACAAGCGGCCGGCGAGGTCGTAGGACCAGATACTGACCTGGTCTTCGGCATCGGTGATTTTCAGGAAGGACCATTTGTTGGTCCAGTCATAGCGGGTGCTGGCACCGTTGGGCTCGACGACGCGGGTGAGGTTGTCCAGCAGGTCATAGGCATAGGTCCAGGTCACGTCGCCGTGGCCGGCGGAGGGCGCGGTGCGAGAAAGGATGTTGTTGTCGGCGTCGTAACTGTAGCTGACGGTCTCGCCCAGCTCGTTGGCCTCGCTGAGGACACGGCCGTAAGGGTCGTAACTGAACGATTTGGTGACCCGGCCATCGGAAACGCTGCGAGGGAAACCGGTCGGCGTATAGTCATAGTAGGAGGTGACCTGGCTGCCGATGGCCTGGGAAGTGGGACGGCCATTGCCGTCGAAGGCCCAGCGGGTGACGACGCCGGCGCCGTCGACGCTTTGGATGCGGCGGTTCTGGGCGTCGTAGCTGTTGGTTTCGACGAGGATCTCGGCGCGGCGCCGAGTCAGCAGGTTGCCCAACGGGTCGCGGGTTTCGACGGTCTCGATGCCTTTGAAGTCGGTCATGACCAGGGTGCGCTCGGGGTCCAGGTATTGGAACGAGACGATGCCGTCGGGGTCGGTGACGGTGAGCGGCCGATCGAGGGCGTCGTAGGTCATGGTCTTCTCGAAGCCGCGATAGTCGCGCTCGGCGATGAGGTTGACGGCGTCATAGGTTCGGGTCATGGTCGCGCCGCGGGCTTGGCTGGTGAGGGCGACGGTGCGACCAAGAGGGTCATAGACGAAGCGGGCGACATTGCCGCGGTGATCGGTATAGTTCTCGGTGACGACGCCGTTGCTCTGGCTGTAGCTCCACAACTCCTCGGCGGTGACGTCCGGCTTGCTGGGGTCGCGGAGGCTGCGGGCCAGGGGGCGGTTGAAGCGGTCGAAGCTGGTGCGCTTCTCGAGACCGCGGGGCGAGACTTGGAGAATGGGGTTGTTGTAGAGGTCGTAGGTGGTGTGTTCCTCATAGCCGAGGGGGCTGCGCTGAGCGACGAGGCGGTTGAGGCCATCATAGGCGCGGGTGGTGGTGGTGCCGTCGGGGTGGGTGATCTCGGCGATGTTGCCGTTGCTGTCGTAGCTGAACTGGGTGACGACCTCGCCCTGGGTTTGGTTGATCAGCTGGCCCAGAACATTGCGGACCTGGGTGACGGGGGCATCCTCGGGCTGGGTGACAACGGTGGTCAAGCCGAAGTTTTCGTAGGCGATTTCGAAGACCTGCGTCTGCTCGCCATTGTGAGTGGTCTGGCGCAACAGGCGGTTGAGCACGTCGTATTCCGCAGTCTGACGGGCGTCGGTGGTCTGGTTCTCCATCAGGATCACATTGCCGTTGACGTCATATTCGTAGTGGATGGTCTGTTCCAAGGGATTGACGACGTCGACGATGCGATTGACTGCGTCATAGGTATAGCGGGTGCGATGGCCGTTGCCGTCGGTTTGCGACAGTCGGTTGCCGAGCCCGTCAAACTCGAACTGGATGACGTGGTTGGTGGGCAGGACGACCCGTTCGGGCAGGAGGCGCTCGTTATAACTGTATTGGGTGATGGCGCCCTTCCAATCCTGGATCGACTTGATCATTTCGGTACCGGGCCAGTAGGTCAGGGCGACGGTGACCTGATCCTCAAGGCGCTCCTCGACGAGGCGGTCGGCGCTGTCGTAGGTGCGGGTGGTGAAGCGCTCCTCCATGGTGCCGCCCCGCTGCAACTTGGTGAGGACTTGATCGTGAATGTCGTAAGTGAGCGTGAACTCTGAGGGCTGCTGACCTTCACCGGGGTCGGTCACCTGGGTGACGACGCGGTTGAGGTCGTCGTAGACCAGGGTCTTGTGGAGCTTGCCGTAGATTTTGGTCTGCGGCTGACCCATGGGCAGGTAGTCGGCGAAGCGAATGACCTCGCCGGGCGAGTGCTCGGCGCTGGTGGCCTGTTGGGTGAGGAAGTCGAGGTCGGTGTAGGCGAAGGTGGTGACGCGACCGGTGCTATCGGACTCCTCGAGCACGCGACCGCGGCCGTCGAAGACGCGTTCCATCTGATTGCCGTCGGCCTGCAGGACGCCGATCATATTGCCATGGGCATCGTAGCTCATGGTCTGCTTGTGACCCTTGGGGTCGGTCAGGGTGACCAAATTGCCTTGGGGGTCATAGGTGAAGGCCGAAGCATGACCCAGGGCATCGGTATAGGCTAGGATCGCGCCGGTGGATTCCGCAAGGGTCCAGGTCTCGGTGTGCCCAAGCGCATCGGTATGGGTGAGCAGCCGGTTCCAGCGCTGGTCATAAGTCCAGGACTCGTTGATATCGCCGGTAGAGCTGCGACTGGTGCGGTTGCCGTTGGCATCGTAGGTATAGCGATGGACGATGCCAGCTTCGTCGGCTTCTTCCAGGAGGACGACGTCGTTCTCAGCCCAGACCATGGTCTTGGTGCCCATGGGACCTTCGATGCGAATCGGTTGACCGTGGAAGTTGAACTCATAGTCGGTCTGGGAAAGTGCGTCGCGAACGCTAGCGGTCCGATAGACGTCATCATCGCCGTAGATGAATTCGGTGGTCCGACCCTCGGGCTCGTGGATGAAATGAAGATACTCCTCGACGATCGTGGGGGAAGGCCAAGAATCCTGAGTGTGGTACGCATAGGTGGTGATCTGACCGTTGGGGTTGGTATAGGCAATCAGCTTATGGCGCTCAGGTTCGGTGAGACAGTGATCCTTATAGGCATAGGTCTCGGTGCGGTCGCCGCGGGTGACCTGAGTGAGACGGCCCCAGCGGTCATGCTTGAAAAGGATGGTCAGCGCCGGTTCGATGTTTCGGGTCGTAATGGATTCGAGTACGAGGTAATCGGTTTGAGTTTTGTGGTAATGAAAGTCCAGTCGGCGTCCAGATGGATCTTCGACGGCTTCCAAGACGGCGTGATCCGCGTCATAGTACAGGGTTGTGCGGTTGCCAAAGGTGTCTTCGATATAGAGCAGGTTCTGGGTGAAGGTGACGGGCCGCTGTTCGCTGGCGGTATCCACGCCGATGGGGGGGCCATATACGAAGCGCCGGCCCGAAGTGGTGACCAGGTCATAGCCTTGAAAGGCATTTTTTTGCAGGTAGCTGTGAACTCCGGGCATGGTAGAGGTGAGGACCTCGGCATCAGTCTGGCGGAAGACCTGGCCGGAGCCGTCGCCACCGATGACTTGAAGGTCGTTACAGCCCAATTTGACCAAGCGGGTTTCGTAGCTGTGATTCCAACCGATTCCCAAGGGGTTGTAGTTTTGACCACCCGCACTGGAATAGGAGCGGGAAAAAGTCAAGCCGCCGCCAAGGCCAGGAAGGGAAAGGTCGGTCGAGCCGAGGTTGAGGGATCCGCTGAGGAGGTTGACGCCCTTGACGGAGGTGGTGCCCACGTGGAGCTTGGAGCGTGTGAGCTTGATGACATTGACATAGCCTTCGCGCTCGACCACAAACTCGCTGCCATCGCCCTTGGTGAAGACCGCGCGCAACTGCCATTTTTTCTTGGCAACGCTTTTGACATCAATGGGAAAGGTATGGTGACCGATGCCGAGCGCACGATCGTTGACGAGGGTTCTCCCGTCGAAAAACAAAGTGACCCGGGCCTCGCGGTTGAGTAAGAAACCAAGTTGTCGGGTAATCGCGTCACAATCATTGGTCTGGGTGCCCGCGGGATCCTCTTCTAGCATGAAATCGTACTCGGGCAGATAATTTACCTGTCCGGTTTCATCGGGAGAAACGATGCCAACACCACCCAGAACGTAGGTAAGGCTCAGGTAGCGGTACGGACTCTCCGCCACGATTTTGTCGTTCTTGATGCCTGCCAGACGCCAATATAGTCCATCGGACGGCAGCGAAGACCAGACGAACGGCTGCTGTGGTTCCACTGGCAAAGGAAAACGGGTCAGTTCTTGGGGAGAATGACCGGCGCCAGGCAGGGTCTGTTGATAGACGAGTTCGCCATCGGGGCGGTCGAAGGCTTGGAGCAGTACGGAGGTGTAGTCCTTCTGGTGGTTGTAGACGATGGCCTGGTCAGAGACGTTCCAGGCTTGGACGGGTTCGCCGGGCTCATTCACGGCACAAGGATCGTATTTGGTGCTGGCCACCGGTGGTTGATCGTCAAGGAGTAAGGTACCTTCTTCGATGTCGAAAATGGCGAGGTCGAGGTTTTGCTTGATCTTGAGAAAAACGATACCCTCGTAGCCTTCGGGCTTGAGGAAGCCCATTTCATCCACGTCGTAAAGAAATCTCAGTTGGTAGGTGGCGTTGGGATTCCAGACACTGCCCTCCAGGAACGAAATGGCTGGAGTGCCCAGATTGTCAAAGCGGTCCACGACCAGGCCGTTTTCAAGGATTTCGAAAGCATAATAGCGAGAACTGGAGAAAGGGGTACCTGTGAAGAAGTCGTCAGGGGTGAAACGAGGAGTAATAACAACCGACGCTTTCTGTCTTCCCTGAGCATCGATCAGAATTTCCGGGATGACTTCATCGTCAAACTCGACGCGATAGACGCCAAAATAAAAATTTGATATGAAGCTCTTCGAGTAGTCGACACCATCATCGGATACCTGCACAGAAAGCGCGCCGTAAAGTAATCCTGGATCATTGACTTTAAGAATAAGCCGGTTACCGTCATCTGTGCTGATCTGGTAGGGTATGGATTTATTTGTCGATAGGTTTAGAAGTCTATCCACAGTAAAGATGGGCGCAACGTCCGACGCGGCGCACGGAACGAAAACAATGCAAAATAGCCCAGGTAGCAATTGGGTAGGGTCTTCATCATCACCTCGGTAGATCTGCTCCGGTGATGTCCAGCCAACGTAGGTAGTACTGAGTGGTATTTCTACAGTCGTTGGACGATCGCGTTGAAGTGCAGTATGAATTGGCCATTTGTAACCATCAAGACCATAATCGTCCGATCCGAAGTTCACTCTCAAACAAGGATTGGATTGTGCATGTGATTTGATATCACATGCTCGATCGAACTCGCCGGCCATAGTTCTGGTTTGCCAGTATGAGGAATCACAATACTCTACGCCGTCGTGCGAGCCACTCATTCGAACTTCGACTGGTATGATGGCTTCGAAATTTGCCGATGTTAAATCGACATGGATATTATCCGTATAGTTCGCATAGTATTGACTTGGTCTGCCTCTGGCCAAAATGCCTGGGCGCGATTGAACATATGGACCCGAGAGCCGGGATTTCCACGGAAATATAGTTTCTCGTTCACGCGCCTCCTCCTCTGTTGTAAAGAAGTATGAAGTATATGTGTATTTCTCAACGCCGACGGTGGTCATAATATTGTCAACTTGATTTATATCACAAAAACTTTCATTATAAGCTAAGTCCGAACTAAAAAGCAGGTCCTGGTTGGCGACGATGTTGCGGTGCTCGTCGTAGGCGAAGGGAAAGTAGGTGACCGCGGAGAGCGGAGACGAGATCGGGCCCTCGGTGCTGTAGGCGTCGCCATACTGTACCGAGCCTGTCCTCACCTTCCACCGCGTCCCAACCACCAGACCCACTGCTTGGCCGGGCTGGACGATGACCGTCGACTGGTAATTCCCTTTGACAAGGCTATTACTCCCAGACACCGCACGGTAATGGAAGAGACCCACGAGATCCTGGAATTCGTTGGTCGGAAGGGTTTTCATGACAAACCGGCTGGCCGCCAAATACCAGGTGGGCACGGTGACATCGAAGCTGGCCAGGCCCTGCTCGTCGGTGTAGGCCGAAAACTCCCAAATCGCCTGGGGGATGGTGGCATGCTGGTTGACGAGCTCCAGAAGCAGCTTGGCCCCGCTGACCGGGTAGCCCTGACTGCTATAGGCCCGGTAGCGGATGGTGACATGGCCCTCGTCGGCCGAGACGGACTGAACAGCGGAGTCGCTATCCCGCAAAATAAAGAGGACGTCGCCGCTTGAGGCGATGGTTTCGACAACCATGGGGTCGAGCGCTTCCGACCTGGCAGGTTCGGGCCAATCGGCAGGAGGGGTCGCAGTGCCGGCCCCCGAAAAACGGAAGTCGAGCAGCCAGGCGGTACGACCGTCCTGGGGATGCTGAACCCGAATACCGGTGATGGCGCGATCCGCGACCTGGAGAGGTTGGGGCGTGAAGCGGACGATATGGCCCTGGATGAGCAGCTCGTGGAGCTGGTGTTCCAGGTCCGCACCGAGGCCCATCGACGGCAACTGCGCCTCCATACCGGGTTCGAGGGTCACCAGCGGGAGTCCGGCGGCGTGCGCACGCTGGAACAGGTCGGGAACCGAAATGGCCTCGACCTGGTCCATGACCTCAAGGACCCGCGCTTCGTCCTGGGCAGCTGCCAGCCCACAGAGCCGAAAGGCGTCGACGATACGCTGTTGGTTGGTCCGCGTGCTACGCCCGACGATCCTCGTGGCACGGTAGTCACCGTCGATCATCCAGGCTTTCAAATCCAGCGCCACCGGCAGTCCGCCAAGCCAAGCGAGCTCGTATTTCAGCTCGCTCCAGGCAAAACTGGCGGTAGGCGAAACGGGGACGAGACCCATGGCCTTGGTGACCTTCTGCTCGAAATTGACAGCGCGGCGCAGCCACTGGAGCGTCTGGGCGTACATCTGGTTGCCAAACGGCGAACGCGGACGCTGATCACGAGTATCGAATGTGTCAACGGGGCTTCCGCCACCCTGGAAGGCCAACACGGAGAAGCCACCGGCCAAAACCGGGTTGAGGGTGCTGACCCGATGGCCCGAAGGGGTGGTGATCGTTGCATCGAGATTGAGGGTCGTGCCTGCCTGAAAGCCCCGCTCGCTGCCGGCAAGAACGGTGCCCTCGAACATCAGCACGGGCCGGATTTTCAGCAAATGGGCAGGAACACGCCAACGGGAGCCATAGGCTTCGACCAGTTCGAAATCGGCCATGTCGAAAGGCTTGGCATCAAAAGAGACGACACCGCCATACAAGCTCGAGAGCGGGACCTGTACCTCCAGAACGCTGTCGCCCACGGGATCTGTCAATTGGAAGCGGATCTGGTGCTGAAAGTGGTCGGGGATGCTGTCGAAAAAGCCATAGGTCGCTTCGACGCGATAGGGCAAAGCCATATCGAGCAACGCGGGGCCGGGCGCGTTTTTCGCAAAGCCCTGTGCCAGTTGCTCCAGGTCGCGGCCCCCGGCCACCAAGGCAACCTGCCGATCGATCCAGGCTTCGGCGTCGCGTTCATCAAGGGTTTCGTAAGTGTCGAGTAGTGCCTGACTGTCAAGCTGCAGATGTTCGAAGGGGTCGTCGAAATCGGGAACGGTAAGTAATCCAAAGGCGGGATCAATCGCGATCCAACTGTGGTCGCCGCCGCCCGCAGAGACGCCGCGGTAGTTGCTAACCGAGACATAGAGCTCGACCCAAAAGCGCTCCAAGCGGATCCCACGCGGCAGACCGTTCTCCAGGACCACTTCATGGGGAATCTCGGCAGCGCTGAGGACATTGGCGGCAGAAGCGAGATCGGCAACGCGCAGGAGCGCGAGCGCCTGCTCGGCCTCAAGCAGGATCCGACCATGCACGATTTTAGCCGGAACTTGCATCTCCCGAAGCAAGTCCACCAGCAGTTTGGCGGTGTCCAGGTCGTTGGCGGCATGATCGTCGAGCACGCGACGCGAATTGCGGTAGGAGCCCCAATAGGGATCATAAGCAATTTCGCGCTCGAGATAGCGGATCAGGGCGACAGGATTGCTGCGTACCTCGGTCGGGAGACGCTCGAGCAGCGGTGCAGCGGCGGTCCCGTCGCGTTTGGATAGGTTGGGCGGAGCGCTATCGCGAGCAACGTTGTGCGTTTCGCTCCAGGCGGTCTTGGCTGTAGGAGGCGCTTCGCCCCACAGCAGGGAGCTGGGTTGCGCGGCTGGGGTGCGTTCAGGGTAAAGAAGTTCCTTGATGCGCTCCCGCAGTGCGGGGGCATCGAAGCGTTTGCTGCTGGCGTCCGCCATCAGCGCCAAGAGTTCCTGGACCTCGGCGCCGCGGTTCTGGAGCCGTTCCCTCAACTCCGGGGTCCGAGCATCGCGCTCGAGTTTTTCCAGCAGGAAGCGATGCAGGGTCAACAGGTCCTGCAGATGTTCGAAATTCTCCGTGTCGACGGCAGTGACGGATCCCAGCTTCTGGGCCTGGTCCAAATCGCGCGCCAGCCGCGTCATGGCGATCTGGGACTCCTGACCGATGGCGCGGAGGGTATCCTGCTGCGGCCAATCGAGTCGGACCTGGGCCCAGGACGGCATACACAGGCAGAGTGCAGCGACAAGCATGAGGCGCTGTGAAATTCGAAGTTCCTTGGCTTTCATCTGAGTTCCTTCGCGAATGGCATAGTCTGAAACGGGGCTGATGGGCGGGTTGGCTTGGCTTGGGGCCGACATCGACGGCCACGGTACATGTGGGTTGCCAGGAGGTTGAAGGGCTGCATGCCGAATCTGGGCGGGGAGAGGCAGGTTTGGACACGGAAACGCCCCAACGACGATCATGGTTTTTCCTCCAGGACGGACCTTATTCGGGTTTGGGCGCCATCTCCATGAATTCGGGCGAAAGGTGGGCTTCATCGATATCCTGAATCACCGTTTCCCCGCCTCCATCTCTGTACATCAAGGCGAACCCATCTCTTTTTTGAAACAACAGTCGGTTGTCAGTGATGGCGAGCACCAAGTAGCGCTCCAGGCCAAGGCGATCGCCAACCTGGACCACTTCCCTGGTTCCCTCGACGGCAAAGACGACGTATTCACCAGGTACGGGTCGCAATGCCAAATCCTTGACCGCCGAGCTGGCGAACACGGACCGTCCGCTTTCGAAGGCCCTTTCCCTGGGTGCGAATTTCAGTCCAGGGACAGTATCTTGCCAGGCGATCAAGGCCGGTAAGCTAATGAGTAATAAATGGAGCATGCTGCCCTCCGTGTGTTCCGAAAGAATGTCGGTCGATTCGCACGCCATGCGTGAAGCGCACTGATAGATGTTGACTGGTGGTTAATGTTTTGTTCATGAGACGGATACCTGCTACTGTGCGCGCGGTTGGGCGGTTTTTTGGGAGGTTTTGGGTGAAGGGGCCGGAGCGACGACGTCGATGGTGACGGTGCCGATGGTCTTCTGCAGGCCATCGCCAGCGCGGTAGAGGAAGCTGACGGGACCGGTGAAGTTGGTGGGTGGATCGTACCAGAAGCCGCCATCGCCGGAAAAGCCGACGGTGCCGACGTTGGGCGTCTGGTAGAGGAAGGCCGTCAGAGCGATGCCCTCGGGGTCGTAGTCGTTGGCGAGGACGCCGGGCGCGGATACGACGAGGCGGGTATTGAGTTGGGCGGTGTAGTGGTCGTTGCCAGTGACGGGCGCCAGGTTTCCTGGGGTGACGGTGATCGTGACCGGGGCGGTGCGGAAGCCGGTGCCGTCCCAGGCCTTGTAGACGAAGGTGACGGATCCCGCGAAGCCCAGTTCGGGCACATAGTGGAAGCTACCGCTCTGAGAGAGGGAGAGCGTGCCGTGGGCGGGCTGCTGCAACAGGTGGGCCTGTAGCGCGTCGCCATCGGGGTCGGTGTCGTTGGCCAGAACGCCGGGGGCCGTGACGTCGAGGTTGGTGCTCCAGTTGGTGGTGTAGGCATCGGCAACCGCGGTGGGCAGGCCGTACTCGTTGGCGCAGGCGAGGATCGCCGAGCGTTGGGCCGAATCGATCAGGTGGTTAGCGAGCCACTGGTCGACCAGGGCGGTGACGCAGCCGATGAATTGCCAGCGCGGGGGGTGGTTGGCCGCGCATTGGGCGATGAGGTCGTTGAAGCTACAGCCGCTGGCGAAGAAGTGGTTGGGGACGCCGCTGTCGCAGCCGTTGATGACGACCCATGTCGCGGCGTTGGAGCCAGGGCATTGGTCGAGATTATCGGGCATACAATCGTGGTCCTGATCGCCGTCGCCGCTGAGGGTGAAGACGGCGTCGCTGAGGTCGGCCAGACCATTGGCGAGGCTGGTGATGCGGATCAAGGCGTCGGTGCTCGGAGTGCCGCTGGCGGACCACTGTTGCAGGCCATCGTTGGGGGTTTGGGCGAACAGTGTCTCATAGGTGCTGCCGCCGTCGCGGGAGAGTTCGATGGCGACATCACCAGGGAAACCGCCGGTCGTCCAGCGCAGTTCCGCGGCTTGGCACAGTGGGAGCAGTTCCCCGCCATTGGGCGCGGTTACGGTCAGGGTCTCGTCCTGGCGTTGGCCGAAGTCGAGTCCCAGGACTTGCTGACCGGGGTCGAGGGTAACGGTGGGTACTAGGCCGTTGGCGAGCAGGTAGGCGTCTGCAGGAGCGCTTCCGGCGAGCAGAAGGGGATCGGGGTCGCCGTCGGCGTCGAGGTCGGCGGCGCGGAGCAGGGTGGGTGCGACGGACAGGGTGCGGCGCAACGGCGCGGCAAAGCTGCCGTTGCGGTTCTCGAAAAACAGCAGGGCGGTGGGGCTGGTCTGGCCGACGAGCAGATCGGTATCGCCATCGCCGTCGAGGTCGGCGGCGAGAAGGTGCTCGGGGCGCCCGTCGCAGGAGAGGGTCGTGTCGAGCGCGAGGTTGCCCTGGCCGTCATTGGCGAGCAGGGTGACGGTGTGATCGCTGCCGTCCAGCAAGGCGAGGTCCAGATCGCCGTCGCCGTCCCAGTCGAGCGCCGTGGGACGGTCGGGCGCTGTGCCTGCGGTCAAGGCGGTGGGTGGGGCAAACTGAGCGCCGCCGAGATTGGCGAGGACACGCAGGTGGTGATCGGCGCCGACGACGATCAGTTCCGGCAGTTGGTCGCGGTCGAGGTCGGCCGCGATCAGTTGGCGTGGAGCGAGTCCGGCGCCGTAGTTCTGGGTGGCGAGGAAGTCACCGTTTTCGTTGAGGAGCACGGCGATCGTCCCGGAACCGGCGTTGGCGATGGCCAGGTCCAGGTCGTGATCGCCATCAAGGTCGACGGCGACGAGGCTGTCGGGCTCGCCAGCCAAGGTTTTTTCGGTTACTGCGGCAAAGCCGGCTTCGCCAAGGTTGCGGAACAGGCTGATGGTGGCAGCGGTACGGCTGAGGGCAACCAGGTCGCGGGCGGCGTCGCCGTCAAAATCACCGAGGGCGACGACTTGGGCGCCCTGCGGCGTGGCGAGGGTCGCGGGCCGTTCGAAGCGGCCGTCGCCGCGGCCATGGAGCACCGTGAGGTGGTCGGCACTCGGATGGGTCAGGACCAGGTCTGTGAAGGCATCGCCATCCAGGAGGTCCAGGGCCATGTCGCTCAAGTCCGGCAAACCAAGCGGGCTGGGCGGGGCCAACAGCTCGGCGAGATCCACGGTCTCGCGCCAGCCGGAACGGGGCAGGATGCGCACGGTATAGGTGCCGGCGGCAAGCGGCTCGAAGCGGTACGCGCCACTGGCGTCGGTAAGCGTGCTGGGCTCGCCACTGGTGAGCGCGCCATCGAGGTCCTGGTCGAGGAAGAGGGTGCGACCGGCGAGCGCGGCCTCACCGGAGTCGCGGCGGCCGTTGTGATTGCGGTCGTCGAAGACGCTGCCGGCGATGGCGGCGGGCGCATTGGCGACGACCTCGAGCAGGAAGCGATCTTGGACGGAGGCGCCCAGGTCGTCCGCGGCGCGAACGAGGAGCTCGTAGGTGCCGAGATCGCCCTGAAGCGGCAGACCGCTGAAGCTGGCAAAGGCGGCGTCGAAGCTGAGCCAAACGGGCAAGGGTTGGCCATTGGCGAGGGTTGCGGTCAGGGTCAGCTGATCGCCGTCGGGGTCGCTGAAACTGGATTCGGGCAAGGTGAAGGCGAGGGGCTGGTCGACGGCAACGCGCTGGTCAGCGAGGGGGAAGGCCAGCAGTGGCGCGCGATTGGGGTGGAAATCCGCGATCAGGTAGCGGGGAGCGTCCATGGTCACGGTCGTCTGGGCCGCGGCGGGATCGCCCACGCCCTCGCCGCGCCAGCCGCCGAAGCGGTAATCGCCGAGCGGGCTGGCGGAGATCGGGGCCTGGCTGCCCTGGTCGTAGAAGCCGGCCCCGGTCAGGCTGCCACCGTCCGCGGGTTCGGCCTGGAGCACGAGTTCGTAGGAGACGGCGAAGTGGGCCTCAAGCTGGCGGTCGACCTGCATAGCGACGGTGGTCGAAATGGCGAGCGGGTCAGCGACGCCCTCGCCGGCCCAGTGGCTGAAACGATAGCCGGGCAGGGCGCTGGCGGTGATGGGCGCCTGGCTGCCCTCGGCCCAGACGCCGGCGCCGCTGAGGGTGCCGCCCATCTGCGGGACGGCGGTCAGGCTGAGGATGCGACCCTGCACGCGGGAAAAGGTCAGCTGGCGGCTGATCGAGTTGCCGGCCCGATCGCGGGCACTGACGCGTAGGCTGTGTTCGCCGAGGCTACTGACGGTCAGCGGGGAGGTGACGGGTTGGTCGTCGAGGAAGGCGGATACGCCATCCAGCCATGGGTCGGTGGCGGTCCAGGTGATCAGCAGGTTGACGGGCGAGACCTGGCCGTTTTGGACGCCGTTGAGGGTCAGCTGGGGCGCGCTCAGGTCGAGGGTGAATTGAACGGAGACATCGGTCAGGTTGCCGGCCTGGTCGACGGCCTGGGCGCGAAGTTGGTGGGTGCCTTCCGTGTCGACCTCGGTGCCGGTGGTGAAGGGGGCGCCGTCGAGGGTCAGGCCGGAGGCGGCGGGCCGACCGTCGACGAGGACGACGGGCCGGACGGGGCTGCGGTAATGGCCGAGAGCCTGAATGCCCTGGACGACGACCTGAGGCGGCGTGAAGTCGAGTAGGGCGATCAGCGAGACTTCCTGGCTGAGGCCGTTCTTGGTGGCGCGGGCGCTGATGCTGGCGGCGCCCTCCTGTTGGAGCTGGTAGGGCGGTGTTTGGGCCTGGCCATTGACCTGGAAGGCCTCGAGGGTCGCGCCGTCGAAGAGGGTGACGGCGACGGTTTGAGGCTGGTTGTAATGGCCGCCATCGGCGACGCCCGTCAGGGCCAGCAGCGGCTGGCTGGGCAGGAGCGTGAAGTCGATCTGGACCCTGTTCTGGTGGCCGAGGACATCGACGGCCTCGACCTCGAGCCGGTAGGTGCCTGGTTGGTCGATGAGCTGGCCGCTCAACTGGGCAACGCCGTTGAGGAGAACGTGGCTGGTAACGAGGTTGAGGTCGCTGATCCTGATGCGGGGGATGATTGAGCCATATATCGACGCGCCGGCGGCGATGTTCTCGACGACGATCACAGGCGCGCTGCGATCGATATTGAACTGGGCGTTGACGTGGTCGGTGGCGCCTGCGGGGTCGGCCACGGTCGCGTCGAGGGTATAGTAGCCTTCGTCAGGGATGGGTTCGCCCGCGAGGTAGGACTGGCCGTTGAGGGTCGCTGCGGCGATGGGTAGGGGCAGGTCGTCGTCGTCGACGAGGAATTGGAGGGTCACGGTCTGGTCGGTGCGGCCCTGGCTAGGCAAGCCGGCCACGGTGAGGGTAGGGGCGCGGTTGGCGATGACTTGGACCAGTGCGGTTTCGTCGATGGCGACAGGGGCGCCGCTCGTGCCGGTGCTGAACAGGCGCAGGCGGTAGGTGCCGCGCTCGAAACCCGTGGTAGTGAAACTGCGAGTGAGCTGAAGCGTCTGGCCGGGCGCGAGCGCGAGAGACCAGGGCACGCTGGCAAGAACGGCACCGCTGGGGCTGGACAACGTCAGTTCGGTGGTCAGGGAGAGCTCGCGATTGCCGAGGTTGCGGACCATGGCCTCGGCGAGGAGGTCGTCGCCGGCGCGCAGATTGGCCGGGGAGGCGTAGAGCGAGACGCCCGCGGCATAGATCGGGTCGGCGAGCACGACAAAGATCTGCTCCGTATCGGCGAGGACGGAACCCTGGTCGAGGACGGTGAGGAAAAGCGCGTGCGGACCTGCCAACAAGGGGGTGGTGTCGAAGGCCAGCGGCAGCGACTTGAAGGCGCCGGGCAGTAGCGGCTGGAGCGCGCCGTTGAGGGTGGCGGCAAGGGCGCCATTGTCATCGCGCAGCTCCGCGCGCCAGGTCAGCGCCTGGAAGGCCACATTGGAGGAAGTATTGGTGATGCGGGCGGTGACGGCCAGCAGGGCGCCGGCCTGGACCTGGCCGGGCAGGCCGGTCAGGGCGAGGGTGAGACGCGGGTCACCCATGATCTCGAAGTCGACGGTTTTTTCGGCCAGTTGCGTGGCGCCAGCGCTCAGGATGACATGGAGCTTGTAGGAGCCGGCCAGAAGGGTCGCGGTGTTCCAGGTCCAGTTATGGCTGAGATGCGCTTGGCTGGCAAGGTCGCCGATGCTCCAGTTGTCGAGGCGAGCCAGTCGCGTGCCGGCGTTCGACTCGATCGCGGCGGTGACTTGGACCTGGTGCTGGGTACTGCCGAGGTTGTCGAGGTCGACGGCGAAGCTCAGGTCGCCAAGGGGTGGGAGGGTGGATTGGGCGAGGTGCAGGGCCAGGGTCGCTTGGGTACTATTGGTGAAGAGGAAGGTCCGGCTGGCCTGGTTGTTGGCAGTGTTGGACTCGAGGAGCGTCTGCTCTGGATCGACGCTGGCGACGAGGGTGTAAGTGCCGGGGACGAGGTGGTCAGGTGGGAGATTGAAGCCGACGGTGACGAGATCGTGGGCGGGGACAGCCACGACTTGGTCGGGGTTGGGCACAGAGCGACTGCCATTGGGCGCGATCAGCGACCAGCGCACGAGCACGTCGGCGGCATCGCCGCCACCGAGGTTGCGGATATTGGCTTGAACCGTCGTCGTCTGGCCGGGCACGGCGACGGCGGGAATGAGGCGCAGGTCCTCGGACAGGATTTGGAGGTCGGGAAGGCGCTCTTGGGAGTAGTTGAGGATGAGCTGATCGGTCCTGGGGGAAGCCGTTGTCGTTGCCGGCGCGACGGCGTCGAAGGAGAGGTAGTTGGGGCCGGGCTCGAGCTCGGCCACGGTCACCTGGAAATAGCCGGGCAGGCGCAGGCGGGTCAGGTCGAACAGCTGGCCACGGCGGTAGGAAGCCAGCACTTCGCCGCTCGGGAGGACTCTTGATGCATAGGTGGGCAGATCTTCGCCGAGGATGTCCATGAACTCGAGGTCATCGCCACCGCAGTGGAGCAGCGTCAACTCGCCGGTCGGGGCTTGAGCGAGGCAATGGCGAGCGTCGGCGGTGATGCCGAGGAAGGTGGCACCGGGCTCGAGTTGGCCCTTGGCGCGCAGACTCGCGGACAGAGGTCGATTGTCGGCGCCGATGTAGAGTACCTTGACCCCGCCGTCAGGGCCGACTGCGAAGAGCTGGCGGGCGGAGGCGGCCCAGGCATAGGTGTAGCTTTGGGGCACAGTCAGCCAGGTCTGGGTATCGGTCGACGACTTGACGCTTTGCACGCTGTGACCGGTGGCGGTGGTACTGTCGAGGATGAGGCGGTCGTTGTGCCAATCGACGGCGATCAGGACAAGGTCCGTCGCGCTGGCCAGCCGAGTGGCACTGTCCGCGAGGGGATCGTAGGCATAGACCTGGGTACCGGTGGAGAAGCACAGGGCGCCACTGGCGCGCCAGCACAAGGGGGCCTGGACGGTGCCCTGGGTCCAGGGCGATCGCAGGGTCTGAGTATCGAGCTCCAGCAGGGCGAGCATGCCGCTGGTGGCAGACTCGGCGCCATCGATGAAGGCCAGGTACTTGCCGTCAGGGCTGAATTCGAGGGTGCTGGCGACGCGGTCGACCTCGACGGTGGAGAAGGTGTCGGTCACGGTGTGGTAGAGCGTGATCTCGTTGGCCGTGAGGGCGGCAAAGGCGAACCAGGCGCCGTCGTAGGAAACGGCCAGGCAGGACGGCTCTTGGTTGGAGAGCTGATAGGCCAGTGTATCGAGGGTGGCGCCGGCCTCGAGCTGGACCAGGGGCTGGTTGTCGCGGTAGACGCCGACGCGTGCGCCGGCGTTGGCCTGGCCGACAATCAGGGCCTGGTCCTCGAAGACGGTGATGCTGCTGGCCAACGGGGCAGGCAGGCGGGTATCGGGTTCGGGCATGGGCAGGGTCAGGGTGACGATGTTGGAGAAGTTCTCGCGGTCCTGTTGGTCGACTGCGGCAACGCGGTAGGCGTAGACGGTGCCGACCTGGTTGGCGGAGCTGTCCTCGAACTGGGTTTCGCGCCAGGGTTCGAGGATTGCGGCACTGATGGTCGAGAAAGCACCGCTGCCAGTGCGACGTTGCACGCGGAAGGTCTTGAAGGCAGGGGCGCTGACGTCGTACTGCCAGGCCAGCGCGACGAGGCCCGCCTGCGGGTCGGCGAAGGCCGTCAGTACGGGCGGTTGGGTGACGCCGGCGGTGACGGTGGCAGTGGCAGGTGCCGAGGTTGCACTCTCGTTACCGGAGGTATCAATGGCGGTGACGGCATAGCTGTAAGTCCCGGCGTGGACAGCGCTATCGCGGTGAAGCGCTGCGGTGGGCGAGGCCAGTGCGCGACCGTCGCGGTAGACGCGATAACGGGCCGTATCGGGCGAGGGGGAGGGCAGCCAGGTCAGGTCGACATCGCTGTCGGCGACAGCTGCGACCAGACCGGTCGGGGGTTCGGGCGGCGTGGTGTCACCGATGCCGACCAGCAGGGGGCCGGCCGGTGCGCGCAACCCGAAGCTGCCGTAACTCTCGACCGTATAGCTGTGGATGCCGTTGCCCGGATGGGCGTGGGTGAAGGCCATTTGTGCGGGCGGGAGCAAGGTCTGGGTCAAAACTCTGACCTCGCGCATGCCCACCCTATTGGTGTGGACCATGTCGATGACGAGCTGGTCGGTGACGACACTGGCGCGGGTCAGGCCCGCGGTCAGGGTGTCGAGCGTGTCCGGCCCATTGCCGGCAAAGTGCCAGATGGGCAGGAGGTAACCGGCGACGCGGGCACTGACGGTGACGGAGGAGGGCTTGCCAAAGTTAGTATACCAGTCGATGGCGAGGCCGCTGACGGCGACGGGCGCGGCGAGGTTGAGGGTCACCCTTCGGGTTCGGTCGGTGGAGGTGGAGACCCAGAACGTCGACTGGGTGCCGTCGAACAGACGCGTGGCGGTCGAGCTGCTGGAGGAGGTGGTGGCCGAGCTGATACTGGCCTGGCCGTTGCCCTGCAGCAGCTGACCGTCGGCGTAGACCAGGTAGCCGGAAGGCATGGGACTGGGTGGCTGCCAGCCGAGCACGGCATTTTCCGGGGTGCCGCCATCGCCCTGGCCTTGCAGGTTGGTCACGGCCAAGGGCTGGTCGGGGACGAGCGCGGTCATGGCTGCCGGTAACGAGCGGTGGCCCTGAGGGTGGACCTGGACGAAAGTGAGCACACTCTCGCCCGCGTGGTTGAGAGTCAGTTCGATTTGGAAGCGACCAAGCGCGTCGACGGGTGCACTGGTCAGCAGCGTGCCCTGCTCGTAGACTTCGACCATCGCATAAGAGGGTTCGCCGCTGCCACTGACCGTGACGCTTTCCCCCTCGACCAGGGCAAAACTCTGGTCCAGGGTCGGTTGGAAGACATAGACTTCCAGGGCGGCACTGCGCGAGCTGAGATTGCCCGCCTGATCGAAAGCGGCAATGCGGTAGTTCTGGATGCCGTAGGGTGCATCATGGAGCGTGACGCTTGTGGCTTGAGCGTCGACGTCGATCACCTCCGCATCGTCGCGGAAAAGGCGATAACCCGCCAGGTCGGACGCTGCAACCGGTTGCCAAGTGAACTCCAGTTCCGCGCCGTTGATGTGGTGCGCCGTGAAGGTGGTCGGGGGTGGCGGCGTGGCGTCGCCCTTAGTCACAGTGATTACTTCCGGATCGGGGTCAACTTCGCCGCTGTCGCGCTCGATCGCCACGGCCCGCAGCAGGTAGCTGCCCTCGGCGAGGTTGGCGGCGGTCAAGCTGGCCAGCCAGGGCAGTTCGCCGTCGAGGGCGATCTCGGTCCAGTCGGAGGCGCCAAGCGACTGGTATTGGAAGGTCACGGAGAGGATATCGCGGTCGGCGCTGAAGACTTCGAGGGTCATATCCGTTTCGAAGCGCGCCTGGTCGGAGGGGTTGATCCAGGACACGTGGGGCGGTCGCAGGTCGAGGTCAAACGCTTCCGAGGGATCGGAGAGCGGCGAGCGGTTGCCAGCGAAGTCGACCGCCACGAGGCGGTAACTGTAGCGGCCGTCGGGCAGCGCGTCCAGGTAAGTGGTCGCGGTTGCGGGAACGGTCGCGACAAAACTGTCATTGCGGTAGAGGCGATAGTGGTCGATATCGGTTTCGGGATGGGCGGACCAGGAAACCAAAAGACCTGGGCCCTCGGCGCTGACTGCGGGCGTGGCCGGCTTGCCGGGGATCTGATTTTCGACGACGACGGCGACGACCGCATCGCCGACATTGCCAAAGCTGTCGCGGGCACGCAGGCGAATCTGGTAGGGACCGGGGGCCAGATTCTGCACGGGCCATTGGAACAGCTCGCCATAGGCGATCGACTCGGTGGAGAGCAAAAGGGTTTCCCAGGCGAGCGGCTCGAGGCCTGCGCCAACTTCAAGACGCCAGTCGGCCAGACGCGCGTCGACGACACTGCCAACGATCGCGACCAAGCCACCCACCGCCTCGCCGGAGTGAGGCGAGGCGAGGTTGGGCTGAGGGGGAAGGGTGTCCAAGGTGACCTCGGCCGCCGCCTGAGTGCTGCGGTTGCCGACCAGATCGACGGCGCGGACCTCGTAGCGCCAATCGCCGTCGGGCACGGGATCGTCGGTCCAGGTCGTGGCCTGCAGAGGTTGCGCGTTCAAGGCGATGCCGTCGCGATAGACCAGATAGCCGCTCAGGCCAGGGTCACTCACGGCCGGCCAACTGAGTTTGACCTTGGAGAAGCGGTTAGGAGCGTTGCCGTACTGGCTGGCCTGGACCATCAGTTCGGCTGGTGCGGGTGGCGGCGTCTGGTCGACAAGCACATCGGCGAAGACTTCGCTCATCTGGCCGGCGCGATCGAAGGCACGCAGACGCAAGCGCCAGGTGCCGTCGCTGGGCAGCACGGACCAGCGGTAGAGTTTGGCCTGCACGACCTCGCGGGTATCGCTGAAGAAGGTCGTGAAAGCACCGCCAGAGCGGGGTGCGATGGCCAATTCCCAGGAGACCAGCGCGGCATCGCGGACCGTGCCGCGCAGGTCGACGGGCCCGGTCAGGACGCCGCCGTCGGGCAGCGCTTCCAGGGCCACGGTGGGCGGATGGGTGTCGATGGTAATGGCGACGCTGGACTCGCCGCGGTGGCCGGGCACGTCCTCCATATTCGCGACCAGTTTGTAGGTGCCATCGGGCAGGGTGTTGGCAGGCGTGGAAAACGACCAGACACCGTCGAGCAGTTCCGCTGCCGCGAAGGTCCGCAGTGGCGTTAGACTGCCCTCCTGGTCTTCTAGGTAAAGTTCCAGCGCCTTGGGAAAAGGCTCCTGAAAGGTGCCGGAAGCCGCGAGGGTTTGGTCGGGTCCATAGAGCTGCCCTTCGCTGGGTTGGTCGATGGCGACGATCGGCGCGAAGGGATCGCGGACAAAATCGCGCGTAAGGCTGGCGCTGTTGCCGGCAAAATCGGAAGCGGCCAGGTACAGGGTGTTGATGCCGGTTTCCGGGTGCTGAACTTCTGCTGGAACGGCAAAGTTCAGGGCGTCGTGGCCCGCGGCCAGCTCGGCGCGGGGGTGGGAGGCGGAGGACCCGTCGAGCTGCCAGTCTTTGACCTGACCGGCGTCGCTGACGCTGACGACGACCGACTGCCGTTCCAGGTCGTAGACGCCGCCTTCGAAGGGCTGATGGAAGGCAAGCACAGGGGCGACCCGGTCGATATGGACTTCGAGTTCGGAGTACTCCAGGGTTGGTCCTTGTTCGATGCGCAAGCGTGCCCGATAGACGCCATCGGCAAGCGGCGTGCCGCCGCTCTTGCCGTCGCAATAGACTTCGTGGGCACCGGCCGGGAGGTCCTGCTCGTAAAGCGGCCAAACCCGAGCTAGGCCGTCCTGTTCGACGAGCTCCAGGACGGCGTGCGCCGGGGCTGCCAGGGTGAAGCGGAAGACCGTGCCGTCCTGGATCGTGTCGCCATTGGGCGAGATCCAGGCGATGCTGGACTGGAACGACTCGAGGATCAGGTTGCGCTCGACTTGGATCTGGGTTGTGGTGGTGGTGCTGTTGCCGGCCCTGTCGACGACCAGCCAGGTCAGCGTGTAGTTCCCGGGTGCGAGCAGCGGTGCGGGCAGCGCCTGGCGATCGAGCCTGGGAAGCGCGAAGTCTTCGTGGAGCCTAGTGGTCCCACCTGCCGCATCGGTAAGGCCGAGATTCACGCGGCCGATGCCATGCTCGTCGTTGGCGCTGACCAACAGTGCGGTCGGCAGACGGACTGGGCCCGCCAAGGGCAGGTCGATCGCCGCCTGGGGCGCTTGGGTGTCGCGCACGAGTTGGATCGATGCCTCGTTGCTGGCGCCACAGGCCGTGTAAGCGACGACGATGAGGCGGTAGGTGCCATCGGCGACGATCATGCCGTCGCTGTTGCGACCGTTCCAAATCAGCGTATGCAGGCCAACCGGTAGGGCGTTTCCGCCTTTGATCACGGACACGACCTCGCCTTCGAGGGTTTCGACCCAGGCGGCAAACTGACTCGCCGCTTTGACCCGCAGGCGGACCTGAGCATTGTCCTGTACGTTGTCGCCGTTGGGCGAAAAGACAGCATTGGTTTCGGTAGCACCCGGCAGCAGTTCGAAGGCGCTTTCCAGTCCGCCGCCCAGATCAGAGAAGCTGACCGTGGCGGTGGTTTCATCGCAATAGCCAGATTCGTTGACGGCCTGCAAATGGAAGATCCAGCGATCGAAACCGAGGAGCTTGCCGATGTCGAGGGTCGTATTGCCCTGGGTCTGGAGCGGAAAGTAAATGATCGGTGTGGTCTGACCCTCGGGATGCGTCCAAAGGCGGTAGAGCGGTGACTGGAGGATGGAGGCGGCATATTCGGTCAATAGGAAAGGCTTGTAGCCCATGTGACGGCCGAGGCCGTAAGACAGGGTGCGCGGGATGGATATCTTGTGTTTCTGCCAAGCCTCGATTTCCAGCGCGGAAGCCGCGCACAGGACTTGGTCGCCGATCTGGGGTTGAACCGGCGCAAGCGTCTTATAGAGCATGCCCGCGGCCTGGACCAGGGCGGGCCCGGCGTCGCCAGGGTCGATCAGGTTCAGGGTAAAGTGGTCGTTGTTCTTGAATTTAGGGTTGAAGATGACGTTGCGGCCCTCGCTGTCGCGCAAGACTGCATAGATCTGGTTCCAACCGGTCACGGGTAGGGCTGAATCGTCGAATTCGATGCTGATCTTCGGGCCTGCCAGGGGTGTGACGGCCAGGGTGTATTCGGCCGAAATGGGCTGCGCACCTGCCGGATCGACGAAAAACCGAATCGTGCCGCCCTCGAGGGCGAATGGGAACTCGAGTGAAAATGGCCGAGCTGAGCCAGGCTGTCGACACCCAAGCACTGCCTGAAGATCGATGGCGCTGATGCAGAACTGGTTGCTGACGAGGCGTCCGAGTTCGATCCTGTTTGCGCTGTTGGGGAAGAGCACCACATCATCAAGGACGAATTTGTTCCACTGGCCAAAGACATGGCCGGGTGAGGGTGGGTCAGCGTCTGGCCAAGTCGTGTTGGCCTCGCAAGCGTAGGCCTCGAGACAGATTTCGGCATGGGACCAGTGGCCGCCGAACGACAAACCCTTTTCAAAGCGCGGGCCCGTGGCGAGGCCGATCAGTTTGCCGCTGAGTTGATCCGTGTCCGCATCGGTGGTGATGCGATAGCCCACCTGCCAGTCGCCCTGCGGACGCTCGGCAAGCTCGATCAATTCGACCTGGAAGTTGATCGAAATCCGGCGCAGGGTTTCGGTTCGGTAACGGTTACCCAGGGCATCGGTAAAAACGAGTCGGAAGTAGAGTTCTGGCTCGGGCGGCAGATTGGCGTCGGTAAGGCCGGGTTCTATGACCGGCCCCTGGAAGAGCGTCTGCCGCGCCTGGGGATGCTCGACGACAAAGGGGTTCGTGTCGAGGCCGGCCGGCAACGCGCTGTACTCGAGCGCGGCCAGGGTCAACGGATAGCGATCGGACGGCAGGGTCGACGCCAGCAACACTGTCTCGATGCCGCCGTAGGCAAGCGTCGCCAGCGGTTTCGTATCCCCTTCGTATGCTGCTTGCTGACTGCGCAGGGTCCAAATATGCGGCTGGATTTGGGGCGAGCGGGTCAAGGTCGCGACGTTGCCGGAAATATCCTCGGCGACGAGGCGGAACTCCTGTTCGAAGATTTGGTCAAGGGTGGGCAGCTCGTTGGCGAGGCCATCGAGCGACGTGATCTCGAAATTGTGAGTGTCTGACTCGACCAGAATCCAATCCTCGGCTCCGAGCAGACGACGCTCGAGCCGCCAACGCAGGAGATTGGCATCGTAGACGTGGAACGCCATTTGCGTGCGCAGGCCGGTGGTTGTGCGCAGCGTTTCCAGAAAATTGAGTCCCACCTCGGGGAGGGTCGTGTCGACCCGGACCGAATAACTCAGGCCGTTGAAGCTGATGCGATAGATGCCGTCGGCGACGACTTGGCCCAGATCGTTGCGACCGTTCCAACTGAGGTGAAAGCCCGCCCCGGCCGTGCCGAAAAATTGGACCATGCGGCGCACTGGCACACCGGTCGCGTTATAGACCACCACCTCGGCTTCGAAGGGGTCGCGCACCTGGAAGGTGAAACTGACGGTGTCGGCGACGCCGTCGTTGTTGGGCGAAATGAACATCGGCTCTCGCAGGAGCTCGAAAAACGGCAGGGTTTCGACGACCTCGACCAGGGCCAGACGCTGCTTGGCATTCCCGGCCCGATCCCGCGCGGTCAGGCGCAGCAAATAAGTGCCAGGCTGTTCGGGAACCCATACGCCGAGGAGCGCGTCAACAATCGGGAATGCGCCGTGCATGCCGGTCGGCAGCCACAGGTCCGGTTGGGCGACCGCCGCATAATCCAGTTGCCAGTCCAGAAAGTTGCGGTCGACGGCGCTGCCCTGAATCTGGACCGCGCCGTCGGCGGTGAGGAAGGCCTCGAAGTCCAGACCCAAATTGTGTCGCGTCGTGTAGATGCCCTGGCCGAATTCACCGAAACGACCAGTAGCGATCCTCGTGCCATCGGGCGAGATCGCCTCGCGCAGGATCGCGACAGTGGATGCTCTGACGACGAATCGACGGCCTGTCGTCCAGTCGCCAATGACAACAAAGTCGGGACTGCCGGTTTCGATCGGCGCGCGATAAAGCCGGCCGTCGCTGAAGAAGTCCTCCCCGTACGGCGGTGTCACCCCGGGATGCAAACTCGACCAGAGCTGTTCCTGACCGCTCTTCAGGTCGAGGAAGACAATCTCCCGGCCCGATGCGCCGTCCAGCTCGACCATCCAGAACGGGCCCTGCCGTTGCAGAGTCGTCCCGTTGGCGGTTGGCCACTCCTTGAAGAGGCGAAAATCGCTGCCATCTGCTGCGAAGCTGAGAATCCGGGTCTCGCCCTCGTTGCCCTCCAAGGCGAAAAGAGTCTTGTCGTAGACGAAAGCACCGCGGAACTCTCCCCAGCTGCGGCCGGGTAAGGCGCAAGCTGTGCGCGCGCCGGTGCCTAGGTCGAGGAGCAGCAGTTCCTCGTTGTCCCAGACGAGCACGGTATCCAGATCCAGCCAATCCTGGACCAGGTCCTGCGGACCCAGGGTAAAGTGGCGGGTGGCGATGCCGTTGGCGGGGTCGAGCTCGGCGATGGTGCGGCGCAGGT
>CAYRFM010000092.1:0-8584 GCA_964423555.1 uncultured Holophagae bacterium | reverse complement strand
GGTGGCGATGCCGTTGGCGTAATGGACGAGCTGATCGTAACTTTCGCGTACCAGCCATTGGCCAGGCAGGCCATCGAGTGAAAACGCGGCAAAGGCCCAGGTGCTGGGATCGTCTCCAAGGACGGCGCTACTCGAGCCATCCGGTGCCACATAAAGCGCAGGTCCGGAGCTCGTCGAATGGGCCAAGAGCGAGGAGGCATCGGCAGCCCAGCCGAACCAGTTTTCGCCCAGTTCAGCCTCTGAGTCCACCAGATTGTAAAAACCGGGGTCAGAGGTGGCAAGAGCAGCAGTGATCCGGCTGTTGTTCATATCGATCGTGACTGCCTGGTCACGCAGGATCATACCGTCCAGGGGATCGATCAAGCGGAACAAATAGAAGTCATCGGGCAGCAGCTTGCCCTGGCTGTCGCGTCCATTCCAGACCAGTGAGCCGCTGCCGCGCTGAGCGGGCCAGGTCCGCAGCGCTTGACCTCGGCTATTGGTCAAAGTGACCGTCAATTCGCTTTCGGGTCGGCTCCAGAACAGGCTGACCTGATCCTTGATGCCGTCGCCATTGGGCGAGAAGATGGGTTCGTCGACGGCGATATCGCCGCGGCGTAAGATCAGGCCAAGTGCGGCGGTATTGTCGGTCTCCACCTGTTCAGCATTCTGCTGCGCGGGATCGAGCAGGCAGACGAGGCGCGTCACTTCACTGGTGGCGGTGATGTGAAAATCGAGGCTGCGCGCGCCCTGGGGCAAGTCGAGGGTCGCCTGGCCGAGCAGCGGACCTGCGGGCCCATTCGCGTGGAGCTCGACCACCAAGCCCTGGGCGGCGAGCGCGCCGGTGTTTTCCAGTTTCGCCGTCACCGTCACCTGCTCGCCGACGCCAGGCCATGAGGGATTGAGCACCAGGGGTGTCGCCGCAAACCTCGGATTTGGGCCACCGACCACATAAATGCTCTTGAAAGCCGTGTTGTCGGCGCTGTTGGACTCGGGCTCCGCGGTGGTCAGCGATGCCATGATCAGGTGGTTGCCGCGGAATTTGATCGGGTCGACCGTGAAGCTGAGCATGAGCTCACCCAGCGAAGACAAACCCGCAAAGGACTGCGCGGGTGCCAGCTGACCGCCCTGCTCGTTGTCCAGAAACAGGGCGACCTGACCGCTCGCGGCCAATGCGCCTAAATTCTGGACCCGGACATGGACCTGCATCGCCCCGCTTTCATGGTAGGGGCTCGCGGAAAAGCTCAGTGCGTCCTCCGCCAGGTAGGGATTGGCCAGGTTGTCCAGTTGTGTAGTGAAGGAGAGCGTCGCGCTGTTGTCCGTCTCGTCCAGTTCGGCGACGAGCTGATCGGGATCGACGGTGATTCGGAAGCTGCCACTGACCGGTGTCGTCGGCGCAGTCCAGCGCGAATGGGCTAGGCCAACACCGCCGCCGGGCAGATTCAGTGTGTCTCTACCGACCAGAACGAAGCCCGCGCCCGTATCCACCTCGAAGGCGACCGCGACGCCCGTACGGGGCTGAAGGTTGCGGTTGGTGATGCGGGCCTCCAGTTGTACGGCCTGTGCGGTGACGAGTGGTGCAGCAGTCAGGCTGTCGGCCTCGAAATCTTCCTGGGCGAGGCCTGCCAGATGGATCAGGTGCTGGTTGTTTTCCGGGCGCTGATCCACGCCCTCGTTGGGGGTCACGACCAGGTAAAGATCGTAATCGCTGAGGAAAGACAGCTGGCTTTGCAGCGTCATCGCCACACTGGATTGACCTGCGAAGCTGGCTGTTTGGCTGGCCAGGACGACGCCGGCGGCAGGTGGACCCTGGTACCAGGTAGCCAAGAACCCCTCGGGAATCGTCTGACCGAGGCTGGCGACGTTGAAAGCAACCTGGAACGCTTGCGGAACAGCGGTGAACTGATCGGGTGAAAGCGCGGCGGAGACCGGGTTGATGCCCAGGTCGACACCGGTGATCACCTGGCCGACGAGCACCTGGGCCAGGTAGCGATTGTTTTCGGGCCGTGCGTCCTGTGCCGCCGTCAGTTCGAGCGTGAGGTTGTGGGGGCCGAGCGGCGCACTGGCAACCCAGCTGAAGGTGTGGGAAAACTGTTGGCCCGCTGCCAGATCGGGCAGGGTGGTGGTCTGGATCGCGGTCCCACCATGATCGGGATTGCCATCGTAGAGGGTCAGGTGGAGTTCGCTGGCGGTGGCAGTGCCGGCATTGAAGATCCGCGCGCGAATGTCCACGGCCTCGCCGATCGTCGGTGTCGTGGAGGAGATGACGACATGGCTGGCATCAAGGAGCACGTCGGGACCCGTCGCCTCGGATTGCCACTGCAAGCGTATGCGGTCATTGGCCGGCGTAGCGTCGGGTGAAGCGCTGGAAGCGACCAGGAAGGCGACGTACTCGGCCAAACCGCCAGGTACCTGCCAAACCAGCTGAACTTGTCGCGATTCACCTGGGAGTAGGGGGACGCTCAAATCGGCGCGCACCTGCTCCAGGCCGCCATGGTCGGGATCGCCCAGATAAAGGGTCACACTGACCTGTTCGGCAGGGGCATTGCCATAGTTGGTAACCATCGCAGTGATGGGGTAGGCCTGACCAATAGGGAGCGTGGGATCGTAAATCAGGGACGCCGGATCCAGGCCCACGTCGGCGACTTGAAGGGTTTCCAGCAAGTGGAGGGTGTTGAGGACCAGCGCGGTGTCGTGGACGGTATGGTTCCAGGAGCCGTTGGTGGCTTGGGATCCCGCCAGGAAGCGCTGTGCCTGAGTGTTGAAGGTGTCGAGCAGCGCCAAGCTGCGCTGCAATTCACAAGTGACGCTGTAGTCGATATCGGTCTGACCCAGGCCGCCATGGGCGCCTTGAAAGGAGAGCAGCCAGGTCGTGGCGCGCGCCTTGGCCAGGGCCAGCGTCTCATTGGCCACCAGCGATTGGCGCGTGAGGATTTCGAGAACGGCCGCGGTCTCAAAAGCAGTGCCCTGACCCTGGCCCCAGGCTTGTCCCCCTTTTTGGGTCGACAACAGATAAGCAACCGCGTCAGTGATGGCCGTACGATGCGTCTGTTCACCGCTTTCCACCAGGGCAGACAGCGCCAGAGCCGTGTCGAAGGGGTTGGTGCCGCTGCCTGGCCGCAGCGCGAACCCGCCGTTTTCTGCTTGGGCGGCGAGCAGGGCGGCGATGCGGTCGTCGCTCGGACGGTTGAACTCGGCCAAGAGCGCCGCGATTCGCGCCTTTTCGTCGAGATTGCGGTCTGTCCAGGCTGCCAGCCGGTCCAGCGCTTCCCCATAAGGCCTACCATACAGGGCCAGTGCCCTGATGACCTCGACCGAGTCGCGGATCCGGGTGGCCTCATGATCGGCCCACAGGCCATCCGCATCCTGCTCGAGCGCCAGGAAGTTAAGGGCATCGGTGCTATCGGGGCTAGCCGAAGCAACGAGGTACGGCGCTGGTCTGAAATCCAAGTGACCGAGCCCGAGGGTTTGGCGTTGAAAGAAACTGTCCAAACTGGCCAGTCCGCTGTTCAGGGCTTCGAGTAGGTCGGAGCTGGGCGCCTGGTCGGCGTAGAGGTAAACAGCCGCAACCCGCAGCGTTTTGGGCTGGTTGGCGTATGCGGGAATGCGCGGGCCTTCGACGGCGATGATCTGGGAAAGATCGATCGTTTCAGCGTTCGCGGCGAAGGTGCCGCTATGAATGGGTAATCGGTTCGAGCTATCCGGAACACTTGGTGCGTGCAGCAAGGTGATCGGACCCACAGCGGTAGCCGGCAACATCCCCATCAGGTAAAGATCGAGCTTGGAGTAACGACTCCTGGCATCGACGACCGTCCAGTGGCGATCATCTTGTTGTTGCCAATCATGGCCGTACATGTAGGAGCCTTCGCTGTCCAGTAAAAAGCTCCAATGGCCTGGTTGATCCATCATCAAGGCGCTGCTGATCTGTCCTGCCTGGGTGAGGTAAGACACATTCGCCAGCCAGCGGTGACCCAATTCGTGAAGCATGATCTGACGAAAGGTCTCATGATTGAACGCGCCGTCCGACCAGACTTTCTCGACACCGCCGAGTTCGATGATGCCCTGTAACTTGCCCTGACTGTGGAACTGGTTGGAGAGATCGACAATCGGCAGGCCAAGGCCTTCGGTATCATTTTTGATCCGCGCAAGAAAGGCGCGTGCGCCCGTATGGATGTAATTGGCTTCAGGCGTGATGGCGACGATGTCGTAAACATCGCCCAGTTGTTGATAAAACCGCTCCATAAGCTGCTGACGGAAGGAGAAATCGAGGGGATGGTCCGCAGAGACCTCAAAGTCGGACAGAGCACCGTGGTAGCGCATGACCACGACATTTCCCTGGATGGTCTCGACTGTAAAATCGGCGGCCTTGGTCGTGCCCGCGCGATGGATCAGGGTGGTTTCGTCGAGACTGTAAACCTGACAGGGATGCTCCCCGGCCAGTCCAGCCGTGGCCAAGCAGAATATGAGGACACAGAGCAAAGCCCAGCGAACGAACATGTGATAACTCCAACCTGGCGTAAAACGAAGGCTATTTGAAGGAATCTAGAGCTTCGAAAAAGGAGGCCGGCAAGTCGGCGCGATTCAATTCTTGAAGTCGTGTCTGGCCCTTTTCGTCGGCATAGAGGATGCCATAGCCATCCTTCCTTTGAATGAGCGCTTTGCCCTTGTCGATCGCGAGCACCAGGTAGTGTTCCTTGCCAATCTGGTCGCCGACTGCAATCACTTGGCGGGTCCCGGATTTTGCCAGGACAAGGTACTCGCCGGGGAGCTGACGCAGCTCTAGGTCTGTTGCGGCATCATCGGCATAGATCAACTGACCTGTTTCATAGGGGGGAACTCTGGGTCCGATTTTCACGGCATCCTGGCTGAAGGCCAGGACCGAAAAGGACAGGGTCCATATGAGTCGTTTGAACATTGACAAGCTCCGTGGGGGTCGGAACAGGACCGATCGGATCGGTGGTGAAAGTTCGATTCGCTGGATAGGGAAGATATCTTCAAATAGGGGGAATCAAGCACCGATAATCGTGAGCTTGAAGGTTGATATACAGGCAATCCCAGGTTGTGACACGGGGATTTCAGATGCCAGAACAGTGAAGGATCGGGTTCAAGACACATCCTTCGAGGAGCAGTATAGTCTGATTGCCAACTTTATTCAATAAACTATTTGTCGCGAATACAAGAGTCTGTGGTGAGGACTCGATATGCGGATGGGCGGCAGTATTTTCTTGTGGGGTGGGCAGTGGACGTCTTCTTGTTATTTGGGTGATGGCTTATTTGCGTGTTTGCGTTGCTTTACGGGCGTTGCAGCAGCTGATTGCTCGCTTTTCACCGGGGCCTTCTTAATCGACGTCCAAGCGCAGTAGGAGAACACAAACAATGACAGGAGTTTGAGCCAAAACCGCCCTGCCGAGGGCTGGTAGCGCAGCAGAATTCGGTGCTCGCCGGCGGCAAGGGGAATCGCCATCAGGGCGGGAGAAGCCATGCCAATCGCAACCTCCTGGTCATCGACCAGCGCGGTCCAGCCAGGGTGCCATGTTATTTTGGCGATCAGGTAGCCGTTGCTTTTAGAGCGGGTGGTGAGCTGGTAGCCGAAAGCCCCACGCTCTTCGAGTGGCTTGCTTCTGCAGGAAAAAGTACGCTCGCTGCTGGCGTCATACGGGAGTATAGGCAGCGATTTGTCCCAATGAAAGCCCAGGTAATCACCTCTGGCGGGGGCATCCGACATCATCCAAGCCTTGACTCTGTCGTAGTGATCGCAGGGCGAGCCCTCCAGTACCTCGCTGATTTGGCCAAAATCGAACAGTCCTTGGTAAGCGGCATTGCGGGTCAGTTCGTAGGAGCCCGAGCGGGTCAACGCCTGCAGCTCCTCGTTTTTCCAGTATCCCGGTGGTGCCAGTCCATATTTGAGACCGAATAACTGCCAATGGTCTGAACGCTCAGGATGGAACTCGTAGAGAAAATCCGAGTTGAGCGACATGGAGTGCCAAAGGTTGCCCACATGAGGCAGATCCAGGGCCAAGGGTATTTCGAAAAAGCCTCGGGCACCCAGCTTGATCGCGCGGTCGGCCGGGACCAGCAGGCGTCCACCGTCCTGGCTCTGCATTAACAAGTTGCGGATGTCGTCTAACTCGGGTTCAAACCTTGACGCCATTCGTTGGGCTTTGAAGCGTTGGGCTTGGATCAGGTTCTGTTCGATGTTACGAGCAAGGTGAAAGCAGAGGAGTAGCGGCGGCACCAGCGTCCAGATCAGGGTGAAACGTTTGTCTTGGGCGCTTTTTCGGTCTAGCAGGAAGGCAAGCGCTTGGCCTGCGAGCGCCAGTGCGAAGTACTGCAAGGGTACGATAGCGCGCTCGAGCGGTAAGTTATCAGCCATGGGCATGAGCCAGACGGCAAGATTCCACTTTGTCCGGCCCAGGAATACGGTGAACCAGTAGAGAAATGGCAGCATGGCTGGCAGAGCGGATCGCCTATTTCGCAAGGCGAGTCCAAGTCCCCCTAAAGCGAGGAGACTAATGACCGGTAGTGGCATATGGAAGTCGAGCAGTTGACCTTTAAGCGCTGCGAGCAAGACTTCCGTGGCCGGATAGGAGTCCCAATACGCCTTGGCCTCAAAACGCGAGTGATTGATGACATCGTGGTCAGCCAAATAAGGCCACAAGAAAAACAGGCAACTTCCCAACACCGCCAAACCGGAACCGCCGAGGCGCGTAAGGACCGGCGCCGCCTGGGTTCGCCACTCGGGCCAGCGCGCTAGCAGACAAACGCAGAGGCTGATCACAGTCACATAGCCCATGATCAAGTGCGTGAAAAAGGTCAAGCTCAGGATTGCGACAAACCCCAGCAGCCTTTTTCCCTCAAGCACATATCGGAGACCCAACCCCAGCGCAAGCGGAAACAAAACCAGTCCCAAGAGATTGGGCAGCAAACCATAACCCAACCAGAAGTAGCTCTCTGTGGCGATGCCGAAACGGAACCCGGTATGTAAAAAAGGGGCAAGCCAGGCCGCAGCGAGCGCCTCTCTGGGCGATTGGCCGAGGAGGCGCAAGCCGAAGAATGTCGACAACGGCCATATGGCCCAGCCCAGGAAAGTCAAAAAGCCATAGAGGGTCGCCACGTCCAGACCGGTGAGGCGCCACGAGGCCCACAACACTATATGAGTGCCACATGAGTAGGTCCTGGGAAAGGGATAACCCAGCCCGATCGTCGGATCCCAATGATCGAGCAGCGCTTGGCCGCCTCGCACGGCTTCGTCCATGCGCATGACCTGATGAATGTGCAACAAAGCGTCGTTGCGCGGGGGTGCGACATGAAACAATTCAGACCCTGCGATCAGGGCATTCAGGAGCACCAACACGCCTAGAGGGATCCAGTGTTCCTTGCCCCTCGCTTTCATATTCGGTGCTCATGAGCCAATTGGTGGACCAGTCGCAGGCCGTCCAAAATATCATCTATCCCGAGTTTGGAAACACCATGCCCGCGGGTGCGAAAGCGGATAGGCACCTCCAGGAAGTGCTGTGCATGGGCCAAGGCCCGGCATTTTAACTCAATCTGAAAGCCGAAGCGCTTGCTGCTGAAACGGCCCAAATCCAACTCGCGCAGTAGGGAAGCATGCCAGCCGTTGAAGCCACTAGTCAGGTCGCGAATGGGAAGGCCCAGCCAAAAGCGGGCCCAGGAGCTGCTCAAATGAGAAAGGCTGCGGCGGCCGAACGACATGCCGGCGTAAGTGCCGCCGGCGATGCGGCGTGAACCAATCACAATCGGGCAGCGATCGAGACCTTCGAGGAGTAGCGCCAAGGCCGCGGGGTCGTGAGAGCCATCGCCATCCATCTGTAAGATCCAGGAATAGCCGGATTCCAATGCCCAGAGCATGCCCTCGCGATAGGCGGAGCCGATCCCTAGCTTGGCTGGCCTCAGCAGAGCAAACACTCTGGCGGGGAACGCCTCCCGCAGGGCCTGGATCTCCTCGCGAGCCCCATCTTCGGAACAATCGTCCACGAATAGGACGTGGGTGCTCGGGTAAGTTGACAGGACTTGCTGGACCAGCGGCTGAAGATTGCCCGCTTCGTTGTGGGTAGGTATGATGACGAGGGAATTACGCGCCAAGACGACCTCGATATTCTTAGGTATTTGTCTGAAGCCTTTAAAAACGGTCGGCATGGTACAAAATAACAGCGGACATGGTCACCGACTCAGCTCAGCAGCATAACACGAATCCGCCGTCCTGCTGCTTTTTGTTGGCGCAAGATTTCCGATGCTTGCCAGTGTGCCGCTTGTTGGTGGAGGAATTCCACCGCCGTTTAGCTGGAGCCGTCTGGCACCCAGGCGGACTCGCCAGGTCGTTGTTGCGGGGAACGCGTATAGTTCGCGGAGCCAGCAAAAGTGAGGTAAAGCAGCTAGGCGCGGGCGCCTAGCTGCCCCCGCCGCTTTGCTTTGGTCGCAGCTCCCAACCGCGATGGGGCATCACGGCACTTGCGGGAACTAACCACGAGGCCTGGCTTTTGTCGGTTTTTTCCCTAGGAGAGAGGTGGTTAGTTAGGAGCTTTCGACCGCGATGGGGCATCGAGGCTTCATCGGGTACTAACATCCCCAGTTTGTTAGTTAGAAG
>CAYRFM010000091.1:2862-34498 GCA_964423555.1 uncultured Holophagae bacterium | reverse complement strand
CCAGGCGCTCGAGCTTCCATGCAATCGGTCTATGAACATCTGGACATTGACGAGTTCCTGAGCACAGCCGTGATTCCTTCCGCGTTTCGCCACGAATTCGCTACAATGGGGAGGGAGGCGGGATTATGGCAAAGGTTCCCATCGGCATTTCCGATTTCAAAAGCCTGCGCGAAGGCGGGTATTACTTTGTCGACAAGTCGGAACTGATCGCCGAAGTGCTGGATCACCCGGCCCAGGTGCTGTTGTTGCCGCGCCCGCGTCGCTTTAGCAAGACGCTCAACCTCTCGATGTTGCGCGTGTTCCTGGATTGCGATGAGTCTGCAGCGCCCCTGTTTCGGGGATTGCGGATCGAGGACTATCCATCGGCCATGGCCCACCGCAACAGTGCGCCCGTGGTCTATATGATTTTCAAGGACCTGAAAACCCATAGCTCCTGGGAGAGCTGTCAAGTAGCCCTGCAATCCCTGATCTCAGATCTTTATCTACATCACCGCGCTCTACTCGAAAAGGCTGCGCCTAGTACGACTTTGTCAGGTTGGTGATGACCCGCCGACTTACCCTGGTCGCAGGGAACACAACTGGTCCGCGAAGCCAGGAAAAGTGCGGTAAGCCGCCGGCTTGCCTTCTCCGAATGAAACACGAATGTAGGGCGGAGCCGGCGTAAAAGTGTTGGCCTAGCCAACCTGACAAAGTCGTACTAGGGACAGTGAGCTCCGTCGTGTCCAAATGATTTGGCGGGGCGAGGGTCTCCTCCACCAGTATCAGGACGCCCTGCTGCTGCTCACGCGGTTGCTGCAACGGGCAACCGGGCAAAAGGCCTATATCCTGATCGACGAATACGACCTGCCCATCCACGCGGGCCAGGCCTTTGGCTACGGCACGGAAATCGTCCATTTCATGCGGGGTCTGCTGGGCGGTGCCTTGAAGGACAACCCCGCCTTAGAGAAGGGCGTGATGACCGGCGTGCTGAGGGTCGCGCGCGATTCCATCTTTTCGGGCCTGAATAATTTGACTGTTCACAGCCTGCTCGTCCGCCCCTTTTCCAGCCGGTTCGGCTTCACCGAGGAGGAGGTCCACCACTTTCTGCGCGACCAGCACCTGGCGGCGCGCGAGCAGGAGGTCCGTCGCTGGTACAACGGATACCGCTTCGGCGAGACGACGATCTACAACCCCTGGTCGATCGTCTCAATGGCCATCGATCGCGAGGCGCCTCTCTGCCCCCATTGGATTGCTACCGCGGAAAACAGCCAGATCGCCGAACTCATCACCGATCGCGCCGCAATCAACGAGGGCGAACTGGCCTGCCTGCTGCAAGGCGAGAGCTTGTGGCGCAAGGTCGATATCGCCCTACCCATGGGGAAAATCGAGCCGGAAACGGTTTGGAGTTTGCTCCTGTTTTCCGGTTACCTGAAGGCAGCGCAGATTGAAAGCCGCGAAGGCCAGACCTGGGTGGAATTGACGATTCCCAACCTCGAAGTGCATTACTTTTTTAAGGAAACCGTGGCCGCTTGGGTCCATCGTCGACTTGGAGCCCGCGGTGTTTCACCCTTTCTTGCCGCCCTGCTGGCTGAAGTAGGTTGAACCTCTTGGCGCAGTTGGATCAGCTCGGCGTAAAAAAATGTCGGCCCGACCAACCTGACAAAATCGTATTGGCCTTACCTCTCTTTTCCTGGCTCCGCGGGTCAGCCGTGTTCCCTGCCACCAAGGCAAGCCTGGCGGCTTACGGCGGCTTACCTCACATTGGGCTTCGCGTTATCCCTTTGCGTTCCCTGCGACCAGCGGGCTAGGATGGCTGCGCTCACTATTTGTGTTCCTTTGTCGCTCTTGATTGGCGACCCCCACTGCAGCCTGAGCCGCCCTGCCCCTGTTCGCTGTTTTCACATGAAACTGGCGGCGAACAGCCTCGCCCTTTGGCGCTTGGCCTCGGTGGGGTCACAGTGCAGCGGCAGTGGGTGCGGGAGGAAGGTGCTGCGCAGTCCATTCTCGCGCATTTGGTCGAGCCAGCGGCGAGTGTCGGGATCCTTGGCGCCACCGGCCATCATGCCGCGGTAGAGCAGGGTCATCTCGTTGGCTAGGCTGGTGGTGAACATGCCGGGATCGTCGGTGTTGATCGAGAGCTCCAGGCCGGCGTCGCTCATGGCGCGGTAGGGCAGGTCGCCATAGCAGGCGTAACCGCCAACCAGCAGGTTCGAGGTGGGGTTGATCTCGATCGTCAGTCGGTGTTTTAGCAGGCGCTGGCGGGTGACCTGCTGGATCTCGCGCAGGAGGTCGAAGTCGCGCGGGCCTGGCGAGATCGTCAACTCCTTGGAGCGAGGCTTTTCCCCATTCAACAGGGTAGCCAGGAGTTGCTCCTCACTGGCGGCATGGGCAAGCGTGGTTTGGTTGCAGGAGAAACCCGGCACCGCTAGGTTCGGTCGCCAGACGACGGCCTCGCGGTCCAGCAGTTGGCGGGCACAGGCGTTGAGGTCCACTTCCTCGAGTTTCGGAATTTGGGCCACCAGGTGCTGGTGGACGCGCTGGGCGGCATCAAACATGCCCGCGTCCTGCAGGACCGCCCAGGCCCAGACCAGTGACAACAGGTAGGCGCCGCTCTGGGGCCGGGTCAGCCCGCGTTTCCGATAAAAAAGCTCGGGGTCCTCGCCGAGGATCAGGCCGTGTCCAATGCGCCCGCCTCGTTCCGGCAGCAGAAGCTGAACCACCTCGTCCACATGGCGCAGACCGATCAGGAAGTCGTCCGTATCCTCGCCGACATGGTAGGTATAGCCCCAGCGGACATCGTAGTCCTCACCCGGCGCTTTGCGAAACCGATCCTCGAAGGCCTGGAGAAAGCAATAGGCCTGACTGAGACGGCGCGGCTCGACCGTGCGCTCGCGGCCGGCGGTATCGATCCCCACCAGCAGGGGACGCAGTGCAGGAAAAGAGGCGGCCAGACTGGTGAAGACCTGGACATGTTGGAGATTGAGATCCTTGCGGTGGTCCGCAACTTTGTGGAGCTGAAGCACGATTCCGACCGGACATGGGACGGGCGGAAGGCGCAGGCGCTCGACGATTTTGGAGATCCAGGGGTGTTCGGCTTGGTGGTGTTTGACAAAGCGCTCGAAGTCCGGGTCGACGGTGCAGTTCACGCCCCGCAGTTGGTGCAAAAAATCCTGGACCCCGGCGAGCCAGGCGTTCAGTTGATTGCGGGCCGAGCCGCGGTGGCCGAGACTGCAGCGCAGCTCCAAGCGGTGCTTGCCGGCGAGCACGGCATCGCGCTCGAAGGGTTGGCGCAGCTGGACATCGAGCGCGGTGGCAAGGCGATGGCGTTCGAACTGCATCTCACGGCGGCGGCGATTAAAGGGGCTGAAATAGGCAAAGGACCTGCGTTGAGAGGAAGATTCGGAGAAGCGGAACAGGCCAGAGTCGCCTTCTTCGTAGGCCAGCAGGCGGTGAAAGGCATTGCGGATGCGGATGTAGTGCAACAGACGCGTCGCCCAGGGCTCGTCGGTAAAGGCCTCTTGATGGGCGGCGATGCCGATCATCAGACGGCGCTCGCCCTTGGCATAGTGACCTGTTTCGTCGCGCAGGCAGTCGCTGAACGGGGGCCTACTGAGCCGGTGGGGCCGTGGGCGGATAAAGCGAAAGGCAATCTCGCGAAAGGGTTCAGGTACTCTGCCAAGCTCCAGTGCCTGCAAGCCTTCCAGATAACCCTGGACCTGCGCCGGCGGCTTCAAGTGGCAAAAGGGATCGGGTCTTGCCGCTTCGCGCAGGCGGTTGGCCAGGGCCA
The DNA here is from genome assembly GCA_964423555.1 of uncultured Holophagae bacterium. Taxonomy (GTDB): domain Bacteria; phylum Acidobacteriota; class Holophagae; order Acanthopleuribacterales; family Acanthopleuribacteraceae; genus CAYRFM01. The sequence goes on along the minus strand of CAYRFM010000091.1, from coordinate 30,732 downwards.
GACGCAGCCAGGCGGCACGGTTCAGGGCCTCGCACCAAAGGGCCAAGCGCTCGAAATCGCCACCGACGAGGCTGGCACTGAGCCCCTTCAGGCGAAAGTTACCGGTCATCGCCAGGCACCAGGAATACAGCGGCGGCAGGGCGCCACCCAGGTGAAGATGGGTTTCGACGGTTGGCCCCAAGTTGGTCGAGAAACCGCAGGCCGACAGAGCAGGCGTGGCAGCCCAGTCACAGTCATCGTGCCGGGCCGGCTTAAAATCGGGATGCAGGCAGATCAGCAGATCGGGATCCAGAAACCGACTCAGGCGCAGGGAGAGCTGATCATGGTGAAGCACTGGCTGGCCGCGTTCCATATCGAAGACCGATTTAGCCACGAACGCGGCACGCTCGATCACGGAGCGCGTAGGTGCCCTCTGTCGCAACAGCCGCTCGCGGGTGTATTCATCCCGAATACCCAAGTCAGCGAGATGGTCAAAGCGCCGCTCATTGACGTGCCGGTAGTCTGGGTCCCGACCAGGCAGCAGCCGTTCGTCCAGTAGCTCGAAGGCTTCCAGCAACAGCCCCAGCTCCAGCTCGGTTTGAATCATCTGGCACCTAGGGACCGCGCCTTGGCTAGACGCTTGGCGTTGCGGGCGTGCCGCTGGAAGTGCTCCACCACCTGAAGATACAGCGGCGAGGCAAGGAAGGCCGCCAAGGCTCGGAATAGGCCCGTTTTGGATTGTGGATGGGATGCGAGTGCTTCAGCCAGGCCATCGCCGAATAGTTCATCGAGGAATTGGATCAGCTCCAATTCATCATTGACCTTCATGGCCATGATGCTTTGGGTTCTAAGCACTGAAATCATTAATCGCTGGGCCGGTGAACATTTAAAATTCGAGCCAAGCTGTACCAATGCGAAAACAAAGGCGCTGCGTACAAGCGCAACAGTCAGGCCAAGATAGACCGGCAATTGCCAGTTTCGGTAGGCGGAAAGGACGCTCCAGGGGCATCTTGTTAAACCATCGGCCAGCAAAACAAAGCTCCATACCTGATCTGGCAGAAAGTCGTAAAGCTGACCTTCAGTCAGATCGAGGGCCTCGCCGCTTAAGTCTTCTGTACTGACCAAGAGCAATTCTCGCAGTTCCACATGGAAGGGATCGTCAGAGGCTAAGCGTCGCATTAGCACCGGCCAACCAAAAGCCAGTGTCATGAAACCTGGTTCGTGCGATTCCTCGGGGACCCGCTCAAACCAAAATAGCGCGCCGTGGTAAGCCGGGTTGGTACTGACCGAAAAGTAGTCCAGCAGGAAGGGCAGGTCACAACGAATCTCGAATTTAGCCTTGTCGAACCGGGCCGCCAGTACCTGCCAACGGTTCACCAATTTCAAACGGTTGCGGTAGGCACTCGCTTTAAACGTACCATTCGTGCCCTGCTCCTTGTCGCCAAGTCCAAGGTCGACGAGCAACTCGGCCCAAAAGGACGCTTCTTTGGCAGCATCCCTCAATGCAAATTGAAAGTACTGATCGCGCCTCAAGGGAGCACCCCAGTGCGGGTCGTGACTGAAGCTGGTCTGCTCGAATTTGATTGTCTCGGGCTTGAGGAAGCAAGGCAGGACAGGCAAGACCGCTAGTTCAGACTTCGCCCGTTTAATGGCGGTCTCAACCAATTCCTCCCAGGCTGGGCGATCTATCGGCTCGTCAAAAAAGGGGATATCATCGACCCATACGTCCAAAGCCTGCTCACTGAGTTTACGGGCCAGGAGCACCTCTTCACGGCAATTGGCAATCAACCCAAGGAACACGTCTAAGGACGGCTTTCGACCTTCACTTTCCCATTCCAAAAATCGGGCGTACAGACCGTGCCAGCCCCGCGGAAGATGGGGAATAAACTGGTAAATCAGCGGAAACGATAGCCCATACGCCTCACCCAGGCGCCGCAGCAGTTCAAGCAGAGAACGATCGCCTTTGGCGGGAAAAGCATCTGCCTCCTCAAGCGACCATGGTTGTAACCAAAAACGGCTGGCAGGAGGAAACAATTTATTGACAATGGCATGGCCGGTTTTAAAATCATCACCCGGCTCGCCGCCGTAGCTTTGATGCTGTAATCTATAAAAATCGGCTGTGACCATGAAAACTATTTTCAATTGATGCATTTCGTCCAACATGGAGCGGAACCATTTTTTGACATCGGCTTTTTGGATCAGATCAAAGTCATCCAGAGGAATCACCAGACCTACGGAAAAGCATTTTTTATCCTGAGCCCTACACAGGATATCAGCTAAATCCTTTTTCGTTTTTAGACGTTCTTCGATACTACTTGAAAGATAACTGCCAAATTCCTCAGCCGAATTGGAAATATTCATGCAGAGATCGCTATATTTGTCATGAAAGCGACACAAGCGCTGAGTCAGTGACTCCAACTCCTCGCGGACGGGGCCCAGCTGATCATGATTTTTGATATGCATTAAAACCGCCAGACCTAAAGGTATCTCGCCCGGCAATTGCGAACAGTCCAAGGGGTCAAACACAATATATTTGGGCGGACAGGGTACGGCACCTGCCTGAGTCACTTTGTTTTTTTCAATCATATGATCCAGAACGCGTTTCAAAACCGTAGATTTTCCGGCACCACGCTCGCCAATAACAAGCACGACATTCGATTGCCATTCAACCTGGTCTTGTCTCAACCGTTCAAAACAACCATCGACATATTGCGGCAACCGCTTAAGTGCATCCTTAAAAGACTCTGATTCAATGAATTGCACAGCTCACCTCTCAAGCAGGACTTTGCGAACTAAGTAGCGGTGTATATGCGAAGCAATGCCCCAGCCATCATCCAGATGGCCCAGCCAACCAGAGAAGAACAACCCCAGATCGGCGGCAGGAACCCCTCGGTGCGGCTCCAGTTTGCTGCTTAAGTACTTCTCAAGTCGATCACGAATTCCTGGATCATCCGAAATCCTTTTTTTTAGATCAGTCTGCCACAGTTCTACAGGATGAGGCAAGTCCCGCATCATGCACTCGGATGTCAAATTAATTACCTCATTATCCCAATCTTTCATATTAGGCTCGATTGACTTGAGGTTTTCCAAGAAATGTTCAAAGAGGATCGGTTGGCCCCCGGTGAACCTCAGAATGTGACCAAGTCTATCAGGCGTTAACCCCAACCCCAATTTGACAACATCCTCCGGTCCAATTCGTGGCATGCGATAGACCGCACTTAGACTTAAGTATCCTGATTGCACCGCCGAATCCACAAATGTATCGTCTGATGTCGTAAAGATCACAAGCTTAAAGCTCTTATTTTCTTCGTCGCGCAAGGTTCGAAATGCTTGAGCGAAATTTTGAGATAACTTTGATTCAGGCTTAAACAAAACAAACCGACACATATCGGCTGCTTTTATCCAGTCGCGAAGTACCTCAAGACATTCGTGAGAAGTAGCGCAGCCTCTCAATTGATCAGCATAATCTTCGGCACGCTCCTTACGACTCTCATCGTCGCAATTTACGACGGCAAACTCCATAAAATTAAACCTTATTGTCACAAAGGCCTCACCAAGGTTCTCAACATACCATTTATAGACATTTCGCAATCCGCTACCAGGTTCCCCTAGAAAGATGCAATCCTGTTTCTTCCCTAAATATGCAATCTCACATAACGATGGAACCCGTGGAACAACCGTACTTCCAGTGGGGAATTCATAAAGCTTTACACGTTTATCTTCTGATATCATAAATTCATCTTTAAACTTTTTCAAACTCAACTTCAACCTCCACTTGAAAGTTTGCCCATGAATCTTTTGGCCTCTTCGACGATCAGGTTATCAAGCGTTAGATCATCGGGGTAGTGCCGGAAAAGCTCCATTGGTAGTATATGCATCAGAAACGCAAAACGATCTGAAGCATTGGGATCGGGCTCAAGCACCAAGGTCAGGGTCATCAAGTTGAGCACATCGCTCAGACGGAGTTCGCGGAGCCAACGGTCCAAGTCTTCAAACTCCCGCCCAACCAATAATTCGCTCATTAATTCCGCCAAAATGCCTTCTGCTTCAGCAGTGGTAAAACCGAAGCCGGTCAGCGGATCACGGCTGGCCAACGCCTCATCCTTGATTGCGGGGGTTGCTCCCATCAGGTACTTTTTGCGCACCAAACCATAAAGAATGATTTTATAGCCGTGTTCGTCAGCAGGCCGCTTGGTGAGCCCCATGCGATGATAATTGATGGCGCTGATGTAGTTCCAGACCACGTCGCCGGCATTGTTCAGCGCCTCCTCCACCAGATCGTAGCTCAAGCGATCCTCACGGCGGCGTTCCATGGACTCGATGATGTGGTGACCCATCTGCTGCAGCACCCAAGGAATACAAAAGGAGCGCTTCTGACACAATTGGTAGGCTCTCTGCCGCTCATTGACGGAGTTCCACGTCAGGCCCAGCTCCGCTGACTCAAGCTGATCCAGAATTTCCGCGGCCGCAGACGGCACCAGGGCCGTCAGGGTGATGGCCTTGAACCTGGCACTGGTGCCCTGGGTGAAATGGTTGAGAGGCGAGTCGGCATCCTCCAGGCGCAACAGCGAAACATAACCCACCATAATGAAGCGGGCCAGGTGGTCTTCATGCAGTTTCCGCCAGGCGCCGATGAGTTCAGGTGCATTCAGGACCAGGCTGTCGACTTCATTGAGTAAGAAGATGGGCAGCAGCCCCTGACGGTGAAAGCACGCCACAAATTCATGCAGTTCAGAGACAGCCTGTATCTGGCCGGCCAGACGCCTTAACAAATGGCTGTTGCGGGGACTCAGCATGACCTTGGCCAAGTCATCTCGAAAATCTTCGGAGGAGCGGGCATTCTGCAGATCCATATACACGGGGCAGACGCTGGGATGTTCCTGAGTCCAATAGAGGATCTGATTGAGGAAACTGGTTTTGCCCACCCTCCGACTGCCGACGATCAGGGTGCTGATCTCGTGGATTCGGGCCTTGATATAATCCAGTTCGCGGCTGCGTCCCTTGAACAAGGGGCTACCCGGAGCAAGCGGCCCCGACAACTGATAGGGCGATAGCGCCGTGAGTTTCAGTTGGCTGGAAACACATCCCAGTAACCCCCTGATCAAATCGCCCTCGTACAGACTTTTGAGAAAATGAGCCTGGCGAAGTATGGCAACCCGCCGATCCTCATCCAGGGGCATCGGTTCGGCACCGGGTCCCAGAAGGATGATTCTTGGCACGATTTTAGGCCGAGCTTGCAAGTTCTGGCCGTCCTCTTTCTCCAGCTTGGCCAGGTACTCGGCCAAAACGCGTTGGCAAGTATCGACAAGTTGGCTGATGTCACAAGCCGCGCCGTCTGGCAACCAGCACCAAAAGCTCCCGGGCTCACCGGCAAAGCCACGCAACAACACCAGATAGTCCATTTTTTCAAGTTGATGGAAGCCTGGCCCCTCTTCCCGTGGACTGCGCAAGCCCAATTCCCGGCAAAGAATCGTCTCTGGATCCGAATGACCCGGCTGCCATAAGGTCCGCACCTGATTTAACCGCACCAGATCTTCGTTTTTGGCCAGGCCCAGGCGGTAATTAATGGCGGTCAGCTGTTCCAGCCGGTCAAAGGTCACATTCTCAAGGATGAAACGACCTCTGCCCAATATTTCCGTAAAAACCGACCCTATGGGATCAGAGTCGCGGGCGTAGCGCTGGTGGAGTCCCTTGAAAAAATCGTAGGACGGCGAGAGCGTTCGCAACCATTGTCCCTTGAAGTGGACCAGACCCAGACGATGAAGATATCGATAGACTCCCTTAGCACGATCAGCCAGGAGCATTTCCTGCAGCCGTAGGAGCTGGCTCACCTCCGGTGAGGATTCGCCTTCACCAAAGCCTTGGATCACCACCTCACCCTGGCCGGCGACGCTGCGCAGGATGTGAACATCATGCTCGCTCAGGCAATCGCCTGGCCGGTGCAGGCGCTTGCCCTGTTTGCCGTCCGCCAAGCGACTAAAACGCTCCTCGCCAATGAACATGCCCGCACGCAATTGCTTCAATTGAACCTGCGAATCGACGATGCTCCCCAAGAGCAGGACCAAAATTTCCTCAACACCCAAAGAGGCCAGTTCGTCCAGGACAAAGCGCCGCACCTCGGCTGACTCATAGAAGTTTGCCATGCTCCGTTTGCGCGCGTCGGATCGCTGATACCAGCCCATCCAGAGAAAGGTCAGGCGGTAATCGTGATTCAATTCTCCTGCCAGGTTGGCTAAATCATCGCTTTTTACCGTGACCCGTCCCAGCAAGGCTCGGTATTGGTTGCTAGCCTCACCCTCCGGGAACTCTCTCAAGTGCTGGCGCACCAAGGCATAAGGGAACAGCACCTGTCCACGCTCAAACAGGTCGCCACAAGCACGCCAAATCTGACCACTGAGCAGCAGCAACCAGGTACGCTCGCGGCGAACATTCTGTTCCAGAAAATAGTTTAACAGATTACGCAACAGGTCCCGCCCTCCCATCTCCAACCAGCGCGCCCCCACCACAGCAAAGGGGGCGAGACAGATTGGGGTATGTGAATGCGGAAGTCCATGGGCTTTGAATTGTAGGGGCAGACTATTGATGAGGCGAGCGCGCACAAAGTCACCCGATATTTCCCCAACGGCATAGACACCACCGGGGCCACAATCGGCCAACAGCTGATCAAGGTCAACCAAAAGGCCGCGATGGGTTTGTGCCCAATCCTGGCCCATCCGGCGCTGTTGTTCGGGATCATCAACTACCACGATGTGAGCACCCCGTTCAGTGGGCAGGTGATGCTGCAACCATTGGTACGCCGCCGGCAGGAGTTGGACTAAATCACCCTCCCCCATTTGCCGCAGCAGATGGGCTTTGAGATCCAGATCCCATGCGGTCTCCCGCGTGGGAAAAGCCTCGGCGCTGGTCGCGACACTAACACAAACGCAAGTCTGGTCGGCGCGGAGGAAGCCCGTCAGGACCACTTCCATTTGCGCGTAGTCACCGGGGTAGCGCATGCGCTCGCGTACTTCGATCAGCCTGCCAGGCTCGCGCAATCCCTGCTCGCCCTTTGCAGCAAACACCAAAGTCACGCGCTGCAACTCGCCATGACCCTCGGGAATGGCCCGCAGATGAAGGGCGACCTGACCTGTGTACAGGCGCTCCAGTTTCAGCAACTCCAGTCTTGGCCGCACCTCACTGGCAAGGTAATCGCGCTCCAAGGGCAACATGTGCTGCAGCAACTTGCGCAAATGATCAGCGAGACAATGCAGCTCATCTTTCCAAATCAGGCCCGTGACGCCCTCCCACTTGGGTGTGCTCAACCGCCGCAGGAACTGGTCACACCAGTCCAGCCGCACCTGGAGCGCAGCGGTCTCGGCGACGGGCGGCTCGGCATGCAGTTGATTGCGAATGCATTGCATGAAGGTCTCGATCAAGCTGGTTTCGGTTGACCGCTGCACCGTACCCATTTGATAGATCTTGCCCAGCGCTTGATGAAAGCGCGTTCGCAACTCCAGCCAGGGTTGGCCTGCCTCGACCGTACGGAGGACACTGGTCAACACAAGATGCCAATAAAGAAGACCACCGATAGACCGTTCGCCCTCAAACGGCAGGAATAGTTTCCTCAGGGCGGCAAAATCCGCGGCTGGGATCGCCTGAGACTTCAATAGGGCCTGCCGGGTCCTATCAAACAACTGGAAGTCCTTGCATGCCTGAGAATCGGGCGGTGTCAGCTGGACCAGGGCACGAATAAGGGTGGGCGGCATACTGAAGAGCAGCGGTGATAGTTTTTGAAACAGCGCACTGTCAAAACGCTGCTCGACGGGTAACGCGATGATGAGGAGACGAGCATAGGCCAGGCAGGGCCAGGGCTGCACCAGCATGGCAGGCGGCATTTTCAAGTCCTGTATCGCCTTCAAGTCCATACCATGGGCTAGAAACCGATGCAAAATGGCGCTGAAGGCAGCCATCTGGGCTGCTTCAGAGTTAGGTCCTTTTATTTTATCGGGCTTCCTGATCAGCAACGCCTGCCAGATTTTATGGATGACCCAAATGGGGGCGGACTCCGGCAAATAGGCTGCTAAAAGATAGAGTTCTCTGAATTTTGCGGCGGAGAGAAGGTCTTCTAGGTGGTCAAGCTCCTGATTGCGTGCAAAATAGGCGATGGTCCTCCCACGGGGCTCTTTGTTGTTGAAATGATCAAGGATGTAGCTGTACCCTCGTTCACGATGTTTGCGTTTGAATATGGCCTGAAGTGACTGATTATCGGTATAACACCACACTTTTTCTTCGCGTTCCTGAGGTGACGGCACGGTACTTTTGATCCACTCGTTGACCTTGACGACTTTATCGAATGCGATTTCCTTTTCATCAATGGGGCGGTATAAGCTGATCAAACCTCGAGCCTGGTAAACAGCCAAATAGTTGTCCTCTAATGGCGTAAACCTCCGAATGGGGTCATTCAGTGTCTTTTTCCATATACGGCATCCATCTTGAGCCCGAAGCATGACCAATTCTCCGGCGTCGCTCCCCAGGATAAAATGATCCTGTCCATCGTAGTGCCAGTTGCAGATACTGCGCACCGTCGCCTTACAGCGAAATGTCCATACGACTTCTGCGGGCCTGTCCAAGCAATCGCTGAGACACAGACAATAGGCAAAACCCTGGCGGTCACTAACCAACAGGTGGCGAGGATCCTTTCGGCGATCAAACGCTAAGGCTGTCACGCCGGTCATGGTCTCTAGGATAGGTAGCTTGCGGATCACCTCGCCCCTTTCATTCAGAATACAAAGCGAGGTCACACCTGCATAGGTAGAAGCCTTAGCGATAACGACCTGATCCTGCGTACTTGCGATGGCAAGGAAGCGCACCTTAGGCAGTGCAAAGGGCGCGATGGTCCCATAGGACCAAACGTCAGCATTCTTTTTTATCGGAGCCAGCCAGGAGCGTCTGCCTTCGTTGAAGGCTACAAAGAGAAGCTTCTCCTTGAAATCAGACACATGGGCCAGCGCCCAGGGAGCACCTTTCGCGGGCGATTCCAGGCTTTGCACCTGGGACAACTGATCATCCCAAAGAACATAAAAATGAAGTTTGCCAGAGGCGGTTGCCAGCGCCAGGCCATTGTCGGCCAACTTGGCGATGCGCATGATGACATCACGTCCTTCTCCCTCTCTGGGTACCTCGACTAATTCCCCCAAACGGTGAGTGGCCGGATCTACCTTGCTCAAGAACAGGTGCTTTCTTGTGGCCATGACCAGATGACATTCATCCAGGCCAATCAGACCCACCAAGGGCCTGTCCTTAATGCTCTTAACAAACCAGGCATCGGCTAACCAAAAGGCGTTAACCCAACGCTCCATGCCAAGCTTTCCCTGCCAAAGTGCCACTTCTAGGGGTGTTTCCCCATCATCACCTTGAGCCCCTTTCCTGGTTGCATAGTCCTGTGTTTCCAACCAAACACGATCACGATTCCGATCCGCATGCCACTTCATTAATTCAAAAGTGGGCGACGGCGGGTTAGGCACAAAATAAAGCGAGCGAAAATACCGATCAACACGATCTTGAAAGCTCAGCCGGAAGCGGTTCTTATATAGGTGGCGGAGAGCAACCAGAAGTTTTTCCCCTTTATAGCAATCCTGTGACCAGCTTTTTGTGCACTTATGAAAACGCTCAAGAATGTATTCGACGACCATTTGCAGAAGCTTGTCACTTTCATCAAGGTTCAGCCAGACAATCAGGTCCTTGACCTCAGTGTTATTACCTGCGACTAGCGGTCCATCTTCAAAGAAATGGTCCAGCACCGCGCGAATCAAGGCCATTTCCTGCTCTTGGGGCGGCACAGCCTTACCCCAGGAATCCTTAAAACGCTGCTTTGCCTCCAAACTGAACAGGCCCAAATGGTCCCAGAGTTGAGTACAAACCTTTGCAAGACGTTTGTCAGGCAACAGGCGCAGATGATGGAGCGTGCCATCTAGAAAATAAACCAGAAAATCCCGCCAACCCGTCCCCTTGTCTTGCGTACCACAGAACGCGGCGGTGACCAGGGCCTCATGACAGTTTTGCTTGAACAAGGGCTTATCTGCCCCCAGTTCTTGGCCTACCAACTGCAGATTGTCACAGGCCGCGATGATTTGAATGATTTCGCCGGACTCGGCAATGGCCGCACCCTTGATCCAGTCCCGCATGTGGGTGGTGGTGGGATCCGCCTCATGGCGGAAAAATCGCAGTTCATCTGCAAAGACCGCACAGGTAACGGTCGGCGTGCAGAGCAAGGCATCGATTTGGCCGCTCAACTCGGCATCAAGTCGTTCGATCTGCTCCAGGTGCATGGGGGTCTGATGGAGCGGCAGCCGGTCATCCCGGTGAATGGGCCAGCGCATGAACCAGGTAGGCAGGCGGTCGGCCTTGACGGGCTGCCATTGCCTTCTGTCCTGATCGGGATCCGAGTAGACGGGGTTGAGACACAGCTTGGCGCCGTCCCAGGTCGCTTCGGCATGGTAGAGGACCGCTTCGGGTTCGGCCGGAGGGCGCGACCGATGCACGACCACCAAAATATCGTGAAAACTGCCGCCAAAGCGCAGTTGGTCGGTGACCAGGACGGTTCCCAGCGTGTCGGCCAGCGGCTGAAAGCCGGCCATGACAAGTTTAACCTGGATGGCCAATTGGGCAACGCTGCCCAATACGAGGGTGCCGTCACTTCGTACCAGCAGATAAAGTTCGCAGGCGTGCCTGCCTCGCACATGAAACGTGCTGAGGCTGGCCGAACCGTGAAACTCCTCCACATATTCGTCTACCTTGCACAAACGTTGGCCCAAGAACGGTGTAATGCTGCCCAACGCGGACCAGAGCGCATCCACACCAGATGCAGCGGTCAGGCCTTCGAACTGTTGGAGGTCTTGTTCGGACAGATAGCACTTCTTTCTCATTGACATACCTCGACTATATTCTATACATGCGAGGAAAAAGGATGCGGCGGCTCAAATTCTTTACCTCGTATAAATTTTTTGTCAAGGACCCACCAAAATCGGCTACCCCTGCAGAGGCCAGCAGGGCTCGGCTCGAAACGACGGGTGATCGATCTTCACCTCTGGCTTGGGCGACGTCCACTCGCGCGAACTTAGCTGCTCCCCTGGCCCGGGGATGTCCGAAAATCCGCAAAATAGTACGAACCGTGGCTCACTTTACCCCGGCGCATCCCCTTTTAGAGTTGGGAATTTTCCCCCTTGTCACAGGCGCCACGACGACAGGTATCCAGCGCGGCCCGGCAGGCCTTTAAACCAAGCCCACGGTTGATCGACTAGGGCGGGTCCGTCAAATGCCCTGTTGTTGTGCTCCTCTAACCTGACTTTTTGACAGTCATCGAGTTGTTTTTGGTTGTTTTGCTTAATGGTCTTGAAATAAGTGACTTGAATGCGATCGCGAACCTCCTGTCTCAGCTTTTTAGCCGGTAAAGCGCTGATTTGCTCGGTTGTGAAGTGGATTTTTTGATTTGTGTTTTGCTCGCGCGGCACTCGTGCGCGAGCGATACACAAGTGTTTTATGTCGCGCGGCACTCGTGCGCGAGCGATGAACAAGTGTTTTATGTCGCGCGGCACCCGTGCGCGAGCGATGAACAAGTGTTTTATGTCGCGCGGCACCGGTGAGTGAGTTTTTCAAAATGGTTTTTATTCGCGCGGCTCCCGTGCGCGAGCTTTTAACAAATGTTTTTTGTCGCGCGGCACTGCTGCGAGGGTCGTGCAACTTGTTTTGTATTCGCGCGGGAGTCGTGCGCGAGCCAAACTCATGTCAAAATGATAGAAACTGTTGCATGCGCGGGCCGAACAACTTGTGCTCAGTTGTTAACAGTTTGGGTTTTGGCCGCGAAATAAGTTGAAATGTCTGCGCGGCACAGGCGCGAGCGCCTCGCACACTGCGCCATGGCCGTGATGCAGTGGCGCGCGAGCAGCGAACAATGGGCGCGCTCCATGTACCAGGCTGTCTTGGAGCGCGCAATAGTGCGCAACCGCTGGCGCCTCGCTCGCTTCCCTGCCGCACGCTATTCACTGCCGCTGTCGCCGTGACTCGGGCGCGTTGAACAACAGCAAGGGCCCATGCGCCAGCCGTGCCCGGCCATGTAACAAGGATTCATGTCCGAAACGGGCAGGCGAGCACGCGCAGCACAAGTTGCTATGCCCGCTCGCGGTCGGCAACTGACCGCGCAACAAGTGCGTTTGCCGATTGCGGATCACCTAGCCATTTATGACTTGGCCAATGCGCCACAGCACACCCGTCGGATCGGCAATCAAGAAGTCGCGGATGCCCCAGGGTTGATTTTGGGGGGGTTGCGTCATTACCCCATAGCGTTGCGCCAGTTGCTGTTCCTCTACGTGCGCCCACCAGCTTTCCACGTCCTTGACGAGGAGTTGGATCATGAAGTTATGGGCGTGCTCGGCTACGAAAAATTTTTGCAGTAAAAAGCTCGAAGTCCCCACGCTCAGACCCGCAAGGGAGTTATCTGACCAGTTCAGCGTGAAGCCCAGGTCCACATAGAATCGCTTGCTGAGGGCAAAGTCTTTGGCAGGCACAAAAGCCCTGATCGCCACTGCTTCCATGTTCATGTCCTGCTCCTTCGTCCTCAACTTTGGTAATCAACCCATTCAACCCCGCTTTTACTCGGTTGTCAAGATCATCGTCTTTCGCATTTGGTGCACGTACCACGGGGCTATTGTGCCTAGCGGCCAGGGAGGTGCTAGGCCGTCCTAGATAACGGAGCACAGGTTGATCGGGCCTCCCAGGCGGTACCTCATCCTCTGCCGTCAGCTGCATCAAACGCCGCAGCTATCGGCCGTGCTCTTTGCGGCTAGTTCGGGAGAGGCTGGCGCCGCGGGGCGATCGTTGCTAAGATAGGGCTGCTTGGGGGAAGAGCGCCGTCGGAGGGGACGTCGTTCAAATACGCGAGGACCACTCCATGTTCCAAAGAGAAGAGCGACTTGCCGCGCTGCACGAGCTGATGAAACGCCGCATCCTGGTGCTGGACGGTGCCATGGGCACGATGATCCAGAAATACGGCCTGACCGAGGTAGACTACCGCGGCAGCCGCTTTGCCGACCACCACCGCGACCTCAAGGGCGCCAACGACCTGCTGGTCCTGACCAAGCCCGAGATCATCACCGCCATCCACGAGGCCTACCTTGAGGCCGGCGCCGACCTGATCGAGACCAATACCTTTAATGCTACCTCGACCTCAATGGCCGACTATGAGCTGGAGCATGTGGTCTACGAGATCAACCTCGAGGCCGCGCGCCTGGCCCGCGCCGCCTGTGACCGCTTCACAGCGCGCGACCCCGAGCGGCCGCGCTTCGTGGTCGGCTCGATCGGGCCGACCTCCAAGACCTGCTCGATCTCGCCCGATGTCAACAACCCCGGTCACCGCGAGGTCAGCTTCACCCAGATCGCCGCCGCCTACAAGGAGGCCGCCGCCGGCCTGCTGGATGGCGGCTCCGACATCCTCATGGTCGAGACGGTCTTCGACACGCTCAACTGCAAGGCCGGCATCTTCGCCATCCGCGAGCTCCTGGAGGAACGCGGTCTGGACGTGCCGCTGATGGTGTCCGGCACGATCACGGACGCCTCGGGCCGCACGCTCTCGGGCCAGACGACGGAGGCCTTCTGGCACTCGGTCCAGCACGGTCGCCTGTTCGCGGTCGGCCTCAACTGCGCCCTGGGCGCCGACCTGATGCGGCCCTACGTCGAGGAGCTGGCCCACGTGGCCGACGTGCCGGTCAGCTGCTACCCCAACGCCGGCCTGCCCAACGAGTTTGGCCAGTACGACCAGGGCCCCGAAGACATGGCCGATATCGTCGAGGACTTCGCCCGCCACGGCTTCCTCAACATCGTCGGTGGCTGCTGTGGCACCTCGCCCGCCCACATCGCGGCCCTGGCCCGTCGCGTCGCCGCCTACCCGCCGCGCCGTCCGCCCGCGCTCCCACCATGGCTGCATCTCTCTGGCCTTGAACCGGTTACGGTCCGGCCCGACTCGCTGTTTGTCAATGTCGGCGAACGCACCAACGTCACCGGCTCGCGCAAGTTCGCCAAGATGATCGAGGAGGACCGCTACGAGGACGCGCTTGAGGTCGCCCGCCAACAGGTCGAGAACGGCGCCCAGGTGCTAGACGTCAACATGGACGAGGGCCTGCTCGACAGCGAGGCCGCCATGACCCGCTTCCTCAATCTGCTCGCCGCCGAACCCGACATCAGCCGCATCCCGATCATGGTCGACAGCTCCAAGTGGAGCGTGATCGAGGCCGGCCTGCGCTGCCTGCAGGGCAAGGGCATCGTCAACTCGATCAGCCTCAAAGAAGGCGAGGCCGAGTTCCTGGAGAAGGCCCGCCTGGTCCAGCGCTACGGCGCGGCCGTGATCGTCATGGCCTTCGACGAGCAAGGCCAGGCCGATACGGTCGAACGCAAGGTCTCGATCTGCCTGCGCTCACACCAGTTACTGCGCGAACGGGTCGGCTTCCGCGACGAGGACATCATTTTCGACCTCAACGTCTTCGCGGTCGGCACCGGCATCGAGGAACACGCCGAGTACGCGCTCAACTTCATCGAGGCCGCGCGCCAGGTGCGCGCGCGCCTGCCCCACTGCCACATCAGCGGCGGCGTCAGCAATATCTCCTTCTCCTTCCGCGGCAACGACACCGTGCGCGAGGCCATGCACGCGGCCTTCCTGTATCGCGCGATCGCGGCCGGCATGACGATGGGCATCGTCAACGCCGGCGCTATGCCGGTCTACGACGACATCCCCAAAGCGCTGCTGGAGGCGGTCGAGGACGTGCTCTTCAACCGCCGCGAGGACGCCACCGAGCGCCTGGTCGAGCTGGGCAGCGCACTCAAAACCAAGGGCAAGGCCAAGGTCGAGACCCTGGAGTGGCGCGAGGGCAGCGTCGAGGAACGCCTGGCCCACGCCCTGGTCAAAGGCATCACCACCCATATCGAAGAGGACACGGCCGAGGCCCTGGCCAAGTACGGCAAGCCGCTCTCGGTTATCGAAGAGCCGCTGATGCGCGGCATGAACATCGTCGGCGACCTGTTCGGCGAGGGCAAGATGTTCCTGCCCCAGGTGGTTAAGTCGGCGCGGGTGATGAAGAAGGCCGTCGCCTGGCTGCTGCCCTACCTGGAGGAGGAGAAGCGCCTGAACAAGGACGCCGCCACCAGCAAGGGCCGGATCCTGATGGCGACGGTCAAGGGCGACGTCCACGATATCGGCAAGAACATTGTCGGCGTCGTGCTGGGTTGTAACAATTACGAGATCATCGATCTTGGCGTGATGGTGCCCTCCAGCAAGATCCTCGAGGTGGCTCGCAGCGAGAAGGTCGATATCGTCGGCCTGAGCGGCCTGATCACGCCCTCGCTGGACGAGATGGTCCACGTGGCCGAGGAGCTGGAGCGCGAGGGCTTCGACCTGCCGCTGCTGATCGGCGGCGCCACCACCTCCAAGGTCCACACGGCGGTCAAGATCGCACCGGGCTACAGCGGCCCGACGGTCTATGTGGAGGACGCCTCGCGCAGTGTCGGCGTGGTCTCGAGCCTGCTGAGCGCGAACAACGCCCGCGATTTCATGGCGAAAGTCCGCGCCGAGTACCAGCACACCCGCGACACCTACGGCAACCGCCAGGCCAACCAGCGCTTCCTCAGCTTGGACGAGATGCGCGCCCGGCGCTTCCCGATCGACTGGACCGGCTACCAACCGCCGCGCCCGCGCGAGCTCGGCATGCACGAGTTCCGCAACTTCCCGCTCGAGCGCCTGGTCCCCTACATCGACTGGACGCCGTTCTTCAAGACCTGGGAGCTGGCCGGCCTGTTCCCCGAGATCCTGAACGACGCGGTGGTCGGCGTCGAGGCCCGCAAGCTCTACGACGACGCGCGCGCGCTGCTGGACAGCATCGTGCGCGAGCAGTTGTTCGAGGCACGGGCCGTGGTCGGCCTGTTCCCGGCCAACGCGGTCAATGACGACATCGAGATCTACACCGACGAGAGCCGCGAACAGGTAAAGATGACGGTCCACAACCTGCGCCAGCAGTTCGAGAAACCGCCTGGCCGCTTCAACTTCTGCCTGACTGATTTCATCGCCCCCAAAGGCACGGTGCCCGACTACCTGGGCGGCTTCGCGGTCTCGGCCGGGTTCGGCGCGGCCGAGCTGGCCCGCGAGTTCGAGCGCGACCACGACGACTACAACAGCATCCTCGCCAAGGCCCTGGCCGACCGCCTGGCCGAAGCCTTCGCGGAGTACATGCACGAGCAGGTGCGCAAGCAGCTCTGGGGCTACGCGACCGAGGAGCAGCTGAACAACGAAGCGCTGATCAAGGAAAAGTACCAGGGCATCCGCCCGGCACCCGGCTACCCGGCCTGCCCGGACCACACGGAAAAGGCGCTGCTGTTCGAGCTGCTGGAGGTCGAGCGCCGCAGCGGCATCGCCCTAACGGAAAGCTTCGCCATGGCGCCGGCGGCCTCGGTCAGCGGCTGGTACTTCAGCCACCCGCAGAGCTTCTACTTCGGCCTGGGCAAGATCGCCGAGGACCAAGTAGCCGAATACGCGACCCGCAAGGGCATGGACAAGGCCACCATGGAACGCTGGCTGCGCCCGAACCTCGGCTACTAGAGCCCCGTCTAAGCAAGTCGATCTGGCTTGCTGCTGGTGCGAGCTGTAGCACAAGATGCAATCTTGCGCCGGCCGGAGGGCTGTAGCGCAAGATGCAATCTTGCGCCGGGCGGAGCCTTAACCCTTCCGCGCCGCCAATCGGCGCTGGGCGCGCTCGTTGCCGCGGCGTCCGCCACCGCCGCTCTCGCCGCCGCTGGCAAGGTAACCGCTGAGGGCGCGGATCGTCGTGAAGCGGTACATATCCGTGAGCGGAATGCTGCGCTCCAGTAACTGTTCCAGTTGCCGGTGCATGCGCACGACCAGCAGCGAGTGGCCGCCGATGTCGAAGAAGTTGTCGTCGATACCGACCTGCTCGCGGCCCAAAAGCTTCTGCCAGAGCGCGACAATGCTGGCTTGGTGGTCGTTCTGCGGCGCCGCGTAGACAACCTTGCTGTGGGTCTCGACCGCATCGGGTGCAGGCAAGGCCTTGCGGTCGATCTTCTTGTTGGGGGTCAACGGGAAGGACGCGAGTACGGCAAAGTGGCTGGGCACCATGTAATCGGGTAGGTCGACCCTCAGAAACTCGCGCAGGTCCTGGGCGGTCGGCGCCTTGCCCGCGGCGACCAGATAGGCGACCAAGCGGGCGTCGCCAGGCTGATCCTGACGCGCAACCACGACCACCTCGGCAATGGCCGGGTGTCGGGCCAGGCGTGCCTCGATCTCGCCCAATTCGATACGATAGCCGCGGATCTTGACTTGGAAGTCGACCCGGCCCAGGAAGACCAGCACGCCGTCCTCGCGCCAACGCACCAGGTCACCGGTACAGTACATGCGCGCCCCAGGCGGACCGTAGGGATCGGGCAGGAAGCGGCTGGCGGTCAGGCCAGGGCGGCGGTGGTAGCCACGGGTGACGCCGTCACCGGCGATGTGCAGCTCGCCCGCCGCACCGGCCGGCTGTAGCTCCCCGCAGCGGTCCAGCACGTAGAGCTGAGTGTTGGCGATGGGCCGACCGATCGGCACGCCACCGCTTTCGATGCCGACGGCATGGGTCGCCGACCAGATCGTCGTCTCGGTCGGACCGTACATATTGGTCAGGGTCGCGCCGCTCTCGCGCAGCTGACGCGCCAACTCCACACCCAGGGCCTCGCCGCCGACGAAGAGGTGGCGGACCTTGCTCAGCGCGGCGGCCATCTCGGCGTTGCTCACCATCATCTGCGCCATTGAGGGCGTGCACTGCAGATGGGTCACGCCGTGGCGCTCGATCAGGGCCGGCAGGCCGAAACGCACCGGATCAAGGCCCGTGCCTGCGGGTCGAGCGCGGGCCTCGACCCGGCGACGCAGCGCGTCCAGCTGCGGCAGGTGGGCCAACACCTGGTCCGTGCCCAAGCCGAAGTCGATCAGGCAGGCGACCTCGTCGACGCCGATCCCGGCCAGAGTATCGATCAGGCGCAGGCAATTCTCGACTGTGCCGAACAGGCCACTGGTCTGGTAGTAGCGTTCGAAAGCGCCTTCGAGGATGGCGTCGCGCTCCTCGGCGCTGAGGTTGGCGAAATCGTCGCCAGCGTCGGCCGAAACATCGCCCGGCCGGGTGAAAGCCGGAAAGGCCCAGGCATACTTGCGCAGGAGGTTGAGCGAACTGCCCAGGTAGGCCTTGAGTGGCCCGCGCACTGCGGCCCGCACGGCACCCTCGTCCGCGCCGACGAAGGTGTGCAGCATCAGGCTCACCTGGCCGCTGGCGGGGTCGTGCCCGTGCTCTGCCAGCGCCTTGCGGTAGGCTTTGATCTTGGGGGCCAACTCCTCGACGGACTGACCCAACAAGTGGGTCAGGACGTTCGCGCCGATCTCGCCGGCCTGGACGTAGGTCTCCAGGTTGCCCGCGGTGGTGATCCAGATCGGCAGGCGCTTCTGCACCGGTCTCGGCAAGGTACCGACCGTCACGCTCTCGCCGGTAACGCCTGGGAAAGCGACAGACTCGCCGGCCCAAAGGCGCTGGATAATCTCGATGTTCTCGAACATGATCTGCTTGGCGCGCTTGTAGTTGTCGGGCATCAGCAGGAAGTCGGTCGGCGCCCAGCCGCTGGCGGCAGCGATCGCGACGCGGCCGTTGGAGAGGTTGTCGACCATCGCCCAGGCCTCGGCGATGCGCGCGGGGTGGTGCAGCGGCACGACGACGGAACCCGCCCGGATCGAGACGTTTTTGGTGATCGCGGCCACGGCGGCGCCGGTGATGGCGGGGTGCGCGTAGAGGCCGCCGAAGTCGTAGAAATGGCGTTCGGGCGTCCAGACCGCGATGAATCCGTGCTCGTCGGCCCAGCGCGCGCCCTCCAGCAAGAGGCGGTACTTGTTCGCCTGTTCGGCCGATTCGCTGTTGGAAAAGTAAAACAGGCTGAAGGCCATGTCGCGATGGCCCGCTTCGCCGCCGCTGCCGGGATCCTCGTAAATCACCACGGTCAGACCGCGAGCCAGGGTCCAGCTCAGTTCGAGCACGCTGATGTCGAAGCTCAGGCTGGTGACCGCCAGCCAGACGCCGCCCTGGTGAGGGATATGGGCATCCATGCCGGTAAAGAAATTGATGACGGCGCCGTGGGGCACCAACACACCCTTGGGCTTGCCGGTCGAGCCAGAGGTGTAGATGGTGTAGGCGATGTCGGCAGCGTCGCCGGCGAGGTCGAGATTGTCGCTGGCCAGTTCGGCAAAGCGGGCGCGCTCGCTGTCCAGGCGAACCAGCTCCGCCCCTAACCCAAGCAGCTCGCCGGCCAGGGCCTCGAGGCTGAGCACGACTTGCACGCCCGAGTCGGCGATCATGTAAGCGATGCGGTCGGCGGGATAGAGCGGGTCCAGCGGCAGGTAGCCGCCGCCGGCCTTTTGGGCGGCCAGGGTCGCCACCACCAGTTCGAGACTGCGCGGCAAGTGCACGCCGACCAGGCGGTCGTGGCCGACGCCGCACTGGCGCAGCAGACGCGCCAGTTGGTTGGCGCGCTGATTGAGTTCAGCATAGCTCACCGCTAGATCGCGGTGGATCAGTGCCGTAGCCTGCGGCGTGCGCGCGACCTGGGCCTCGAACTGCTGGTGGACGCGCTGATTTCTGGGGAAGGGGGTCGCGGTGGCATTCCAGGTCTCGAGAATGCGCTGGCGGTCGGCAGCGTTCATCAGCGGCAAGCGCGCCAAGGGCTGTGTCGCAGCCTCGAGTTGCGCGGCGAATTTGCCCAGCGCGTCGGCAAGTTGTTCGAGCGCCTTGGGGCCATAGAGGTCGCGACGGCCGTAGCAGCGCAGGCCGGAATCGGCGAATGCAAAAACCAGACCGGCGCCGTCATCGAGGCGGGCCTGCTCGCCGTTAGCGAGGCGTTGCAGGACGGCGGTGTAGCCGACCAAGGCGTCGGCGGCGGCGCGACCGGCCAGCTCGGGTCGGCGCAGCTCTAAGTCGCGCAGCCAGCTCTTGTGCTTGCGGACCAAGCCGAGCTCGCGCTCGAAGCGGAGCAGCAGCGTTGCGAAGCTCTGGTCGTCAGGACTGATGACCTGTAAAGGCACGACGCTGCGGATCCAGTTCTCCTGGCCGGCGATGTCCTCGCGCAGTTCGGGATAGCTGTAACCGAGCGCGAAACTGTGTTTGCGGGTTGCCCGGGCCAGGAAGGCGACGACCGCGGCGCTGGCCTTGAGGCCCTGCTCCTCGCTGCACCAACCAGGCGGCAGGGCGACGAGCATGTCGAGATAGTGGCGGTCGCTCTGGGAGCCGCCAAAGGCGAAGGGCGGATCGAACGGCGCCAGCGCAGCCAGGCGCTTCGCCCAAAAAGTTTCCGAACCACATAGCGCGGCATCGAGCGCCGAATAATGGCGTTCGGCCTCGCCGTCCAGGAGCTGCAAGCGCTCACCGGGCAGGAGCTGGTGGCGGTTGGCGAGCGCTTGCGGACAGACGTGCCGGCCAGCCAAGTCGGTCAACTCTGTCAGGGCCAGGAGTCCCTCGCTGGTACCGACAATCAAGCCCTCGGGCGAGGCCGCGACGACCGTACCGGGTTCGGCATAGCCCTCGTGGGCGTAGGCCGCGCGCACGACCAGAACCTCATCGCCGACCTGGATCTTTGGCGAGCCCAGGGGGTTCTCATAAGGTCCATAATCCAGGGCCCGCACCAGGCGCGCCAAGCGTTCCGCGCTCGCGCCGAAGTCGAGGAAGGAAGCAGCGGTCGGTCGGTCGCGGCGGCCGAAATAGCGGAACACGCCCTGGCCCTGGGGCGTGGTCGCCAGGCGACCCGTGGCCAGCGTTTCGATCATCTCGCCAAAAGTTTCGATGGCGACCTCGAAACACTTGGTGTTGAGCGTCAGCGAAGTCTCGTGATCGGCGATCTCGAAGCGGCGCTGGAGCACGATAGCGCCCTTGTCCAGCTGTTCGGTCATCAGGTGCCAGGTGATGCCGTAGCGGCGCTCGCCGGCCATCAGCGCCCAGGCGGGCGTGTTGAGACCGGCATAGTCGGGCAGGGGTCCGTCGTGGAAATTGATCGCCGCCACCGTCGGCAAGGCCAGGGCCGTGGCCGGTACGACGGCCAGGTAGGCGATGCTGAACAAGTATTCGAACGAGCTCGCCCGCATCGCCGAGAGGTAATCGGCCTTGGGGTCGAAACAGGCGATGCCCTGAGCCTTGGCCCATGCGTGGGCATTCGGGTCGGCGCTGACGATACCGCGAATGCGGTGCCCGCGCTGGCGCAGGAGGTCACAGCAGGTCACCAGCAGCGTGTTGCCGCCAAAAACGAAGCAGCTGAAGGTGCTCATGGAATCCACCCCAATCGTCAGGTCTTGCCCGTCCCGAACGCAAAAATCACCGCGCCAAGCATAGCCGACTCACTCCGCTTTGGGTAGCCCTTTTGAACAGAGTCAAGGGAGAAGCGGAGTACCATTTCATGTAAAACTGCCCGTCCCTGAAAAATTCCGGCTTTCACGGCGACAGTCGAACGGAGTACCTGTGTTTTCTTGACAGTCTGGCGAAAATGGGTTTTACTAAGTCGTTGATTGATAAATGGCTCCTTGGTCCTCCATGGGGTATCATTTTTGGGATGTGAGCTTTGTGTATCTCGGAATGGTGGACGGGCCGTCGTGGCGGCACCGCAGACACGTGCCTCGCGCGTGAAGTTGCGGTGCGGGTGCGACAGCGTCGATGCCGGTGCACCCGGCAGCCCCGCCGTTGGACATAATCCTGGAGATGATTAGAGTGAAAGCGGAGTGGCAGATGGTGACACGGCCCCTGGCGATCGGCGCCCTCGCCCCTACGGGAGGCGGGCGTGTCGCGCGAACGCAGGCGCGGGTGCTGGACCTCGTGGTGTGCCTGGCGGTTTTACCGCTACTGGCACCGCTGTGGTTGCTCGCCGCCCTGCTCGCTTGGCGTGAAGGCCACGCCTGGACGGCGCCGCGCCGCGTGCTCGGTCGCGACGGTAACGCGTTCGTGTTTCGCGAGGCTCTACGACTGCGCGGCTTGGGTAACGGTCTGTTCAACCACCGCCTGATTCGGCTCTCGCCGCGCCTGCTGGCCGTGCTCGCTGGCCATGCCTCCCTGGTCGGACCGATGGCGCTCGAGCCGGCCCAGGCCGAGAGCTTGAGTCCGGCTCAGCGCGCCCGCTTCGCGGTCAAGCCGGGCCTGGTCCACCGTCACTTCCTGCGCGCTTCCGTCAACATCGCTTTCGCGGACGAGGCCCAGCTGGCCCTTGAGGACGCCGCCCCCTGTTCGCTGACCGCCCGCGGCGCCATGCTGGTGCGCGGCCTGCTGGCCCTGATCCTGCACGGCGAGCATCGGCGCGACACGGACGGCTGTTTGCGCATGTTCGGGCTGACCCTGGCCAACGAGACGCGCGCTCAGGCCGTCGAGCGGGTGATGCAGCTGGCCATGGGCGCGCAGCCAAGCCTGGTCGCCTTCGTCAATCCCGCCTGCATCAATATCGCCATGGTCGATCCCGATTACCGCGCCGTGCTCGAGGGCGCCGCTGTCGTCTTTCCCGACGGCATCGGCATCAAGCTTGCCGCGCGCTACCTCGACCAAAGCGTTGTCGACAACCTCAACGGCACCGACCTCTTCCCTGCCCTGTGCGACCGCCTCGTCGGCAGCGGCATGGGCCTGTATTTGCTCGGCGCCCAACCCGGCGTCGTCGAGGTCATGGTCGAGCGCATGCGCGAGCGCTGGCCCAGCCTAGACCTTCGCGGTTGGCATCACGGCCATCTGCGCGATCAGGCTGAAGAGGACGAGGTCATTGCGGGCATTGCCGCCAGCGGTGCCGCGGTCCTGCTGGTCGCCATGGGCGTGCCCGCCCAGGAGCGCTTCATCGCGCGCAACCTGCCTCGCCTGGGCGTCAAGGTCGCGCTCGGCGTGGGCGGCCTGTTCGACTTCGTCTCCGGCCGCATCCCGCGGGCGCCGCTGTGGCTGCGGGAGCTGGGCCTGGAATGGGCCTATCGTCTGTTGCGGGAACCGCGCCGCCTGTGGCGCCGCTACGTTCTTGGCAACTTCGTGTTTCTCTGGCATTTGGCGAGGTATCACCGTGAACGGAAAAACTGACCCAAGCGGCGAGGAACATCACAAGCTCCTGCGCGAACTGCAGAAAACCTATGGCCGGGGCTTTCGCTGGCAAGTGCTCAAGCTGCTCTACCGCAAATACTACCAACGCCTGCGGCCGATGATCTTCGACTTCTCCAAACGGCTGTTCGATTTCGTCGTTTCAGGCCTGCTGCTGCTGCTGTTGTCGCCCTTGTTCCTGTTCCTGATCGTCCTGGTGCGCCTGGATCGAGGCCCTGCCTTCTACTCGCAGACCCGGGTTGGCCGCCACGGCCGCACGTTCCGCTTCTGGAAGTTCCGCTCGATGGTCGTCAACGCCGACCGCCTCAAGGCTCAGCTGATGGCCGAGAACGAGAGCCAGGACGGCGTCATTTTCAAGATGCGCCGCGACCCGCGGGTCACGCCGATCGGCCGCATCATGCGCCGCACCAGCCTCGACGAGCTGCCGCAACTGTACAACGTCTTCCGCGGCGACATGAGCCTGGTCGGCCCGCGCCCGCCCCTGCCCGACGAGGTCCAGTACTACAACACGCGCGAGCGCCAGCGACTCGAGACAAACCAGGGCATCACCTGCATCTGGCAGGTCAGCGGCCGCAGCGACATCGGTTTTCAGGACCAGGTAAGTCTCGACCTGACCTATATCCAGAACGAGTCCTTATGGTACGATATCAAGTTGCTGATCAAAACTCTGCCCGCGGTGATTTCCGGTAAAGGAGCCGCTTGATGCCGGTTGAGGTCCTCGATCGGGGCTTACACTGCTTGATCCTCTACCATCGCCCGCTGGGCGAATTGGCCAAACTGACGGGCAAGGACCCCATGCCGCTGCTCTGTGCGGGCACGCGCTACCTGGTCGAGCACCAATTGGACTGGCTCTGCGACCAGGGCTTCAAGCAGATCCGCTTGGCGCTCAACGACCGCAGTCGGCCCACCGAGGATCTCGTCGGCGGCGGCGAGCGCTGGGGTTGTCAGGTCACGTACGCCTTCGATCCTCACAATCTCGATCCCCGCCTACGCCTGCGCAAACACCAGGCCTTCGTCGGCGAGGGCATGCTCCTGCTCGAGGGCAACGCCATTGTGCGTGCCTCCCTGCCCCCCGATCTGGTCGAGACCACGATCTTTACCCACGGCGACCAGATCCTGCCGATGCTGTTCTGCGCCGGTGCCGATTGGGAGCGCATCGTCGCGGAGGCCAGCGACGCCGACCTGGCCTCGATCACCCAGCTGTGCGATTGGGCTTCCAGACATCTCGCGGCCCGGCGGATCGCCA
The DNA here is from genome assembly GCA_964423555.1 of uncultured Holophagae bacterium. Taxonomy (GTDB): domain Bacteria; phylum Acidobacteriota; class Holophagae; order Acanthopleuribacterales; family Acanthopleuribacteraceae; genus CAYRFM01. The sequence goes on along the minus strand of CAYRFM010000091.1, from coordinate 6,366 downwards.
TTGAGGACCTCTTCTATTTCGAATTGGACGATTTACCGGCTTTCATGGAGATGAACCGCGCCATGTTGCAGCAGCCGGACGCCTTTTACTTTCGCGGTCACGTGGTGGTCGAGGGCGTGCGCCGCGGGCGCAGGGTCGCGATCGCCGACGGCGTGCAGCTCGAGGCGCCCATCATCATCGGCGACGACGCCACCGTCAAGCGCGAGGCCCAGATCGGCCCCAATGTCGTGCTGGGCCACAACACCTATATCGAGCGCGGCGCCACCATACGCGACTCCGTCATCGCGCCCAGCACCTACGTCGGCCGCCGCACTGAATTCGTCGGCAAATACGTTTGTCGCAACTATGTCGTCGACCTGCAGTCGAAGGTCGGCATCTTCGTCGACGATCCCCTGATCCTTGGCGACTTGACCCGCTCGATCGGCGTGGTCGAGCTGGTCGAACGCGGCGTTGCGTTTCTGATGTTGGTGGCGCTGTTGCCCCTGCTCCTGCTGCTGCTGCCCCTGCACCGCCTGTTGCGCGGGCGCTGGCTGGTCACCGAGAGCATCCTGGTGCAGCCGGTGCCGCGCAATTTCAAGAACGGCTACGATCTGCAGTGGACGAGCTGGCAGCGCTTTCGCTTCGGCCTGTTCATGCTCGACTTCATCCCCAGCTTGGGCGACATCGTCAGCGGCAAGCTCAAGTTCGTCGGCAGCCCACCGCTGGTCGCAGCCGACCTGGAACGACTGGAGGGCCCGTTCATGGGCGATCTGTTGCGCGGAAAGGCCGGTCTGACGGGTCCGGTGCAGCAAATGGGCGAAAGCGCTAGCCCCGATGAGATTTTTGCGGCTACAATCTATTACAACGCCACCCAATCCCCGTGGGGAGACGTCAGATACTTTCTCCGTTCGCTGGTGCCAGGCGTTCATCGCTTCTCGAGGAAATAATCCATGGATCACGTGGTTCTAGAAATGCCGAAACGCATGGATGCCGCCTCATTGCCGCGCATGCGCAAGCTCGTCGTCGATGCCTTCGGCGAAGCCAAACGCCTGGTGATCCTGAACTTCAAGCACTGCACCTTCATCGACTCGCGCGGTCTCTCGGTGATCGTGACCGGCCTCAAGCTGGCGGCGGAAAAGCAATTGGCGCTGCGCCTGGTGCACGTCGACGAGGAGATCCGCCTGCTGTTGCAGATCACCCGCTTTGACCGCATCTGCGACATCTACGACGACCTGGAAACCGCCAAGGGCTGAGGTTCGGAGTAGGGGCCTCGCTCAGGAGCTTGCTTCTACCCGGCGCAAGATTGCATCTTGCGCTACAGCGCCCTCGGGCTTAAATAATCGCCTCGCTCAAGAGCATGCTTCTATCCGGCGCAAGATTGTTTCTTGCGCTACAGCGCCCGCGGAACCTATTGATTCAGAGCAGGATGCGGTCCAGATTCTCGCTGTGGGTGCTCGGCAGGGCGCGGTCGTCGCGCAGGGCGGCGAGAATCCGCGTGACCGACGTCATATCGTAGTCACGGGTGGTGAAGTCCGCGCGGAAGTGGTGGACGCCGCGCGCGCGGAACCACTTCAGTTGACCGCTCCAGCTGAGGGCATTGTCACCGATGACGACGGAGCGGCAGCGGTCGTGGCGGACCTGGAAGCGGTCGCCGTGTTCGTTCTCGATCTGCAGGGTCTCGTGGCCGCAGACCTTGGCGCCTGGGCAGCCGCCGTAGAGCGCAGCCAGGGAACAGGCCTCGGCCACAAACAGCGGCGTGTCGGTATAGGCAATGACCTCGAAGCGGGCGGGGTTGACCGCGGCTAGCAGGGCTTCCATGTTGGGTTTGTCGTCTTCCAGTGAGAGCGTGAAGCGACCGGTGATCCCCATCTCGTCCAGAGCGCGCCAGGCCCAGGTGTTGAGGTGGTAGAGCGAAAAGTCGGCGTGCAGGACGGCGTCGGCGACGGTTTCGCGGACCAGCGGCAGGTGACCGGGGTTGCCGACCACGATTGCGACACCACTGCCCGCAAGTTCGGCCAGACGGCGGCGCAGCACCCTCAGGTCCCAGTGACGCAGGACCATCGGCAGCACGTAGCGGACCGGCCCGGCGAAGGCCTGCAGCAGCGCATGGGCTTGACGCCAATCGGGCGTCGACAGGGTGGCGCGCAGGACGAAGTCGACCGCATAGCCCTCGCGCTCGGCCTCGGACAAGAGCGCGCGCAGCAGACCCAGGCGGTCGACGCGGGCCGTGAAGCACGGCTCGGCATGAGCCTGCGGCGCGACCGCCGCCGGGCGGTTAGCCTCGGCAATCAGTTCGGCCAGCGCCAATTGGCGGCCGCCGCCGCTCTGGCTGGCCAGCGCCTCCAGCAGCTCGCGGCGCTTCTGTTTGAGCAGGCTAAGTGGCATAAAGCCAGGCAGTTCCTCGGGCCCACGCCATTCGCCCTCCAGGAAGTCCGTGTCGCCAAAGCGGAACAGCAGTTTGCGCAGCGGCACGGTCTTGCCGGCGAGAGAGGGCTCGACCGCCAGGGTCTCCTCGACCGTGCCGTAGGAGCAGCTAAGGCGCAGGTGCACGCCGCCCTCGACGGGGCTGGCCTCCATGTCGACCCGCGCCACCGCCTCGCCGCCGATCTGGGCGCGCTCGCGATTCGGGCGATAGCGGCGCTCGATCTCCTGGGAGTGCACCCACATCACTTTGGTCCCGGTCGGAAAGCGCTCGTCCAGATAAATGCGGGCACCGCGCTCGGGCCGCATGCGATCGCCGCGGTCGACCTTGTAGTCGCGAAAGGAGATCAGCGCCTCCTCGCGGTCGGGGGTAACCAGGCGCAACCCGTCGTAGCGCTGCAGGCCCTCCTCGCGCAAGCTGAAGCCGCCGTCGGCCTCGATCGTGCCCAGCTCCAGGCCGATGCTGCCGGTGGCGGTCAGATCGATTGGCGCGTCGCCGTACTGGCCGCGCTGGTAGAAGGCCTTGGTGTAACTGCGGGCAAAGGCCAGGCGCAGGTCGTGTTCGCGTGTGGCGGTGGGCAAGCCGTCGAGGCGCTCGCGGTAGGCGCGCACCGAGGCGCCGACATAGGCCGGTCCCTTGCGGCGACCTTCGATCTTGAGGCTGTCGACACCGCTGGCCAGCAGTTCCGGCAGCACGTCGAGCGTGTTCATATCCTTCATGCTGAACAGGTAATTGTTGAGCGAGAGCGGGTCGGGCGCCATTGGGAAGCGGGTCTCGTTGTGGATGCGATAGCCCTTGCGGCAAGTGTAGGCGCACTCGCCGCGGTTGCCGCTGCGACCGCCGACGGACCCGCTGAAAAAGCACATGCCGCTGTAGGTATAGCACATTGCGCCGTGGCAGAAGACCTCCAGCTCGATCACCTCGGCCGGGTAGGCCGCGCGGATCTCGCCGATCTCCTGCAACGTCAGCTCGCGAGCCAGCACGACCCGCTGAAAACCCTCGTCGACGCAGAAGCGCACGCCCTCCAGGTTGTGGATCGCCAGCTGGGTCGAGGCGTGGCGGCGCAGGCGCGGGAAATAGCGCGCGATCGTGCGGCCCAAGCC
>CAYRFM010000091.1:0-2852 GCA_964423555.1 uncultured Holophagae bacterium | reverse complement strand
TTGTTAGAGACCGTGGTCCTCATGGGCAGGTCGAAGCCGATATCCTGGAGGATCACGCCGTCGATGCCGCAGTCGGCGGCGCGGGCTAGGGACTCCAGTAGGGGGCCGCGCTCGTTCATTTTGACCAGGGTATTGAGCGTCAGGTAGACGCGCATCTGGTGGGCGTGGGCCAGCGGCACGTAGTGGGCCAGCTCTTCGGTCGTGAAGTTAATCGCATTGCCGCGCGCGTTGAATTCCTTCAGGCCCAGATAGACCGCATTGGCGCCGCTGTCGAGCGCGGCGCGCAGGGCGTCCGGCGATCCCGCCGGCGCGAGAATTTCCACCTGTCTTGCCGTCATCCGAGGTCCCCTGCCCATCTGCTTTTTGGCTGTCGCGAAGCCGAAAAAGACGGCGTCCCAAGCAAATCTTAATCCAGACCCGGCCGCATTGCAAGAAAGCCCCGCAGGCAAGATTCGATCCGGCACAAACCATGCTAGAATGGCCGCGGGTCCCCCCAGCTGTGACCCTCAGTGCCGCTCGGGATGGTTTTACGTGAAATACCTGCTGCTTTTGACCTGCGTTCAACTCTTCGCCTGGAGCGATGACGCCCAAGCGCCCAAATGGGAGGAGTTCGTGCCTGCCACTCCCAAGGACGGCAAGGTCTTTACGTCCCAGGAAGTGATCGAGCGGCTCAATGCGGGCGTACCCGACCAATACCTGCTGGGACCCGGCGACATCGTCAATATCCAGGTCTGGCAGCAGCCCGAACTCAGCGGCATGCGCACGCTTGGTCCCGACGGCGTCATCACCCTGCCGCTCGTGGGCGACCTGGTGCTGGGTGCCACGACCCGCGACGTGGCCCGCAAGATGGTCGAGGGTGCGGTTTCCCACTTCTACAAGGACCCCATTGTCACGCTTGAAGTCTCCGAGTACCACAACAACAACATCTTCGTGCTCGGTCACCTGGCCCAGCCTGGTCTGATGAGCATCACCGGGCGCGGCACCCTGCTCGAGGCCATCACCCAGGTCCCCCTGGCCCAGGGCGTTCAGACCAACTTCAGCAAGTGCGCCTTGATCCGCGGCACCGACACGATCGTCTGGGTCGACCTGCGCGCCATGTTGCGCGAGGGCGACCTGCGCTTCAACCTCAAGCTCGCCAACAACGACATTCTCTACCTGCCCGACGAGGAGGAGGCCAATGTCTACGTCATGGGCGAGGTCATTCGCCCCGGCGCCTACCGGCTCAAGCCCTACATGTCCTTCCTGGACGCCCTGATGACGGCGGGTGGTCCGACGATCCATGGCCGCCAGAACCATGTGGAGTTGATCCGCCGTACCCAAGACGGCAAGATCCACCGCCTGCGCCTGAAATCGGGCGACTTGCGCCGCGGTGACCTCAGCGCCAACGTCGCGCTTGAGGAAAACGATGTGATCTACGTCGGCCGCAAGCCGCTGGCCCACATCAACTACCTATTCTCGAGCCTCAGCCCTCTGGCCAACATCCTGCTGATCCAAGACGTGCTCGACGACGGCCGCTGAGGCTCAGGCCAGCTTGCGCTTCGCGTAGGAGAAAGCCAACAGCTGGCAAAGCCCTAGTTCGGCGACAAAGTAGAGCAGGTCGGCCAGTGCGGGTCCCGCGCCAAAACGGGCCCAGCACAGTAGGAGCAGGACGCCGCCCAAAACGGCCAGGGGCCTGTCGCGAGGGTGACCCGCGGCAAAGCCGGCGCAGTGCCAGGCCCAGAACCGCGCCAGGGCGAAACTGGCCAGCAACCAAAGCGGCAGCAGGGCGACATAGAGATGTGGCGCCACCGGTCGCTCGAAGCCCTCTCCAGCCAGCTGCAGCAGGCCATAGTGCAGCGGCACCACCGCCAGGGAGGCGATGCCGCGCAGGGAAACCAGCTCGCGCAACCGCGACGGCGCCAGGGCCGCACACCACACCACCAGACCGAGCACCATCGCCAGCAGCGCCATGCTGGCGACGAAAAACCCGAGCGACATCATGCCCCAGCGAAAGAGGTTCGCGCCATGGGCCACCAGCATCGAAGTAATCGCGCCACCCAACAGGCCCAGCGTGACCAGGCCCAGCCCCAGGTGCAGCGCCCGCGCGCGCCACAGCGCCTGATGCTCCCGCGTCAGTGCGCCCAATAGGAATCCCAGCAGCGGGTAGGCCAGCCAGGGCGTGAACCAGTAGGAAACGCCGGGCATTGCCCGCAAGCCCAGCACTTCGGGCACTAGGAACCCATCCTGCCCAAGGCGCGCTTTGAGCAGCGGCGCCAAGCAGAAGCGCACGCCGAGCGTCAGCGCCAACAGCACGCCAGCCGCGACCCGCGCGTGGCGTCGGCCGCGCAGCAGGTGCAGCACGCACATCGACAGCGCGATGAACCCCAGAAAATCCCAGAACAAGCGCCCCCGCGAGAGCACGAGATCCATCAGGACCAGAACGCCGGCCTTGAACAGCAGATCGCGACATGAGCCGGGTCGACCCTCTTGATGGGCAAGGCCATAGCCCCAGCCCGTCACAAAGAAGAACAGCACCGGTGCAAAACTGCCAAGCAACGAAAGCGCCCCTGCCAGACTGCCCGTCTCGGGCGCCAGCCAGGCGACGCCGACATGGTTCAGCACCATCGCCGCTGCCGCCAAGCCTCGCAACACATCCAACTCGTGCCAGTATTCGGATCGATCAACCATGGGCTGTTGCAATCCCCTCTTTCCTGTTATGGGCCTGGTTGGCCACATGCGTCGGGCTCCCTGGTCACTTGAACGGCACCCAAGTATGTTCACCCGATTGTAACACAAGCCCCGCCTGGTGAACCGTCGCCCCAGGGTCTCGTCAAAGTCGTCGAGTAACCCTTTAGAATGGAGCAGAGAAAAAT
>CAYRFM010000090.1:11560-34735 GCA_964423555.1 uncultured Holophagae bacterium | reverse complement strand
ATTCCGGAGCAACGCTCGCACTTTGTGTTTAGGTAGCTCCGGAATTCCGAAAGTACGCCACACCCGCTCACAGACGCCGCACGGAACCCCGCAAGTCCAAGGAATTCGGTTGTAGGGTCAAGCTTGTTGCCTTAGGCTCCCGCACCCACAGGCAAAGCTTCCTCCGGCATGCCGCAGCTCCAACAAACAAAGGAGCAAGCTCGCCACGCAAAGCGAACACATCGGCTCAGCGGCAAATCGAGCGCCACGGTTTGCCGAAATGATCCGCACAGCCATCATGAACTCGGTGAGGTGAGCACTATGAACCAACTCGTACAACTCTGACAGGTTGGTGATCAAGGATGAGCCTGGCACCCAGGTGGACCGCAGACGTCGCCGGCCTGGGCCTGACTGCCAACAGCGCAACTTTGGAAGTTGCGCCACCATCCCTGATGCGACTTGCACCCTGTTTGGCGGCCTGGGCCTGATGGCCAACCTCCGCCCGGCGCAAGATTGCATCTTGCGCTACAGCAGCTACAGCGACTGCGGGATCATTTCGGCTAGGCGCTCCCGGAGTTGCGCCCTGCTTTAAAGACTGCTTTAACATCCAACCTCCGCCCGGCGCAAGATTGTATCTTGCGCTACAGCAGCTACAGCGACGGCGGGATCTTTTCGGCTAGGCGCTCCCGGAGTTACGCCCTACTTTAAAGACTGCTTTAACAATCAACCTCCGCCGGCGCAAGATTGCATCTTGCGCTACAGCAGCTACAGGTCGGCCCCACCTGCTGATCGCCCCGCTTGGGTCTTGAGTCTTGCCTCTTGAAGCTTGTATCTTATTGCCAGTCGTCGTTTTTGTCTTCGAGGAACCGGAAGCGTTGGCGTACCTCGGCCACCAGCTCGGGCGAAATCTCGCCGCGGTAGAGGCCTTCGGCGCGACCGCCATCGACCAGGATCTCGCCTGTGGGCGCGACCAGCAGCGAGGCGCCTGGATAGGTCAGGCCCGCGCCGTCGGTGCCGACCCGGTTGACGCCGATGACGTAGCTCAGGTTCTCGATCGCGCGCGCCACCAGCAGCGCACGCCAGTGGTGCTCGCGCGCCTCGGGCCAACAGGCGACGTAGCTGATCAGGTTCGTTTCCGGCACGCGGCTCCGCGCCAGTTCCGGGAAGCGCAGGTCGTAGCAGACGAACGGGCTGAGCTGGAAGCCGGCAACCGGGAAGCGCTCCGTGCGGTGGCCCGGCTGGTACTTCAGGTGCTCGCCCGCGAATTTGAAGGCCTTGATCTTGGTGTAGCTGCCCACGACCTGGCCGCGGTCGACCAGGTAGCAGCGGTTCTCCTGGCCGCCCTCGACCGCGGTCGGCAGGCCGCCGAGAATATGGCAGTCCAATTCCCGCGAGAGCTCGCACATGAAGGCGATCGCCGCCGGGAAGGTCTTGTGGGCCTCCTGGTTCATGGTGAAACCGCAGCTCCACAGCTCCGGCAGCACCAGCAGGTCGAAGTCGCCAGGCTTGGCGTCCGCCGTCAGCGCCCGCACTTTCTCGATGTTGCCCTCGACGTTTTCCCACAGAATATCGATCTGCAGCAATCCAATCACGGCCATGGTTCAGCTCCGCAGCAGCTGCAAGCGGTCCAGGCCCGCACGCAGGGTTTGGTCTCGCTTCGCAAAGCAGAAGCGGATGTAGTTTTGGGGTGCCTGCTCGGGGCTCATGTAGAAGACGCTGACCGGGATCGAGGCCACGCCGATCTCGGAGGTGATCAGCTCGAGCACGAAGTCCGTATCGCGCTTGTCCGAGAAGCGGCTGAAATCGGCCAAGACGAAGTAGGTACCGCGCGGGCGCTCGACGCCGAAGCCCAGCGCGGCCAGGCTGTCGCAGATCAGGTCCCGTTGCCGCAGGAGATGGTCGCGCAGCTCGGGGATCAGCGTGTCGCGGTTGCGCAGGCCGGCGGCCATGCCGAACTGGAACGGCGTGGCGATGGCGAAGGCGATGAACTGGTGCAGGCGGCGGATCGCCTCGGTCGCCTCGGGCGGCGCCACGGTCCAGCCGATCTTCCAGCCGGTCATGGAGAAGCTCTTGCCGGAACTGGAGATGGTCACGGTGCGCTCGCGCATGCCCTCCAGGCCGACGATCGAGAGGTGCTCGGCGCCGTCGTAGACGAGGTTCTCGTAGACCTCGTCGGCAACGGCGATGGCGTCGTGGGCCACGCACAGGTCGCGAATCAGCTCCAGCTCCTCGCGACTGAAGACGGTGCCGGTCGGGTTGTGGGGCGTGTTGATCACGATCCCGCGGGTTCTCGGGCCAAAGGCGGCGCGCAGGCGGTCGGGGTCGAAGCGCCAGTGGGGCGGCTCGAGCGGGATCTCGATACAGCGACCACCGGCCATCTGAATGGTCGGCACGTAGGTATCGTAGATTGGCGCAAACACGATCCACTCGTCATCGGGCTCGGTCAGGGCGGTCAGGGCGGCGTACATGGCCTCGGTCGCGCCGCAGAGAATCGTCATCTCCTTGGCGGGATCGAAGGTCAGGCCGGTGCGCTGGAAGTAGATCTCCTGCAGCACCGAGGTCAGGGCCGGCACCCCAGGCAGGGGCGCGTACTGGTTGTTGCCGTCGCGCATGGCCTGGAAGGCGGCTTCCTTGATCAGTTCCGGGCCGTCAAAATCGGGAAAGCCCTGGCCCAGGTTGACGACGTGGGGACGGGCCCGCACCTCGCGGCCGATCAGGTCGAAAATGCTGGCGCCATAGGGCTTGAGCTTCTGGCTGGTCCATCGGGTCATGGTTTGCTCCTGGCTTTTTGCCGAGATTTGGGTCAAGTTCCCTGGGCCTTGGGCGCTGCACCGTTGCCGAGCCACTGGTCCATCCAGCCGAGCACGGTGTGCCACCACATTTTGGCGTTCTGGGGCTTGGAGACGAAGTGGTCCTCGTCGGGGAAGTACAGCCACTTGCTGGGCACGCCCTTGCGCTGCAATGCGGTGAATAGCTCAATGCCCTGGTTGACGGGCACGCGGTAGTCCAGCTCGCTGTGGACGACCAGCATCGGCGTCTGGAAGTTCTTGATCAGGTGGTGCGGCGACCACTTCTCATAGAGTTCGGGATGCTCGTAGTAGGTCCCGCCGAACTCCCATTCGGAGAACCACAGTTCCTCGGTGCACAGGCCCATGGAGGGCAGGTTGAAGACGCCGTCGTGGCTGACCAAGGCCTTGAACGGCGAGCTGGGCTGACCGGCGATCCAGTTGATCATGTAGCCGCCGTAGGAGGCACCGGCGGCGCCGATGCGGTCGGCGTCGATGAAAGGATAGCGCTTGACGGCCTCGTCGACGCCCTTGATCAGGTCCTGGTAGGGCAGGCCGCCCCAATCGCCGCTGACGGCATCGCAGAATTTCTGGCCGTAGCCCTTGCTGCCGTGGGGGTTGACGCTGACGACGACATAGCCGCGCGAGGCGAACATCTGCACGTTCCAACGGTAGTGGAAATCGTTGCCCCACATGCCCTGGGGCCCGCCGTGGATCAGGTAGATCATCGGGTACTTCTTGCTGGCATCGAAGAAGGGCGGCTTGACGACGAAGCCCTGGACCTTGTCCTTGCCATTGGGGCTGTCGAACCAGAACGACTCCCACGGGTTCATCCCCAGTTGGTCGAGGACCTCGGCGTTGAGGCTGGTGTGGCGGCGCACCTGACCGGTGGCCAGGTCGAGGGCGAAGAGGTCGCGCGGCGCCTCGGTGGCTTCGCGGGTAAAGAACAGGGTCTTGCCGGCGCCATCCAGCTGCGGCGCGCTGTCGTTGAAGCCATTGGTCAGGCGCTTGACCTTGCCGTCCAGGTCGATTTGGAACAGCGACTTTTCGCCCGTGATTTGGGCGGTATAGTAGATGCGCTTGCTGTCGGGCGCCCAGGTCAGGTCGCCGGCGTCGAGGTCCTCTTTTTCGGAGAGCGCCTTGATCGCGCCGCTCTTGCGATCGTAGAGGCAGAGCAGGTGGCGATCGGCCTCGAAGCCCTTGCGGGCCATGGAGACGTAGGCGATGAAGCGGCCGTCGGGCGAGTACTTGGGCTCGCAGTCGCCGCCCTCGTTGGTGGTGATGCGGCGCTCCTGGCCGCTGGCCAGATCGAGCACGAAGATGTCGTTATTGGTGCTGGTGGCGACCACGGCGTCGGTGTTCTTGACGTAGGCGACTTCCTTGCCGTCGGGCGAGAAGCAATAGTCAGCCGAGGAGCCCAGGTCCAGGGGCGGGACGTCGAAGTCGGCGGGCGTCAGGTCCTTGCCGGCGGCGGCGGGACCGGCGCTGGCGACGAGGAACAGGTGGTTGCGGGTGTTGTTGCGCCACTCGTTCCACTGACGGAACATCAGGCTGTCGATCAGGCGCCCGGAGTGGGTCTGGGGCGAGGCGTCGCGGGCGATGGTGGAGCCGTAGATCAGCCAGGCGCCGTCGGGCGAAAAGACAGGGCCAGCGGCGCCCTCGGGCGCGTCGCTGACCTTGCGGGGCGCGCTGCCGTCGAAAGCCTTGATCCAGACTTGGCCACCACTGGTATAGGCGTAAGCCGTGCCGTCGGGTGAAAACACAGGCGTGGAGCAGTTCTCGCCCTCGACGCTCATGCGCTTGCTCTGACCGCTGGCCAGGTCAAGCAGGTAAAGCGTGCCCGAGAAATTGTTTTTGTCCAGATTGGCTTGCTGGATGCGGTAGAGGACCGACCGGCCATCGGGCGATACGCTGAAATGGGTCAGGCGGCGCATCGTGAAAAAGTCTTCGAAGGTAAGCGCGCGGCGATCACCGGCGGATGCCAAGCCGCTCAAGCAGAGCAGGACAATCAACAATTTTTTCATCAGTCTCCCCTTATTCCGCGATTGCGGCGGATTGCGATCAAAAACGACGTCCCATTGTACCCGCCCCGCCTAGGGCTTGCAAGTTCACGGCTTCACTTGCATGTCACAGCTACAGAGGTTATGTTAGTGTGGCTCGCTGCCCCGGCAATCGCTATTTTTTTGGGAGAACCGCCGTGACCTTCGTCATCTATCACAATCCCCGCTGCACTAAGAGCCGCCAAACCCTCGAGCTACTCCGGGCACGGGGTATCGATCCCGAAATCGTGCTTTACTTAGAGCAGCCGCCTGCCATCGACCGCCTCGACGCCCTGTGCCTGGCACTTGGCAAGGAGCCCCTGGAGATCACGCGCACCGGCGAGGACCTGTTCAAGGAACTGGGTCTGTCCAAGCACGACCAGCGCAGCCGCGGCGAGTGGCTGGCCCTGCTGGCGGCAAACCCCAAGTTGATCGAGCGTCCGATCGTGTGCTGCGGTAATAGAGCGGCCCTGGGTAGACCCCCTGAAAACGTCCTGGATCTGATAGAGGGCTGAGACAAGGTCCACGAGCGAGGCACCGTCCTCGAATCGATGCCCGCGGGGGGTGCGAATGTTGATCTTGACCGGTCCCGTAACAAGTAAATTGCACCGCATGCCCGTCGTAACCTTCGCGTTGATGGGCGTTGTGGCCACACTGCTGCTCGTGCAGTTGGTCTCCGAGGGATCGCGCACCGCGATACTCGGACAAGTATGCGATCTTTACGCGAGGCACGCCTACCTCGAGGCAGACGACGAGCTCAAGGCCTTGGTTGATGCCTCGCCCACCTGGCGCTACTACCGTGATCGGACGGCTAAACTGTCGGCTGGCGAAAAACAGGAACGCCAGCAACGGCAGATGGACCAATATTGGGAACAAGCGAAGCAGGCCTCGCATGGCAGGATCTTCTGCGTCTTGGGATTCACCCCGGCCAGGCCCTCCCTACTGGGTCTGTTAACCTTTCCCTTGGCCCATCACGGCACGGTACAAGTCATCCTGGTGCTCTTGATGATGTACTTGTCCGCACCCTATCTCGAGGACCGCTGGGGCCGCTGGTTTCTGCCGGTACTTTTTTACGCGGGTTCCTACGCCGGCCTCTTGGTCTTTTGGTGGGCCAAGCCCTCTTCCTACACCGCCTTCCACGGGGCGGAATGCGGTGTCACCGCGATCCTGGCCGCTTACCTCGTGCGCTATCCCAGGGAGCAGCTGCGCTACGTTTACTTGATCCAAATCCTCAAACGGGAAACCTATTCGACGGTCTGGATGCTCTTGCTCTACTGGGCCATCTTTCAATGCTCAACCGCCTTCTTCTGGCGGAATGCCACCGTGCATAGCTACCCAGGACCCCTACCATTGGTGATGGCATTCGCCGTGGGAGCGGGCATCGCCGTGGCGATCCGGAGCATGGGGCTGGAGAAACATCTCTATCAGACGGACTTCGAAAAACTGCCCGAATCGGGCCAGTTGGACGTGCTCATCGAGCAATATGCGAGCCGTGGCGCAGCCAAGGAGTTGCTGGCAACGCTCGAGGAGGCCCATCGCAAGTACCCCGAGCAGGAGAGTTATTTGCGCGGCTATTGGAGCCAGGCGGTGCGCATGGATCGCGGCAGCGAGATTCCGGTCGTGGGCAAGCGCGTGATTGCCCTGGACCTCGAGCAGGGCTCCTTCGAATCCGCCTATTTCCATTGGCGCGAGTTGACGGAGGGCGAAACGGGTCATAATGTCGCCCTCACTGTTGCCGAACACCTGGCTGAAGGCCTGATCGCCATTGGCCACCACCTGCAGGCTCGCGAAGTCATGGCCTATGCGATCGACCATTTGCCCGCGCACCTGACGGAGAGCGAACTGCTGGGTCTCTTGGAAACCGCGCGGGCCGCTGACCCCCGTCTGGCCCTGAGCGCGGTCGACCGCCTGCTACTCGAACACCGTCGACCTCCAGATGAGGCCACACGCCTGCAAACATGGCGGACCGAGCTCTTGGCCTTCCACCCGGAAATCCTCCAGCCCGTGGCGGAGAGGGTGGAGATTGAGGTCTCCCGTGACTTCCCCCTCGCGGGGTTCGGCAACGACGTCTGTGAGGAGGACCCGTTCACACCAACCCGCATCGCCAAGTTCAAGATCTACCGTGGCGTGCTCCAGGCCTTTCACGATACGGCCCTCGATTTCTCGCTGGCGGGAGGCGAGCAGCTCAAGCGCCTGCCCTTCGATCAGGTCAAGGCGATTTGGGCCGCGGCCATTCGCCCGATCGGCGATGCGCCCGACCTGCTCCTGGACCTGCACCTCGACGACCCCCTCGTGGAGCGGTCGAGCCATCGCGTCCTGCGCCTGATGGGACGCGAATGGGACCCGCTGCACTTCGTGCCGGGTGCCACCAACAAGGCCCAGGCGGTGCGCGACATGTTGCGGCGGATCATCGACCAGGGCCGCGGCGCGGCCATGCCCAGTCGCGCGGCCTTGCTAGAGCAGCGCTTCCCCGTCCACGCCACGATCCAGGACTTCGAGGCGACCGCCTATGGGGTGGTTTCCTCTCCTAACTGACGGCGCTGGGTCGTCCGCCGGAGAATGTGCTGGCACTTCTGTCCACCTGAGACCTCGGCTTTTTTTTATTTTGTCCTTGATGGAGATACCATGATAGCGAAGGATTCTGGAAGGCGCAGTCTAAACCGCATGCCCGTCGTAACATTCACCTTAATGGGATTGATCGCGTTGTTTTTTCTGGTCTATCAAGTCATCAAAAGCGATCCAGATGATGCCTATGAGGATGCCATTTCTTATTATGTGTCGCACGGATATTTGCATGGCGACGTCAATCTTGAGGTAGAACTCACCACCAATGGCTACCTGACGTTGCAGTGGCTTCGCTCTAGAGCCAAGAGGATCGAACAGTACAAGGAGAACAGAAGGCGCGGCCTGACCCAAGACCAGGAAACGAGCGAGGAAGGCGGGGACAGCGAAGATCGAACGGAAAGCGACTATCAGGAAGACAGCACCTACCAGCAGGACGAGGACAGCACCTATCAGCAGGACGAGGACAGTACCTATCAGCAGGACGAGGACAGCACCTATCAGCAGGACGGCGGCGAGGCCTCCCAGCAGGACGGGGAATTGCATTTCGAAAACCAGATGGAGGAGCTGGAGTATTATCAGTCGAGCGATCACAGCTTCGATGAGAGCGATAAGATCGAACAGGCTCATCTGGACGATTTGTTGACAGGAGCCCTTAGACCAGCGCAGAAAAAATTCTCGCTGAAGCTGGGGGTCCAGCCCGCGCAGCCGAAATGGTGGACGTTTGTGACCTTTCCCCTCATCCATCACGGCTCGTTCCAGGTGTTGGTCGTACTGCTGATGATGTTCTTGACTGCCCCTTACGTGGAGGACCGCTGGAGTCGATGGTTCCTACTGGTCTTGTTTTATGGGGGCTCCTTCATCGGTCTACTCGTCTCCTGGAAATTGCACCCGAGCTCGGCGTTCTATGGGGCGGAATGCGGCGTCACGACGCTGCTGGCCGCCTACCTGGTGCGCTACCCCAACGAGCGCTTGCGCTACGCATTTCTGGTGCCGCTCATCAATCTGAAACCTATTCTCCGGTTTGGATGCTCGTGCTGTACTGGGGCCTCTTTCAAAAACTCAATGCGTTTTTTTGGAACAGGATCACGGGTTCCAACCATCCCGGCTTCCTGCCTCTGCTGGCGGCCTTTGCCCTGGGTATAGCGATCGCCCTGGTGATCCGTTTTCTCGACTTGGAAAAGCGCCTCTACCAGACACCGCATGAGAAATTGTCCGACGCCGAGAAACTTGACTATGAAATCTCCTACCATCGCGGTTTAGGCGACGCCAATGAACTGCTGGGCACGCTGAAGCGCGCTTACTGCATGTTTCCTAATCGTGAAGACTACCAGCGCGACTACTGGACACAAGCGGTGCGCATGAATTGCCGCGATGAGGCCCTGCCCGCTGGAAGGCAACTGATCGCCCAAAAGCTCGACCTCGGCGAATTTGAAACTGCCTATTTTCATTGGCGCGAATTGACGGAGGGGAAGGCTGGGGAAAACCTTGAACTCCGCAAGGTAGTGCATCTCGCCGAAGGCCTGATCGCCATGGGCCATCACCTCCAAGCCCGTGAGGTCCTAGCCTACACGATCGATCATTTGCCCGTGAACCTGACAGAGCAACAAATCTCAGCTCTGCTGGAACTGGCGCGGGCCGCAGACCCGCACCTCGCCTTGAGCGCGGTTGACCGCCTGCTGCTCGAACACCGTCGCCCCAGCAGCGAAGAGCCGGGGCTCAAGGCCCTGCGCGCCGACCTCCTGGCCTTGCAGCCAGAAATCGTGAAGCCTCCGCCCGAACGCCGAGAACTCGAACTCTCCCCGGATTTTCTCGTCAGCCCAGAGGACCCCTTTGCGCCGACGCGGATCGCCCAGTTGAAGATCTACCGGGGCATTTTGCAAGGGTTTCACAACACGGCCTTGGACTTCACCCTGGAAGGTCACGAGCAGCTCAAGCGCCTGCCCTTCGATCAGGTCAAGGCGATTTGGGCCGCGGCCATTCGCCCGATCGGCGACGCGCCCGACCTACTCCTGGACCTGCACCTCGACGACCCCCTCGTGGAGCGATCGAGCCATCGCATCCTGCGCCTGATGGGACGCGAATGGGACCCGCTGCGCTTTGTGCCTGGCTCGACCAACAAGGGTCAGGCCGTGCGCGACATGTTGCGGCGGATCATCGACCAGGGCCGCGGCGCGGCGATGCCCAGCCGGGAGGCCTTGTTGCAGCAGCGCTTTCCCGCCCACGCCACGATCCAGGACTTCGAGGCGACCGCCTATGGGGTGGTTTCCTCTTGATTCCTCGCCCCCTCGCCGGCAGCGGCCAGCCCTCGCGATCTGAGCCTCGGCCCGCCTGCTCGTGGTTCAGGCCCTCTTCAGCGATAGCCTGCCCCAGCCTGGCCCATCACTGTGCTATGGCCTCGAAAACCTGATGACCACGTCACCGCATTGAGGAGCGCATCCCCAACCACGCCACCTACGCCGAATTCCAGTCGGCCAGTAATGGGTGGATTCCACTTGAATCCGCCCACGAGTGGTGATACATCTCAAGGAAAGGGTGCTTGGTCTGCCGCCTCCCTTCCCTAACGAATCTTCATGGAGACCCCTCGATGCAAACGTACGATGTGGTGGTCATCGGCGCGGGCTTGGCAGGCCTGACCTTCGCTCGCCAATTGCTGCTCGACAAACCGGACGCCCGAATCCTGCACCTCGAGCGCCGCGCGGAAGTGCCCGGCGCCAAGCAGAAGGTCGGCGAATCCACGGTCCAGGTGGGCGGCTATTACTATTCGAAGGTGTTAGACCTCGAGGAGTATTTGTTCTGCGAGCACCTGATGAAATACAACCTGCGCTTCCTCTGGCGCACGGCCGGCACGAGCGGTGATGACTACACCCACTACGGCCATGGCTTCATCCAGAAGTTCTCGAACGTCGCCAGCTACCAGCTGGATCGCAACAAATTCGAAGCGGAACTGGTCCGCCGCAACACTCAGGCGCCCGGCTACCAATTGTTGACAGGCGTCGATCAACTGGACGTCGCGCTGGCATCCGGCGGTGAACACAGGGTGTTCTACCGCCATGACGGCAGGGACCACCAGGCCGAAGCCCATTGGGTGGTCGACACCTCCGGCCGCAAGCGCGTTCTCGCCCGTAACCGCGAGCTGGAGCGGCCGATCGCGATCGAGCATGGGTCTTCCTGGTTCTGGGTCGACGGCATCGTCAACCTGGAGAAGCTGACCGCGTTGGACCACAAGGCCCAATTGGTCCACAAGAGCCGGCGCCAGCTGGGCCATCTGCCCGTCTGGCTCTCGACCAACCAACTGATGGGCGAGGGCTTCTGGTTCTGGATCATCACGCTGCAGGAGCGTACCAGCTTCGGCCTGGTCTACGACCAGAACCTGGTCGACAGGAAACAGGTCAACACCGCGGCCAAACTGCTGCCCTGGCTCTACGAGCGTTTCCCGCTCCTGCGTCCTGCGCTGGAGGGCCGCGAAATCATCGACTTCACCACCCTGCAGAGCTATTCCTACGACTGCGCCAGCACCATCAACCGCGGCCGCTGGGCGATTTCCGGCGAGGCCAGCCGCTTTTCCGACCCGCTCTACAGTCCTGGCAGCGATGCCATCGCCATTCACAACACGCTGATCGTCGACGCGATGCGGAGCCGCGACGACCAGGAGCTGGCGGGCAAGGTCGGCCTGTTCGACGCCATGATGAACATCACCTTCAAGAGCTTCGTGCCCTCGTTCCAAGAATCCTACCGGGTGCTGGGCGACCACGAGTGCTACTTCATGAAGTACACCTGGGAACTGGCGGTCTATTTCGACTTCTTCGTCATGCCGTTCTTCAACCAGCTGTTCACCGACCGCCGCTTCCTGGCGGGCTACTTCCGCCGGTTCGCCACACTGGGCCCGGTCAACCGCGGCCTGCTGTCCTATATTGCCGGCTACTACGACTGGAAGAAGGTCCACGTCAGCCCGCTGACCGAACCACGCTTCACGAATTTCCTGCACACACCCGTGCTCGACCGCGCGGAACACTGCTTCTACCAGGTCGGCCTGGAGGTCCAGGAAGCGCTGGCCGCCTTGGAGAAGGAGCTGGTGTTCCTACAGGAATACGCGCGCTACCTGATCGCCCACATGGACGCGGCGGTGGTCGGCGACCGCGCCTTATTGGAGAACGCCGCCTATGTGGCGCAAATCGATCCAGGTACGGCCGTCTTCGATGTGGGCGCGATCGCCGCGCGCTGGCAGGGCTGCAAGGCAATGGTCGAAAAACAGCGCTGGAGCTTCGCACCCTGCCTGATGCAGCGCATGTTTGGCGCTACAGCGACCGAGCCGGTCATGGAACCGACGACGGCGGCCATATGAGCGCCACCGTCGAACAAGCTATCTTTCGCGACCCACCGCTGTGCTCGCGCTACCAAGTAGCGCGACCGCCCGCGGTGCCGGCCTTTCTGCGCGGCACGCTCTACCTCAACGGTCCTGCTCGCTTCACCGTCGGCGCGACGGCACGGCGCCACTGGCTGGATGGCGACGGCCTGGTGCGCGCGCTGCATTTTGGCGAGGAGGTGCTCGAGTACCGGGCCGCCTACGTGGGCACGCGCCGCTTCACGGAGGAAACGGCTGCTGGTCGAGGGCGCTACCGCAGCTTCGGCTGGACCGAGCCGGGCGACCAACTGCGTGGCAAGGTGCTGCTGGAAACGCCCGCCAATGTCAGTGTCTACCCCTTCGCCGGCAAGCTGCTGGCGTTCGGCGAACAAGCTCTGCCCTGGCTGCTCGACCCCGTCAGCCTCGAGACCTTGGGCGAATGCGACTTCGCCGGCAGTTTCGGCGAGCTCCAACCGTTCACGGCGCACCCCAAACTGGACCGCTTCAGCGGTCGTCTCTGCGGTTTTGGCATCGCCTACCTGGGCAAGCTGGCCAAGTTGAGCTACTACGAGATCGACGGCGTTCTGCAGCCGGTGGTGCGCGGCAGTTGTGTCCTCCAAGGCGCCAACTACGTCCACGACTTCGCCCTCAGCGAGCACTACGCGCTCTTCCACCTAGGACCCTATCGGGTCGACATCCGCCGCTTTATGGCCGGGGAGCACCTGCAAGCCGCCATGGCCTGGGAGGACGGCCCCAGTTCCCTGCGCATTCTGGAGCGGGCGACCGGCCGAGAGGTCGCCGATATTCCCCTGGACCGCGCCAGCTTCTGCCTCCACACGATCAACGCCTACGAGGGCGAAGCGGGCTTGACCGTCGAACTGGTCGACACGCCGCGGCCGTTTTTCGACCAGTATGTGGCCGAGCCGCACATGTTCCCAGAGCTTCGACCCTGTGCAGCGGTGCGCTACGTCATCGACCCCCGGCGCTGGCAGGTGACGAGCAGCCTCATCACCGAATCGAGCCAGCACTACGACTTCCCCAACCCTGGCAGGGAAGGCTTCCAAAGTCCAGCGGCCCACTTCTGGGCGGCAGCCATGCCGGCCTACCCGGCGCCGACCCCCAAATTCTACAACCGCCTATTCCGCTACGACTGGGCCAGCGCCAGCAGCACCGACCACTGGGAAACCCCAACGGGCCAAGTCCTCGGCGGCGAACCGCTGGTCGTCGAAAAACCCGCGGACCCATCCCAGGTCGCGGTCTTGACCCAGGGCTACGACCTGGCCACCGAGCGAAGCTGCTACCATTGCTTCGACGGCCACCACCTGGCCCAAGGCCCGATCGCGACAATCTACCTCCCCTTCTTCGATCCACTGGGCTTCCACACCAGCTTTTGGCCTGACCCCAGTAGGGTCCGCCTGTCTTGACTGTTCTACGGGACCCTCGCTCTGGGTCTACTGTGGGGCCGACCGCCGGTCGGCCTGTACCCCTGACGGTTCAACGGGACCCTCGCTCAGGCTCAACTGTTGGGCCGACCGCTGGTCGGCCTGGACCCCTGACTGTTCAACGGGACCCTCGCTCTGGGTCTACTGTGGGGCCGACAACGGTTCAACGGGACCCTCGCCCTGGCACAACTGTGGGGCCGACCGCCGGTCGGCCTGTACCCCTGACTGTTCAACGGGACTCTCGCTCAGGGTCAACATAATGGGCTTTTGATTAGTTGTGCCCAAGCCTGGTTCCCGTTGAACAGCCTGCTGAGAGGCCGACCGGCGGTCGGCCCCACATTGGTCCTAGCCTGGTTCCCGGTGAACTGCCGGCTGAGAGGCCGACCGGCGGTCGGCCCCACATTGGTCCTAGCCTGGTTCCCGGTGAACTGCCGGCTGAGAGGCCGACCAGCGGTCGGCCCCACTGGCCGACCGCTGGTCGGGCCCACTTTGTGCCTTACTTGCGCCTTCGCGCCTTGGCCTGAACCTCCGGCCGTCGCGAACTTTGCAGGCAGTTCGCCATAGCGACGAAGTGGCGAATATCCGTCGTACCTCCGCCAAACGGGGCCGTGTCCAGCCACTGCGGTGCCAGCTGGTGGAGGTCCGCAAGACTGACTCCGCCACCGTCCAGGTCGCGTTCGGCACAGGGATCGACCTGAGCCTGGAAACGCTCCATCAGATGGCCGTAATGGGGTGCCTGAATATCCTCGAGCGGTTCGCCATGCCCGGTCTGGGTCCAGCCCTTGACCACGACAAAATCGCGGAAGGCTCGACGATAGAGGACTTTGACGTCCACATCGATCGGGCCGCCGGCGCCGCTGAGGTCGAAACTGAAGTCGCTCGTGTAGCTCGCGCCGGGCTGCAGACGGGTGTCGCTGACGATCGACTGGGCATCCGTATAGAAGATGCGCTCGTTGACGCCATCGGACATGTTGCGGTAGAAGGCGAAGCCCGGGTGACCGGCGTAGTCGCCGCTGTCGAAATCGCCGACCCCGCCGACCTCGTCGACGGTATCGCCCTGTAGCATCGTCAAGCGATCGCCTTGCGGGTTCTTGGCAATGACCAACAGGATCACGTTGCGCACGACGACGCCCGAAGGCACGGCGTGGCCGGCGCCGTTGTTGGTCAGGTTCACGGCCACCTTCAGTTGACTCAGGTCGTGGCTGACAGCTACGTCCAGGTTCAGGGCATTGTCCAGAAAATCGGGCGTCGTGCCGCGGATATTGTGGGAGCGCCCCACGCCCGGACGGCCCTTGACGAAGAGGCAGAAACCGTCCGCGTCCAGGGGCGGCATATGGCAGTCGACACAGGCCTCGGTGTTGGACGCGCTCAAGTTCTGCCAGGCGCGCCATTCCGTGAACGTCGTCTCGTGGGGCAGGCTGCCGGGATCGTTGAACTGGTGATCGCCGTCGTGGTCGACGGTGTCCTCATGGCAGGCCGAACACAGCTGGGCCTTGAGCTGCGGGTTATAGGCCGGCCGCATCACGCCCTGCTCATAGGTGCTGTCATCGACCGGGCCGAACTCCAGGTTGGCGGCATTGCGCACCAGATGAAACGATTGCGGCTGCACGCCCGGCATGTAGGTCTGGTTGATGTCGACGTCGAAGACGCGATGGCAGACCTCGCACTGGACCCCGCGCTGCATGTCCGCGTTGGGGTTGTGAAAGTCGCCCATGCCGTTGTGCTCGATATCGGCCAGCCAGTGAACCGGCGAGTGGCAGGCGCTGCAATCGCTGTTGGGCGAGGTGACGCGGTGGATCGAGTCGCGCTTGTAGACAAAACCGTTGTTGCCGCCCGCCGTGCCGGTGCCGTCGTAAAGGTCGAAAACCCAAGTGTTGAGGCCGGTCTTTTGCATCGGCGAGCCCAGCCAGGTATCGTAGATGTCGGGGTGACAGCTCTGGCACTCGGTCGGCGCATTGAGGGCATGGGGCGGCATGGTGCTGGTCAGGTTGACGGGCTCCAGCTCGACCGTGACCGGTCCCGAGATCGAGGTCAGAATCACGGAGCCGATAAAGTGCCCATGGCGGGCGGCCGTCAGCACCAGCGGGAACGCGGCGCTATCGGCCAGGGAGAAGCTGCCATCGGCGCCCGTCATGGCAAAAGGCGTTTGCTTCTGAATGCGCACAATCGCCCCAGGCAAGGGCGCTTGGGTCTGGCTGTCGCGAACGACGCCGGTGATCTGGGCCTGGAGCGGGAGCACCACACAGGCGCAGAAAAGGAAAAATACTTTGGGTAGCGGGGTTGAATGCAATGAATGAGCCTCCGCAGCATCCTGTCGCCGCCATTATACCACCTTCGCCGAGGAGGCCAAGCCCTGGGGTCGCGTCGGCACACCGTTCGAACGCAGACGCCGGCTTGGGATCGTGTTATCCTATACGCGTTCCGTCAACCAGGTCGGTCAGGAGTCAACCATGGGTGGTGTCATAGCCGCGGGCGCACCTCAGAGCGCATACGCGGGCGCGCAGATGTTCAAGCTCGGCGGCAACGCCGTCGACGCGGCCGTTGCCGCGGCCTTCGCCTCCTTCGTCGCGGAGATGATGGTCGTCAATCTCGGTGGTGGCGGCTACGCCATGGTCTACGACGGCGCCGGAGCGACGGCTTTCGATTTCTTTACAGGTGTGCCCGAACGGGGCAATCCCGAGACCTATGATTTCCACCGCATCGACGTGGACTACGGACCCACCACCCAGCCGTTCTGGATCGGTCGCGCCGCCGCCGGCGTACCCGGCGTGATGGCGGGTCTGGCGACCCTGGCCGCCGAACGCGGCACGCTTTCCCTGGCAACCCTGATGACGCCGGCCATCGAGCTGGCCCACGAGGGCTTTCATGTCTCGGAGCAGTTCGCCCTCGTCGTCAGCATGTTGCACCGCATCTTCGGCCACACTGCAGAGTTGCAGGCCATGTTCAGCCCCCACGGCCATTTCGTCCGGCCCGGCGAGTTCATCCGTTTCCCGCGCCTGGCCCGCACCCTGGAAACGCTCGCCAAAGCAGGGCCCGATTACTTCTACAGGGGCCCGCTGGCGGAGCTGATCGTCGCCGACCAGCACTGCAACGGCGGCCGCATCACGGCGCGCGACCTGGCCGACTACGAGGTCCACGAAACGATCCCGCTGCGCATCCACTACCGCGGCCACGAGGTTTTCGTGCCGCCACCCAGCTCCATGGGCGGCATGCTGATCGGCTTCGCCCTGAAACTGCTGGAGTCGGTGCCGCTGCGCCAGGTCGCCCACAACAGCACGCGCCACATCGCCATCCTGGCCCACGTCATGCGCCAGGCCAACCGCGCCCGCGAGGCCTTTGACCACCTGCCTGTCAGCGTCGACCGCGGCAACGTCTTCCTCTCCGATCACTTCATGGCGCCCTACCAGCAGCACCTCCACGAGGCGCTGGCCGGCGCTTTCCCTGCCGGCGAGGACAGCGCCGCGCCCGGCGGCGGCAACACCAGCCACATCAGCGCCATCGACACCAACGGTATGGCCGTCGGCATCACCACCACCGCCGGCGAGAACGGCGGCTTCACGATTGCCGAGACCGGCCTTTGCCTCAACAACATCCTCGGCGAGCTGGACCTCAACCCCAAGGGCTTCCACGTCCAACGGCCCGGTGACCGCATGATGTCGATGATGGCACCCGTCATCGTCTGCCGCGACGGCCGGCCCGTGCTGACCTTGGGCAGCGCCGGCTCCAACCGTATCCGCTCGGCGACCCTGCAGACGATCAGCAACGTCATCGACTACGACATGGAGCCCGACCAGGCGATCCAGATGCCGCGCGTCCACCACGAGTCCGGTTTCCTGCAGCTGGAGGGCGGCATCGACCCAGGCGTCGTCGAGCCGCTGATCGCGCTGGGCTTCAAGGCCAACCTCTGGAGCGACCGCAGCCTCTACTTTGGCGGCGTCCAGGCCGTCACCGCCCGCCACGAGCACCTGGCCGGCGCCGGCGACCCCCGCCGCGGCGGCGGCACCATGAGCATTCCCTAATCTCTGCCCTAGCGTTCGTGCCACATCCATCCGGCCGCGCCCACCCAAACCCGACAAGGAGAAGAACGATGAAATCCCTACTGCCGCTGTTTTGCCTGCTGGGCATGGCCTTCGCCAACGACGGCCAAAAGGTCGTCGCCTCCGTCAAGGGCACCGAGATCCGCATGGAAGAGGTGCAGACCGAGGAGATCCTGGCCCTGCGCCGCCAGCTCTACGCCAAGCTGGAACTGGCCATCGCTCAAAAGGCCGAGGCCCTGCTCGACAGTATGCCCCACGACAAGGATCCCGATCACACGCTCGAGCATTTCCGCCAAGCCCTAGCCGATGGCCAGGTCAAGCTGATGATCGACGTGCCACCACCGATCCTGCACACGGCGCCGCTGGGCGACGTCCACGTGGACGGCAACCCCGAGGCGCCTGTGATCGTGCTGGCCTTCCTAGACGCCCAGTGCCCGTTCTGCAAGGAGGTCCTGCCGATCCTCGACCGCCTCTGCCAGAGCTATCGCCAGAATCTCGGCATCGCCCTGCGCCACCTGCCGCTCGACAGCCATCCCGGCAGTCCCCTGGCCGCACAAGCCATGGAGTGCGCCCGCGAACAGGGCAAATTCGCCATCATGCGCAACGCCCTGCTCAACCTCCAGGACAAGCAGGATGAAGCGGATATCCTGCGCTACGCCGGCCAGATGAACATGCCCGACATGGCGACCTTCAAGGAGTGCCTGCGCGAGGCGCGCCACAAGGCCCGCATCGACGAGGACGTGGCCCTGGCCGACCAACTGGGCATGGACGCCACGCCCAGCTTCCTGATCGGCCGCTTCGACAAGGCCAAGGGCACAGTCACGGGCGAGGTCGTCGACGGCGCCCTGACCTACGAGGAGTTCCGCGCGGTCATCGACAGGTACCTGCCTGCCAAGCCCTGATACCGCGAAGACGCTAGGGGGCTGGGAAGGAGGGACAAATTCTCACGCGAAGTCGCGAAGCCGCGAAGAAAGTTTTTGAAGAGTGTCGTCGTTGGCTGCACCGGTTTGCGTCTAAGGATGCTCAGCACTAATAAGCGCGGCCAAGCAGATGTCAGCAGCGCTTCTCTAGAAATTGGAAAGTTGCCCAAGCCGAGCTTGCAGCCAACGCAGGGGAGATAATCTAGCCCATGAACCCACCCGCCCATGTAAACACCACAACCCCGCCTCATTTTTCGATACAATAGCGCCACCCGGCAGCTGGACGTGGACGATGATCGATTTTGATGGCGCTTGGAAGTTTGCAATTGAACGGATGTTTCGCTGGATGGTCGAACTCCTGCGGCCCGATCTCGCCGCGGAGATTGACTGGTCGGTCGAGCCCCAATTCCTTGATGGAGAGCTGGCGAATATCGCCGGCCGCAAACGACGGGGCGGCTTGCTCCTGGATAAACTCGTCAAAGTGCGCCACATTCAGGGTGACGATCGCTGCCTTTTGATACACTTAGAAGCCCAGAATGGTCAGACCCGCCATTTTTCGGCGCGTGTTTACACCATATTCTATCGCCTGTGCGACAAGTTCAACGACGAAGCGCACGTCACTTGCATCGCCATTCTAACCGACCTCAACCCCAAATGGCGACCGGGTCCCTACGTTTTAGACCGTTTTGGCATCCGTTTGCGCTTCGAATATCCTATTGTCAAATTGCTGGATCTGGAGCCAAAACTGGAAGCCGCACTTGAGGCTGGCAATCCATTCGCACTAGTGGTGAGCATTCACCTGGATCTCCTGCGGCGCCGCAAAGATACCGATCCCTTAGAGTGGAAAAGGACGACGTTCTTGCGTGCGTTGCGGCAAACCGGACGATACCGGGCCAAGGATGCTGCGACGGTATTGGCTTTTATCGATTGGCTGATGCGCCTTCCAGTGGAGCTTGACAACCAGCTCAAGGAGGGTTTAAATGAATCTATGAAGGAGGCGGGTATGGAATGGACCGGTGGTATTCATGGCAACATCCGCGTACTGGCATTACAAGAAGGGCGCGAGGAAGGGCGCGAGGAAGGACGATTGCTCGGGTTTCGCCAAGCATTGCTTTTGCAATTCAAGGCGCGCTTCGGCGAGGTGCCCTCGCGTTTCATTGAACGCCTAGAAAAAGCGACACTTGAGACGCTTGAGGACTGGTCGATGCGCCTAGCTTCTGCAAAGGATCCTATGGAGTTCTGCTGAGGCCAAAGGGTCTCGCCAAGCACGGCGCCTAGCCGATCGAGGTCACGTTAGACAAGTAACCTGGCTCCGCGGATCCTTACCCAGCATATCGCCAGCCTGGCGGCTGGCGCCACGGGTCAGTCTGCGAGTTCTGCGTCCTCTTCGACCTGCTCCGGTTCGCCGGGGAGCAGCAGGGTTTGGACGACTTCTTCCTTCTCGCCGGAAAATTCGACGAGGGTCTGGCGCAGGGGCTCGAGCGTGTGGTCCGGATGGTAGATCAGGCCGCCGCCTTTGGGGATGCCCAAGCCTTTGAGGGTCGCTTCCGTGTTGCCGATAATCGTCTTTAGGCGCTCCCAGCCGTTGTCCTCGTCGTGGGCGTCCACGTAGAACGGGATCAGCTTGAAGGTGTCGAACAGGTCGCCGTGGCCTTGCGGCATCTCCTTCGTCCAACCGCCCAGGCCCAGCTGCACGGCCCCGGCGCTGACGCCGATCAGGATCGCGCCGGCGTAGTAGCGCTGGATGATGTCCTGCTGCATCTCCTTGATCGCTTCCCAGCCCTTGGCCACATCGCCGCCCGCCAAGAGGATCAGGTTCGCCTCTTGCAGATAGGCTCGGTCCTCCTCGTTGTAGTCCGCGTAGACCATGCGGCGATCGCTGATCCCGATCAAGTCCATGGCCGCCTCGAAGATCGAAAAGAACATGGGGTCGTCGCCGTTGGAAGCTCCGATATAGGCCGCCTTCAGCGCCTCGCTCTCCTGGGCCTCGCGGACCTCCGCCAATACGGGCCGGCCATCTTCGCCTGGGTGAAATAACAACTGACTGTCGGCGAACAGGAAGATGGGGTTGATCGGGAAACTCATGGGACATCCTCGTCGGGGGTTATGGGCCGGGCCCAGGAACTGAAGATTAGCATGCCAGGCCGGGCGCGGCAAGCGCTGGGCGCGGTTGGCGGTCGCTGCGCGGCATCGCCTGTTACCTCAGCAGCGAAAGCGCCGTGCGCACGCCCAATGACCAGGGCGAGGAACGGCCGTCGTGGAGGGCTAGGATGCGGTCGAAGCCCTGGCCCGAGCGGCGCAGTTGACGGACCATCAGGCGCGAGCGCAAGCCACCGCCGCGCAGGGCGAGGACCAGGTTGGTCATGGCGCCGAGCGCGCGGCGATGCGGGGCCAGGGCGCGCCAGTAAGCGCTGGGCGAGTCCGGGAACCGCGCGGCCAAGCGGGCGCAGGTCAGCGCGAAGCTCATGCCGGCGCCGCTGATGGGGTCGAAGGCCTGGGCCGCGTCGCCCAGCAGGTGCAGCGTCGGCGTGGTTTTGCCTGGGGCCGCCGCGATCGGGCCGCGCATGGCCAAGTCGCGCGGCGTCAGGCCGGCCAGGTGGGGGAAGGCGATGGCGAAATGCTGCAGGCAGAACTCGCGCAGCAGCGCGCCCGGCAGCTTGAGACGGCCCGGATCGATCAGAAAGGCCACGGACAGGGTTTCCGGGGCGACCGGTGTCAAGTAGACCTCGTAGCCTTGGAAGAAGTGGACCTCGACCCGGTCTGGCGGCGCGACGTCCAGGCGGAACCGCAAGCCCAGGCGGCGGCTGGTGTGCCTTTGATGACCGGCTTGGCGCGCCCAGCCAGAATGGATGCCGTCAGCCGCCAGCAGCAGCTCGCCCTCGCGCGCGGCGCCCGGCTCGAGCGTCTCGCCCTCGCGCAAAGCTACCCCTAATGCCAGCGCGCGTTCGCGCGGCAGGCGATCCAATTGGAACCGCTCGATGCCAAGGCCGTGCAGGCCGACGGCGAACCGACCCTCGGCCAGCTGGCCACCGCAGGCGTAGCGAACGCCGCCAAACGGGTAGCCGGCGGCGATCGCCTGCTCGCGCAGGCCTAGCTCCGCCAGCACGGCGACGCCAAACGGCAGCATGCCCTCGCCGCAGACGCGGTCGATGGGGCCGCGCTGGCGCTCGTAGACGGTGACGGGGTGCCCATCGCGGGCCAGGAACAGGGCTGCCGCCAAGCCCGCCAAGCCAGCGCCCGCGATCGCGATCGGCTGTCGTTCGCTCATGGCGCGCCTTTGATCAGGCGCACCCGCACGGGTCCGTAGATCCGCAACTTGCAGGCCAGGCGACAGCTGCCTGGCTTGAGCTGACAGAGTCGGGTCAGGGTGTCCTGCTCCAGCGGATCGATGGCGCGGTCGACATAGGCACTGCCGGAGACGATGCGTACGGCATCGCTGCCGCAGGCACCGGCGCCGCACTCGCAGTCCAAGGGCAGGCCGTTGGCCAATGCGATCTCGGCCACGGTCGCGCCCGCGGGTCCGGTAAAGGGGCCACCCATGCCGACAATCGTCAGGCGCGCCTCGCCGCTGTCGCTCTCGACCAGGCTGCGCGGCGCGGGTTGCGCGGCCTCCAGGCTAGGGTCGTGGAAGCGCAAGCGCTGGCCGCCCAGGAGGAAGACATCGCCGTGGCGCATGGGGAAGGCCCGAATCAGGCGCAGGCAGGTGCCGTGGGTGGAACCCAGATCGCGGACGCGGACCTCATCGTTCTCCAGCCAGCAAGCCAGGTGGCGCCGCGCCAGTTGCTCGTCCTCGCCCGCCTTGCCGCCGAAGTCGCCGCGGCCCAAGACAAGGGGTTCGGCGCCGACACGATAGCTGGCGCCCTCGGCGCCCTGACGGTCGTAATGGCGAAAAAAGGGCCCTTTCTCGTCGCGGTCACAGACCAGGAACTGACCGCCCAGGCGCAGCAGATCGCCCTTGTCGACGCGCCGTGGCAGGCGCGGGTCGAGCACATAGAAGATACCGGTGGCACAGCCCTCGTCAAGCAGGCTGAAGCCGTCCTCGCGATAGGTCACGCGCGCCCGCACCCGTTCGGCGGCCTCGCGCTCGGGAAACAGCGCCCGACACTGGCGGTCGAGCTGGGTGACGGGGATTCGGAGCGAAAACGGCGGATCCGCCGCGCCGTCTTCGCGCAGGCGCAGCAAGGTCCCCTCGGTCGAAGCGGGCGACAGCTGCTGGGGCACGGGCACGGTGGAGGAGATGCTGATCAAGGGCGACTTGGCGGATTCGGGCTTGGCCAGGCGCAGGCGTTTCTCGAGGCGCAGCGCGTCGGGCGTGAGCCGCGGCCGCTCGCTGACCGGTGGCGGGCTGGAGAGGGTGTCGGCGTCGGCCAGGGTGACGCGCACCTTGCGACCGCTGTGCTCGGGGTTCTGCCTGGCCAGGGCGCCGAGGATGGCGGGGTCGAAGGGCGAGTTGGCGGGTGCCTCGAGGGTCTTGCGCTTGGCAGGGCTGGACGCCGGACTGGTGGCGCCTGCGCCCTGGATGACCTGATGGGCGACCATCATGCCCTCGACAATGGCCTCGCCCAGGTGCGTCTTGGCGACGACCTCGCGCAGGGCACCACCCGCCTCGCGGCGCAGGTGCCGTGGCGCCAGGAGCGCGCCGGTCAGGAACAGGCCGGGCAACGCGCGGAAGCCCAGGTCGACGACGGGCAAGCGCCGCCCGCCGCGACGCTCGCAGACGCCGTCCAGGTCGGCGAGCAGCTCGCCGGGAAAGTCGGGGTCCATCAGCACCAGGCACTGGCTGGGCGGCAGCTCGAGGTAGCGGGCAAGCGTTAGGCCGTCTTCCGCATGTTCGCCAAGGCGCACGCCCAGGACCGTGCCATTGGGACCTTGGACCAGACCGGCGACGGCGGCATGGGTGTGGATCCGCAGGCGGCGGCTGACCAGGCAGAGGTCGGCGAAGGGTCCGCGCAGCGCGGGCGGGAGCGAGCTCAGACGTTCGCCGGTCTCGCAGAACACCAGGAGTTGTTGAGGGTAGCGCTCGGCCAGTTGGAGCAGCAGCGGCAGGGCGCCGGCTCCGCCGCCG
>CAYRFM010000090.1:0-11550 GCA_964423555.1 uncultured Holophagae bacterium | reverse complement strand
GTGCTGGGGGTCCAGGGCGACGCCGGCGGCCTGCAGGTCGGCCCCGGTCGCGGCGCGGTCGACGGGAAGTTCGGTCAGCAGGACTTGGCCCGCCTCGACGGCGAGGGTGTGTTGGTCGACATCGCTGAAGACCGCGCGGTAGGTGCCGTCAGCCAAGTGGCTTAGCTGGGCCAGGCGGTAACCGGCCTGGAGTTGAACGGGAAACATGCGATAGCCGACCCGCCAGGCTTCGGGGTCGGGATTGTGCGCCAGTTCGCGCAGCAGGTGGCCGGCCTCGCCAAAGGGCCATTCGCGCGCGGCCTCGACGGCCTCGGCCTGGACCTGGGACGCGGCGATGCCGGCCAGGCGGTCGTCCTCGGCGTAGACCGCCACCGTCAGCCCGGCACGGGCCGCCGCGAAGGCCGCGCTGGAGCCGGAGGCACTGGCGCCGACGACCAGGAGGTCCAGCCGTTTCGCCGATGTTTTTGACTTGCCGCCGCTCGCTTTTGCCGATGCCATGCCAATCCTCACGCGCGCGGTGCTCAGGAGCTCTCCCGGTTAGGGAGCCCGATACTGGCACCTACATCCAAGAAGGAGAAGGAACGAATCAATTGGACCATATTTCGATCGAAATCGGTCAGCTTTTTATCGCAAATGTCATCGCCGAGGATGTCGGAACCCGGTAGATGCTCGCTCTCGAGCCAGGTTCCGATCGTGCCGTGACCACTGGGCAAGTGCGGTCGATAGCTGCGGAACAGCCGGGCCATGGCCTCGACCTGGCACTCGGAAAGCACGAGCATGACGATCATCAGCCGCATCTGCGACTCGTCCCATTCGCGCCGCGCCGTCAGCAGCACGACCTTGATCAGGCGGAAGACGTTGCCCATGCGCTTGGTCGAGCGCGGGGTCAGACTGCATTGGGCGCACATTTCGGCCAAAAGCTCGCGCTCGAGGGAGGTCATCTCGATTTTGCGGGTCGGCAGGAAGACGCCGCGATCGGCCTTCTCCGCCTCGACCGTTTCGCTGGCAGCCGCCTCAGCCTGAACCGGCGCGGGCGTTGGGGCGGCGACGGGTGCCGGCGCGGGCGGGGCCGCGGGCGCAGCGTCCAGATCCATCGCAAAACCCTCGCTCAAGGGTCCCAAGATGCGGCTGCCCAGGCCGCCCAGAGTGGTTCTGGCGCGGGCAAGCATATCCAAGAGCGGCCCGCTCGAAGATCCGGGCGCCTGCCGAGTCGGACCGCTGACGATCTCATCGGGGACATCATCGGCCGGCATCGCTTGCGCTTGGGTGGGTTCCAGCGCTTCAGGCGCTTTTTCGAGGGCTGGCGGCGCACTGCTGGCGGCCGCCTGCTCGCGTTCGGCCGCTTCCTCCAAGGCGACGCGCTCGGCGACATCGCGGCGATCCAGTTCGGCTTCGGCGACATCGCGACCCAACAGGTTGACGAGGCGGTCGCCGGAGTGCAGATGCATCTGGTAGGGAATCTGGATGATCTTTTCCACGTAGTCGTGGCCGCTGGGGCGGTTGTGCGGGTCGAGGATGCCCTCGTATTCCTTCTCCAGGGCGCGGGTGATGTAGCGCATGTCGACCGCCAGCACGACCACGAACAGCTGGGTCTTGCACAGCAGCTGAACGGCTTCGAGCATGTCGACCACCTTGTCGGGCGGGCAGCGGTCGAGATCGTCGATGAAGATGACGATGCGCGGTTCGCCCCGTGGGAAAATGCCGCTCTTGCCGCGGAGGTCCTCGTTGAGCAGCGCCTCGGAGAGGTCGCCGAGATCGCGCTGGACCTGGTGGATCAAGCCCAGGCGCGAGCTGTAATCGCCGGACTCGAGGCGGGTCCGCAGGAAACTGCGCAAACTGGTGAAGCGGCGCACGCCGGTGCGTTCGGCCAGGCGATCTAGCTCGAGCTGGGCCTTTTCAAGCTCGCCCTGCAGCTTGCGCAGATCGGTGCGGGCGGTCTTGGCCAGCTCGGCGGTATGGGAGGTGTCACCGGTACTCTCCAGATCGTAGCGGGCGATGATGTCGGCTTTTTCGGCCTTGATGCGCTCCTCGTTGCGGGCCTGCAGCTGCTTGAGCGAGTTCAGCTCGCCACCCAGCTTCTCCAATTCGGCCAGGCCCTTGGTGAGCAGCCCGCGCTTGTCGCGATAGAATTTGAGGAGCGTGCCCAGCATGGGGGCCAGGGTGGCCATGGCGCCGCGCGCCACGTGGTCCAGCCAATTGTGGAAGAAGGAGAATTGGCTCATTTCAAAGGCCGCGAAGACGACCACCAATAGGCCCAACCACAGCGGCCAGGCGTGGCGACCATCGCGCCAGAGCGCGCGCAACTGGAGGAAGCGACCTTTAACGGCCTTGAGGTCGTCGACGATCTGGGCGAAATCCGCGTGGCTGGCGTCGAAGTCCTTGCCCAGAAACTTGTTGCAGCTCTCGCCCAGCAGGCCAACCAGATCGGTGTAGCGTTTCTCGTAGCGCTGTTCGACCTCCTTGAGGCTCTGGTCCAGATGCTGCTGGCGCTGCTCCTGGAGGCGTTCGAACTCCTTGGCTTTGGCCCCGACCTGATCCTCGAGTTTCTGGCGGGCCTCTTCCATTCTTATTAATTTTTCTTGCTCGTCCTTGTCGCTGAGCGCATCCCAGAGTTTATTGCTCTGGTGGGCCGCGATCTTCATCACCTCCGCGGCACGCTCGGGATGATGCTTGGCGAAGCGCTCCAGGGCGTGCCGGAAGCGGTCGCGGTGGGAGGAATAGAGCTCGGTCCAGAGTGGGCCACCCTGCTCGGGGTCCAGGTTCAGTTTGGTGAGCTGGTCCTCCAGGGAGACCTGGGTCTCCAGTTGGGTGAAGATCTCCTGCATCAGGCTGGCCCAGAGCTCGCTCTTGGCAAAGGTCCAGGCATTGAAAAAGACGGTGTAGGGATGGCCGACATACTCGACCACACTGCCGTCGCGCCCCTCCCCTCCCCCAGCGCGTCGCCCGCTGGGCTGGGCGCGGATATGGGCCAGCTCCTTCTGGATCAGGTGCATGGCAAACGACTTGCCCGAGCCCCAGCTGCCCATCAGGCCCACCACCAGCGGCGGCCGGACCTCGACCATGGCGATCGTGCGGGCCAGCGCGCGCAGCTCGTCCTCGACGCCCAGCTCGTCCTCGCCCACCTCGGCATCGTTCATGACCTTGGCGACCGAAAGCACCGCTGAGGGCTTAGGGTCTTGAGTGCTTTCGGCTGTCTTTAGGATCGCCGCCGAACCTTCGCCATTATCAGCTTTATCCTCGGCAGTCGACCTGATCAACCGGTTAGCTTCCTCTTCACGACCACTTAGGGTATATGCATTCACCAAAATCTGGGCTGCTTGTGGCAAGCGGGCGATGTGCGGGAGGAGGAGTCGCTCCGCATGATCCATTTGTTCTTGTTCCACAAATGTCTGACCTAGCTCCAATAGAACCGCATCAGACTGTCGCTCCATTTGGCTAGCTTGCAAAAGGTCAATGGCAATGCCACCGCGATTAGTCGCACGAAGCACCTTGGCGAGGCCGATGAGCACGTCCTCGTTTGGCGGGGCTCCGTTCAACAGTTCACCAAAAATCTGTTCGGCCTCTTCATACTCGCCCGCTTTGAGCGCCAGATGGCCACGGGCCAGCATCTCGTCCATGCGTTGCGGATCGATTCCGGCCTTTGTTGCCATCGCACCACCCCTAATCTATATATAGATAGCCTCAGGAGCTGCGCAGCTCCTGGTCCTCGGTCTCGACACGCTCGTAATCGCTATCAGGCTCGGCGTGATGGACCTTCCAGGACAATGTGAAGATCGCGCCCTTGTCGCGACCCTCGGAATTGACCTCGACCCTACCGCCCATCTCGGCCATGGACATGGCGCAGATATGCAGCCCCAGGCCCGAGCGGTCCTTCTTCGTGGAAAAGCCGTGATTGAAAATCTTCACCAAATTGTTCTTGCTGATACCTACGCCGTTGTCGCTGACCCTCAAGAAGACCCGGTCCTCCTCCGCGTAGGTCTCCAGGGTCAGTAGCTTGGGATCCACATGCTCCATCGCCTCCTTGGCGTTGAACAGCAGGTTCAGCAACAGCTGGCCGATCTTGGCCTTGTGACCCAGCAGCGGCGGCACCTCGCGCATGTTGCGCACGACGGTGATCTCGTTGTCGCGCAGGTAGGCTTCCTTGATCTGCAACATGTCCTCGACCAGCTGCATCAGGTCGACCGGCTGGCTGAAGGTCACGCCGGTGGCGAACATGTTCTGGGTGCGCATGACCTCCTTCATCAGGATCAACTTCTTGGAAATGCCGCGCACCTCGCGCTCGAACTCCTTGCGCTCCTTGCTTAAAAGCACGCTGAGGTTCTGCAGGTAGCTGTTGAGGATCGCGCCCTTGGGGTGGTGCTGAAGAAAGGAGAGGAAGCCACCCTCGTACTCGCCTACCAGGTCCAGGGCCTTGGTCAACTTATAAATGGAGGACGAGCGCATGAAGTTCTTCATGATCGACCAGGAGACGTCGAGGTTGTTGAGGGTATTGCCGATCGAGTGCAGCACGGAACCCGAGATTTCGGCCATGCCGGCGGCGTGCGCGTTCTGCAGCGCCAGCTCCTGGGCCTGCTTGAGATCGGCCTCCGCCTGCTTGCGGCGCTCGATCTCGATCTTCAAGAGTTCGTTGGTGCGGCTCAGCTCCTCGTTCTGGCTTTTGATCCGGCTGTTGGCCGCCTCCAGCTGGCGCAGATGCAACTTCTCCTTGTCGCGCAGGCTCTTGCGCTCGAGACAGGCGCCGATGCGGGCCATCAGGGTGGTGCTGTCAAACGGCTTGACCAGGTAGTCCTGGGCGCCCAGCTCGATGCATTCGGCGACCTTCTCCATGCCCTGGGAGCCCGAGATGACGATGATCGGAATGTCCAGGTAGATGCGTTCCTTTTCAAGGTGGTGGAGGAACTCCATACCGCCCATGACCGGCATGTTGATGTCCAGCAAGACCAGGTCCGGCGGATCGTTTTCCAGGACTTTCAGGCCGTATAGACCATTGACCGCCAGCACAGGCTGGTGGCCAAGCTCGAGGACCAGCTCCTTGAGGATGGCGCGATTGATCTTTTCGTCTTCGATGATAAGGATCTTGGCGTTAGTGATCATCGTGCGTGTTACCCATGCCTAGCTTAACGGACCAGAGGGGCTTTTGATTGAGCGACATCCTTCATTCCCAGAGCATTTTCGAGCAATAGATCTAAGTCTAACCGCTACGAGCAAACGACGCAATCCATTAAAACTCCCGCTTGCCGAGAACATTCCTCGATCGCGCGTTTCGACGAAAATACAACGCGGTACTTGCTGACGCCACCTAGACTTCATCTGAAAATTCTGTTCTGGAATGGGCCATGGACGCGCCTTGCCGCCTGGGCTATACTGCGCGCCTGAGCGCCGATTCCCCTCTCGGAGATCCTCATGAAGACGCCCCCCGCCATTCCCCGTTTCCCCATGGAAGCACTTGGTCGACTGGTCGCAGAACACTATGGCATGACCTTGCCGTGCTGCCCGCTTGCCAGTTATATCGACCAAAACGCCCGGGTCGGTAACGCCAGTGGCCCCAACTATGTCCTGAAAATCGCCAATGCCGGCAGCCTAATCGCCGAGTTGGACATGCAGAACCAGGTGCTCGAGCACCTGGCCGAACGCGACCCGTCGCTGCCGCTACCGCGCCTGTGCCGCACGCGCACGGGTGCGGCGATGTTTACCGCGCTCGACCCGGCGGGCCAGTCCTACCATGGCCGCTTGTTGACCTTCCTGCCAGGGACGTTTCTGGCCGAGACGACGCGCGCGCCCCAACTGCTGGAGCGGGTCGGCGCCTTCTTCGCCCGCCTCGACCTGGCCCTGGCCGACTTCGCCCACGTCGCCGCCACGCGCCGCCTCGACTGGGACCTGGCCCAGGCGGCCGGCAATGCCCGGCTGTTGCCGCTGATCGCCGACCACGGCGATCGCGCCCTGGCCCAGCATTTCTGCGACGCCTTCGATCGCTACCTGGCTCCGCGCCTGATCGGCCTGCCCCGCCAGGTCATCCACAACGACGGCAACGACTATAATATTCTCGCGGACGAGCAGCAGGTACTGGGCCTGATCGACTTCGGCGACATGATCCACAGCCCGCGCATTTGCGAGCTGGCGATTGTCGCCACCTATGCGATGATGGGCCTGGACGACCCGCTGGCCGCCGCGACGGCAGTCGCCCGCGGCTACCACGCCGTCGCGCCGCTGCTCGAGGAAGAGCTGGACCTGCTGTTTGGCCTGATCTGCACGCGCCTGACCACCAGCGTCGCCAAGTCGGCCGAGGCTCGCGCCGCCCAGCCCGACAACGGCTACGCATCCGTCAGCGAGCTGGGCGCTTGGCGCCTGCTGCGCCGCTTCATCGGCCTGCACCCCGACAAGGTCCGCGCCAAGTTTCGCGCTGAGCTGGGCCTGCCCACCACCTTTGCCCTGCCGGCCACCTCGGCGCTGGTCGAGGGCCGCGCCCGCCACCTCAATCCCAGCCTCAGCCTCAGCTATCGCAAGCCGCTGCAGATCGTGCGCGGCTTCCGCCAGTACCTCTACGACGAGGACGGCAACGCCTATCTGGACTGCGTCAACAACGTCTGCCACGTCGGCCACAGCCACCCCCAGGTCGTGCGCGCCGCCGAACGGCAGATGGACCTGCTCAACACTAACACGCGCTACCTGCACCCACATCTGGTCGCCTACGCCGAACGCCTGCTGGCCAGCTTCCCACCCGAACTCTCGGTCGTAACCTTCACCTGCAGCGGCAGCGAGGCCAACGAGCTGGCCCTGCGCATGGCGCGCACCCATACGGGCCGCCAGGCGATGGTCGTGCTGGAGGCCGCCTACCACGGCAACACGGCGGCCAACATCGAGATCAGCCCGTACAAGTACGACCGCCGCGGCGGCACGGGCCGCAAGCCGCACATCTTCCCCGCGACAATGCCCGACGGCTACCGCGGCCCCTACAAAGGTCAGGACGCGGCTGTTGGCGCGCGCTACGCCGAGCATGTAGCCGAATCGCTGCGGGCGGCGGAAGCCTTGGGCGGTGCGGCGGCGTTCATGGCCGAGTCGATCCTGGGCTGTGGCGGCCAGGTGGTCTTGCCTGACGGATACTTGGCCGCTGCCTATGCGCACGCCCGCGCGGCGGGTGCGGTCTGCATCGCCGACGAGGTCCAGGTCGGCTTCGGCCGGGTCGGCAGCCACTTCAGGGCCTTTGAAACCCAGGGCGTGGTGCCCGACATCGTCACGCTCGGCAAGCCGATCGGCAACGGCCACCCGCTGGCGGCGGTGGTGACGACGCCCGCCATCGCCGCCTCGTTCAAGACCGGCATGGAGTACTTCAACACCTTTGGCGGCAACCCCGTCTCCTGCGCGATCGGCCTGGCCGTGCTGGACGTGATCGAGCGCGAGTCGCTGCAAACCCAAGCGCTGGAGGTCGGCGCCCACCTGCTGCGACGGTTGCGCGACCTTGGCCAGCGCCACGCCCTGATCGGCGAGGCCCGCGGCCTGGGCCTGTTCATTGGCGTCGAGCTCGTGCGCGACCGCACGACCCTGGAACCGGCCACGGCCGAAGCCAACGAGATCGTCCAGCGCATGAAGGCGCGCGGCATCCTGCTCAGCACCGACGGCCCCCTGGACAACGTCCTTAAAATCAAGCCGCCACTGGTCTTCACCCTAGCCGACGCCGACCGTCTGGTCGACGAACTGGACGTCGTGCTGGGGCTGTGTGGCCCGCACGTGTGAGCGCGATCACATTTAACCAGACTGTGTTTTTAAACAATTGCTGGGCTCCGATAAGCACAAATCGCTCACCTTTATTATTCACCCGCCGCCCAGCGCAAGATTGCATCTTGCGCTACAGCAGCTACAGCACCTGCGGGGCCTTTTCGGCTAGGCTCGAGCTAGCGCTAAGATTAACCCGAATGCTGATGGACCGGTGCGTTCACAAACGCAGAAAAAAGCGCAATATGCGTGCTAGAGTTCGGATCCAGATTAGTACGCGGTTGGGCAAGGCCTTGGCAGTGTACGGTCCTTGCCCTTTCGTTGTGGTACCAAAATCACTGTCGTTATTGTCTTTGATGGCGGTGGATAACTGTGAATCATGCATTCGTCCGAGTTTCGGTGAAGCATAGGGTTGTTCGAGTTGCCAATACATTTTCAATGCCTTTCCAGAAAAGGCGATTCCGACCAGCCAAAGAGGGATAGCAACGCTCCGCTTAAGCTCAACAGTATATTGCTTTTCGCGGATCTGATCGACCGCAGCTTTAGCAGCGATTGTTATGTCTTGATCCTGATCTTTCCTAATGCTCTTGAATTCAAAAATATAGGCCGGGGGACCAGGTATACGCGGCTTGAGCTGGAGGTCGTAGCGTCCGAGACCCGCTTCACGATTTGAGGTAATTTCATAGATATCATCCAGACCATAAGCAAATAAACCCAGGACCAAGCCATGGTAAAAGTTTTCGGGTTCGCTCCGGCCACCGGTGTCGTTCTGGCCGACCAAACGTATGACGCGATCACTGAAGTAGTTCTGAAAAGCATCGAGCCGCCCTTGAATGAGGAGCTCCCTCAGCGACTCAATCTGGCCGGAAGAACCCTCAATCCAACGGCGAACAATGCGCTCGAAATAGAAACGCACTTCGCGGTTGGGTAGCCTCAAGACATAGCGAGTTTCCGACTCTTTACGGACAAACGTCACATAACCACTGAAGAGCAGCAGACTCCAGATTGACCGGCCGTCGATGCGGTTGAGGCTCAGGGCAGGCCAAATCTCCTTGACCAGGCCTTCACCGCTGAGCAAGTGGGTTAAATCCTCTAGGGAAATACAATGCTCAGTGGTGATAAGGTTCTCGATCAGCTTGTCCTGCGACGTGTTGATCCAATAACTTTCAAGTGTTTCCGGCCGCCGAGCTGCTACAGACAGGATCGACCATGGATTATAAAGGGTCGAGGCGCCAATTCTATAGCCATTGTACCAGTTTCGGATTTCTGATTCTTGATCGCCCAATTCATAGTCTTCGATGATTTTCTTGACCTCGACCTCAGTGAAGCCAAAGTGATTTGAATACCCTTGATCAAGCACCGTCGAGACCTGAATGTTATTGAGCCCTGAAAAAAGGGACTCTTGGGCGATTCGCAGGACACCGGTCAACACTCCTTTGTGAAGGTAGGGGTAGTCTTTCAGCACAGGGCCAAAGAAACCTCTGCAAAAGGCCACGATTTTGTCGTAAAAGCCATAGAAATGGCCATCCTGAATGGGGGCGTCGTATTCGTCGATGAGCAGGAACACCTTTTTGCCAGTACTTTGATAGAGAAGGTCTGACAATAGGCGCAGGGCCTCCTCGACCAACGCGATCGGCGCCCTGCGGTCGAGGTATTCTTGAATGAGTCGCTGCTGATAGGTATCTGGTTGAATCCGATCTTTGTACTTATGGAACAGTCTGCTGATCAGGGACTGCACCTTAATTTGACAGCTCTCCCAGCTGTCGGCATGGAGGTCTTTGAAGGTCATAGCGATGGTGGGATAGGCACCAAAATGCTGCATTGCCTCGGCATCGTCGGCGATGGCCAGCCCCTCGAACAGTTGGCGGTTAGGTGCCTGGTCGCTGAAAAAGGCCTCGCACATATTGAAATTGAGCGTTTTGCCGAAGCGCCTGGGACGGGGAATCAAGACAACCTTAGAAGCATCTTGCAATAATTCGCGAATCAGCAGAGATTTGTCGACGTAGTACCATCCCTTTTCGCGAATCTCCCTAAAATCCGAGTTGCCCATCGCGATCGGTAACATGCATGCCCCCTTGCGCCAATATAGCATAGTTCGCAAGCGTGGTCTTGGGCGTGATCTGCTATGCTTATCAGTCAGGCACCGACCCACACCCTTCAGAAACGGACTGTCTAGTTCCCCGGTCGCATGGCTAGCCAGGTGAAACAAAAACCTGACATCGCCAAGCGCGCCAGCCTGCCCAAGCCGCGATTCATCAGCTTCACTGGTCTGGCATGACCCTTGCCCTAACCGTGCTGGCCCGTTGGGACCACGATTTGGAGGAAGCCATGTTTCACGCCACCCTGCTCTTGACGCTCAGCTTGTTCGCCGGCGGCGACGAGGGCGTCAGTTTCTATCAACTAGCCGATTTTCGCGGCGAGTACACGACCTACACGGCCTCACGGCTCGAGCTCGACCTGTCTGGCGAAACCGGCAGTCTGTTCGTGCCACCAGGCTACAAGGTCGAACTGTTCGCGGAACCACGCTTCAAGGGCCGTCGCTTCGTCACCCGCAGCTCGATCCCCGATCTGGCCTTGACGCCGTTCGCCGAGCAATCGCCCGCCTCAATGCGGCTGACCTGGCTGGGTGCCGACTGGCCCGACCTGCCTGAAGACACGACCGAGGGCGTGACTCTGTTCACTGGCCGCAGTTTCAGCGGCGATTATCAGGTTTACCAGGACGACGTGGCGCGCCTCGACCAGAGCCAACTGGGCGACCAATCGATCGCCTCGGCACTGGTGGCGCCTGGTTACCAAGCCATTCTTTATACAGGTCGCAAGTACCATGGCACCCGTACCCTGCTGCAGGCGGGTCGCCATGAACTGCCCACCAATGGCTGGAACAGCGGCCACTATTATTCGCTGCGCGTCCTGCCCGATTCGGTCAAGGTCGACCTCGAGCCCCAGGTGCCCGTGGGACCCGTGCCCGTCTGTGACGTGCCGTTCCACATCGGCGGCGAGGTGCACATTGAACTCGACGGCGATGCCGGCAAAGTCCTGACGGTCGCGGCAGGCGCACTGTTGGTCGCGGCGGCGGTCAAGGGCATCAAGGAACATCGGGCCCGCACGGCCATCGATCGCGGCGTGGTGCTGTTCAACCAGACAAACTTCAACGGCGCCCAGGTGCTGGTCCTCAAAAACGCGCGCAACCTGGAACACCGCAAAATCGGCATGCCGAACCCAGCTTCGCTGATCGTACCACCTGGCTATGAGGTGGTTGCCTACGCCGAGCCCGACTTCCGTGGCGCATCCGTGGTCCTGACCGGCAAGATCGAACGGGTGGACCAACCGATTCGCTCGCTGCAGCTGCGGAAACGGAACTAGTACGACTTTGGCAGGCTAACATCACCAAGGCGGCTGGCGCCAGGAGTGCCGCTTTTTAAACGGCGAGTGTGTACACAAGCCTTGCGGGCTTACCGCACTTCTCTTGGCTACGCTGATCATGCGTGCTCCCTGCCACCAAGGCAAGTCGGCGGGCGCGCCTGGGCG
Source organism: uncultured Holophagae bacterium (assembly GCA_964423555.1). GTDB lineage: Bacteria > Acidobacteriota > Holophagae > Acanthopleuribacterales > Acanthopleuribacteraceae > CAYRFM01. The sequence goes on along the minus strand of CAYRFM010000090.1, from coordinate 312 downwards.
GGGGCGCCTAGGCGGGCGCGCCTGGGCGGCCCCGCCTAGCCGGTTTACCTCACTTTTCCTGGCTCGTGCCGCACTGGATTCAAGCTAGCCAACACTGCCCTAAAGCGGCAGACGCTCCTAGTACGACTTTGTCAGGTTGCCTAGGCCAACACTTTTACGCCGGCTCCGCCCTACATTCGTGTTCCATCCGGAGAAGGCAAGCCGGCGGCTTACCGCACTTTTCCTGGCTTCGCGGACGGGTCGTGTTCCCTTTGACTGAGGCAAGCCAGCGGCTTACCGCACTGGTCCTGGCTCCGCGGACGGGTCGTGTTC
>CAYRFM010000089.1:8925-35008 GCA_964423555.1 uncultured Holophagae bacterium | reverse complement strand
GCACTCATCCTGGCTTCGCTGGGCAGGCGTGTTCCCTCCTACCAAGGCAAGCCGGCGGCTTACCGCACTATTCCTGGCTCCGCTGGGCAGGCGTGTTCCCTGCGTCGCTTGAATCTTGACTCTTGTCTCAAACCCTGGCGCTATCGAGTAGCACTTCTTTAAATTTTGCAGTTGACATTTTGTTCGCGGCGGTTTACCTTGGGTGCTTCTGAGTTAAGACAATTCTCACGCCACCAGACGGGACATCACATACCAAATCTCTGCTTGGGCTTTGCGATGTTCGAAAACAGGTTAAACGTCTACAGCGGCTTCAGAGTCGCAAGCTAATCGAGGTGTATTGCCATGGCAAAAAAATTTGCCGAATTATCGCAGGAAATGCAAGCGGCCTTTCGGGCCAAATGCGAGCAGGTCGGCCTGACCGCCGACCATTTGGCGGCTTGCCAGGCCGCCTGTGAGAAACCTGGTCCGCGCATCATCAGCTCGCGGCCCGAGCGCGGCAACGTCCCCCTGATCACTCGCCAAGTGCCCGATGTGCGCACGCTCAAAAAACTGGGCGGCTTTGCCAACGACGTTTACACTTCTGGCAAGTACTCCGATGCCGCCATCACCTACCCGCCGCCCCTGCACCGCAATGCCGCCAGCTTGGTGGCCGATTGCGCGGGCGACCGCTGTCGTCTCGAGGCCGAATGTGGGGCCGACCTGCTGGCGGATGTGGATGTCGCCATGCGCGCCTTCGTGCTTGGCGACTCGCAAAAGGTCGAAGCCTACGAACCCCTGATCAATGCGCTTCACTTCCCCATGGAAACGGTTGCCGCCGGCGCCGAGGTCATCAACATCACTGCCAGCAGCCCCCTGATCATCGATAACCCCTCAGGGCCGGTCGAATTGGTCTATGCGGCAATGAATATTTTTGATGGCGGCTTTATCGAAGTGTTGACGCCCGCTGTCATCGACTCGCAACACGTCTCCAACGAGCTTTGAGGAGGTTCCCGTGGCTGACGAAAAAGGCACGATCCGCATCGTAGGCACCGATGGCACAGACGCCCAGGCCGGCGGCGAGGGCAAAACAGGTAGGCATGGCGACAATGGCAAGGCCGGGATTCCCTCCACCGGCAAAAACCCCACCTGTACGACCCCGGCGGTCCCAGGCGAAGACGGCGGCAAGGGCGGGGAGGGCACGGAAGGAAAAGACGCCTCCAAGGGCTCGTTTGTATCCGAATTTACACTTCACGTCACCGAGATCACGGGTGATTTTGTCATCTCCTTTATCGGTGGCAAGGGCGGCAAGGGCGGCAAGGGCGGTCAGGGCGGCACGGGTGGCACTGGCGGAAACAGCGCACCGGCCAATGGGGTCTGTGGCGGGGCCCCTGGTGGCCGCGGTGGCCAGGGCGGCACCGGTGGCCCCGGCGGCAAGGGTGGCGACGGCGGCGCAGGTCCGCCCGTGATCATCACGTTTGTGAGAAGCGAAAAGTTCAGCCATTCGGTCGATATTTCCCAGGCCTTCACGGCTGGCGGAGGCGGCGATGGCGGCGACCGGGGCAACCCTGGACCCGCAGGCACTGGCGGCTCCGGCAACCTGGGTCCCGGTGAGCAGGGCACGGGTGGTCCCGGTGGCACCACCGGCACCCCTGGTCCCATCGATATACGCCAGGTTCCAGGATAGGAGGTGCGACATGAACATGGAAGAAGCGACGATTCGAATTCCCGGAACACATGGTACCGCCGGCTGCGACGGCACTCATGGTGAGAACGGTGTCCAACCCGCAGATCCGAACGGCAAGAACGGTTCCTGCAAGAGCGGCTTCTTTGGGACGAGCTGCACCTGCTCCGAGCCTGGCAAGCCGGGCGGCAACGCGCCCACGCCTGGCTACTGCGGCGTCAACGGCCACTGTGGTGGCGATGCGCCCGCGTTCACGCTCCGGGCTGGCACGATTTCCGGCCCACTGGTGATCTTCTCACGCGGTGGTGACGGCGGCGACGGTGGCACGGGCGGCGACGGTGGCGCGGGAGCGGCGGGTGGCAATGCCGGTCAGTTCGACGATAACTGCGCCAAGAAATGCCTCGATGGCCGCTGCCGTTTTGCCACTGGCGGCCGGGGCGGCTCCGGCTCCGCTGCCGGCGACGGTGGCGATGGCGGCCTGGGTGGCAATGGCGGCCCGATCACGGTGATTTACGATCGGCTGGAGGGCCAGCTGGTCCCACAGTCCCAAGGTGGTCGCGGCGGTGGCTTTGGCAGCCCAGGAAAAAGGGGTCTTGGCGGCATGGGTGGGAAAAACGAGATCTTTCCCGGTACCGCCCAAAGCTTCGCGCCCAGTGGTGATGACGGCAGTGCGGGCGAGGCCGGGGACCCTGGCGAGAGTGGCGAAAACGGTTCGGTGACCGTGCTCCAGCGCACCGCATGATCAGTTGGGTCCCGCACCTGTCGGCCATCAGCCGATAGGTGCGGAGGCCGATTCCCGTCGAGGAGGCCTCCATGGCTTTGCCAGGCACTTATAACGCGCAAGACGCGAAGTTATTGATGGAGCTGGGCTACCTGGCCGGTTCCGATCTGGCCAATCTGTTCCTGCCCAACGGCTGGAACCTGATCAAGACTTTTTCGGGCTCGTTCCTGACCGGCGGTGGCCAAGGTTACTTCGCTACCGGCACCCTGCCGTCCACTGGGCAGAAGGTGGCGGTCATGGCGGTCGGTGCCCTGTGGCCCTCGCTGATGGCCAATTTCGGCATCAAGGAGCACGTGCTGGTCGACCTCAAGATCGGTCTGCGCGCCGGTGCCACGGCAGCCGCGGCCAAGGTCGATGCCGGCTTCGCCACCCTCTATGCCGGCATGGCCAGTTCGCTCAAAGAGGCCCTCAACTTCACCGCCAGCCTGCCCGAGTTCCGCGAAGGTTTTCCGCTGGTGGCCACTGGCATGAACGTCGGCGCGCCGGCATCCCAACTGGCTGCCCTTGACAACCGCCCCGGCCTCGGCTCGCCGGTGACGGAGATCATCTCCTATACCTTCTCCAATCCGCCCTACGGCAATGCCGAGTACAGCGCGGCCTTCAAGCTGGCCATTCCCGGCAGCTGGCGCGTGACCGGCAGCGTCGATCTGTTCCCCAGCCAACCCAGCCTCGCGGATGGCTACACGCCCACGGGCAGCGACCACGAGCTGAAGTTGGTGCAGCCGCTCTACAGCTCGCCATGGCTCGAGCGCTCCCAGCCCTATTACAACACCGGCTTCGGCGTCACGGCGCGTCCGCAGCAGGTCGGCAGCTCGGCCAGTGCCGCACCGGCAGCGCTGCCCGCTGGCTACGACGCCAACCTGGCCCATACCATGAGTCTGCTGGTGGCGGTGGCCAACCAGCGTTTTCAAAGCCCCGGCTCGGTGATTCGGGTCAACACCAGCCCCTTCACGTTCGCCCAGGACATCGCTGCCGCTGGCGTGACCTGGGCGGCCGCCTTCTCCAGCGCCACCAATCAGGTGGCGGTCGCCTTTCGCGACACCGCAACCTGGCTGGAGCTGCTGCAAGTGGTCAACAAACCCAGCCTGACGCGCTGGACCTACGGCGGCGACGGCAACGCCTTCCTCAGTGCCGGGCTGAACACGATCTATGCGGGCCTGCGCGAAGAGTTGCGCACCTGGCTGGCGAGCCAGCCCCTGGCGACGAAGAAGGTGCTGTTCACGGGCTGCGGGGCCGGTGGCGCCCTGGCGGCGATCGCCGCGCTCGACCTGCAGCTCAACCCCCTGCCCAATGCCCAGGGCCTGGCCGGCGTCTACAGTTTCGGCGGCACGCCGGTGGGCAACACGCGCTTCATGCTGATGTACGAACCCGCCCTACAGGGCATCAGCTTCATGGTCAACCGCCCGCTCGACATCATGCCCGCGCTGCCGTTTGCCGGTGGCTTCCAGCGCCTGGGCGAGAACATTCCCCTGACCGGCGGCGACTTCGATCCCTTCAACACGCTGACCTTCCACCCGATCTACGTCTATATCCAACTGCTCGATCCCTTTGGCGGTCAGCTCAGGCGCATGCCGAACTTGGGGCGTCAGGCCGCGCTGCCGGACCAGCTGGGCACCTTCCTGCGCCGCGTCACGGACTACCACCAGGTGGACTGGTCGAAGGCGGTGATCGGACCACTGGCGACGGACGCGCAGCGCGGCCCACTCGAGCTTTCCTGGCTGGCGAGCCACAGCGCCTTGCCGCCCCTGGCGCAGGTCCGCAACCACAAGGTGTTCTATGGCATCGAGGACCTGACCATCCGCAAGGGCGCGCCGCTGAAACTGGTCTCGCCGTTTGGCGATCCGCTGATCGTGATCCTGGCCAAGTTGACGATGGAAGCGGGCGCGCAGCTGGTGATCGAGGGCAACTGCCGCCTCGACATCGGCGCGCTGTTGGCCCCGGCCAACCATCCGCCGGCGGAGATCATCGTGGCTGGGGCGAGCGGCACAGACGGTGCGCCGGGGCAGCCTGGGGCCGCAGGCAGTGCAGGACCAGCGCCCAAGGGCCAGGGCGGCGCGGGCGGCGACGGCAGCTCGGGCACGGACGGCAGCGACGGCCATGGGCCGAGCGATGCGGTTTTCAACATCGGCTACCTGGACGGTCAGTTGCTAGTGGCTCAGTACCCTGGCGCGGGCGGCACGGGCGGCCCAGGCGGCCAGGGCGGTCGTGGCGGCCAGGGCGGTCGCGATGGCAACAGCCTGGGCCCAGGCGGCGACGGCGGCCGCGGCGGCGGTGGCGGTCGCGGTGGCAATGGTGGCAATGGCGCAGACGTGCAGGTGTATATCCAGGTACTCGGGCCAGGCGCCCGCATCACGGCCCTCAACGAAACGGGCGCGCCCGGTGCTGGCGGCATCGGCGGTCGCGGTGGCGTCCCTGGCTTGGGTCACCCCGATGGCGCCCTGGGCACGGTCGGACCCCTTGGTCCCGCCGGCAACCGCGGACTGCCGGGCACCATCGCCATCCACCAGAGCGGCAACTAACGCCCGAGCGATGGCACCATCGATTCAACGAGGAAGCAGAGGTGAGCGACCATGTCTAGGTCACTGATGTCGATCGACGACCAGCAGATTTCGCCCTTTCAGGTGGAAGGCGTGGGCTCGCCGGTGCTGTCCCTGGCGATTGCCGCCGGCGTCCTCGTGCCGGTCGAGGGCAAGCCCGGCGCTTACGAGGTCAACGGCGCCTGGTTCAGCGACCCGCTCGGCAATACGGCCGCGGCCTTTCAGCAGAACGGACCGGAGCTGGCCCAGCTGTTGATCGGACTGCTGGGCGAGATCTCCGGCAGCGCGCTTGGCGTGCCTGCCCAGAACCTCGGCGACCTGGGCACCTGGCTGCCGATCATCAACCCCGCCACGAAGGGTCCCACGGATTTCTACCTGGCGACGTTCCCCTTGGAGAACGCCCAGATCTTCGGCATCGGCATCCTCCACCAGTGGCCGGTCGAGCTGGGTAGTCTACCCGGCGGGATCGTTGGACCCGATGCCCTGGTCGTGCGCGCCTGGGGCCTGGTGCCGCTGTTCCGGCTGGGCACGACGCCCGAAAATGCCGGCTTCGAGCTGGTGCTGGGCAAGCGCGGCTTCGGCATGCAGCTGGGCATCCAGGTGGAGGGCAAGGACGGCCAGCCGCTGATCAGCGCCAACGGCTTCTCCTTCACCGGGATCAAACTGACGGCCACGATCGACCTAGCCGCCGAGATCAAGCTCGACATCGCCCTGGTGGTGCTGCAGCTCCTGTTGCCGACGGAGACGGAGCCGCGCGATCGCACGCTCTCCGACCTGGCCAAACTCACCGGCCAGGAGATCCTCAGCACCGCCGCCAGCCTGTTCGTGACCGCCCTGGGCGAGTTTACCAACCAGACCGAGCGCGCGGCCTACCTCCTGCCAACGCTGGGGCTTTCGCCCATCGTGCCCGGTTCCGAGGTGCGCTTGCCGCTGCTCGACTGGGTCGCCTTCATGCAGCTTGCGATCAACGGTGGCAACCTGGCTCAGCCCTTTATCAACTGGTTCAACAACCTCCTCGCCAACCCCGATTTCCTGCAGGCCTGGCTGCAAGCCATCGGCGGCCTGATGAACGGCGCGCCAGTCACGGTCAGCGGCGCCGGCACCCGCGGCGAGCCCTTCAGTCTGCCGATCATCAACATCGAGCAAATTGGCGTGCTCTCTTTCCAAGCCGCCAGCGAGGTGGCGGAGGCGGGCAAGCGCCGCTTCTATCCGGGCCTGGCCTTTAGATCCGAGCTCTTCCCGCTGGGCGACACGGTCGCCTTCCTGCTCCAGGCCCAGCTCGAGCTGGCCCAGTTCGAGCTGGTCGAGAACGGCCAGTCGATGAGCTCCGACTTCACCCTGCGCTTCGAGGCCGGCTTGGAAATGGTCAACCGCCTGGGCCGGCAGGTGCCCTTGTTCGAGGGCGAGATCGCCGGGGGCCTCTACCGTTTTGGCTCGCTTTACGCCGGCATGGAACTGGCGAACTTGACGGTGCGCCCGATCGTCAATCCAGGCTTCGCGCTGCGCGACGTGCGCACGCCCAACGGCGAGTACGAAGCGATCGACCTGACTCGCTTTGGCGACTTGGTCGACCAGCTCAAGCAGGAGCTGTTCACGCTGATCGACAACGCCCTGGCGGCGCTGTTCGGCGTCGACGGCCCGCTGGCGTTTGGTCGCGAGGCGGCGACGTTGCTGGGCGTGATCGCCCCGCCCGACGTGCCGAATTGGCAGCTGACGCCGCCGTTCAGCGCGGCCCGAATCGTCGACTCGCTGCAGAACCCGGTGCAGGCGCTGGTCGACTATTACGGCGCGCTGATCGATCCCGCCAATCAGCTCGACGGCCAGCAGGCCTTTTTCTACCTGGTCCAACAGGCTGCGGCGCTGTTTCAACGGGCAGATTTGCCGGCGGTCGAGGTCACCGGCAAGGGCACGATGGCCGATCCCTGGCGGGCCCGCCTGACGGATCTGGGCCTGCCCGGCTGGCTGGCGGTCTACACGGTGCCGCTGGAAGGCGGTGTGCGCCGCCTGCGTCTGGGCCTCTCGCTGACGCCGGAGCTGACGGTGCTGGGCACGCGCATGGTGTTCGTCATCGACGCCTGGGCCCTGGGTCTGGACCTGAATCTGGCAGGCAAGACGCCGGTCGTCGCGACGATCTTCCCGGGTGTCGATTTCAACCTCAACCTGCCCGAGGGCATCATCACGCCGCCCGTGGCCAGTGCGACGCTCAAGGTCGCTCACGCTAATCTGACCGCCAGCTGGAGTCCCTACCACAGCTGGACCTGGTCGATGTTCGTGGCCCAGCCGGTGCTGACCGTCGACGGCGTCGACCAACCCGTCGGCCAGGACATGAATTTCAGCAACCAGACCAGTCTGGAAAGCCTGGTCACCCAGAGCGCCGCCACCTTCGCGCCACTGCTGACGGGCCTGCTCGGCGTGGCGGTCTACCGCACGGGCACGCGCACGGGCCTGGCGCTCAACGGGGTCCTGGGCCTGCTGCCGAATTTGGCGCCGTTCATGCCGCCTGGCCTGGACTGGCCGGCCGATATGCCGCAGATGGTGCCGACCAACTTCAACAACCCGATCGGCGACCTGATGGCGCAGTTCAAGGCGCTCTACGACAGCGAGGCCCACGCCCGCGCGGCCACGACGCTGTTGGCCTGGGCCATCGGCAGCGCCGAGGAAGCGCCCGTGCTGCCAGGGGACGGCTCGTTCCTGCGGCCGTTCCTGGTGCCGCTCGAGATCCCGTTTGTGGGGCTCGACCTGGATCTGGCGGTTTGGTTTGATCCCGCCCAGAGCCTGCTGGGCGTTGGCTTTGCCCGCGTGATCGAGGTCGCGCTGCCGCTGGGCTTCCAGAGCGCCACGACGGTGCGCCTCAACGCGGTCGCGGTCGATCTGAGCACCGGCCAACGCCTGCCGGGCGCCCTGACGCCGGGGGCTTCGGTCTACACCGCAATCACCGGCTTCCCCGAGCGGGACGCCGCCGGCCCACTGAGCGCGGTGCTGGTCGACGCCAACGCGGTCGGCATCCAGAAGCTGGAACTGATGCTGGGCATGGGCTTCGAGGGCGGCCTGACGGTGGTCCCCGACGTGATCGTGACCGCCAATGGCCAGACGCTCTCGCTGCAGGGCGTGCTAGGCGGTGAAAGCGACGTCGAGGCGGTCTTCTACGCCCTCGTCAACGCCGCCATCCAGTCGTTTGCCGCGGCCGCCAAGGACGATCCCAACTTCCAATTGGTCTACGACCTGCTGGCCCAGCTGGGCCTGACGCTCCCGATCGACGCGCGCAACCGCGCCTACGGCATCGACAACGCCGGCTGGCGCGGCATGCTGGCCGACCCGCTCGGCTACCTGAGCAACCGCATGCTGGTACTGCTGGCCGATCCCGCCCAGCGCCAGAACCTGGTCCAGGTGATTCAGGACCTGACGGGCATCAGCTTCCCCGAAATCCCCCTGGCGGCCCAGCAGACCCTGGCGGCGCTCGGCTTCCTCACTGACCAGGAGCACGATTTCCAGATCGTGCCGGCCGCGCTCAGCCAGCTCTTCGCCGCGCCGGTCACCACGCTCGCCAACAGCTTCGCCCAGCTGGTCGGCAATCCGCTCAAACGGGCGGCGCTGCTGGACCAGATCGCCACGAACTTCGAACAGCTGCCGATCGGCCCGTTCTCGTTCAGCATCCGCGCCGGCAACATCTTCGCGTTTGAGCTACTGCCCCAAAACGCGATCGACATCGGTGGCCTGCTCAAAATCTCGGGCGCGGTCCTGTTCGATACGCAGGCCGGCGTGCTCAGCGGTGGACTGCGCCTGTTCCTGCCCCAGGCGAACCTGGCGCTGGCGGCCCGGCTCGACTTTGCGCTCGACCCGCCCACGGCACCCAGCCTGGAGCTGGCCCTGGCCTTTGGCGACGGCGTCCAGCCGGCGCCGCCGCCGCTGGTCTTTTGGCCGTTCGAGCTGGATCCCTTCATCGATGCCCTCGCACGGGTCGCCCCGGCCTATGCGCTCAACACCTTCCTCACCGGCGCGGTCAACGACAAGGTGCTCAACCCCTACCCGCTCGCGCAATCGCTGTTCACGCTGTTTGGCATCGGCTTCCAGGACGAACAGGGCGTTTGGTACACCAAGTCGCTGCTGGGCCTGTTCGACGACCCCATCGACTGGCTGCTGGGCGACGCCGTCGTCGGTGCCGACGGTCTGCTGAACATCGCCCGCATCGGCCAGGTCCTGGCCACCATTCCCGAGTCTACGGGCGCCAACGGCATGGGCGTGCGCCAGATCGAGGGCGGCGTGCAGTTCTTCGGTCTGCCCTACAACCTCGCCTTCGACGTTACCGCCAGCGGCGAACGCTTCGAGTTGGCGCCCCACGTCAGCGACCTGCCGTTGGCCATCGGCACGCTCAAACGCCTGCGCTTCGGGCTGGGGTTGGGTCCCAACTTCCAGCCAGGTCTCAGTGGCGACGTCGAGCTGGTCGGCTCGACCGGCACGGTCGAGCTGGCCCTGGCGGGCGGCTTCCGCGACCGCAACTTCTTCCTCTCGGCGGGCGCGCCCGACTCGCTGTTCCAGGTCGTGCCCTTCCCGGGCTGGCAGACCCTGACCGCCGAGATCGTCTCGCTGGTCGCCCAAAAGCTGCTGACCAACCTGACCAACACCCTGCTGGATGCCCTCGACGGCCTCGGCAACCCGACCCTCTCCGACTGGATTGGGCGCATGCGCCGCGCGGCGACGTTGCTGGACGTCAGCGACCTGGTCGACCGCCTGAGCAGCGCCAACGAGGGCCTGCTCGACGCGGTCAAGCTGAAGGAAATCGCGCTGGCCTGGCTCAACGAGCGCATGCAGCCCGACAACGTCGCCAACACCATGCAGGCCATCGCCCAGCTTTTCGACGGCATCGTCGACGGCATCACCGCGGTCGATGGCCTGATCACCTACACGCCCTCCGCCAGCCTGCCGCTGACCCTTCAGCTGGGCGTCCAGGAGCTCAACGGCATCCGCCAGCTGGGTCTGTGGGCTTCCATGGCCCCGCCCGAGAACGAAATGCTGGTCTTCACCCTGCAGCCCACCGGTCTGGGCATGAACATCGACGACCTCAAAGCACCGCCGCTGTTCAATTTGGATCTGGCGCTGCTGGCGCCTCTCGACGACAACGCCGGTCCGAAACTGACGCTGCGCTTCGACAACGCCCAGCGGCAATTCGTGGCCGCGATCGACCCCATGGGCAGCGCCAGCCGCGACTCCTACCTCCAGCGCCAGCTACTGCCGCAGTTCTTCCCGGTACCTCCCGAATTGCCGCTCGAGCAGCGCCTCGTTTTCTGGCTGCAACAGATCGCCATCAATGTACTGCCGCGCTATATCTCGATCGTGGCGCTCAACACGACCACCGTCAAGCAATGGCTCAACAGCCCGATGCTCAGCAACGGCACCGGCCCCAAGCCGGGCGATGTGCTGGTCGCCTCGACCCTGCTGACCCGCAGCGCTTCCGGCCAATACGCGCTCAACAGCATCACGACCCTGTTGGAGCTGACGGTCGACAAATTCCTGGCGCTGTTCCTGGAGTCGCTGCTGGCTACCGAGATCCAGGTCCTGAAGATCGGCAGTTCCGGCGGCATCTGGATGGGCCCGATGGCCGAAGGCAGCAACTACTTCGGCGTGCGCGCCATGGTGCCCGATATCCAGATGGCGGCCCTGCCCAATCTGCGCTTCCAGCTGGGTGCCGCCGACGATGCCTGGATTGCCGCCGGCGGTGGCGATCCCAAGCGCTTCAAGTCCGGTCTGGCGGTCTATGTGCCGATCGAAGGCACTCAGGCCGACTTCACCAAGCCGGTCCTCAACCTGATCAACCTGGGCGTCGACTTCATCGGCAAGCAGGACCGCCCGCTGATCGAGCTCTCGCGCTTCAGTCTCGGATCCGTCCAGCCGCGCGGCATGATCTCCTTCGACTTCAGCAAGAGCCCGGTCTTCGAATCGCCCGGCGGCGCCCTGGCGCTCGTGGACATCGCCATCTCGCTGGCGCCCAACACCCAGGTCCAGGGTCCCAAGGTCAACCCGGTCGCCCAGAACCTGATCGGTTCCGGCGCCGTGCAGGACGGCGGCGCGCTCGCCAACAACCCGCCCGTCAACCCGGCCTTCAGCCTCAGCGCCGCCTACGTCAAGCGCTTGGCCGTGGCCCTGACCGGCCCCGATGGCGAGGCCGGCGAGAAGATCTGGCTGCCCGTGCAGCGCTCGTTCGGCCCGCTCAATGTCAACAAGGTCGGCTTCTCCTGGCGCCAGGAGAACTACATGCTGGACCTGCTGTTCGACGGTTCCGTCGCCCTCGCCGGCCTGTTCATGGGCCTCAACGAACTCAGCGTTGGCGTGCCGGTCACCAACCCCACCGACCCCAGCGCCTACGAGCTCGATCTGGCCGGCCTCAACATCAGCTTCAACGCCGGCGTGTCCGTGACCGGCGGCTTCATCAAGCTGGACAGCCCGCTCTCCTACAACGGTCAGGCCCTGATCAAGCTCGCCAAGTTCTCCCTCAACGCGCTGGGCTCTTATGCCCTGATGGCGGTTTCGCCCGAGCGGCCCGAGGAGACCGCGCCCTCGTTCTTCGTCTTCGTCAACCTCAACATCCCCTTGGGCCCCCACCCGGCCTTCTTCATCAACGGCATCGCCGCTGGCTTCGGCTACAATCGCAACATCAACATCCCCGAGCCGGGTGCCGTGGGCAGCTTCCCGCTGGTGGCCGGCGCGCTCAGCCCCGCCGTCTTTGGCGGTCCCAACGCCACCCCGCAAACGGCGCTGCAGAAGCTGGTCGAGGACAACGTCGTCTTCCCGCAACTGGGCCAATACTGGCTCGCGGCCGGCCTCAACTTCAGCAACTTCAAGCTGCTCAACACCTTCGCCCTGCTGTTCGTGCGCTTTGGACGCGAGTTCGCGATCGACCTCGTGGGCCTGACCTCCGGCTCGCTGCCGCCCATGGTCGGCCCCAAATTCGCGCTGGTCTATATGGAACTGGGCCTGGTCGTTTCTTGGCGGCCCTCCCAAGGGCTGATCTCGGCCCGCGCCCAGCTCACCCCCAACAGCTTTCTGCTGGCCCGCAGCTGCAAGCTGACCGGCGGGTTCGCCGTCATGCTGTGGTATGCCGGCAAGCATTCGGGCCAGTTCATCGTTACCTTTGGCGGCTATCACCCCGCCTTCGAACCGCCCGATTTCTATCCCGAAGTTCCGCGCTTGGGCTTCAACTGGCCGATTACGGCAGAGGTCGGCATCAGCGGCGGCACCTACTTCGCGCTCACGCCCAACGCCATCATGGCCGGCGGCTTCCTCAAGGTGTTGTTCCAGGCCGGCCCGCTGCGGGCTTGGCTCGACGCCGCCGCCGACTTCCTGATCGCCTGGGCGCCATTCTATTATATGGTCAACATCGGCGTCTCGGTCGGCGTGGCCTTCCACACCGTCATCGCCGGCGTCTCGATCACGCTCAAGGTCTCCTTGGGTGCCCGACTCGAGCTCTACGGCCCGCCCACCGCCGGCAAGGTCGAGGTCAACTGGTACGTCATCTCCTTCACCATCCCCATCGGCAGCAAGCCCAAACTGCAGATCGAACCACTGACCTGGGAGGCCTTCTCGCTGGAATTCCTGCCGCAGCCGCCTGCGCCCGAGTCGGTCGCCGCGGCACGCCGAGTCGACGCCGAGACGCCGACCCAGGAAGTCGTCAAGACCCAGGTCCTGCTCGGCCTGATCAGCGGCGACGAGAGCGAGGGCTGGGTCCTGCAGTCGCAGCCGTTCACCCTCGAAGTCAGCACCGTCATCCCGCCGACCAGCATGGTACCGGTCGGCTCCGAGCTGCGCTTCAGTGGCCCCCAGATGGGCATTCGCCCCATGAACGCGGCCTCGGTGGACACGCCGCTGGTCGTGCGCATCCAGGGCCGCGACGCCGCGGGCAACTACAGCGACATCGACCTGCCCGCCGCCTTCTTCACCATCGAGATCCAGCGCCAGGGGGCACCCGAGGGCCTGTGGTCCTCTCGCTATTTCAACCCCTTGGCCGCACCCAGCGCCTCAATGCTGGAAGAAACGCTTGCCTTTATCACGATCACGGCGCGGGAGCCCGTGCTCGACGGCGCGATCGACCCCATCGACCTGGTCAAGGCCTTCTCCTTCGAGTTCAAGGATCCCTTCGCGCTGCCGCTGGCCGGTGACCGCGGCCTGACCCCGGCCCAGCCGATCGCCCAGGGCAACAACTTCCAGCGCTTGCAGGCGACGGTCATGGCGCCCGAGATCGCCGCCGTGCGCGCCGAAATCCTCGCTGTCTTCGCCGACCACGACCTGCCCACCGTCGCCGAGCCCAACCTGACCGTGATCGCCTACGCCGCGCCAGCGCTCTATCAGGCGCCGCCGACGCTGTCGCGCCTGGGCCAGGACCTGGCGCCCAGCGCTGTCGGCACGCCGGTCTCGCTGGTCGCGGCAGAGGCCGCGCCACGGCAGGCGGCCTCGGTGGGCGAGCTCACCGTCGTCGGCGCGGCACGGCTCTATCGCGGCGCTGCCTCAGCGCGACCTAAATACCAGCTCGGCCTGCCCGTCGAACGGCCGCGCGGCGTCTGGGTCGACTGTGAAAACGGTGCCGACGACCAGCGCGGGCTCGCTCATTTCTGGGCGCGCGCGGGTGCCGGCCCGCAGCTGAAGCTGAAGCCGGGCACGGTCATCGTCACCGCGCTTAACGGCCGCAAGCCCCTGCTGCGCAGCGAGGGCGACGCCGCCGTGCGCCTGCTGCAATTCGACGACCGCGGACGCCTGTTGGCCGACAGCTTCTTCGGCGGTCCGCCAGAGTGCCTCGACGACCAGGCCGCCACCCTGGTCGCCCAGGGCCTGCCCGACCGCCAATGTCCGCCCATCGTCGGCTGGCAGCGCGACAGTCTGGTCTGCAGGGTCGACCACTACAGCCTGCTCGGCGACGGTTTCGTGCTCCATCTGCAAGCCTCCCTGGCCCAACCGGCAGCCGCGCGCAAGCAGCGCACCTGCCGCGGCTTCTACGATCTGGCCAGCGTGCTGGACGCCAATCGCGCCCGCGTCGACTGCCATCTGCTCCGCCCCGGCTGGCTGGAAACCCTGTTCCCCGAGGGCGTCGCGCTGATCGCTGTGCTCTCCCGCGGCTGTGAGGAGGCCGCCGTGCGCATCGCCCACGCCGAGCTGCTGATGCGTCCCCACTACGACGGCTTGGCCGACTGCGTCGAGGTTCGTCGCCAGGGCGACGAGCGCCTGAGCTTCTACCGCGTCCCTGAGGGTCACGCCCGCGCCGTGGCCGTGCTGACCTCGCCCAATCCCAACGCCCTCGTCTGCGGCGTCTGGGCCCTGGCCTGCGACCAGCCGCCCAGCCCCGCCGACTGGGCCGCCCAACGCCTGCGCTGCAACGCCGCCGCCCTCAAAGCCGACGCCAGTACCGACTGCCGTCTCCAACTCGTGGAAGGGAGTCCCGCATGAACCAAGACATCGCCGTCGCCGCCGATCCCGACAACCTCCAGCCTGGCGAAATCCAGTTCTTCAGCGCCAGTCGTCCGCCCCTGCGCGCCGGCCAGTACCGCATCAAGTCGACCCAGGACGTGCTCGGCGTCAAGGACAATGCCGGCAACGACCCCAGTTTTACCGACACCCGCGCGTTCCAGGTCTCCGGACCGCGCTTCACCTTAGATCCTGCCCTGATCCAGTTGGTCTATCCGCCCGTCGAGGCGCAAGGCAGTTTCGAGCTGACCCTGCCCAATATCACCCTGCGGCGGCGCTCGCTGCCCTGGGAGCGCACGCTCGACAGTCAACCGGCCCAACCTGACGACGAGACACCGCCCTGGCTGGCGCTGCTGACGCTCTACCCCGAGGACATGGAGGGCGTGGTGCCGACCCGCACCACCGTCGAGCGCCTGCTCCAGCCGCTCGAAGCCGACGTGCTGGCGCCGGCCATCCCCGCCGGCTCCGTCAGCGCCAGCGAGCGCCAGCAGGAGTTGCTGGCCATCGACGTCGACCTGAGCAGGTTTCGCAACATCTCGCCCGCGCGCAGCGATCTGGCTTGGCTGGCCCACGTGCGCGAGGTCAATACCGGGGGCAAGGAGATTCTCGGCCTCGACGAGGACGGCTGGTTCTCCGTGCTCGTCGGTAACCGCCTGCCCAAGCCCGCCGCCGAGACCCAGGTCTACCTGGTCTCCCTTGAGGGCCACGGCGAGCACCTCCACGGCGGTCCGCCGCCGCCGCCACAGTTCACGAAGATCCGGCTGGCGATGCTGGCCGGCTGGCGCTTCACCACCTCGAGCGCGCGCGGCAGCTTCATCGGCATCATGCAGGCCATGCCCCGGCGTGGCGGCGTCAGCCTCTTGCAGCCCGTCGGCACCTATCCCGAGCCGTCCAGCGGGGCGCTCAAACAGGCCAGCGATGCCGTCAAACTGGGCTATATGCCGCTGGTCAACAACACCCGCGCCGGCGAGCTGACCTCCAGCTATTACCGCAGTCCGCTGGCGCCGGTGCCGACCGTCAAGGACAGCAACGGCCCCTATTTCTTCAGCGACGCGGCGATCCAGTACGACCCCGACACCGGCCTGTTCAACATGGCCTTCGCCAGCGCCTGGCAGATCGGGCGCCTGCTGGCACTGGCCGACGCGGCCTTTGCCCGCGCGCTGTTCGACTGGCGCCGCACCATGCGCGAGGCGTTGCGCGCCGGCGCGCTCGGCCAGGAGCAGCGCCAGGCGCTGCTGGGCGCCGCGCCCTCCGCGCTGCGGACGGCGGCACTCGCCTCAAAGGGCAATACCCTGGCGGTCGCGGCCTTCCTCGCCGAGCAGCTGGCGCCGGCGCTCGAACGGCTCGCGCTGCCCCTCGTCGTGCCGCACCACCAGCGCGATCACCACAAGTTGCCAGGCCTGCTCGACACCGCCGAGCGCCGCCGCATTGATGAGGGTGGCGAAGACCCGGTCTGCGTGCTCCTGGAAAAACTCGGCTGCAAGGGGGAGTGAACATGGAAGGATTAGCCAAACGCCGCGCCATGATCGCTAAGGTCGCCCACGACTCGGTGGACCGCGTCGCGCGCGCCCAGACCCGCGCGGCCGCCGCCGTGCTGGCCGACCTGCCGAGCCTGCCCGCCAGCGTCCTGGAGTGGCTCGGCCAGGCCAGCCTGCTCTACGGCGTGCCCTTCGAGTACCTCGTCCCCGACGCCCGCATGCTGCCCAACGAGTCGATCCGCTTCTTCTACCTAGATGAGAACTGGGTCCGCCGCCTCATCGACGGCGCCGTCAGCATCGGGCTGGTCGACAGCGAGGACGTCCTCGAGCTGCTGGAGCACTTCGAGGCCCTGGCCTTGGCCGCCCGCCGCGCCGGCGCCAACACCCGCAGCCAGTTGCGCCGCAAGCCCGCGCGGCAGAGTTTCAGCGAGGGCGCCACCCTGACCGGCTTCTTGTTGCGCTCCGCCGTTGTCTCCGGCTGGCCGGGCCTGGAGGTCCAGGCCTTCCGCAACGTCGACCGCACCGATCCCATCCCCATCGTGCGCATGGACCGCCTCTCCGACAGCGTCCTGTTGGTCCTGTTCGAGGGCGTGCCCAAGCGCGTCGACCTGACCGAACCGCCGGAGGGCCTGCACTTCGGCGTCATCGCCGACGCCCTGGAGCCGCCCAATTACGAAGTCATCCTGCGCGGGCTGGGCTTCGGCGGCCACCCGCCTGGCATCCAGTTCAGCAACCCCGTCGTGACCGCGCCGATTGCCAAGCGCGCGGGCGTCGCCGGCGTGCTCGACATCGCCACCAGCGCCGCCACCCTGCGCGCCGCGCTCGACCAACAGCACGCCCTGCCGCCCGACGGCGTGCTCAGCGCCGCCGGCTTCGCCATCCAGATGGTGCGCGCCCCCGGCATGCAGAGCTACATCGAAGGGGCGACCACCCCACTGCCGACGAACCCCGTTCCAGCACGTGAGGATGCACTATGATTCAAGATCCACTTTGGCCCGGTCCGCGACTGCTGGTGCCGATGTTCGCCGACGCCATGCTCGTCGGCAAGAACAACCAATTCGGCAATTGGGCCGCCGTCCGCGTGCAATACGATAAACTGCCGTTCGAAAACCCCGTTCCCGGCCCTTTTGGCAACGCCGCCGCGCCGCCGGGCCTTGGCGTGCACCTGCAGTGGACCCTGCCTAGCGCCATGCGCCAGGGCGTCACCAGCCCCGACGGCAAAACCGTCTTCCCCCAGATTCCCGATCGCTGGGTGATCACGCGCACGTTCCTGACCGGCGACACCTCCGGGATCTTCGCCCGGCTCACCGTCTGGGTCCTGCAGAGCGATTTTACCGGTGTCTTCGGCGAGGGCAGCGTCGCCTACCCCTTCAACCCCGAGGGCGGGGTCGATCCCCAGAACCAGTTTGTCATCAAGTACATCGGCAAGCGCTTCGAGCTCGACCGCTGGCTCGGCGCGCCGCCGCCCGAACAGCCCTTCCTGACTGCCTTCGCGCCCGGCGACGTCAGTTTCACCAACGTCTACGACAATGTTCGCAACGTCATGTCCTTCTATGACGACCTGACCAACCAGGCCCAGGGCCATTACACTTACAGCGTCGCGGGCTGGTACGCCGACCCGAGCGTCGATCCCCTGTTCGGCAAGAGCCCGCAAACGCCCGAGGGCTTCACCACCCGCGAACAGTGGCAGGCCCTAATGGACAGCCTGCGCTGGAGCGTGGGCGACGAGGCCGAGGTCGACCGCGCCATCCTCGATTGGGAGCGCTGGCGGGCCAGCCACCCCATCAGCGGCGGGCCGCCAATCCCCGAGATCATGCGCACCCTACCGGGCCAGAGCCTCTGCCACAGCATGGTCTTCGACCTGCTCTGGGAGGGTCCCAACAAGTTCTACCCGATCAATCCCATCCTCCAGAGTCCGCAGCCGCCCGTCGTCGCCGTCGGCAACACCACCACCGAGGCCGTCGCCGCTTGGATGGCCCGAACCCTCGACAACCCCGCCGCCGAGCCGACCCTGGTCGCCTTCCAGATGGGGCGGATCTTCGACTTCCTCAAGGATCCCGACGACTTTGCCGCCGATGTCCAGGCGACCTCCTTCGGACCCAGCAGCAGCGCGCGCCAGTGGGTCGTCACGCGCCCGGCCCAGGAGCAGGGCGACCCGCCCATCGGTGGGGCCGACGTGCCCCTCGACCCCGCCCAGACCGAGCAGCTGACCGAGCTCAACAACCGCCAGATCCAGCTGGACTCAGCTCGCAAAGTCCTCAGCGGCCTGCAGCAGGAACTGTTCGCCGACGGCTGGAAACAGGCCTTTGTCGACCCCCGCGACCGCACCCTGCGCCAGCAGATCGACAATGCCGTGGCCGCCCTGATCGGCCAGGTCGAGGCCCAGCTCGCCCTCGTCGCCGAACGCGAGGTGCTGGTCGAGACCGCTCACCAGGCCCTAGTCGCCGCCGTCGAACCGGACTTCACCGTCGCCTATGTCGATCAGATCCGCCTCAACCAGCCCGTCGATCCCGTCATCATGGTCGCCGGCGCCGGCCTCGACACCAAGCTCGAGACGCCAGGTGGGCTTGGCGTCGACCGCCGCTTGTTCACCCGCTTCACCGGCCAGAACATCGACGGCCTCGAGATCAGCTTCCCCATCAATGGGGTCGTGCAGACTACCCTGATCACCGCCAGCCAGCTGGTCAGGCATGCCGAGATTCCGAGCAACGCGTTCATTCCCAAGGAAATGCCCGACTTCTGGGCCGAGACGCTGTTTCTCGACACCCAGGTCGCGCCGCTGTTGGCCGCCATGTTCTTTGCCACCTTCAGCTACACGCCCAGCGCCGCCGAGCGCGAGGCCTTGATCGCCCAGATCCAGGCTCAGCAGACTCTCATCTGGAACGACGTCCTGCAGATCGACCGCCAGACCGTCGCCGAGCTTGCCGGCCTGCGCGGGACCATTCCCGACAAGGCCGCCGTCTCCGCCCATACGCCGCCCTGGACCCCGCTATTCCTCGATTGGGAGGTCATCTGGCACCCCACCGCCAGCACGCCCCAGGGTCAACTGGCGCAGTGGGAGCTGGACGACTTCGACTTCAAATGGACGGGTCAAAGCCCAGGCAAGCCGCTGCCGGCCTATAGCGTGCGCGTGCTCCTCAACAGCGCCGACGCCAACGGCATCGACGAGAACCTCGACGAGTTCCTGGCCACCAGCGCGAATCTCGACGAGCTGCCGATCTTCATCGTCGACCTGCTGCGCCGCATGAGCACGACCCTCAAGCATTTCGACGTGCTCACCCAGGGCATCGCTGGCTTCACCGAGGGCCTGCTCCAGCTGCAGATCCAGCCCAGCGTCAACTATCCCAACCAGAACCAGCAGATTCCGCCTCTGGTCAGCGGCGCCTCGACCTTCCTGCCCCTGCCCGGTACCGTCACCACGCCCCGGCCCTTCGTGCCGATCCGCGCCGGCCACGCCGTCATCCAGAACCTGCGCATCGTCGACGCCTTTGGCCAGGTCCTGCCAGCCATGCCCAATGGCACCGCGCCGCTGCTGCCGATCCGCGCGCGCTCCGTCTTCACCGCGGGCGAGGACAAACAGGCCTTCATCCAGCTGCCGCCGCGCCTGGCCCAGAGTGCCCGCCTGTACTTCCGCGCGATTGACGCCAATGACGACAGCATCGCCAGCAATTCATCCGACCTGACCTCGCCGATCGCCGGCTGGGTCGTGCCCAACCACCTCAACGGCAGTCTGATGGTCTTTGACGCCGCCGGTTTCAACCTGGGCGAGGTCCTGCCGATCGTGCGCGACGAGGGCACCGGCCTGCGCTGGGATCCCGTGCCAGGCAGCAGCGAGCCCCTGGGCGCGCCGGCCAAGATCGCCAACCGCCACCTTGCCGGCTTTATCAACGGCCTGCTGTTGCGCGGCGCAACCGGCAGCCATGCCTTGCGCGAGCTGCTCGACGCCATCGACACGACCCTATACAGTTCCTGGCCCGTGGGCCAGCCCTTGCCCGGCAACCTGGACGTGCTGATTGGCGCGCCGATCGCCGTCGTGCGCACCGCCACCAGCTTCCAGCTCGACGGCCAGGCCGCCGTCAACCAGGCCTGGAAACTCACCGGCCTGAACCAGACCGAGGGCTGGCCCGAGGTCCCGTTCCCGCTGCGCATCGGCGATCTGGGCCTGCACACCAACGGCTGTCTGGGCTACTTCCTCGACGATGACTACACCGTCTTCAACACCAGTTTCGGCTACGTGCCCAGCCCCATGCCGCTGCGGCGCGTCCTGGCCGGCTCCGCGATCGGGGCCGAGCGCCTCGAGCTCCTGCAGCAGGCCGTGCGCGCGCTCGACCAGGCGCCGGCCAGCACCGGCTACATCCGCACCAACCACCTGTTCCAGCTCAAGCCCGACAACCAGGACAGTCACTTCCAGACCGTGCTGCTCGACCCCTCCGGCTGGATTCCCGCGATCACCGGCATGCAGCCCGTCCAGTATCTCTCCCTCGCCCCCGGACCCGTCACCACCGCGCTCCAGAACATGATCGCGACCTTCCGCACCGGGCCGCTGCTGCTTGCCCCCGAGCGCATCCACATGCCGCTGCCCGCCGACATCCGCGGCGACTGGTCTTGGATCGAGCGCACCGGGGTCACCGTCTGGCGCGAAGACCGCCAGCTCACCGACAACAACCCCACCGCCCTGCTGCCTGAAGCCCTGCCCGTGCTCCGCGAGGGCTGGCTCAAACTCAGCGCCGCGCTCGGCCGCAACGACGAATGACCCCATAGGAGAGCCCCATGTGCAGTGCCAAATTTGAATACCTTCTCAGCCCTCGCGAGGTCAACGCCAACTCGGTCGTCAACTTCATTCTCAGCATCTCCAGCCCCAGCCTGGCGCTGTCGTTCCGCGAGGGCAGCCCCCATAACTACCTCAACGAACAGCGCCTGCGCAGCATGTCCGCCAGCGGCGACGAGATCGACATGTTCTGGCGGCTGGGCAACGCCGAGGACGACCTGGCCCCAAACCTCGACAACGTCACCGCCGTCTCCCTCAGCGAGGGCTGGCAGATCGCCATTGTGCCCAGCTCCGGCGGTCCCTTCTTCAAGATCTTCCCCCTCGGCGATGGCACGCTCGAACCGGGCCGCTCGATTTCCTTCAGCATCAGCAACGTCCTGATCAATCCCTTTGCCGGGCCCAGCCTCGTGGAGTTTCTGGAATTCCTCGCCGCTGGCGACGGCACCGCCCAACAGATCATGACCAAGAAAGCCCAGGCCCTGAGCATTACCGCCCTGCTCAACCCGCCGATCGTCGGCCTGAACCAGCCCACCCGGCTGCAGTGGACCGTGACCGGCGGCGCCTTTGTCCACATCCTGCCCGAGGACGTCACCCGACCCGTCAACGGTGATCCCTTCACCGACAGCTTGCTCGTCCAGCCGCTTCCGCGTCAGACCATCTACACCCTCACCGTGCGCACCGCAACCGGTCAGAGCGAGCAGGCCAAGCCCAATCCCGTCGCCACCGTCAGCAAACCGATCATTCGCTATTTCGAACCGCAGAGCCAGCCGCCGATCGCCATCGACGCCTCGCTGCAACTCTCCTGGCGGGTCGATTACGCCACCATGGTCTTCCTCACCGTCCCCAAGGCGATCCGCGTCAATCCCGAGGACAAGCGCCTCGTCCAACCCAAGGACCTGCTGATTGGCGACGAGTCGCGGGTCTCCTATCTGCTGCGCGCCGAGGGCTTCGAGGGCCCCGTGCAGGAGACCGTGACGGTCGACTTTCTGCCCGTGCAGGTCTTCTACTACCGCTATCGCACCCCCGCCAAGGACCAGACCGAGTGGGACGGCATCAACTTCCGCAGCTTCAGCGAGACGATTGTCGGCGAGCTCCGCACCCTGACCGTGAGCGGGCCTGGCGGCCCCATCGTGCGCCACCTCGGGCCTGGACCCTTCCTGGAGATTCCCCTGTTCTTCGCCGAGCCGCCCAGCCTGACCAAGGGCCAGGTCACCACCCTGCACTGGCAGACCCAAAATGCCGTCCAGCTCCAGCTCGATCCCGGCGCCATCGTCATTCCCTCCGACCAGATTGCCGAGGGCCGGCTGGAGGTCAGCCCCGAGCAGACCACCGCTTATACCCTCGTCGCCACCGCCGCCGATGGCAGCCAGATCACCAGTCTGCTCATCATCGAAGTCCTGCCCTGATCCCGAGTCGAGACACGCACTCTCATCCACCAGCACCGCTGAAGCGAGGTTTCCCATGAACCACCACGACATCGAACAAACCATCTACCGCGCCGTGCGCAAGGTCAAGCCCTCCCTCGTCGATGCACCCTTGAGCCCGGCCACGCGCTTCGAGGAGTACTACATCAGCTCCCTTGAACTGGCCATGATCACGTTCGAGATCGAGGAGACCTTCGACCTCAACATCGCCGATGCCAACCTCGATATCTTCCGGGACATCGCCGAGGCCCGCGACCTCGTGGCCCGGCTGCTTGAGCGCCACCATCGTCAACCTCACCAACATTTCGGTCCAACTGCGGCGTTGTTGCTGGACTCTCCACCTACGACGCCTCCAGGACCGCGCTCGACGGCCTAACCTGCGCCAAGTACCCGGTCAAAGCATGGTCATCGACGGAGGCAGCACCTGCTGAACCAGTGCATGAAAAATGGAGAAAATCCCGCCCTAGTTGCGTGAGTTTCCCTTGACACCAAAATTTGAGCCGGGTAAGATTCGCCTAGCCATCTGGAGCTGGGCCTCAAAGGGCAGATGGCTACCAGATGACATCACTTTAAAACCGACTGTTATTGGAGTTAACATGAAACAAAAATTCAAGATCCTGTTCGCAGTGACCGTTCTGACGGTGGCGCTTTCTGCATTCGCAAGATGGTCTCAAGAAGATTGTAACGCATTTTCTGTGTCTCTCGACAACCATTATCAAGAGCATGGTGAAGACATAACATTCCGTGGAATGCTAAGCACCTACGACCGCAATTGCTGGTGAAGAGGGTAACAGGGTGACGCCATAAAAATTATGGCGTCTCTCCGAACGGTAAAATGTAGGAATCAAAACAAAAGGTGTTAAAAAATGGCTGTACTCTTGTTTCTAATGTATTTTCAAGGTAACGCTAAACCTGTGGCAGTTGAAGACCTGTTTTCAACAATTCTTCACTCCACCGTTACCATTGAAGGTAAGACCTTTTGGATCTCCATTGAGGGGCGGGGCGCTGGGCGTACCAACGATTTATATCGGTTTGATCACGCTACACGCAAGGTATTCAAGCTGAACACCGATTTCACGACACTCGACGTCGTCTGCCGACTCGTGCCTATGACTTCCGGATTCGCCTTGTACCACAGCAGTAATATGGTTTATATCTTTAATACAATGGGCGATTTACAAGAGCAATTTCCCATGAGCAGTTTGAAGAACTGTCCGGCCTCCATTCGCAAATCTGAACTTCAACCCATCCAACCGTCTGTTGCTGCTTTCACTTACCGCGATCTTGACAAGGTGGAAGATCTTTTCTTGGCCACGGTAAACTTTGAAGAACGTACATTTGACCTTGAATTTGTCAAGCACAACCAAGAAGGGTATAATTTTTGGACATGGCACAATGGCGACTGGTACTTTGTCAACGGGCAAAATGGGGAGATATCAAAGTTGAACCCTAAGTTCCAAGTTCAAAAGGTCGTGGTACCCGCACAGGAGCCCCGTCTCGCTGTGAAAGACAAAAAAATAGCTGACCTAATCAAGGCAGATGGATATTCACCCTATCTCGACCTTATAAGAACTGGGTCAACCGTTGGCGATACCATGTACTTCTGGCGCTTTCACGAGCAGACCAAAGATGGACTCGTCTTGCATCAATTGGCGCTAAAAAAAGGTCAGTTCTCAGTGGTCAACCACGGGCGCCTGATTCTGGCAAAATTTGACGGAGGTGTCCTGGAGTTCAACCGCGACGAACAACAATTTGAATTGCGTTCTCCCTAGCAAAACCTGGCTACCGCCGCCGGCGGCAGCCTGATCACCAGCCTGTTGCGGCTGTCATCGCCTGAAGGCGCGCCCCCCGAGCAAATGAGCACCATGAACCACCACGACATCGAACAAACCATCTACCGCGCCGTGCGCAAGGTCAAGCCCTCCCTCGTCGATGCACCCTTGAGCCCGGCCACGCGCTTCGAGGAGTACTACATCAGCTCCCTTGAACTGGCCATGATCACGTTCGAGATCGAGGAGACCTTCGACCTCAACATCGCCGATGCCAACCTCGATATCTTCCGGGACATCGCCGAGGCCCGCGATCTCGTGGCCCGCCTGCTTGAGCGCCACCACGGCGTCAGGGTGGTGCCTGCTTGACCGCAGCCCGCGTTCGCGTCGTCATCACCGGCATGGGCGCCGTTTCGCCCTATGGTCTGGGCGTGGAGCGCTACTGGCGCAACCTCGTCCAGGGCGTGGGCGCGATCGCCATCACCGAGCGCAGCGCCGGCGGCCATACCATCGCCTGCCCGGCGGCCATCCTGCGCGATTTCCAGCCCGAACGCCACATCAACCCCGACAAGCTAGTGATCATGGACCCCTTCGCCCAGTATGCCCTGATCGCCGCCAACGAAGCCCTGGCCGACGCGCGCTTGCAGCCGGGCCGGTGCGACGGCGACAGGGTCGGCATCGTGCTCGGCACCAGCAGTGGCGGCGACACCGCCCGCGAGATCGAGGCCGAGCGCTTCTTTCACCAGGGCCGGCGGCGCTGTAACCCCGCCCTGGTGGCGCGCACCAACCACCAGTCCGCCGTGGGCGCCATCTCCATCGAGCACGGCATCACCGGACCCTGCTTCGCCGTCAACAGCGGCTGCGCCGCCGGTGCTCACGCCATCGCCCAGGCCGTCGTCCTGCTGCGTGCCGGACTGGCCGATCAGGTCGTCACCGGCGGGGCCGAGGCCTGCGCCATCTTCTCCACCATGAAGGCCTTCGAGGCCATGCACGCCCTGGCCCTCGACACCTGTCGCCCCTTTTCCCGCGACCGCGGCGGTCTCGTGCTCGGCGAGGGCGCCGGTGTGGTCGTCCTCGAGACGCTCAGCTCTGCTCGCGACCGCGGCGCCCCGATCCTGGCCGAGCTGGTCGGCATCGGCATGAGTGCCGACGCCGCCGACCCCGTCCAGCCCACCGCCCATGGGCCCGCCCGCGCCATGCGCCTAGCCGTCGAGGACGGCGGCTTCAGCTGCGATCAGGTCGACTACATCAACGCTCACGGCACCGGCACCGCCGCCAACGACCGCGTCGAGACCCAGGCCATCCGCGCGCTCTTTGGCGCCCGCGCCGACCACCTGCCCGTCACCTCCGGCAAGTCCGCCCTTGGCCACGCCTTTGGCGGCTCCGGTGGCCTCGAGCTGATCTCCTGCGTCCAGACCTTGCGCGAGGGCCTGATCCCACCGACCCTCAACTACCTCGGCCCCGACCCCGAATGCAATCTCGACCTGGTCCTCGGCGAGGCCCGCCGCTGTCCCGTGCGCCTGGCGCTCAGCAATAGCTTCGCCATTGGCGGCCTCAACGCCGTGCTGGCCGTCGCCGCCTGGCACGATGGGGCCCCATGAGCGCGCGGCGCCGCGTCGTGATTACCGGGATGGGCGTGGTCTCGCCCCTCGGCAACAGCCTGGCCGCCTTTCGCGAGCGCCTCTTCGCCGGGCATTCCGCCATTGGCCCGCTGCGCCGCCCGCCACCCGAATGGCCCGAGCGCGACGGCCAGCCTTGCGAAATCCTCGCCGCGGCAGCGCCCGCGCTTGAGTTGGAGCTGCCGCCGTCGCTCAGCCAGACCCTGCTCGACGACTTCGCGGTCTTCGCCCTGGCGGCCGCCGGCCAGGCCGTGCGCGAAAGCGGCCTGACACACCTGCCCGCGCTGCGCCGCCGCGGCGCCGTCATCCTCGGCGCCGCTGTTGGCGGCGACGGCGCCCGCAACACCGGCACCTATCGCGCCTACATGCTCGACCGCAAGCCCCACCCCAACACCGTCGTGCGCGCCATGGCCAACTGCGCGGCCAGCGCCGTCGCCATCGCCCACGGCATCACCGGTCCCTGCTTCTCCGTCAACAGCGCCTGTGCCTCCGCCAGCCACGCCATCGCTCAGGCCGCCTGGATGCTGCGCGCCGGCATCGTCGACCTGGCCCTCGCCGGCGGCAGCGAGAGCCTGCCTTCCTACAGCCTCTACCGGGCCT
>CAYRFM010000089.1:0-8915 GCA_964423555.1 uncultured Holophagae bacterium | reverse complement strand
AGTCGATGCGCGTGCTCTCCCACAGCGGCTGCCGGCCCTTCGCCGCCGACCGCGACGGTCTCGTCCTCGGCGAGGGCGCCGGCGTCGTCGTCCTCGAGGAGTACCATGCCGCCCGCATGCGCGGCGCCCCGATCTACGCCGAGATCGTCGGCTGCGGCCTCAACGCCGACGCCGCCGACATGGTCCAGCCCGATCCCGACCGCATGCTCGAGGCCATGCTCAGCGCCCTGGCGGAGGGCGGCTACGGCCCTGACGATATCGACCACATCAACGCCCACGGCACCGGCACGCGCCTCAACGACCTGGCCGAGGCCCAGGCCATCGCCCGCCTCTTGGGCCGGGCCGTCGCCGACGTTCCTGTCGCCGCCTGCAAGAGCCTGTTTGGCCACTGTATCGGCGCCGCCGGCGCGCTCGAGCTGATCGCATGCGTCCTCAGCATGCAGCTCGGCTGTGTGCCCCCGACCTTCCGCGGCCCACCCGATCCGGCCTGCGAGCTGTTCCTCGTCGCCGACCGCCCGCTCTATCGCGACCTCAACCTCGCCCTGACCCAGTCCTTCGGTTTTGGCGGCCTCAACGCCGTCCTGGCCTTGGCTCATATCTGATTGGGAGAACGCCCATGTCACTCCGTCAATTTATTCGCGGCCTGCAGAAGCGCATCGTCGTCTATAAGAGCATCAGCCTGTTCAACCCGTTTTTCGACGCCTTCATTGGCGGCCGGCGCCGGCCGATCTGGTTCGACATCGACCGCACCTGTCCCGCGCTGCGCCACTTGGACCGCAGCTTCGCGGCGATCCGCGCCGAGTTGGACCACTTGATGTTGCACCAGGACAGCATGCCGCGCTATCACGAGATCGACTACGACCTGCTGTACGCCAGTGGCCGCTTTCAGCGCGATCGCCGCTGGAACGTCTTCATGCTCTACTGCTATGGCGTCAAACCGGCGGCCAATCGCGCTCACGCGCCCGACACCTGCGCGGCGCTCGAGCAAGTGCCCGGCATGATCCAGGCCTTTTTCTCGATCCTCGACGCGGGCAAATGCATCCCGCGCCACACCAGCCCGTCGCGCTATTACTTGCGCTACCACTTGCCCTTGCGCGTGCCCGCAAAGAACCCGCCCTCGATCCAGGTGATGGACACCGTGCACACCTGGAGGGAAGGGGAGAGCACCCTGTTCGACGACTCGTGGGCGCATGAGATCCACAACCAGGCCGAAAGCCCGCGGGCTGTTTTGATCGTCGACATCCTGCGACCCATGCCCTGGCCGGCTCACGCCTTGGGCCGACTGATCTGCTGGGCCGCCCACTGGGTCTACGCCCGACCCCTGCTCAAAAAGCTCGAAAAATTCCCGATCGCGCCGCCCCGACCTGCCGCGCCCACCCTGGAGGCTGTCTCTTGAACCACCGTCCCGTGATCATCGTCAGCGGCTGCAGCCGTGGGCTTGGCCAAGCCATCGCCGCCGACCAGCTCGACCACGGCGCCATCGTCGCCGGCTTCAGCCGCGGGCCCAGTGCCTTCATTGAGGCCCGCCGCGCGGCCGACCCCGAGAGCGCGGCGTTCTTCTGGCAGGCGCTGGACGCCACCGATGGGCCGGCCGTCAAGGCCTTCGTCGACCAGGTTGTGAGTCGCTACGGCAGGATCGATGGCTTGGTCAACAACGCGGGCCAGAATTTGGGACAGTTCTTCAATCTGACGCGCCTGCCGCAGATCCAGAAGCTATTGCAGGTCAACCTTGAGGCCGTCATGAACTTGACCCGCCTGGTCATCCCGCAGATGCTGCTGCAGAGCAGTGGCAGCATCGTCAACCTCAGCAGCATCTCGGGTCACCGCGGCTTCGCGGGGCTGTCCACCTACGGTGCCACCAAGGCGGCACTGGACGGCCTGACCCGCGCCCTGGCCAGGGAGCTCGGCCCCCGTCAGGTCCGCGTCAACGCCGTGGCGCCGGGCCTGTTGGACACGGACATGGGCGAGACCCTGCCCGACCCCGAGCGCCAGAAAATGCTCGACCACACCCCGCTCGCGCGCCTTGGCCGCTGCGAAGATGTCACGCCCCTGATCCGCTTCCTGCTCAGCGACGATGCCTTCTTCCTCACCGGCCAAAGCATTATCATCGACGGCGGCTTCACCTGCTGACCAGCGGTCGGCCCCACAAGGTGGCAGGCGAGAAAAATGTGGGGCCGACCGCCGGTCGGCCTCTCAGGTGGAAGTTCACGATGCACAGTGCTGGAACCATGGACTGTCCATAAGGAATGAGGACGCATAAAAGCCAAGACCCAGGCCGACCAGCGGTCGGCCCCACAAGGTGGCAGGCGAGAAAAATGTGGGGCCGACCGCCGGTCGGCCTCTCAGGTGGAAGTTCACGATGCACAGTGCTGGAACGTGCTATGGTCTGTCCATAAGGAATGGGCTCGCATAAAAGCCAAGATCCAGGCCGACCAGCGGTCGGCCCCACAAGGTTGCATGTTTAGCCGTTGCCGATTTGAAGAAGCCAGGAGAGAATCAGGGATCAGCAATGCATGGAGGCGCCTATGGCCAACCTGGACGGACCTAGGAAACACGCGGTTGAGAGCTTGTTCCCCTACATGATGAAGCTGCTGTTCCCGAACGTGGCTGTTGCCATCGATTGGACCGTAGCGCCCCAGTTCAAGGACAACGAACTGCCCCAGTTGGACCCCCCGCGCGGCAAAAGCCGCCGGGGCGTGCGGCACTTGGACCGTCTGGTCTTGGTCAAGTTGGTGGGTGGCGAATGGATGTACTTGCTGATTCACCTGGAAATCCAAAACCAGTACGATAAGACCTTTACGGCCAGGATGTTCTGCTATTGGTACCGGCTGACGGACCGCGGCGGAGTACCGGTCACCAGCCTGGCCATTTTGGGCGACTTATCGCCACACTGGCGACCCGATTGCCATCGCGATTCCGGTTTGGGTCACCAGTTGGAATTCAAATTCAAGCTGGTCAAGTTGGTCGACTTCGAGGATCGCTTTGACGAACTGCTGGATTCGGACAACCCCTTCGCGCTGCTGATCGCGGCGCATCTCAAAACCATGCGGACGCGGCGCAACCCCCAGGACCGGGCCGAATGGAAAAGGCAGTTGTTTCGCATGGCGATCATGAAGGGTATGGATCGCGACGTGTTGCGGGACGTGTTGCGTTTCCTGGACTGGCTGATGACTCTGCCGACCGACCTTGACAAGCAGGTGGAAGAGGCTCTAAATTGTGATATGAAGGAGGCGAATATGGAGTTCAGCGGCGGTATCCATGGAACCATCCACATCCTTGCCAAGGAAGAGGGTCTGAAGGAAGGGCGTCGGGAAGGGCGTCAGGAAGGGCAAGCAGAACTATTCCTGCAAATGTTGGCGCTCAAATTTGGCGACCTCCCAGACTGGATTCTTACAAAAGTCAAGGGCGCCTCGACGGAGCGCATCGGCACCTATTTGAAGCGATGCATGAGCCAATCCACCTTGGATGAGATCTTTGCCTGACGCCCTGTGTGGAAGGAGGCGAATATGGCGTTCAGCGGCGGTATCCATGGAACCATCCACATCCTTGCCAAGGAAGAGGGTCTGAAGGAAGGGCGTCGGGAAGGGCGTCAGGAAGGGCAAGCAGAACTATTCCTGCAAATGTTGGCGCTCAAATTAGGCGACCTCCCTGACTGGATTCTTACAAAAGTCAGGGGTGCGTCGACGGAGCGCATCGGCACCTATTTGAAGCGATGCATGAGCCAATCCACATTGGATGAGATCTTTGCCTGATGCCCTGTGCGGAAGGAGAATTTTTAGGCGGCGTGCCGCCCGCCCTGGACGCTTGAAGGTTTGGGGGCCAACTGGTGGTCGACCGTGGTCGACCCCCAAGCCTTGACTGATCAGCGGACCTTGAGCTCTTCCAACCGGAGGTCGTCGTCCTCGTCGAGGCTGACCCGCAGCACGCGTCCGCGCGAGGCCAGCAGACCGCCGGTCTGGCCGCACTTCATGCTGAAGCGGCCCATGGCTTTGCCGGTCTTGTCCAGGTGGACGCCCTTGATCTCGCGGTTGTAGGGCGACTGGTGATAAACCAGGAAGCCCTTCTCGCCCAGGGAGATGAGGTGGGTGTAGAAGGGTTTCTGAGACGGGAACTCGACCTGGGGTTTGAAGTTGCCGTTCTGGAAGCGCTGGTTGAACTCCTCCTGGTCGGCCTTGGTGACCTCCTCGCGCACGAGCGGCACCTTGACCACCCGCTTCTGACCGCCTTTTTCCTGGACCGTGAACAATGGCTCGTTGGATTGGCCAAACAGCAACTGGCCGGTGGCGCGGTTGTAGGAGGTGACCAGGCCGGGGTTGAAGGCCTTGATCTTGAAGTTGGGCCGGCCGCCACTACCGCCGCGCGCGCCCATCTGGAAGGAGTCGTCGACCTGGCTCATCATGGTTTCCAGGGTCTTGCCTTCGCCGTCCAAATAGACGACCTCGTTCATCATCTTGTCGTCGCCCATGCGGCGCCATTGGACCAGGAACTTGTTGGGGCCGATGACCGCAAACGAACTGATGCCGCCCCGCGAGAGCCGGATCGGCAGGGCCTTGACGAACTTGCCGCCCTTGAACGTCATGATCTCGTGTTTCGGCGAGTCCATCACGTAGAGCGTGTCGCCGACGGCGTTGACGTAGCCGGAGGCCGGACCGCGACCGGAGAACACGAATTCGCCCGGACCCTGACCGGGCTTGCCGATCGTGCCCTTGTAGCGACCCTGTTTGTCCCAGGTGAAGATGACCTTGGCGCCGCCGTCCAATACATAATAGTTACCGGCATCGTCAAAGTCGAAGCTCAGGGGGTCTTCCATGAAGAACTCGCTGTCGCTCTTGACCGGCGCCAGCCCCGTGACTTTGTCGAAAGCGACCGGGCCTTCGTAGGCCAGTAGCATCCATCCCAACCAGAACAGACTCATAGACGTCTCCGCGAAATAAGTTGACGAGCGCGTCGGCACTCGCACCCTCATTATGTCGGCACGGGCGGCGCCCGGCATGCAAATATATTTGCAAAGGTCGGGACGGATCGACAGGGACGCTGTGTAAAACCCGACGAATTGGGTTGCGCAGCGACTTGCAACTTGGGGCGCGCCCGCTATAATGGCGTTTTCGCCTCGCTGGCGAACCCACCGTACCACGCCGCCTTTCGGCCAAGGGAGTTCTTTCATGGGATTTTTGTCGGGAAGCCTTGCCTGTACCCGTTTCAAAATTGTCGCCGCGCCCGACGCGCTCGACTTTGACGCCGCGCCCTTTCGGTTGATCCAGCCCGGATCCAACATCACCGAGTCCTCGGGCTTCGTGCCCTTCGAGCTGGACGAGGCCTACGAGTTTGGCGTGCGCAAATACGCCTTCCGGGTGCGCATCGACAAGATCAACGTGGACAGCACCCTGGTCAAGGAGCGCCTGCGCGAGCTGATCAAGACGGAGCTGGACATGGGCCACCACATCGGCCCCAAAATCAAGCGCAAGCTCAAAGACTTGGCCCAACAAGAGATCCTGGCCCGCAGCGCGGCTCGCTCGAAAGTCATCGAGGGCGTCATCGACAACCAGCTGCTCTACGTCGGTTCCACCTCCAAGAGCCACCTGGGCACGGTACTTGAGCTACTGAAAAGCATCGGCGTCGAGGTCGAGTACAAGACCCCCTGGCTGGACCGCGGCCTGGAGGAGGAGTTTTCGGACCTGATCGATCTCAAGGAACCGGGCCAGAGCCTCTACGGCTGCCGCTTCCTGCGCGCGCTCTTGGCCCAGGAACAGATCGTCGAGCCCGAGAAGGGCAGCGTCAAGCTGGCCGCCACCAGCAACGCCAAGGTCAGCCTCGGCGGCGAGGTCCTGGGCGAACTGGACCGCTACATCGAGGAAGGCGCCGAAGTCCTCTCCGCCAAGCTGATCCTGGGTGAGATCTCCCTGACCTTCGACGGCCTTTCCTACCGCATCAACGGCCTGAAACTGGAAAACGTCAAGGCCGACCACTGGCACGAGCTGCTGACCACCCGCCTCGAAATGCTGGCCGACGTCTGGGACACGCTGGACACGAAATTCGAAGACCTGCTGGAAAACATCCAAGCCACGATGGTGGCGTAAAGGACGCAAGCGGCCCGTGGCCATGGCAGCATGGTCACGTGGCACAGAACTTTCCAAGGGTGAAACGACCCTACAGCTGAGACATTTTTGAGGCGAGCTGCGATGAGCGATGAGACGCAAGAATGGATGATGTCTGTGATCGAGGGTGAGGGTGGCAAGCGCATCTATCGGGTGCGCCAGGAGGCACCGGCGGGTGTCTTGCCTGCGGAGTATGCCAATATCATTGTTATCGAGTGGCTGTTCGAAGGGCAGATGCCTGACAAGAAAACGAATCGGGCTCAAATGCAGTTCGAAACGCTCATGGACCCACTGGATGAAAACGGCAATAGCTTGTTGATGCTGGTCTGCACGGCCCCGGGCTTCAAAGAGTGGTGTTACTATGCCAGGGACTATGACACCTTCATGATGGACCTGAATCAGGCCCTTCAGGGCCAACCGCGCTTCCCGATCGATATCACCCACAACAAGGACAACACCTGGAAATACTGGACGGGTCTCAAAGACTTCGCAAAGGGTACCTAGGTTGAGCCTAACCGAAAAGGTCCCGCAGGCGCTGTAGCTGCTGTAGCGCAAGATGCAATCTTGCGCCGGGCGGCGAGTGAATGTTAAAGCGGCCTTTTCAGTAGGGCGAAACGACGGGAGCGTCCCTCTGAAATGATTCTGCTTTTTGCCAAACGTCGAATGGAGACGACCTTTTCGGCTAAGCTCTAGGTTGAGTAGGAATCCGAGACAGAGCCTGCCAGGCGAGTTAGGAACCATTCGACAGGAGCAACCCGGATCGACCCAGGCGCCCCGGCTGGAGCGCAAGATGCAATCTTGCGTAGGCGGCAGCCAGGACCCAGCCGATGGGCAGTGAATGGTTCGTAGAAGTTTTCACGATGTCGTGCTACATTCGTTATAGTGATAAAGCCGGCATGGAGAAAAACATGGCAGAGTCCAATGTGACCCAGTCGCCTCCACTTTCACAGGAATCCTATGTCAAAATCCTCTTGGACGATGCGGAGCCCTGGAATGCTCTAGTGCGTGATCACCCAGGTGTGCTATGGGACCTGGACGGCGTGGATTTAACGGAACGAAATCTCGAGCGTCGCGATCTCTCCAAGGTCGTCGGCTTGATGACGTGCCAAGTATCGGGATCTGACCTTTCCCGAGCGGTTCTACCGCCTGGCTTCAGTTTCAACCTGGAGACGATCACCGAGGCTTCGAAAAACGCGCGCGCCTTGTTTGTTACCATGCTCCTCGGCTGTGCCTATTGCTGGCTGACCATCGGGAACACCAAGGATGTGGAGCTCATCCTTTCTACCACTCAATCCAAGCTGCCGATCATCAATGTCGAGGTCCCAACCCTTGGCTTTTATTGGCTGGCACCCTTGGTGCTCTTAGCCTTTTTTGTCTATTTTCATTTGTACCTCAACCATCTGTGGCGGTTGATCGCGAGGCAACCCGCCAAGTATCCGGACGGGCGACCCGTGGATGAGGTCCTTTATCCTTGGCTGATGAATAGCTTGGTGCTACGGAGCTCCAGAAGACCCGAGGGCGCCGAATTTATTAAAACACGAAGGATTCTTTCCACGTTCCTGGGCTGGGCGGTTGCTCCTATAACGATTGTTGCCATGTGGTTTCGCTGTCTTCCAAGGCATGATGTTGCGCTCTCTGTTTTTGGGATTATCGTTTCTGGTGTGTCAGTGTTTATAGAGTTGGATTATTTTTATTCAATGCGTTGGCTTCTTTGGAAGAAGCCACGTCGATCGATCTGTCTGCTTGTTAGTTTGTGTGTGGTTTTTTTGATGATTTACATTCATATGTTTACGTTCAGTTTGAACAGACGTTTGAATGGTGTTCTTGATGCTGATCTAAGAGGCGTTAAAGAGCAGGGGGGAGGGAACTCCGGTCACGTCGGCTTTGATTTTGATGGACTAAATTTAAACTATGCTCGATTTTATAAATGCTCATTTGTTGATTCCACCTGGTCCAATGTTGAAATCCGTTCTGCATGGTTTGTTGGGGCTGATTTGCGAGTGTCTCGCTTTGAGAAATCCGATTTAAGGAATGCTACATTTTTACGTGCAAACCTGCAAAGATCCGCCTTCGTTTATTCAGATCAGGATGAAGTCAACTTTCGCTATTCGGATCTCCGGGGCGCGAATTTTAGGGAGTGCAGGATGAAAGGAGTCAACTTCGATGGAGCTGATCTTGGTGGCAGTTTTTTTTCTGGAGTTGATTTTCGAGGTGCACAGTTAAGTGGTTTGAATTTGCGGGGCGCCACTTTGATCAATACTGATTTAGAAGGCGCTGTATTAGACTTTGCTGATTTACATGGGACCAGGTTTATAGGCTCCAGTCTGCTTGGGGCTTCGCTCTTAGGTGCTAATCTTGATTTTGATATTTCGGTAGATCAATTGGCAGGTGCATGTGTTTTTCCAAACACTATACTTCCTTGGGATGATTGGCTGTATGGGAGGTCGGACGAACAGGTTAGTGAGATAGTAAGTAAAGTAGATAAATTAATGGAAGGTGTTGATATAACAACACCGTCATCGCGTGAACTTGCTATCCATTATAACCCGTTAGAAACGTTAGAAGATTGGAACTTTCTCGTTTTTGAGGCAGAAGACTTCAGATGACATGTAAGGAAGTATTCACGGATTGCGTCGTGAAAGTCGAGGGCTATGATGACGATGCCGGGCACGCCGGGATCTGAGTGTGGGCCAGGTGACCGACAGTCCTACCGCGACCCGCAAGGGAATACTGACCGCGTCGCTTTCTGAGTTCCCTTCCGTGTGTTCAGGTGCGCCAGGTGAAGCCTGGCGAATCTAGTCAACTGAAAGGAGTTGACCA
>CAYRFM010000088.1:0-35559 GCA_964423555.1 uncultured Holophagae bacterium | reverse complement strand
CTGCGATCAAGGCTCCGCCCAACATTCGTGTTCCCTGCGATCAAGGCTCCGCCCAACATTCGTGTTCCCTGCGATCAAGGCTCCGCCCATCATGCGTGTTCCCTGCGATCAAGGCCATCAAGCGTGTTCCCTACGATCAAGGCTCCGCTCATCATGCGTGTTCCCTGCGACGCTGCTCCGCCCAACATTCGTCTTGCCTCTTGTGGCTTGCCTCTTGAAAGAGGGCCGACCTTGCGGTCGACCCCCTTAGCTTGCTTTTCGCGTCTTCCTTCGCGGCTTCGCGACTTCGCGTGAGACCTGCAAGCCGCTTCGCGTGAGACCTGCAGGCCGCTTCGCGTGAGCTTAGCGGTCTTGCAGGCGGTGGATCGCTTCGAAGGCCTCAGGCGTCAACACCAGCTCTTCGATGCCGACCGGCGGACCCATCTTGTTGGGTTCGGGCATGGCCGCGCCGTCGAAGGCGTCGGACGGCTTGGAGGCGTAACGCGCCTTGATGTTGGGCGTCAGCTGGAACTTGCCGTTGCTGTAGTTGAGGTAGGGGTAGTACAGGAACAGGTTGCCCCAGTCGTCGTAGTCGGACAGGGTCGTGTAGGCGTTGTCGAAGTTCATGTCGAAGCGCCGCGAATTGCTGGAGACGCTGCCGTCGCAGGTGAAGTCCATGCCGCCCAGCGTGGTCGACTCGGCCACGGCGGTTTCGTTGATGGCGGGTACGTCGCCGTCCGAGTAGGTGATGTTGAAACCCGCCGGATCGCCGAACAGACCGTGGAGCAGGTCGCCCCAGCTGTCGTTGTCCGGGTGGCGCTCCGACAGGCGGGCCTGACAGGTCGGCATGTTGCTGTAGCCGGCCTGGAGCTGCCAGCGGTCCAGGATCATGTCCGCGGTGTCGAGGTCCGGGTAGTCGCCCGGCACGCCCTGCAGCTGGAACAGGTAGTTCATGCTGCTGAGGTAGTTGGGCTTGAAGTTGTGGACCGTGCTCGCCGGGTCGCCGCCGTGGCTGAAACCGACGACGTGGCCCAGCTCGTGGAAGATCGTGCTGGCATGGGCGTTGATCAGCATGTTGCGGTTCTCGGGCGTGTCGTCGTCCATGCGCCAGCCGGTCCCGCCCATGGAGAGGTAGAACCAGTAGTCGAAGGTGTCCGGCGCCTGACCCGACGAACCGCGGTTACTGCCGCCCTGGGAGTTGGCGAACAGCAGGTAGTAGAAGATGCGCTTGCGCTCGGGGCGGTTCTCGAAGTAGTTGGGCATGAAGTCCTCGCTCATGCCAGGGACGTTGATGGTGCGGCCGTGGTAGGTGTCGGTCCAGCGGTTGAGGTGGACGTACTCGGCGAAGGGGATCTCCTGGCCACCGCCCAAGTCGTGGTCGGACGGGTCCAGGCCGGACGCCTGGTCGTAGAGGTCGCCGATGTCGAAGTGGACCGCATAGCCGCGCTCGGCGAACAGTTCGACGACGATGTCCAGCGACTCGCGCAGCGGTTGGGTGCCGTGGTCCTGGAGCGGGTTACCCTGGCTGTCGTAGACGATGTTGCCGTCATAGTCGCGCAGGGTGTGCAGGCCCATGTAGTCGACCTCAATGAAGACGTCCTTCTGGTTCTGGCGCGCGCCCCAACTGTAGAGCGGCATGCCGTAGAAGGTCGTGCCAGGCAGCTCGGCGCAGTCGGGGATGCCGTCGTGGTCGGCGTCGACGTCGATGTTGGCGCAAGCGGGTTGGACGGGATTGGGCACGTTGGGGTTGTTCAGGGTCAGGTTGACGGTTTTGATCGAGGTCACGCCGTTGCTGGTGACGACGACCGAGAAGCTGTCCGTGTTGCTGGGGCGGTTGCCCAGGTAGGTGTAATTGAACGTGAAACTCTGATCGAAGCCGTTGCCGACGGGGATCGGACTGCCGGTGAAGCTGATCGTGCCATAGGTTGGCTGCTTGCACAGGCTGATCGCGTAGCCGGCCGAGATCGAATTCTGCAGGCGCAGCCACGACTGGTAGGTGGCGTCGGTCACGAACCCGTCGCCGAGCATGGTGATGGTGATGCCGCCATTGACGTCGGTACAGGTCGGTGTCGGCACCTGGAACGCGCCCTTCAAACTCACGCCCGAGTAAGCGCTGTAAGCCACCAACATGACGTAGTAACGACCCGCCTGAGCGGTGCCGACGGTGCAGGTCTCGTTGTTGCCGGTCAGGTAGGGACGGCAGTCGTAAACGGTGCGGGTCGGCGCTTGGCCGTAGCGCACGTAGAGATCGGCATCGCCGCTGCCGCCACTGAGGGTGAAGACCAGGTTAGTCGCGCCCGCCGGCACGTCGAGGTAGAACGAGGTCTCGACATTCTTGGCGGCCGCGAGGTTGGTGACCGCCACGCCATTGGTCAGCTCGCCGCCGCCGCTGCCGGCCTCGTAGCTGGCGATCAGGCGCAGGCCGCTGTAAGTGTTATAGGCGCGGATCATAATGTAGTAGGTGCCAGCCGTGGGCGTGGCCACGGTGCAGGTTTCGGCATTGCCGTTGAGCCAGGGCCGGCAGTCGTAGATGCTGGTGGTCGGCGCCTGGCCGAAGCGGGTATAGAGGTCGGCGTCGCCGCTGCCGCCGCTGATCGAGACGGTCAGGTTGCGGGCGTTGGCGGGGACGACGAGGGTGTACTGGGTTTCGGTGTTGGCCGCGCCGGACAGGCCGGTCAGGGGGACATTGTTCTGCAGTTGAGTGGCGGCCAGCAGGAGGCCGGAGCACGCGCAGAGCGCGGCCATGAGCGCGAAGCGCTTGAAAGTCGTCATGATGCAAATCTCCAGTTTTCAGGCACGCCGAGGCAGACCTGCGGCGGTGCCAGGTGGGCAGGTTGGCAATGAAGGCGGACGGACCCATACGGCGGGCAAGGCGCGCCCAAGGAGCATCGAGGTTCCGTCCGCGATGGATTGAAAACGAGCGGGAGCAGGCCCGCGGGCGATCAGTGCGCCGCCGCGCTCGGCATGGGGAGTGCCAAGCACAGGCAGGCGACGACCGCGAGCAACCAGCTCGATGGTGTCATGTCGTTTGGGGGAAATGAGGGTTGAGGCATCAGCCGCGAGGGCGACCGAGCAATAGAACACGCGTGATATATCAATTATATTGCCACGGCGATTTATTGCAAGTCTTTTTGTGGGAAAATCTCGCCAGACGCCCGCGGCATTCTGACATTCTCACTATTATCAGCCAGTTGCGGCCAATCACCCGCTCAATCGCCCGCGGATCCGTGCCCAGCGCCGCTACTTCACGGCATTGCCTTGAGCTCTCCTGAAACGAGCAACCGAACTGCCCTCAGGCTCGTCGATTGTACGACTTTGTCAGGTTGATTCCGGAGACAGAGTCTGGCACCAGGCGGACTCGCCAGGTCGCAGTTGTGGGGAACACATATAGTCCGCGAAGAGTGTTCGTCACAGATGCACAGGCCCGTTTAGGCCCGTCACAAGCTCTGGCGCACCTTGCTGAAGGGTTCCGATGGCCATCAGGGCGATCGGCACACATTGTATCGATCCGGGGACACATGGGAAAGGTGCTCGCCACAAGTGTATCGGCGCTTCCGATAGGCGGCAGGGTCCTCGAGCAACGTGCACATGGTCTTCGCACGGAGTGAAAAGTCCTAAAACACTTTTTATTGACACATTTTGCAAACCATATCACAACCGAGCCGCATTGAAAGAACAGTTGGCGACACGCCAGGTCGCTTTGTCAAGCAAGATCATATGCCTTGACGCTCATTTAACCTTCAAAATCACTCGGTTTTCGACCTCTTCTGTCCAAATGATACGCGTGAGCAAGGTGGAGCAGCGCACCGCGCTCCTCTGCGCGAATAAAAACAATGTGTTTGAGGCCCTTGACGCCGCATCGGATCCCGTATGAAACGTGCACGAACACTTTTCCTGTCGTGACGCGAATAAAAACAATGTGCACCAACGGATTTCTACAACTCGGACAGCCTCATGCACCTGCGCAAAACAGGCGCCAAATGAAATCGCAACAGTCGTGCATATGCCTATTTCCAAACATTTTATGCGTGATAGCCGGTCGACGCGTTTGCGTTGTCAAATGCATGTTATGCATGAATCGTCACAACTTCGCTTTGACTCGATGCGGACGTTGTGGGAACGCGTCTGAATGGCAGGGAAAGCGAGGTGAAGCGTCCGCCGCGATAGGTAGCACCTATGGTCCCGCGGAGCATGGGGGAAATATCGACCCTCCGCCCGGCGCAAGACTGCATCTTGCGCTACAGCAGCTACAGTCGCAGCGCCATCGAACGAGCGCTCGCCTGCTTCCGGGCTGGTGTTCCTAGCCGTCCAGGGAGCGTTGTGGCAAGCCGTGCCATGTTATATAATGAGTCAGCGCTCGTCTTCTGGAGTCATTGTGCTGAACCAATTGGGTCTCGATCACTTTTCCGTACTTGCACATAAGATCATTGATTTCTGCCCTCACATCAATATCATTGTCGGTGAGAACGGCGCGGGAAAAACGCACCTGCTCAAAATCCTTTATGCCTCCATCGCTGCGAACTACGCAGCTGGGCCAAAGGCGCAAACACCACCGACCAAGTCCAATTTGCAAAAAACCTATGCGGACAAGCTTTGCGGCGTATTCCGACCCGATAGTTTAGGACGACTGGTCACGCGGACTCAGGGTAGAAACCGCTGCCAGGTGACCTTGGCATTTGATGACCCCACACTGAACACAAGCATCAGTTTTGCCTCGAATGCAAAGTCCGAGGTCCAGGTTGATCAACTTCCAACAAAGTGGCAGCCCTACCCTCCTAGCTATTTGCCCACTCGTGAGCTCCTTACGATTTACCCAGGCTTTGTCGCACTGTACGACAGCCACTACCTGTCCTTTGACGAAACATGGCGCGATACCTGCCAGCTGCTGGCGGTACCGGCCCAAAAAGGAGCCAGGGAAAAGCGAACGACGGATCTGATGGATCCCATTGAAAAGGCCATGGGAGGCAAAATTTATCTGGGACACGACGGTCGCTTTTACTTAAAAGCACCTGGGCAAGGTAATTTGGAAATCAATCTCGTAGCAGAGGGCATCCGCAAATTGGCCATGCTGGCCAGATTGATCGCTACAGGCAGCTTGAACGAGCATAACTACCTGTTCTGGGATGAACCCGAAGCGAATTTGAATCCAAAATTGGTCAAAGTAGTTGCCAAAGCACTCCATGGTTTGGCCGCATCGGGGATTCAGATTTTTATAGGCACCCATAGCTTTTTCCTGCTCAAAGAACTGGAAATGCTCAACAAAAGCTTTCCTCAACCTGCCGGCCTTCGTTTTTTTGGGCTGAATTTAGGCGATCAGGGCGAAGCAAAGATCCAGCAAGCAGCTCAACTCCACGAACTTAAAAACTTGGTGCTACTCGACGAGGAGTTGAGTCAGTACGAGCGGGAGTTGGCGCTTGGCTGAACCAAATGAAGGGCGGGACCGCGCGGTTTGGGATGCGTCGTTAAAATGCTATAACGCTTTCATCCATATCCGCTCTTACTCGCGTTCCCTAAGACTGAGGGAAAGCTGGTTTGCCAAGCAGTGAGTCCTGGGCCGTCTATTATGGCTACTGTAGTTCATAGCAAAAAATGCCGGTTTTTCTTTTCTCTGCCAACCAATCTCTTAGCAGTACGAGTGAGACTTCATAAACAAAGTCGCCAACCTCGAACAAAACTTTATAACCAGCCTTATCAGCAATAAATTCAAGTGTTATGTGAATTCCTGACTTTGTGACGAAAATCGCTGGATCATTTCTCTCATTATATAGCCAATCATAAACTTTGGCGACTGTTGCTGCATCGATCCAACATTGAACAGCCGGTTCTTTATGTAGTCGATGTAACCTATCTTTCTCCTCGGCGGAACGCAGTTCAGGCGGCACAAAAACCCTTACTAATTCGCACCCTTCAACAACTTTATCTGAAATGACCATAGTGCCATCAGGGCAACGATATCGGTAAAATTGAGCCTGCGCAAATGTATGCCCCCCAAACAACACCAATGCAACCATTAAAGACATAGAACGATGCAATAGTCGTACAGTCATGACACACCTCCGCTTTATTTAGGTTATCGGGAAGAAAGGTGCTGCACTTTACTCGAATCTTTAGCCATCGATCGAACGCCTTTCATGATGATGGAATTGAAGTCCATCGCATTTCGGCGACTCTCATTTGGAAAAACCGCAAAATCAATGGTCGAGTTTTATGCTCAGCGGAGGTATCCGGATGGTGGCGAACTGTACCCTGCCCTGATTTGCTTCATCCGCACAAAACAAACACCTCTTAAATCGGCCACGTCCATACGTTTTGATCCCATCTCCTTGCTCCACCCAGCATTCGCGTTCCCTGCGACCAAGGCAAAGCGGCGGGGGCGCCTAGTACGACTTTGTCAGGTTGGCCGTGCAATGGCTCTCTGCCGGCTTCGCGGACGATACGCGTTCGCAGCGACCAAGGCAAAGCGGCGGGGGCGCCTAGCCCTCACTTTTCCCGGCTCCGCGAACCAACCGGGTTCCCCGCAGGCAAGACCTGGGGACCGCCTGGATGCCTTGATTACCAACCTGACAAAGTCGTATTAGCCGCTTTACATCACTTTTCTCGGCTACGCGGACCCGGCGCGTAACTAAACTAGATCGCGGGCTAGTTCCTGATATGTGCCGTGAGTTCTCATCGTGGCGAAGAGCTCCCACCAAGGAATAGTCGCACTAGGCGCGATCGGTTTCCAGCGCTTGTTCATGGCCGAAGCGTTTGCCGATCAGCCAGGTTAAGCCGGCGAAGACCATGACCAGCGAGAAAATCAGTACGAAACTGCCAAAATCTTGGGTGGTGGCGCCGGTCAGGGCGTAGAGCAGGCAGGGTGGCAGGTTGCCGAGCAGTGAGGCGATCAGAAAGCGGTCCCAGCGCATCGGGCCGGTACCGGCGAGGATCGCGACCGTCTCGGCCAGAATTGGCACCGGTCGCGTCGCCACCACGGCCACCAGGCCCCAGCGCTGCAACAGCGTGGCGGCCCGTTGGCGCTCCTCGTCGGAGACGGTGCGGTCCAGCCAGGGGCTGCCCTTGCGGCCCAGGTAGAAGCCGAAGGCGGCCGCGCCCATGGTGCCGAGCAGCGAGAGGGCCGTACCGACGACAACGCCAAAGAGCGCGCCGTGGGCGACCATGACCAGGCTGGCCGGCACGGGC
Organism: uncultured Holophagae bacterium; assembly: GCA_964423555.1. GTDB lineage: Bacteria > Acidobacteriota > Holophagae > Acanthopleuribacterales > Acanthopleuribacteraceae > CAYRFM01. The sequence continues at coordinate 28,401 of CAYRFM010000088.1, read as the reverse complement.
AGCAGGACATCGGCGACCAGCAGGCCGATGCCCACGGAGGCCGCCAGGACGCCGCCCTGGCCCAACCAGGGCTGGGGGTCGGTTAGCAGCGGCACGTGCAGGGCCTCGACCACCCCGAACAACGCCAGGAAGGTCAGGCACATCGAAAGGGTCAGCCAGCCGTAGACTTTCATCGCGCGCTCTCCTCGCCCCAGGTCTTGCGCAGGCCCAGGCGGAAGGAACGACCGGGGCCTGGGAAGCCGATCAGGGTCTCGTAGTCTTCGTCCATCAGGTTGTCGATCCGCAGCTGCCATTGCAGGGCGCCGCGCGTCGTCCAGCGCCCGCCGGCGCCGACCAGGGTGTAGGCGGGCACGGTCTCGCGCTGGGGCGCGGTCAGCTGCTCGTCGCGCTGTGCGCTGAGGCGCTGCAGCTCCAGGTGCGTCGTCAGCGCCGGCAAGGGTCGCCAGTCCAGGCGCAGCCCGCCACGCCAGCGCGGCTGGTGCCGCTGCACCCGCTCGGTCTCCTCGTCGACGACGTCCTGATAGGTCAGATCGCTGGCCAGCGTCCAGCGCCGCGCCCGATAGAGGAAACGGCCCTCGACCCCGTCGGCGACGACGGCGGCGCGGTTGACGTGCAGAAACTGCTCGAAGTCGAAGTCGATCAGGTCCCGATAGCGGTGGTGAAAGGCGTCCAGGCCCAGTTCCAGGCGCTCGTCGGCGCCGTGCCACTCGAGGCCCAGATCGCCGCCCGTGGTCAGCTCAGGCTTGAGATCGGGGTTGCCGCCCAGGGCCCGGGGACTGGCTAGGGCGAAGAAGCTGGGCAGCTTGAAGGCGCGACCGGCCGCGGCGCGGAAACGCCAATGCGGGTCGGGTCGGTAACTCAAGCCCAAGCGCGGGCTCCACTGGCTGTCGCTCGACTCCGGCCAGTCCAGCCGCGAACCCAGCTCGAGCGTGACCTTGTCGCGGTTGTAGAGCAGCTCCGCCGAGAGGCCAGGCGTCGTGCGCGTCAACTGGTAGTCGCCGGCCACCGGTCCGCCAAAATCGTCGGGCAGCAACAGCAGGCTCTGGTTGTCGCCGCGCTCCTGCTCGCCGTCCAGGCCGAGGCTGAGGCTGAGCCGGCTGCCCCACTGGCGCGTGCCGTACCAGCTCAGGCGGAAGCGGCTGAAGTCGGTCGTCTCGGTCGACTCGGGTACGAAGAAACCAATCGCCGGCGTGTGGCGATCGAGGCCGTGGTGGTAGAAGGCTGCCGTCAGTTTGTGGCGATAGGGCCCGCGGCCACCCTGCAGATCCAGGCCGAGACTCTGTTCCGAATGCTCGGCATGGCGCACCTCGCCCGAGCCGTAGACGGGTCCGCCCGAGGCGTCCGAGTAGTCGTCTGCCTGCCAATCGGCGACCCGACCAGCGAGCCGCAGGCGCGTCGTTTCGCCCAGATCCCAGTGACTGCTGCCGGTCGCATGTAGGGACTCAAACGACTCGTCCGCGACCTGTTCGGCCTGGCGTTGGTAGGATGCGCCCAAGTAACTGTGGTTGGCCAAACTGAGACCGAACTCGGCCGCGCGGTAACCGCCATCCCCGCCGGCCAGGGCCGCCTCGCCCGTCCGGCCCTGGGCCTGGCGCGTGAAGATCTGGATCACGCCGGCAAGGCCGGTCGAACCGTAATAGGAGGAGAACGGGCCGCGCACGATTTCGATGCGCTCCACGGCCGACGCCGGCAGACCCTCGAGGTCGAAGACGCCACCCACCTGATAGGTGCCGTCGTTGACGGCAACGCCATCGATCAGCACCAGGGTGAAATTCGGGTCGCCGCCGCGGATCTGGGCCACGCTCAGGCTGCCGCGCGTGCCCGCGCCGACGAGCTGGACACCGGGCACGAAGCGCAGCACCTCGGCCGCGCTGATGGCGCCCAGCGCCTCGATCTCCTGCCGATCGATGACCGTCACCGCGGCGGTGGCGCTGTCCAGCATCCGCTCCCAGACGGTGGTCGTGGCGAAAACCGGCGGCAGTTCCTCGTCACCGGCCTGCACGGGCGGTTGGGTCCAACAGACAATCGCCAGTGCGAGCAGATCGGTGGCGAGGGCGGTGCGACGGTAAATCAGGTGACGATTCATAAATGCGATCCTCGTGGGTGGCAAAACCCGTGCGTTGTTAGCGACTGACTCGAATGAATTTACCAGTTTGGTACCCATCCTAACCGATGGTCAGGACCCCGTCAAACGATATTTCAGCAAGTTAGTCCTTGCGCGGATTGCACAAACAAGCCAATGCCTGGGTTCCGTTATAATTCGATGCCTGGATAGTTCTGCTCCCTTCAGTGTGCTGACTATAGCTCACGAAGATCTACGACAATCATGGAAATGCATGAATTCACACTGGACTTGACGCTCCGCACCGTCCTATAATCTCGTCCAGTTCACCCTGAAAGCTCAGCTACACGGCGCCCCGACTCAGGCATTTGACCCCCAGTCGCGGCCTTCGCAAACCCTGCGACCTAAAGAGTTGCGCATAAAGACCTGGCCCACGTGGAGGCTGTCATGATCCGCATGAAACGCAAGCTGCTCGAGTATGACCGCAGTGATCCTCAGAAGCGCCTGCACAAACTCCGCGGCCTGTTGCAACTGGCCATCGAGCTGGAGCACTCGACGATCCCGCCCTACCTCTACGCCTTCTTCTCGATCAAGCAGCAGGCCAATCGCGAGGTCGCCAGCCTGATCCGCTCGGTGCTGATCGAAGAGATGCTGCACATGTCGCTGGACTGCAATGTCCTGAATGCGATCGGTGGCGCGCCGGCGATCGACAATCCCAAGTTCATTCCCAACTATCCCGGCCACCTGCCCGGCGGTGTCGAGCACAGCCTGATCGTGGGCCTGGCGCCGATGTCGAAACAGCTGATCCACGATGTCTTCATGGTCATTGAGGCCCCACCGCCAACGGTGGATGTCGATGGCGAACCGACACCGGACGACGGCATGACGATCGGCGAGTTCTACGATCATATTAAGCAGGAGCTGATCGAGCTCTCCAAGCTCAAGAACATTTTCACCGGCAACCCGGCCTACCAGCTGCGGACCGGCTTCCCGGCCCTGCAGAACAAGGGCGTCTACGACCTCGACACCGCGCTGGCCGCCATCGACCTGATCATCTCCCAGGGCGAGGGCAGCAGCGTCAGTCCGCTCGATTCGGACCACAAACTGGCCCATTACTACCGCTACTCGGAGATTTTCTACGGTCGCAGGTTGATCCCCAACCCCACCGGCTGCACGCCGCCCTGGGTCTTCGAGGGCGCCCGCATTCGCTTCAACCCGGCAGGCGTGCAACCGGTGATAGCCAACCCGACGGCCGCCAGCTACGCGGGCTCCCCCTACCTGGCCGACCTGAACCGCACCTTCAACCGCGCCTATTCGGACCTGCTGCGCACGCTTCACAAGGTCTTCAACGGTTCGCCCGACCACCTCGGACCGGCCCTGCTGACGATGCAGGGCCTGACCGAGCAGGCCCGCGTCATGATGGCGACAGAGATTGTGCCCGGTATGACCGCCGGCCCGACCTTCGACTATATTCCCGCTTGAGCCCGGAGGAAAGAGATGAGCAAGTCCAATTGGTGGATGTACCACGGCGATCCCGCCCATTCCGGCACGGTCACTGGCAGCGCGATCTCCCGCGCGACGATCGATCGCTTTCAACTGCTCCACGATATCGAGATCCCAGGTCCCGTGCTCTCGGTACCGGCCCTGGTCGACGACGTCGTCTATGTGGGCTTGGCCAATAACCTCGACCTGCCAGGCGCCAACGGTGGCAAGTTCTTGAAGATCGACGCCAAGACGGGCAAGACACTGGCCAGCTATGAGTGGCCGATCGACCCCGCCGAGGGCGACTCCCACGGCTTCATGGGCATGGGCTGCACGCCGGCGGTGACCAAGGACAAGGTCTACTTCAGCGCCTTCAACGGCAAATTCTACTGCCTCAACCGCAAGGACCTCAGTCTGGCCTGGGTGGTCGACCTGCGCAATGCCGACCTGGCCTACAACCAGCCGGTAACGAACCCCAGCCAGCCCGGCGCGCCGCCGCCCGCCGGCTGGTGTTCGCCGGTCGTCTCGGTCGACGACGGCCTGGTCTTTGTCGGCATGGGCGAGGGCGAGAACCCCTGGAGCTACGGCTTTGTCTTTGCGCTCGACGCCGAGAGCGGCCAGGTCCAGTGGATCTACTGTACCTGCCAGTTCGAGGAAGGCGTGCCCAACCAGCCCAACGTGCTGCCGCCGGACGCCGTCGCCAGCAACCCGCCCGCGCCGTTCTCGATCGGCCCCTGTAACCCGGCCATCCGCGGCGCCTCGGTCTGGTCCTCGATCGCCTACGACGCTCAGCTGGACCGCTTGTTCTGCACGACCGGCAACCCCGTGCCCGACAGCGCCCTGCCCAGCAAGGGCTTCTCCAACGGGATCCTGGCCCTCGACGCCTCGTCGGGCAGCTTTCGCGGCTTCTACCAGCCGCCGCCCGAGTCCAGCTACCGCGACACCGATGTCGACGTCGACTTCGGCGGCTCGCCGACGCTCTACACCCTCAATGGCCGCCGGGTCGTGGCCGCGGGCTGCAAGAACGGCAGCCTGTCCGTGATCGACGCCCTGACGATGAAGCCGGTCGTACCGTTCCGCCAGCTGCTGCCACTTTACAACGACGGCACCCAGATCCCGACCGTCGATCCCCATGTGGGCCCGAACGACAACCGCATGGACCCCTATGTGCCCAACCGCCTCTCCGACGAGGAGGACCAGGAAAACTATTCGGGCACCTACAGCACGCCGGCGATCAACCCGGTCCTGGGCAGGCTCTTCATCGGCGTCGGCGGCAACAACTACCACAATGTCCAGGCCGGCATCGACTACACGACCACGCCGTTCCTGCGCGCCCTTGAATGGGACACGCTGGCCGACGCCTGGCCGATGGACGACGGCGATCCCCGCCGCTACACCACGGCCCAGCCGCCGATGTACCGCACGCCGGGCGAGTCGGGCTTGAGCTCGCCCCTGGTGGTCAACGATCTGGTCTTCTGCTCGACCTCCAAGATCGCCGTCTACGCCTTCGATGCCTTTTCCGGGAAAATGCTCTGGGAGGACCAGCTGGGCGAGCAGACCGGCGGCATGAACGGCGGCTACGGCTATTGCCTCGGCCCCGCCATGGCGGGCAACTACATGGTGGCCGGCGCCCTCGTCTTCGGACGGCGGGGCGGCGTGCTGCGCATTTACGGCCTGAAGGGCTGAGATGCTGCAAGTCCTGATCTTCGGCGTGCTGGCGGGCCTGGACAACCTCCAGGTCAGCGCCTCGCTGGCGCTGCTGCCGATCTCGCGGCGGCGTCTGCTGATCCTAGCGGCGGCCTTCGCGGCCAGCGAGATCCTGGCGGCCGTACTGGGCCTGTTCCTCGGCCGCGGCCTGATCCTGGCACTGGGCCCGCTGGTCAACGGCATCGTGCCAATCGCCATGCTGGGCTGCGGTGCGCTGGTCTTCGCCTTGGCCATGCGCGACCAGGACCAGAACCTGGAGCAGTTCGTCAACCGGCCGGGACTCTTGGTCGGCCTGCCGCTTTCGCTCTCGTTCGACAACCTCATCGCCGGCGCGGGCATCAGCTTCTCGAGCACGCCGCTGCTGGGTTCGGCGCTGACGATCGGGCTAGTCAGCGGCGCCATGGCGATCGCGGGCCTGTTCATCGGCCGCTACGTGCGCCGCTTTCTGCCAGAGCGCATCGAGCTGGCGGTCGGCCTCTACCTGTGTTTCCTTGCGGTACGCACCTATTTTGATCAAGGGTAAACCATGAAAGCGTTCGTCTCCAACCTCAATTTCCCAACCAGCCTGGCCCAGAGCCCGGACGGCACGCTCTATGTGGCCGAGTCCGGCCTGCCCTTCGGCGGCGCGCCCAAGGGCGGACGGGTGCTCCAGATCGCGCAGAACGGCAGCACGCAGTGCCTGCTCGCCGACCTGCGCGAGCCCGTCAACGGCCTGCTCTGGCACGAGGGCGCGCTGATCGTCGCCGAAGGCGGCAAACCGGGCCGCATCAGCCGGTTCGACCTGCGCAGCGGCGCGCGCCAGACGATCCTGGACGACCTGCCCGGCTTCGGCAACTACCAGACCAACATGACCGTGCTCGGCCCCGACGGCAAACTCTATTTCAGCCAGGGCGCCATGACCAACAGCGGCGTGATCGGCGCCGATTCGCAGGACATGGCCTGGCTGCTGGAGGTCGCCCACGACCCCGACCTGCCCGGCTATCCGATTACCTTGGCCGATCAGGTTTTTGCATCTAAGGACCGCGAGGGCCAGCCGATCGCCACGGGCGCCTTCGCCAAGTACCGCCAGCAACACCCCGCCGGAACGAGGTTGTCGGCCCAACTGCCCTGCACGGCCGCGGTCATGCGCTGCAACCTCGACGGCAGTCAGCTCGAGCTGGTCGCCTGGGGTCTGCGCAACGGCTACGGCTTGGGCTTCCTGCCCGACGGCCGCCTGATCGCCACCGACCAGGGGGCCGACGCCCGCGGCGTGCGCCCGGTTTGGAACTGCCCCGACTTCCTCTACGAGATCAAGGCCGGCGCCTGGTACGGCTGGCCCGACTTCTACGGCGGCGTGCCGATCACCGACCCACGCTACCGCGGACCCGATGGCGCGGTCCAAGCATTTCTGCTGGCCGACCACGACACTCTGCCCGCCCCCGAGCGGCCCCTGCTGGCCTTTGCCGTCAACGCCTGCGCCGTCAAGTTCACCCAGATCCCCCGCGGGCGCTTCGCGGGCCAGCTGCTGGTCGCCCAGTTCGGCGATGAACGGCCCATGACTGGACCCGCCGGCCCCAGGGTCGGCCGCAACCTCGTCAGGGTCGACCCGCGGGATTGGTCCCTGCACGCCATGCCCAGCCTGCCCGTGCAGCGCCCCATCGACCTGTGCTTCAGCAACGACGGCCAGAGCCTTTACGTTCTCGACTTCGGTGAATTCGAGTTCACCGCCACCAAAAGCATCACCGCCCGCGCCGGCAGTGGCTGCCTACTCAACGTCTCGCTCGACCTGATGGAGAAAGAACTATGATTGCCGTTTCCTTCAAAAAAGACATCGCGCCCCTCTTCAGCCAGTTTCGCGCCTCAATGATGTGGCGCCTCGACCTGACGAAATACGAGGACGTCAAGGCCAACGCGGCTGTCATCTTCAATCAGATTTCGACCCAGCAGATGCCGCCCAGCCCGTATCCGCCGCTAACCCCCGAACAGATCGCGGCCTTTGCCGCCTGGATGAAGCAGGGCTACCCTGCATAAGCCTGCCGAGGAGGACCCCATGCCTGACGCAAGTACCGTGATTGGAACCTGGAGCATGAATAAAGCCTGGGATATCGGCGACGATCCCAAGCATCCCAAGAAAAAGACCTACCCCTGGGGCAACCCCTCCTCGGGCTATTGGGTCTTCGACAAATCCGGTCACTTCAGCCTGATGATCTACCCCAATCCCGCTCTGGGGATTCCGGCCGACCCCTTCAGCGGCGCGCCTCAACCGGGCTGGCTGCAGCCCAGCGCGCCCTGGACGGTGCCCTATGAGCTGCTGACGCAATCCTTTGCCACGGCCTCGCCCTACGCCTATTTTGGGACCTACACGGTCGAACTGGACCCCAAGACACCCGAGCTGGGGGGCAACCTGCTGCTGACTGTCGTTGCCGACGTCATGCGCGCTTACACGGGCACCGTCCAAACCCGCCCGTTCCGCTTCGACGGCGAGAACAGGCTGAAAGTCGGTGTGCCCAATCAGTACCTTCGCGAGTTGACCCGGCTCACCTGAGTGCGGCCCGAGCCGTCGCCGACGGCTCGGCTCAGCTGACCAGGATCTGCCAGCCGATCCAGAGCACGGCCACATCGACGAGTAAGTGGCTGAGGTAGCCCGGCCAGACGGAGCGGTAGCGCCCGTAGCACCAGGACCAGATCAAGCCGCCGCTGCAGACGCCCAGCGCGCCCAACAGGGTCACGGTCCAGGAGAAGCTGGCGCGCAGGACGAACACGTGGTGAAGCGTGAAGGCCAGAGCGGCGAGGATCACCGCGGCACGGGTGCCGAACAGGGTCTCGAAGTTCAGGAAGGCGAACCAGCGCCAGACGTATTCTTCCAACAGGCTGTTGACCAGGGCCAGGTAGGCGGAGAGCGCCAGGTAGACCGCGGGCTCGGCCACGCCGCTGGCTTGGAGATGGGCGCGGGCGGCGGGTACGTCGACCAGCGCCGTGCCCCAAGCATACCAGACCGCCAACACAGATCCGCCCAGCACCAGCCCAAGGCCCAGGCCGACCAGGAGCCCGCCTTGGTGCGGCGGCGACCAGGAGGGCTTGCGGCGCTCGACCCAGAGCCACCAGACCAGTGGCAGCAACAGGATCCACAGCTTGCAGGCCATGTAGAGCGCCTTGCCCAGCGCGGTGCCGAGAGTGGCAGGGAACCAGAGCAGGATCAGGGTCCCGAGGGTCGGCGCCGGCACGAGCAGCAGGAGCAGCCACAAGGCGCGTCTTTTGAGCGATGGCAACATCACGGACCCTCCTCGGCCCCAGCATGGGCACCTCAGTGTAGTCGAATTCCCGTTCCCAGGGAACATTTTCGAGCCCGCTGAAAACCACGAATAAAAATTGTCGGGCAAGGTTCCAGTTTGGCGACAAGAGTGCTTTAATGCAGGGGTCGCAGTCTAAATCTGTGGGGGATACCATGAGACATTGCATGATTTTGGCCCTGATGGCAGCGAGCATGCTGACCTGGGCCGGCGAAGTCGAGAACGACTTCAAGCCAAAGGGCCAAGCCCAAACGATCATTTTCAAGGAAGAGTTGCGGCTCTCGCCGGCGGCCATGGGTCGCGAGGACCTGACCTGGACCGGGGCGCGCTGCGCAATCGCCGCCAACAACCAGGGCCACATGTTCATTATGGACCAGGGCGGTTGCCGCATCATCGAGTTCGGCGCGGACGGCAAGTTCGTGCGCCAGGTTGGCAAGAAGGGCGAGGGTCCGGGCGAATTCTTCGACCCGATGAACCTGACGATTCTGGCGGATCAGAACATCATCGTCAGCGACACCAAGGGATTCTTCCCGCAGTTCAACAACTTTGACAGTCAGCTCAAGTTCAAGGACCGCAAAGGCATGCCCGAGAAGGGCATGATCCTGTTCAGCGCCATCTTCTCGCCCGATGGCAGCCACATGTATTCCTACACCATGAAACCCAAGGACAAGGAAAAGGCCATCATCGGCGGCATGTTCCTGACCAAGGACATGGAGCCGGTGATCAAGTTCCCCGAGAGCGAGGTCACGATCGTCACGCCTGCCCTGATGAACCAGCCCGGTTTCTGGGAGAACTACATGGCGCAATGGTTCCGCCTGGCGCCGACCCAACAGCCGATGATGTGTTTCGACCAGAGCGGCAAGGCCTACTCGGCGCTCAACGGCAAGTACGAGATCACGCGCTACACCAAGGACTTCAAGCCGGACCTGGTGATACGCAAGAAGTTCAAGCCCAAACCGCTGGACGAGGCCGAGCGCGACGCGCTGGTGGAAGCGATCCGCGAGCAGGTGCTGTCCTCGATGCCGCCCCAGGTCCACGCCATGATCACCGAGGCAAGGGTGCGCAAGGCCGTCGAGCTGGCCGAGTTCCCGGCCTCGAAACAGCCGATCTACGGCCTGGTGCCGATGGAGAAGGGCAGCCTGATGGTGTTGAGCGACTACAATCCCAAGACACGGGTCTCCCTGGCCGAAGTGTTCAACGACAAGGGTCAGTTCATTGGCAGCGTCAAACTGCCGGCTGTTTCGGTGAACGTCTTTGCGTCCTATTTCGGCATAGGTCCACGGATGTTCTTCAAAAACAACAAAGCCTACCTGTTGGAAGAGGATGAAGACGAGGAGATGAGCCTGGTCCGCTATAGCTACCGGATCGCTCCGGCAAAATAGTCCACGCGGCGCCGCGACCAGAGGCTGGCGCGGCGCCTGGACGGGACCCAAGCATGTCTCTGAGCCGTTGGGGGACGGGCGTTTGCCCCCATCGCGATCGCTAAAATCAAGCCGCGGCCATGTCAAACCGGGCTGTTTGAGTCAAATAAGCAGGCTGGCGGCACTAATTTCATGTTTTTTTTATTCTTTTCTTCGCTAGGAACCATGACCAATGGTATATTGGTGTGCCATCGTGGAAGCGGGGGTATCGAGTTAGGAGACTATCGAGATGAAGCTTTTTGTAGGCAATTTGAGCTGGAACACGGACGAAGAAACCCTTCGTAAATCCTTTTCCAGCTTCGGTGAGTTGGAAGATGCCCGGATCATCACGGATCGTGAGACCGGACGTTCCCGTGGTTTCGGTTTCGTGACTTTCAGCAACGGTGACGACGCGAATGCGGCAATCGAGGCGCTGGATGGCTCAGAAATGGACGGCCGTCAAATCAAGGTAAACCAGGCAAGAGAGCGTGAAAGCCGCAGTGGCGGCGGCGGTGGCGGTGGCCGTGGCGGCTCCCGCGGTCGCAACCACTGGTAAGAAAAACGTCGTATCCCGATCCGGAAAACCGAACCGCACGGTAAACTAACCGGCCAAAATTACGCGGACCCTATGGACCAGAAATGAGATTGAGGATCCCCCGCCTCCACCGGCCCGAATAGAGGCTTGCTCCTGGTTCCACAATTGGAGAGTTTTTTAAGCGCATCACCCGAAGTGGTGCGCACCGTCATTGGAACAAGGAAGCAAATCATGTTGACGATTGTTTTCCCCGGCCAGGGTTCTCAGGACAAGGGCATGGGTCAAAGTCTGTTCGACACCTTCCCCGACCTTGTCGCTGAAGCGAATAGCCTTCTGGGCTATTCGGTTCGCGATCTTTGCATCGATAACCCGGACGATCGTCTTGTCCAAACTCAATTTACCCAACCCGCCCTGTTTGTCGTCGGCGCCTTGGCTTGGTTGGCCCGCAGCGGTGACCGCCCACAGCTCCTGGCGGGTCACAGTCTCGGCGAGTACAACGCGCTCTTTGCCGGCGGTGCTTTCGACTTCAGAACCGGCCTGAGCCTGGTGCAGCAGCGCGGCGCCCTGATGGCTCGCGCCAGCGGCGGTGGCATGGCAGCGGTGCTCGGCTTTCCCGCCGAAAGCATCGCTCGCGTCTTAGCGGAGATTGGCGCCGACCAGGTCGATATCGCCAACGACAACAGCCCCAGCCAGGTCGTCATCTCCGGCCCGCGCGATCAAGTCGAGCGCGCGCTCCAACCGCTGGAACAGGCCGGCGCACGCCGCACCAAACTTCTGGAGGTCTCCGCGGCCTTCCACTCGCGCCATATGGTCGCGGCCGCCGAAGAGTTCCGCGCGGCCCTAGCTCAGGCGCCGTTCCGCATGCCGGAGATTCCGGTGCTTTCCAATGTTACAGCCCGGCCCCACCGCGACCCCGATCAGATCCGCGAACTCTTGGTCCAGCAGATCGTCAAGCCGGTGCGCTGGACCGAGTGCATGCGCTACGCCATGGCGCTGGGCGCCGAGGCCGTCGAGGAGTTGGGACCCGGCAAGGTCCTGACCGGGTTGTTCCGCCAGATCAAGCGCGAAGCGGCAGCGCTCGACCTCAGCGCCGAATCCGAACCCGCCAGCGCGCCTCTGAACACGCCGCCGCAGCCGCCCGCGGCGGTGGCGACGCCCGTCAACGGCTTCGAAATCAAGGCCGAGACCCTTGGCAGCGCCGCGTTCCGCGCCTGCTATGGCGTGCGTTGGGCCTATGTGGCCGGTGCCATGTACAAGGGCATCGCCTCCAAGGAACTGGTCGTGCGCATGGGCAAGGCCGGCCTGATCGGTTTCCTGGGCACCGGCGGCATGGAGTTGAACCGCATCGAGACCGACATCGACTACATCCAGCGCGAGCTGCGGCCCGGCCAAGCCTATGGCATGAACCTGCTCTACAACCTCGAGAACCCCGAGTTGGAGCTGGCTCAGGCCGAGTTGTTCCTGCGCAAGGGCGTGCGTTTCATTGAGGCCGCCGCTTACCTCTCGCCGACCGAGGCGCTCGTTTGGTTCCGCTTCAAGGGCGCCTACACCGACAGCATGGGTCGCAGCGTCATTCCCAACCAAGTCATCGCCAAGGTCTCGCGGCCCGAGATCGCGCGCTGGTTCATGAGCCCGCCGCCCGAGAAACTGCTGGATAAACTGCAGCAGAGCGGGCGCCTGGACGCCGGCGAACTGGCCGTCGCGCGCCGCAACCCGATCAGCCACGACATCTGCCTGGAGGCCGACTCCGGTGGCCACACGGACATGGGGGTCGCCTATGCGCTGTTCCCCGCCATGAACCGTTTGCGCGCGGAGCTGACCCGCGAGTTCGCCTACGAGCAGCCGCTGCGCCTGGGTTCGGCCGGCGGGATCGGCTCGCCCGAAGCCGTGGCCGCCGCATTTGTGTTGGGTGCCGACTTCGTGCTGACCGGCTCGGTCAACCAGTGCACCGTCGAGGCCGGTACCAGCGACCTGGTCAAGGACATGCTGCAAGCGATCAACATCCAGGACACCGACTATGCGCCCGCTGGCGACATGTTCGAGCTGGGCGCCCGGGTCCAGGTCCTCAAACGCGGCACCTTCTTCCCCGCTCGCGCCAATAAGCTGTTCGAACTCTACCGCCAGCACAACGCGCTGGAGGAGATCGATCAGGCCACGGCAGCGATGCTCCAGGAAAAGTATTTCAAGCGCAGTTTCGCCCAGATCTGGGAAGAGACCAGCACTTACTGGCGGCGCAATCGACCCGCCGAGTTGGAGAAGGCCGAGCGCAACCCCAAGCACAAGATGGCGCTGGTCTTTAAATGGTACTTCGTCCATACCAACCGCCTGGCCCTGACGGGTGAAGCCTCCGAAAAAGTCAGTTTCCAGGTCCATTGCGGCCCGGCGCTGGGTGCCTTCAACCAATACGTAGCCGATACGGCACTGGCCTCCTGGCGCCAGCGCCATGTCGACGAGATCGCGCGGCTGTTGATGGAACAGGGCGCCGCGGTCCTGCGCGAGCGCATGGCGGGCTTCGCCAGAGCCTGAGCGCGTACTGGCAGGCGGCCCCTCAGTGGTCGCCGCCCCACTTGGCCGCGCATGCGGGTCGCCCCTGGCGTTTCCCTGTGAATCCAAGTATACTGAGCAAAACGGCGCGCATCAGTTACTCACCCCACCGCGGATTCCAAGGATGCCATGAGTTACGACGAAAAAGAGGACGCCTCACGCCCTACCCCCGTCATCATGAACTGGCTACATGTCACGGAACGACTCGCCAACGAGTTCCGCCTCAAGGGCAGCTTTGTCTACAACGTCGCGGACAACGACTGGATCGGTGTCCCGCCACCCCTGGCCTTTCGCGAGTACCTGACCGGACTGATTCATGTCAAGGAACCGTCCTACTTTACCGAGATTCGCTTCTATAAGTACACCGACGAACGCGCCAGCGACGACCAGGACGGCAAGCGCTATCTGGCCCTGATCCCGATCCGCCTGCGCGACGTGCCCTACCAGTTCCTGGGCCTTCTGTACGACTCGCCGGAGAAGTTGCAAGACCTGCTGCGCACGCGTATCATGCCCAACTATACCCTGTTCTGGCTCTATCAGCTGATCACCGAAGCGCGGGTCCGCAACGCCAACCAGGAGGGTCACCGCGCCCTGGTCAAGGCCCTCGAAGAACAGCGACTCTACGCCTCGCGACTCGAATCCAAGATCGGCCACCTCAATGACGAAATCAGCCAGGTCCGCAACGCCGAGACGACCCTCGACCAAAAGGTCGACCAGCTGACGGACCTGCTTCACCGGCAGATGGGCGAGTACGGCGACCTGGCCGACCGCTATCAAGAGTTGTTCGAGGAGCACCAGCAGCTGCAGAACGACTACCTCAGCACCTGCGTGCGGCTCGAGACGCGCATCAACGAGATGGACCGGGCCGAGCTGAACCAGTTGGTCCATGAGACGGCCCCGACAGCGGCGGCCGCCCCCGCCGAAACGCCGGCGGAGGACCGCAGCGGCCCCAAGATCGTGGCCCTCATGGAGCGCCTGCGCGAGAACAACCAGGAGCTGGCGTCGCTGCGCGAACACTACGATAGCTTGCGCAACGCCTACGGCGGCGTGACGCCGACCCAGGTCAGCCAGTTGCTGGCCACCGTCGGCGAATTGCGCAAGCGGGTCGATTACTACAAGACCCGCAGCGAGGAACAGGAACAGCGGCTCAAAAAGCTGAATGCCAAGGCTCTAGCGGAACGCCGCCGCGGCAGCGGCGAATAGTTAAAGCGGTCGATCATTCATGAGGACCGCTAACTTTTTCCCCATCATGTCATAGCACCATAAAGGTCCCGCAGGCACCTTTTCGGAGGGGCTCTTGCTAGCCCAAGAACATCGGCGAGACATAGACGTCCGGCATGTCCGGCGCCAAGCGATCGGTGTAGCGCCCCCAGGACTCGCGGGTCTCGTGGCTGAGCAGGTCGCTCATCTGCTCGACAGCGGTCGGCCCGATCAGTAGGTAGTTGTGCTCGTTCAGACCTGCACCAGGCATATTAAAGGTGTAGAGCTCAAAAGTGTCCTGGGGATCCAATTCCTCGCCCGTGATCAGGCAGGTGGGATCCTCCAAGTGGTAGAGGCGTCGCTGGATACTGTCCTGAATGAATTCGTTGAAGCGTCGCCCGCTATACAGCATGATGTTTTCCATAGATTGGGCCGAAGCATAGGATTTAGAGTTCATTTGGCAAGAAAAGCACTGCAGCGCTTCTAGGATGGCCTTGCCCTTACTGTAGGCTTTGGCAATTGTGAAATAGTCGGTCTCGAGCAATAAGGTTTCACACACACTACACTTGCGCAGCGGCTTGCCATTCCTGTCGCTGAGCGTACGGTTTGCAATAATTCTGTCGAAATTAGCCACGGGCTCCTCCAAATACCAGGGAATTACAACGGAGAGAGCCACCATTTTAGATCGAAAAGCATAGAGTGCCAAGGCTGGATTCAGTGACAAAAATGCGAATCAGGTCTCGATGAGCTCGGTCTTGCTAAAGTCAGGGAAATTGAGGACGAAGACCGTACCTTGATCGATTCCAGGGGAATAGACTTCGAGCGTGCCCTGCATTTCACCCATGGCCTTGGCGCAGAAGTTCAAGCCAAAGCCATGGCCATCTTTTTTGGTCGTGAAACCGTGATTAAAAATTTGGTGCACATGTTCTGGCGCCACACCATGGCCTTGGTCCGCGACTTTGACACAGACCCCGCCCTGGCTGGACTCCCTGGTTTCAATCCTGAGCAGGCGCGCTGGGAGGGGCAGGTGCCGCATGGACTCGATGCCATTCTTGATCAAGTTGACGAGGATATGGACCAGTTTGGTTTTCTGGCCCCTGACCGGCCGATCGCTGTGAAAGTCGCGCTGCAACTGGACGCCTTCCTGCTCGAGCATCTCGTGTAAGACCTGGATGGCCTCTTCGATGATCTGAATCAGGTCCTGATTATCGCTCGAGCCAATGCGGGCGATGGTCTGCTGGGTCTCGATGATGTCCTTCATCAGCTGAATTCGGTCGCTCATGCGCAACAGCTCTCGTGTGACATGCTCACGCTCTTCCCCTAGTTGGCTGGCGATGTCCCTCACGAAGGGCGCAAGCTTGGCCGCGCGAGGATCTGCGTTGGGCGTCGCCCCCTGGAGTGTCTCGATCAGATCGGCGGTGCGCGCCAGCCTGGCCACGAAGGGAACCTTCAACTCGGTGCGGAGCGTGGAAGCGGCCACGGACAGACCATTGAGCACGTTGCCGATATTGTGGAGCAGCGAATTGGCGATCTCGGCCTTGTCGGCGGCCTGCAGGCCCTTGCGGCGCTCGGCTAGCAGCTGGGCCTTCTCGAGAAAGATCGCCACCAGCGAGGACAGCATTTGCAGGGGCGGCAGGTCGTAATCGCTGAAGGGCTTGCTGCGGCGATTGACGACTTCCAGCACGCCGATCAGCTTGTCGCCGATCAGGATCGGCGCGGCCATCAGGTCGCGGGTCATGAAGTCGGTCTTGACGTCAACGGCGGCGTTGAAGCGCGGGTCGCCGTCCGCACGGCAGACCAGCTGCGGCTGTTTGTGGCGGGCTACCCAGCCGGCAACCCCTTGATCGATGGGCAGTTCCAGATTGCGCAGTTTGTCCTCTACGGCGTGATCGCGACTGAAGACCGCCACAAAACGCAGGCACTCGCGCCGCTCGTCGTAGACCAGGATGGCGGCACCCTCGGCGTCGAAGAGGTCACAGGTGCGCTGGATGATTTCCCGGGCCACTTCGCGCAGGTCGGTCTTATCGACCAGAAAACAGACCATCTCCTGGAGCAGCCGACCCAGATTGGGTTCGGTGCAGGGGCAATCATCGTCGAGTGCGCGCTGGCAAAGTTCGCGAATCAGCGCCAGATCGGTACCGCTCGGCACATGCAGGTAATCGAGGCGGCGGTTAGGCCCGTATTTGACGACCCGACAACACAGTGCCGTGGGAAAACCCTCGGGCAGATAAGTATGGGTCAGCAGGAAATGGTTGGGGGCCGACTCCAGGAAGGCGCAAGCCTCGGCTGGCCCTTCCATCTCCGCATAACTTCCGATTACTGGCTCCATCATCGAACTGCCGCCTTGGGCAAGAGGTTAATTCATCTATCGGATGGAACGCCCACGCTCAATAGCCCCCCGCCCCCAGCAGCGCGATCGACGAAGTGAAGAACTTGTCCTTCATGTGAACCACGGAAACTTCCTGGATCTCGAAGGTCACGGCGACGGTGATGATGTTCTTGAGGTGGTAGAGATTGTAGTTGGCGCCAAAAATAAAGGCCGGCAGCGAGATACTGTCGAAATGCCAGGGTGTGCCGTGGAGGATATTGTGGAACTGGCCGGCCACCATATTGCCGATCTCGCAGATGGCGTCGATGGTCTCCTCGCTCATCTCGGCAATTTCCTGGGACAGGAGCTTGCCGGCGAGGAACATGGCCGTGCGCTCACTCATGTTGAGCGTCATATTGCCGTTGCGGCTGCCGTGCAGACCGACGATCACGCTCAGTTCCTTGGAGGCCGTGGTGAAGCGCGAGACGCCGACGGCATCGGGCCGGATGCCCGTCATGGACAGCCCACCAACGGTGCCCTCAATGACGCAGTTCATCAAAATCGGATTGATCTTGAGCTTTTGGATGGGCATCGGGCGCTCCTGGCTAGGCGTTGGTGTTCTCTCCTATGATACGTGACTTGGGCAACGGAAAAAAGCCCCAAAACAACTGACTTACGCCAACTGATGCGCATCTAAGGCACTGTGGTCGGCGACGATTTTTTAGCTTGTGACAAGGACTGCTAACGAGATTCGAATTTTTGACGATGTTATCTTTCGATGGGATATCACATGCTTGCAGGTCCCGCGAAAATGCCACCCTAACTCACCCAAGCATCCGAGGAGTCTGGCGCTCAATGTTACAAGGAGTCCGTAGCAGCCGACCACAGCAAGGGCGCTTCCGCGCTCGGCCCGCGCATGCGCTGGCAAGTGGGTGACTATGGTGCGAACCTCCGCGATCGTCCTCGTCGTCGAGGACGAAAAAATCAACCGCCGCCTGATGCAGGCCGCTCTCGAGAGCAAGGGCTACCACCCGCGCATGGTGGAGTCCGGCCAAGCGGCGCTCGACTACCTGCGGGACTGGCATGTCGACCTGGTTCTGCTCGACATCGTCATGCCCGATATGGACGGCTTCCAGGTCCTGCACACGATTCGCCGCAACTACCCGCGCGCCGGACTGCCTGTGATCATGGTGACCTCGATGAGTGCCAGCGAGGACATTACTCGCGCCCTCAACATAGGGGCTAACGACTACATCACCAAGCCCCTCGACATTGAGGTCATGCACGCACGAATCCACACCCAGCTCTCGCTCAAGCAAGCCCGGCTGGCGCTGGAAAAGAGTATCGAGCGCTTCGACCTGGCGGTCCAGGGGACCTCGGACGGTATCTGGGACTGGAACCTGGAGACCAACGAGATCTACTACTCGCCGCGCTGGAAGTCGATCATCGGCTACGCGCCCCACCTGATTCGCAATACGCCAGGCGAGTGGTTCGAGCGGGTCCATGGCGAGGACCGCGCCAAGGTCGAGCGGGCGCTCGAAGGCCTAATGCGCGGCCGCGACGCCAAGCTGGAGTGCGAGTACCGCATCCGCCACAAGGACGGCAGCTACCGCTGGGTGCTGACCCGCGGCACCGCTCTGATGCGCAAAGACGGCTCGGCCTATCGGGTCGTCGGCGGCCAGACCGACATCACCCACAACAAGTTATTCGATCCCCAGACGGGCCTCTACAGCCGCAGCCTATTCGAGGACCGCCTCAGCCAGGCCCTGGGCCATTGCCAGGAGCAGTCGCGTGCCAAGGGCGTCATGCTGTTGCTGGGTCTGGACCAGTTCGGCTTTGTGCGCCACAGCCTCCACGAGCTGATGGAGGACGAGTTGTTGATGCGCATCGGCAAGCGCCTCAAGGAGTGTATCGGCGAAGAAGATTGTCTGGCCCGCTTCGGCGGCGAGAGTTTCGCGATTCTGTTGCCCGACGTAGACAGCGAGGAACAGCTCAACAGCGCGATCGGCAAGATCCGCGCGTGTCTGGGCACGCCCTTCTCGATCCGCGACCTCGAAGTCTACCTGCACCTCGGCGTCGGTATCGTCCAGTTGGACGAGACTTATGCGGACACCGCCGCCGTCATCCACAGCGCTTACGCGGCCCTTGAAGAGGCCAAACGCCGCGGCAAGGACAAGGAGGCGATTTTTGACGCCGCGCTCCACCGCGAGTCGACGGAGCTGCTGCGCCTCGAAGCGGAGATGCGCAATGGCATCGACCGCGACGAGTTCGTGCTGCACTACCAGCCGATTGTCAGCTTGAAGCAGGAGCGTGTCGTCGCCGTCGAGGTCCTGGTGCGCTGGAACCACCCGCGCCACGGCTTCATCCTGCCGGGCCGCTTCATTCATATCGCCGAGCAGTCGGGGCTGATTCTCGAGCTCGGCGACTGGGTCCTGCGCCGCGCCTGCGCCCAGGCCAAACGCTGGCTCGACAGGGGCTACCGGATCTGCGTTTCGGTCAATTTCTCGGCGCAGCAATTCATGCAAAAGCATGTCGTCGAATCGATCCTCGATGTCCTGGAGCGCACGGAATTGCCGCCCCAGTACCTCAAAGTCGAACTCACCGAATCGGCCCTGGTCGACGATATCGAGCGCACCATCGACAAGCTCTACCGCCTGCGCCACCTGGGCGTCAGCATCTCCCTCGACGATTTCGGCACCGGCTACTCCTCGCTCAGCTACCTCAAGCGCTTCCCGCTGGACATCATCAAAATCGACCAGTCCTTCGTGCGCAGCGTGACCACAGATGACCGCGACGCCGCCATTATCCGCGCCATCCTGCAGCTGGCCGAAAGCCTTCATCTGGACATCATTGCCGAGGGTGTCGAGACCTTGGCGACCCTGGACTTCCTGCGCCAGATTGGCTGCGACCTGATCCAGGGCTATTACATCTCCCGACCCAAACCTGTCGCGGAACTGGACGAACTGTTCAGCGAGGGCCAGCTTTTGCCCGCCCTGAGCGCTTAAGCTCAGCGCGCGGGTCGCAGGTCCAACTCGAATTGCTCTAAACGAAAGCGGCGCGCCGTGAAGAACGCCAAGTGGATCACCTGAAAGCGCCAGTCGAAGGCGTCGTCCGGCCACTGGGCCAGAAACACGTGCGCCAAGCGAGCAAGGCGCCGGCGCTGGGCCAGAGCCACTATACTCCGGGTCGGTCGGTCATGGCGCGCATGGCGGCTCTTGACCTCAAGGAAGAGCAGTTGCGTGGGCTTGGCCATGACCAGATCCAGTTCGCCGCGGCCATGGCGCCAGTTGGCGGCGACCAGATGGTAGCCACGGCGATGGAAGTGGCGGCGGGCCAGGTACTCGCCCCGGCGACCCAGGTCGCGCAGCCAGAACGGGTAGGGCATCAGCCAGCCGCGCAGTATTTCCACCAGACAAAAGACACTCATCGGCCACCTCTTCCCGAGCGCCAGCACGGCCCAACTCGGTCACAATGCCCAAAAAGGGAACAATAGTCACATTTTCGCAAAAAAAGGTTCAAGTCGTAAATGAAAGCGTGATCAACGTCAAACTCTTGCAAAACCCGCTGATTGGAGGAGTGACGGGAGCCGAATTAACCGTTATATGGGTAGCGGAACACACCCGCCAACCCCACAACCGAGGTCACCCCATGGAAAGCTCATCGCTATCCCGTGACATGCTGGTGCAAATGAGCACCGTTTGCATGTACTGCAACCGCCAGCGTTGCCGCCAAGGTTTCTGGCGCGCCGTCAACCCCTCATGCAGCGAACCCACCAGTCACGGCATCTGCCCCACCTGTTTCCGCGGCGCGCTCGAGGACATCAAAGGCCAGATCGCCCACGAACTGAAAGGTCAGGTCCGACTGACCAAAAAAACCACCCACCAGCTCGCCTGAAGAGCTCCGAGGCGGGCCGGCCTTTTATTCCAGCCAGCCAGACCTCGCCATTGTTTTTTTACAATATTCTGCCCCCGCCCCCTTTAAATGCGGTATAGTAGATTCACCATTTGAATTCGTTTTTTGGCTCAAGAGAGAGAATCGAAGGAATGCCTTGGACCGCCAACCTCAGGCGTTCCCCCCTTTTCCCATCAGCCAACATTCTGTTTCGCTAGAGGGGTACAGCATGAAAGTCGAGGATATTCGCAACGTTGGCATTGCGGGTCATGGCTCGAGCGGGAAAACCATTCTCGCCGAAGCGATGCTCTTCAACGCTGGCGTGACCAACCGTATGGGCCGCATCGAAGACGGCAACACCGTCTCCGACTTCCACAATCAGGAGATGAACCGCCAGTTCTCGATCAGCACCAGCATGATGCATTTTCAATGGCTCGACCACAAGGTCAACCTAGTCGATGCGCCGGGTTATCAGGATTTCATCGGCGAGGTCTATGGCGCCTTCCACGTCGTCGATATCGGCCTGTTCGTGCTCGACGCCATGGCCGGCATTGAGGTCGGCACCGAGCTGGCATGGCGCTACGGACGCGACCATAATCTGAGCAAGTTCTTTGTCGTCAACAAAATGGACAAGGAAGAGGCGAGCTTCGAACAGATCGCCGAAGACATCATCAACCGCTTTGGCAAGAATGCCGTGGTTACCCAGTTTCCCTACGATAGCGGCGACGGCTTTCACCGTATCGTCGATCTGATGCGCGGCAAAATGCTGGTCTTCGCCAAGGACGGGTCCGGTACTTACACTGAAGCGGAGATCCCCGCCGATGCCAAGGATACTTACGACGCCTACCGTCTGGTCTTCATGGAGTCCGTCATCGAACACGACGAGGAGCTGATGAACAAGTACCTCGAGGATCAGGAGATCCGCGAGGATGAACTCAAGCACGCCCTCTCCCATGCCTGCAAGCACAACGAGATCTACCCGATCGTCGTCTGCAGCGCTCTGCGCAACGTCGGCGTGCGCCGACTGATGGAGCTTGTCGTTAAATATGGTGCCTCGGCCTCCGACCTACCCGACGTACACTGCACCGACAGCGCCGGCAACGCCGGTCAGCGCCGCTGCTCCCCGGACGAACCGCTGGCCGCTCAGATCTTCAAGACCATCAACGAGCCCCACGTCGGCGAGCTGTCCTTCGTCAAGGTCTACAGCGGCACGCTCAAGGTCGGCATGGAAGTCTACAACGCCAGCAGCAACGAGACCGAGCGCATTTCGACGCTTTACCTGCTCAACGGCAAGGAGCGCAAGGACACGCCCATGCTCGAGTGCGGCGACATGGGCGCCATCATCAAGCTGCGCCACAGCCACACCAACGACACTCTTTGCGACCCGGCCAACCCGCTGATCATCGACCCGATCCGCTTCCCCAGAGCGGCCATGGACGCGGCCCTGGTAACCTGCAACAAGGGCGACGAGGACCGGGTCGGCATCGGTCTGGCCGCGCTGCACCAGGAGGACCCGACCTTCCACTTCCATTTCGATGGCGAGACCCGCGAGACCATCGTCTCCGGCCAAGGCGAGATGCAGTTGGACGTGATCGTCACCCGTCTCAAGAATCGCTACAACGTCGAGGTTGAACTCCACGCCCCCAAAATCCCCTACCGCGAGACCATGCGCAAGGCCGTCACCATCCACAAACGCTACAAGAAACAGACCGGTGGTCGCGGTCAGTTCAGCGATATCCACGTCGAGTTCAAGCCACTCCACCGCGGCGGTGGCTTCCAGTTCGTCGACAACATCGTCGGTGGTTCGGTGCCTGGCAAGTTCATCCCCGCCGTGGAGAAGGGCATCAAACTGGTGATGGAGGAGGGCGCCATCGTCGGTTCGCCGATCGTCGATATCTCCGCCCGCCTGTATGACGGCAGCTATCACCCCGTCGACTCTTCCGATATGGCCTTCCAGATTGCCGGCTCGATGGCTCTGAGAGAGGCCATGGAACAGAGCACGCCGATCGTCTTGGAACCCATCTACACCCTTGAGGTCCGCATTCCCGAGGACTACCTAGGGTCCGTCATGGGCGATATCTCGACCCGGCGCGGCAAGGTGCTGGGCATGACCGCCGAGGGCCGCCTGCAGGTGATCCGCGCCGAAGTCCCCCTGGGCGAGCTGTGGAAGTACTCCACCCACCTGCGCTCCATGACCCAGGGCCGCGGCTCCCATATCCGCACCTTCTCCCACTATGATCCCGTACCCAAGGAACTGCAGGCCAAGCTCGTCGAATCCTATCAGGCCAGCAGGGTCAACGTCTGAGCTCACGTCCTCCGAGCCTGCCTGTTCGGAGGACGTCCCCACCGCGCAGCACGTAAAATTGCGCCGATCCCTCATCAGGCCTTCGCAAGGATCTTTTGCTCCCGCGAAACCTGCCGAAGAGTAAGGGTACATCCACGAACGGGAGGCACTCTTGAGGTTCAATCTGCGCTTGAAACTGATCCTGTACAGCTTGGGCCTGACCACGCTGACGATTGCCATCATGTTCGCGGCCGTGTTCTGGATCGACCGCACCAACCTGATCGAGGACAAGGGCCGCGAGCTTGAGGAAATCGCAGCAACCGCGGCGCTTCAGCTCGATGGCGGGCTCCACGAGTCGATCCCCTCTCCCACCGACTATACCAACGCGGCCTTCCTGAGCTTGCGCACCCACCTGGTCCGGATCAAGGAGCTCGCCAATCTGGACCAGGACCTCTACACTTTTCGCCGCAAGGACGATCGCCTCGAATTCGTTGTCATGTCCCACCCAGAGCCCTTTTATGACACCTACGACTACAACAAATTCAGCATCAAGCCTGTCGTCGACCAGGTCCTTGCCAGCGGCAGGCCTGGCCACACCCAGCTCTATCACTCCAAGGATGCCGAGTACATCTCCGGCTATGCGCCGATCAAGACCGCGGACGGCAGGGTGGTCGGTTTGCTCTGCATCGATTTTGCCGCCACCAGTTTCAACGCCATCCTGCTGAACCGCCTCATCACCCTGCTCTGGCTGGCGCTGGTCGTGGTCGTCCTGACGGTTCCCCTGGCCTATCTGGCCGTGCGCTCGATCAGCAGCCGCATCATGGATACGGTCGAGCATGCGCGCCGCGCAATCGCCACCAAGGATCTGCGCGAGCGCCTGCCCGAGCGCGGCCGTGACGAAATGGCGGCGCTGGCCGCCTCGTTCAACCAGCTGACAACCGAGATGCACGCCCTGATTGCGCGACTGGCCGAGGACGCCGACCGCCTGACTGGCGCGGCTGGCGATCTCAACCAGCGCGGCGGCTCGCTGAGCTTGGCCGCCGAAACGATGCAGCAGAAGATCCAGGGCGTCGAGAAGCGCGTCAAACAGGCCAATCGCCAAGTCGCCGAGATCGCCGACGAGGCCCAGGCCTCGGCCAAGGGCATGGAAGAGCTGGCCACGGCCAATCGCAGCATCGGCAACAACCTCGTCGACATGAACAGCGCCGCCCGCAAAATGAACGGCGATATCGAGGACCTGGCCGGTGCGGTCGAGCAGGTCAGCCGCTCATTGGTCGAGGTTGCCGACAACGTCGGCGAGACCAGCAGGATCACCTACCAAGCGACCCAGATCTCCAGCACCACCAACGAGCAGGTCGAGCTGTTGGAGCAGGCCGCGCGCGAGATTGGCAAAGTCGTCGGCGTCATCACCCAGATCGCCGAAAAAACCAATCTGCTGGCGCTCAACGCCTCGATTGAAGCCGCGCGTGCCGGCGATGCCGGCAAGGGTTTTGGCGTCGTCGCGATCGAGGTCAAGGACCTGGCCGCCCAAACTGCCCAGTCGACCGAGGACATCCAGAAACGCATCGCCGAGATTCAGAACCGCACCAGTCAAACGATCAAGGCGATCAGCGAGATCACGGCAGTCATGACCACCATCGACCGACGCACCCAGGTCGTCAACGGGGCCCTCGAGCAGCAGCGCCAGACCGTGCGCGCCATGGAGGAGCGCATGATCATGACCGCCGAGCGCTCGACGGAGGTGGCTCGCAAGTCGGCGGATGCCACCGATTCGTCGAGCCAGGTAACCGCACGGGCGATCGATATTCTCGACCGCGCCCGCCTGATCGCCATGAAGGCCAGCTCCGCCGCCACGGCCACGGAGAAGGCCCACGCCGATACCGGCGCCGTCACCGCCCACGCCGACGATACGGCGGGCGCGGCGATCAGCCTGCAGGACCAGGCGCAGGCCCTCACCAAGATGGCTCAGGCCCTGCAAGCGGTGGCGGCCGAGTTCAAGCTCTGAAGTCCATCGGCGGAGCCGGGCGATTGTCGAGTACGGCCTCGATCGCGGCCATGACCTCCTCGGTCAACAGCGGCAGATCGCCGAGCGCCAGGAGGTTCTCCGCCAGCTGCTCCGTGCGCGATGCGCCCAGAATCACCGTGGAGACATGGGGATTCTTGAGGCACCAGGCCAGGGCCAGGCGCGCCAGTGGCAGACCCAGGCGATCCGCGATTTTCGCCAATTCTCGCGTCTTCTCCAGGCGTTCCCTGCCCTGCGGTGATTCGAACCGCGCGCGCAACCACTCGAAGCCCTTCAAGTTCATGCGGCTGTCGGCGGGGATACCCTGGCCATACTTGCCGGTCAGCAGGCCCGAGGCCAGCGGCGACCAGATGGTCGTGCCAAGACCGTGGCGGGCGTAGAGCGGCGCGTATTCGGCCTCGACCTTGTCGCGCGTGAACATGTTGTACTGAGGTTGCTCCATTGACGGTGGCACCAAATGGCAGGACCGGGCCACGCCATAGGCCTCGGCCAGATCCGTCGCGCTCCACTCCGAGGTGCCCCAGTACATGACCTTGCCCTGTTGGACCAGGTCGCTCATGGCGCGGACCGTTTCCTCAATGGGCGCGTGGATATCGGGCCGGTGGCAGAAGTAGAGGTCCAGGTAATCGACCCTCAGGCGTTGCAGGGCGGCGTGGCAGCAGTCAAAGATGTGCTTGCGCGAGAGACCGCGCTGGGTCGGCTTGGGTCCACCCCAAAAAACCTTGCTGGAGACACAGTAGGTGTCGCGCGACAGGCCCAGGGCTGCCAACGAGCGACCCATGATGCGCTCCGACTCGCCGTCCGCGTAGACCTCCGCGTTGTCGAAGAAGTTGACGCCGGCATCATAGGCCAGCTTGATCATTTCCGTACTGAGCCCGTCGTCTATCTGGTTCTTGAAGGTCACCCAGGAACCGAAGGAAAGGGCGCTGACAAACAAACCCGACTGGCCGAGGCGGCGGTATTCCATATCCATGACACACTCCTTGCGAATTTTCGTTCATCATCCCGCAGCTGGCGCCGAATTACAAGTCCCCTGCTGAAACAGACAGGGGTTGCGACAGCGCGCGCGCAGTGGTTAAATGGGGCGGCCTCCCATTCGGACCCGACTCGAGGATGTCATGCGCAAAGGGTTGTTCGCCATCGTCGCGATCTTGGTGCTTGCAGTGATTCTATGGCCGAGCGCCAAGCAGAAAAAGGCCCGCATCCCGGCCGAGCAGCAGGCCCACAAAAAACTGACCCGCCCACCCAGCGAGCAAGTCCCCCAAGCGCCCAATCAGCGGCCGGGCCGGGCGACCTTGAAGCTGCCGGATTACCAGGGCACCTTGTACGTCAACGGCAAGCCCGTCAAAGGCGAAGTGGAGGTGCCCGCCGGCGAGGTCGTGATCACCGCTTGGGACGGCGAGAGTTACGCCCACGAGGTCCTACGCCTCGACGAGGGCGACAGCGCGCCGGTGCGCCTGGAGCGCAAGACCGAGGAGGCCGCTCGCGACTGGACGATGTTCCAGGGCGACCCAATGCGCCGTGGCCACGTGCGCGCCAAGGACCGCGAGGGCTTGGAAGAGGCTTGGCGTCTCGAGCTAGGCCAGGGCGTGCAATCCTCGCCGGTGATCTTGGACGGCGTCGCCTATTTTTCCGCGGCCAATTCGGCGCTGGTGGCGATCGACCTGGTCCAGGGCAAGCTGCTCTGGCAACGGGCCGGGCACGGCTCGGCGCTGGCACCGACGACGACCAATCGCTTCATGTTCGTCGCTACCGGCGATGCCGCGCTCCAGGGCTACAGCCTGCCCGAGGGCACGCTCCAGGGCGATGCGGAGCTGGCCGCCGAGGCCGATTTCATCGCAGCCAGCAGTGGCGGCGCCCTGCTGGTCGGCAGTGGCGATCGCCTGATCAATTTCAAAACCCGCAAGACCTTCGCCGGCGCCCTGCCGCTCAAGCAGGCTTTTGCGGTCGACCTGGACCCCGGTCCCGATGCCACGCCTCTGATTTTTAAGGATCGGCTGGTCATCAACACACGGCTGGGCCTTTCGGCCTACGCACTCGACACTGGCGCACTGATTTGGCCCCTGCCCGAGGAAGTCAACGGCAAGCCGCAACCGCGCAAGGGCAAACCGGTCAACGGCGCGGCCAACGGTTTTCTGCTGCCGACGCCGGCCTCTGACGGTGCCGTCATCTACACCACCGTGGCCGGCGGCATCGGCGCGGTCGCCTTGGACGGCACGCCGCTCTGGCAGTCGCCGATCCGCGAAGAGCTGACCAGCTCCCTGGCGCTCGCCCACGGCCAACTGTACTTCACCACCCGCCGCGGCGATCTCCACATCGCCTCCATTCGCGATCCGGACAGCGACGTCGTCGTCCCGCTGGGCAACGGCCCGGCCTACGCCTCGCCGGTGCTGTTCGCCGACAAACTGCTGACCTGCGAGCCAAACGGTGTGGTCTCCCTGCGCAATGCCTTCAGCGGCGAGGTCCTGGCCAGCAGCGACGCCCTGGTCGGCAGCACCCTCTACGCCACGCCAGCCGTCACCGACGACGCCATCCTGGTCATCGCCGGCAACGGCCGTATCGTTTGCTTCCGATGAGGCGCGGGAAGCCGTGAATCAGCACACTGCCGCGAAATGGGCTTCCAATTCGTCGGCGCCGCCGACGTATTGGCCACCGATGAAGATCTGGGGCACCGACGTCTTGCCGACCATCGCGCGCAGAGTCGTGGTGGTGATGCCGCCGCCCAGGGGGATTTCCTCGTAGACCAAGCCCTGATCCGCCAGGATCCGCTTGGCGCGGGCACAGTGTGGACAACCGGGTTTAGTAAAGATCGCGACCGGATCGGGCACGGTCGCGTGGGCGTTGATGTAGCGCAGCATGGTGTCGGCATCGGACACCTGGAACGGGTCCCCTTCGATTTCGGGCTCGATGAACATCTTCTCGATCACGCCATCCTTGACCAGCATGCTGTAGCGCCAGCTGCGCTTGCCGAAGCCCAGGTGGTCCTTGCCGACCAACATGCCCATCCCTTCGGTGAACTCGCCGTTGCCGTCGGGCAGGAAGCGCACGTTCTCGGCGCGTTGGTCCTTGGCCCAGGCGTTCATGACAAAGGCATCGTTGACCGACAGGCAGACGATCTCGTCGACGCCGTGCTGTTTGAGGATCGGTGCCAGCTCGTTGTAGCGCGGCACATGGGAGGAGGAGCAGGTGGGCGTGAAGGCGCCGGGCAGGGAAAACACCGCCACGGTCTTGCCGCTGAAAATCTCGTCGCTGGTCACGTCGACCCAGGCGCTGTCGGTGCGGGTCTTGAAAGTGACTTGGGGAACGCGCTTGCCTTCTAGGTTCTTGAACATCTTGATAACTCCAATATGGGATTCGCTTGGGGCCGCATCCGCCAACCCCCTTGGCATACCTAAATATCGTCGATCTCGCGCAAGATGACCAATCGTTTGGCCCGATGCCAACGATAGGTTTCGGCAATCGCCGCGACATGGCGTTAGTTCACCTGACCAACCCGTTCGGAAAAAATCGCGAGGCCTAGTTCACCTGAACAAACCGTCCGAAAAAAATCGCGAGGCCTAGTTCACCTGAACAGCCCGTCCGAAAAAAATCGCGAGGCCTAGTTCACCTGAACAGCCCGTCCAAAAAAAATCGCGAGGCCTAGTTCACCTGAACAGCCCGTCCAAAAAAAATCGCGAGGCCAAGTTCACCTGAACA
>CAYRFM010000087.1:4164-35677 GCA_964423555.1 uncultured Holophagae bacterium | reverse complement strand
GCGGCGAGGTCGAGGAACTGCTGGCCAACCTCTGGGCCGAGCTGCTGGGCAAGCCCGTGCGCGACCGCGCTGCCGACTTCTTCGAATTAGGGGGGCATTCCTTGCTGGTGACCAGGGTCATCGCGCGGGTGCGCCGCGTCTTCGGCGTCGATTTGGGGGTGCGCGCGCTGTTCGAGGAGCCGACCCTGGCGGGCTTGGCCGCTCGGATTGCCGCGGCCGCGGGCGGTGCCCAGCTCGAGGCGCCGCGCCCCTTACCGCACGATGGACCCGCGCCGCTGTCGTTTGCCCAGACCCGCCTGCACTTCCTCGACCGCCTCGAGAGTCCATCCGCCACCTACAACCTGCCCATGGCGCTATGGTTGGACGGCAGCCTGGACGCGCTTGCCTTTGACCGCGCCCTGAGGGCACTGGTCGATCGCCACGAGATTCTGCGCACCCGCTTCGCCGAGACGGCGACCGATCCTGTCCAGATCGTCGAACCCCAGGGTAGGCCGGGACTGGCTCTCGTCGACTTGCAGGCGCTTGGCGCTGGTGCGGAGTCCACGGCCCTGGCGCGCGCCGAGGCCTTTGCGGCGAGGCCGTTCCAGCTCGATCGCGCCGGGCTGTTCCGCGCCCTGCTGCTGCGGGTCACGGATCGGCGTCACGCGCTGGTGATCAACCAGCACCACATCGTCTCCGACGGCTGGTCGATCGGCGTCATCGTGCGCGAGTTGGTCGCGCTCTACAACGCCTTCTCCGCCAAGCCTGAGCAAGCCCAGCCCTTGCCGCCGCTCGCGCTCCAATACCGGGACTTCGCCCATTGGCAGCGCGCCTGGTTCCAAGGCGAGGCCCTGCAGCGCCAGCTCGACTACTGGTCCCGCCAACTGGCCGAGCCGCCCGGTCCCTTGGAGTTGCCGTTGCGAGGGTCTCGACCCGCCGTCGCCAGCTTCCGCGGCCACGCCCTGCCCGTCGCCCTGCCATCTGCGTTGGCCGAAGGACTGCGCCAGCTCGCCCGCCAAACCCGGACCACGCTGTTCATGGTCTTGCAGGCAGCCTTCGCGGAGCTGCTCGGCCGCCATGCCAACGCTGCCGAGGTCTGGATCGGCACGCCCATCGCCAACCGCCGTTTCGCAGAACTCGAAGGCCTGATCGGCTTCTTCGTCAATACGCTGGTGCTGCGCAACCGCCGTCCTCGCCAGAGCGTGGTCGAGCGGCTGGCCTCCAGCCGCGAGCTGGTACTCGGCGCCATGGCCCACCAGGACCTGCCGTTCGAGCGCCTGGTCGAGCTGCTCAACCCCGTCCGCGACCCCAGCCGCTCGCCGCTGTTCCAGGCCATGTTCGCCTTCCAGAACAACGACTATGGTCGCCTGGCACTGCACGGCCTGGAGGGCTCGCCCCTGGGACGCGAACGCACGGTCGCCAAGTTCGAGCTGACCCTGACGCTTGGCGAGGTCGGTGGCGCCATCGCCGGCAGCCTCGAGTACAATACCGACCTGTTCGCTGCCGAGCAGATCCAGACCCTGATCCACCATTTTGCCGCCCTGCTTGAGGGCATGGCCGCAGCACCCGAGCGGACGCAGAGCCTGATCCCTGTCCTCAGCGAGGCCGAGCGTCACGCACTCGTCGTGGCGCTCAATCGTACCGCCGTGGCTCATCCGCTGGAGCGCGGACTGTTCCGCTGCTTCCTCGAGCAGGCGCGGCGCAGCCCCGACGCTCCGGCCCTGCGCGGCGCTGGCGTCGCCCTGAGTTACACTCAACTCGTCGACCGCGCCCTGCTCCTCGCCGCCGACCTGCGGCGCCGGGGCGTCGGGCCGGAGAGCATCGTCGCACTTTCCGCCGAGCGCTGCCCCGACTTGGTTCCCAGCCTGCTGGCCATCAATGCCCTGGGTGCCGCCTATCTGGCCCTCGAACCCAGCTATCCGGCCGCGCGCCTGGCCTACATGCTCGAAAACAGCGGCGCGCCGTTCTGGCTCTTCCCAGGCGGCGTACCTGGCGAGCGCGAGGCGCCCGTGCCCTGTGTCGTCGGCCAAATGGATCTGGCGCCCTTGGATCCCGCTTGCCTGCCTGCCGCGCACGATCAGGCGCTGGTCCACGTGTTCTACACCTCCGGCTCGACCGGCCAACCCAAAGGGGTAGGCATCCCCCATGCCGCGCTGACCAACCTTGTGCTGGCCATGAACCGCGCCTACCCGATCCGGCCCGACGATCGCCTGCTGCTCAAAACGCCGATGGTCTTCGACCCTGCCAGCTGGGAGGTCTTCGCCCCGCTCCTGGCCGGTGCCGAGCTGGTCCTGGGCGTAGCCGACAGCGAGCGCGATCCCGCCACCCTGGCCGCGCAGGTCTGCGCCGAACGCATCACTCTGCTGCAGCTGGTGCCCTCCATGCTCGGCCCCTTGCTCGATGAGCACGGCTTCACCGACGCTTCGCCCCTGCGGGCGCTGTTCACGATCGGCGAGTACCTCTCGCCCGAACTCATCGCCCGCACACGACAGGCGCTGGGCATTGACCACATCGCCCTGTACGGACCCACGGAAACCACGGTCTATTCGACCGGCACCCTTTGTCGGGCCGGCGAGCCCGACCCGACGATCGGGGTGCCCCTGGACAATACCGATGTCTACGTCGTCGACCGCGAGCTCTGCCTGGTGCCCCGCGCCAGCCGTGGCGAACTGGCGATCGGCGGCACCGGCCTGGCCCGCGGCTACCTGCGCAACCCCGCCCGCAGCGCCGAGTTCTTCGTGCCCCATCCGTTCGCCAGCCAACCCGGTCAGCGCCTCTACAAGACCGGCGATCTGGTCTATGTCCGCGCCGATGGCGACCTCATCTATCAGGGCCGCATCGGCCAACAGGTCAAGATCCGCGGCGTGCGGATCGAGCTGGGCGAAATCGAAGCCGCACTCAACCGTGCCAACCAGATCGTCGAGGCCGCCGTGCTGTTGGACCCGCAGGCCGGCTTGACCGCCTTCGTGGCCACTCGCGAGCCGCTGGACAGCGAGCGCTTGGCCCAACTGGGCCGGGCCCACTTGACCCCGCTGCTGCCCTCCGCCATGATTCCGACCCTGTGGCTGCCCTCCGCGGACCTGCCGCACACGGCCAGCGGCAAACTCGACCGCGTCGCCTTGCGCGGCCAGTTGGCCCGCCATCGCGCCCAGGCCGGCGCTCGCCTCGTCGCGCCACGCACGGCGAGCGAGACCCAACTGCGCGCCATCTGGGCCCAGATACTCCAGCGGGAACCGGAACAAATCGGTGTCACCACCAGCTTCTTCGAACTGGGCGGACACAGCCTGATGGCCGTGCGCCTGTTGGGCGCGATCGAGCGGGAAACCGGTCTGCGCCTGTCCCTCGCCGGGTTGTTCGAGCAGCCCACCATCGCTGCCCAGGCCGAAGCACTGGCCGCGCCCGAGCGCGCCGAGTGGCGTCAGCTCGTGCAGCTGCGCCCCGCGGGCCAGGGCGAGCCGCTGTACCTGATTCACCCTCCGGCCGGGACACTGGTCGGCTACGCCGGCCTGTTGAACGCCCTTTCCGACCTGAGTCGGCCGATTCTCGGCTTCCAGGCTTACGGTCTCGAAGCGGGCCAGGTGCCGGGTCGCACCATTGAGGAACTGGCCGAGTCGTGCTTGAGCAGTTTGCGCGCCCACCAACCCCAGGGGCCCTATCACCTGCTCGGTTGGAGCGCCGCCGGTCTCGTCGCTGTCGCCCTGGCTCAGCGCCTGGTCGAACAGGGCGAACAGGTCGCCTACCTGGGCTTGATCGACAGCGGTCTGATCAGCCGCTTGCCGCAGCAGGCGCGCAATACCGATGTCGCCGTGCTGGTGCGCATGTTGGCCGTCGAGTTGGGTCTGGATCCCGAAGCCAACACGCCGCTGGCGCAAATGCATGCATTGGGCCAAGCTCGTGGCCTGGTCCCACTCGAGTTTGGCCTCGACCACCTGGAGCGACGCCTGGCCGTGTCCCGCGCGCACCTCGAAGCCGCCGCAGTCTATCGGCCTCAGGCTTATTCGGCGTCAGCCGTGCTTTACCGCGCCGCCGAGCCCAGCAGCCTCACGGCACTCGGCGAAAGCCTCGGCTGGGAGACCAGCCTGAGCCAACTCCGCATCATTGAACTTCCGGGCGGCCACGGCTCGATCATGCAGCCCCCTTATGTGGCTGCACTGGCCGCGGCCATCGCCGATCACCTGAACACCACCCCACCCGCCACCGGCGCCCAGATGGAGGAACTATGCAACTGACCCCCGACCAGATCGCCCAATTTCGTGAACAGGGCTACCTACTGCTGCCCAACGTCTTCAACGCCGAGGATCTTGCACTGATCAAGCACAACCTCAAAGTGTTGGCGGTGCCTGGCGGCGAGGGCGTCGTCATGGAGGACAACGGCCTGATCCGCGCGCTGCACGGCTGTCATTTATTTAATGATTACTTCGACCAACTGATCCGCGACCCGCGCTGCCTTAGTCCGGCCCGTCAGCTGCTGGAGGCGGACGTCTACATCCACCAGTTCAAGATCAACGTCAAGGCCGCATTCGGCGGCGACGTTTGGCCCTGGCACCAGGACTACATCTTCTGGCGCAAGGGCGATGGGATCCCGACCCCGAACCTGGTTAACATCAGCATCTTCCTGGACGAGATCACCCAGTTCAACGGCCCACTCTACTTTATTCCCGGCTCCCATCACCAGGGCATGATCGAGGTCCAAGCCAACGTCGGCGAAGAGGGTGGCTGGCAGGCCAACGTCAGTGCCAAACTCAAGTACACCGTGCCCAATGAAACAATCGCGGCCCTAGAAAAACGCCACGGCATGGTCGCCGCCACCGGCGGTGCGGGTACCCTGCTGCTGTTCCACCCCAACATGATCCACGGTTCGGTCCCCAACATCTCGCCCTACGACCGTGAACTGTTGCTGCTGACCTACAACCACATCGCCAATCAAAGTACCGGCGTAGCCAACCCCCGTCCGGAATTCCTCGCTACCCGCCGCGCCGTGGCGCTCTAGGGCGCCAACCGTCGATTGGGGGCGGCCTATTCTTTCGCGCGAGCTCGACTAGGCCGCTGCCACCTCGATCAAACTGCGCAGGATGATATTCTCCAGGGTGCGTTTCGGCATGCAGCCAGTCAGGCGCTCCTCGAGGCGACCGTTCCGAAAGACCATCAGCGTCGGCAGACAAGTGATGCGATACTGGATCGCCAGTGCGTGGTTCTCGTCCACATCGAGCCGCACAATTTTGCACTGGCCCTCCGTTTCTCGAGCCAACGCCTCCAGATCATCGTCCATGGCGCGACACGGACCGCACCATTTGGCCCAGAAATCCACCAAGACCGGGCCATCACACATGAGTACCTCGCTCTCGAAATTCGCACTGTTGACCTTCACTACCTGAGACATGACCGTGATCCTCCACTGCCTTTGAATCGTCATTCAAAGGAATTAACGAGCAGCGAGCTTGAAACCGACAGCGCTCGACCGCTTTTTCCAACCTTTTACAAGTCGGCCGTGATTTGGTTCCCCCGCTGCCCGCACAGAGGGGTCGACCAAAATGAACAGGGCCCTTTTGGAGCTTTCAGTGAAACTAGTGTGATCTCAACCTAAAGCCCTGACAATCCGTGTCCTCGCCGCGATTTTTTCTGCGAGACTGATCCGCGCTTGGGTATAATCATGCCGTGAGGTGATCCATGAAACGCGTCTGCTTCTTGTTCCTAATGGTACCGGCCCTATGGGCCCAACAACAGGTAACACCCTCTGATTTCTCCGCCGACCAGGCGGAACTGTTCAAGGTCGTGACCGAATCCGTCTCGGCGCCCTGTTGCCAGAACGGCATTCCCGTGGCCTACCACGCCAGCGCCATGGCCCAAGACATTCGCGACCGCGTGGCACAATTCATCCGCGAGGGTAAGAGCAGGCGCCAGATCTTCAAGGCTCTAGGCGACATGCGTTTTGGTGAGCACAACGACCTGCAGGTGACCTTCACCGTGCCGGACGAAAACTGGCTGGGCCAAACGTTCTGGTTGATCGGACTTGTCTTTCTGGTCGGCCTGTCGGCGCTGATGTGGTACATGCTGCGGGTCAAGCCCAAGGGCACCAGCCGCGCCAGTGACGAGGAGCTGCTTGGCAAGTACCGTGAGTTCATCCTCAATCAGGTCAAGGAAGTCGGCTGAGTACCGTCGCGCAGCCCACGACCGGATCGGCGCGGATCCGGCCCTTCCCGATCCTGCTGATGCTGGTCGCGGTGATCTTGGCCGATCACAGCTGCGGCTCCAGCAGCGTCAAGGCCAACCTCTGGGGCGACGGCGAGCTGATCATCCTGACCCGCAACGCGCCCACCACCTATTATGAGGGTCGCGACGAGACCAGCGAGGGCTTCGAGCACGACTTGGCCACCGCCTTCGCCCAGCACCTCGGCCTAAAACCGCGTTTCGTGGTGCTGGACTCGACCGCCGCGATCCTGCAGGCGATCGAGGCCAACCAGGGCCATATCGCCGCCGCCGGCTTGACCCGCACCGCCGAGCGCGAGGCGCGCTACCAGTTCGGGCCCAGCTATCTTGACGTCTGGCAAGAAATTGTCTGCACCGAGAAGGGCCCGCTGCCGCGCACCTTTGCCGAACTCTGCGGCAAGTCGCTGATGGTCATCGGCGATTCCAGCTACTCCGAGCGCCTCGAATACCTGGGCAAGGAGTTCCCCGAGGTGACCTGGACCTCCACCTATGAGGAGGAGACCGAGCAGCTGCTGGAGCACGTCTGGCTGGGCGAGCTGGACTGTACCGTGGCCGATTCCAACATCGTCGAGATCAACCGCCGCTACTTCCCCGAACTGAAGGTCGGCTTCCGCATCGGCGAGAAGCAACCGCTGGCCTGGGTTGTTGCCAGCGAGGCGGCAGCGCTCGAGCAGCAGCTCGAAGAGTGGTTCGGCGAGCAGCGCCGCAACGGTTTCCTGGCCGCGCTGGAGGAGCGTTACTTCGGTCACGTAGAGCGCTTCAATTACGAGAACCTGCGACACTTCAATGCCAGGCTGGACGAGCGCCTGCCCCAATACAAGCCGCTGTTTGCCGCGGCCGAGAAACGCCACGGCATCCCCTGGACCTTATTGGCAGCGGTTTCCTACCAGGAGAGCCACTGGGACCCCAACGCCGAGAGCCGCACCGGCGTGCGCGGCCTGATGATGCTGACCGAGCAGACAGCGGCCCACCTGGGCATCAGCGACCGCGAAAACCCCCAGGAGAGCATTCTCGGCGCCGCCAGGTACTTGAAACAGCTGCACCAGCGCTTGCCGGAGCCGATCGAGGAGCCCGACCGCACCTGGATCGCCCTGGCCAGCTACAACGTCGGTTACAGCCACGTCGAGGACGCCCAGCTCCTGGCCGAGCAACAGGGCCTCAACCCCTACCTCTGGAACGACCTCCAGCAAACGCTGGTCCTGCTTACCAAACGCAAATACTACCAAGACCTCCCCCACGGCTACGCCCGCGGCTACGAGACCGTCCGCTTCGTCCAAAGCGTCCGCAACTACCAGGACATTCTCGAGAAGTACGAAAAGGACCACGTGGGCAAATGAGCTACAAGAGTCAAGCGACAAGAACCAAGACCCAAGACCCCCTAAGTCACTGGGAACGCAAAGAGAGAACGCGAAGCCCCATGTGCGGTAAGCCGCCCGGCTTGCCTTGGCGAGAGGGAACGCGACTGCTGAGCGCAGCCGCGAAAAGTGAGATAAGCCGCCCAGCTTGCCTTCGCGAGAGGGAACGCGTCAGGTGAGCGGAGCCAGGAGAAGTGCGGTAAGCCGCTGGCTTGCCATCCGTCGCAGGGAACACGAATGTAGGGCGGAGCCGAGAGAAGTGCGGTAAGCCGCCGGCTTGCCTTGGTCGCAGGGAACACGAATGATGAGCGAAGCCAGGAAAAGTGCGGTAAGGCTAGGCGCCCCCGCCGCTGGCTTGCCGTGGGGAACGCGTATGGTCCGCGAAGGCAGGAAAAGTGCGGAAAGCTGGCTAGTACGATTTTGTCAGGTTGGCCAGGCCAACACTTTTACGAAGGCGGTCTTATGGCCCTTATTTCTAAGCAGACGCTTAAACATGATCTGGAATTTAACCACGGAAAACACGGAACCTACACGGAAGGGCGGCATGAGGTCCGTGCCTTTCGTGGTTCAGGTGGGGTGGTTTAGGCAGGCGAGGTCATTCGAAAATCTCTTGGTGTCCCAGTGCAGCAGTGATAGACTGCGGTCAGGTTGATTAATATTTCGTACCGTCATTCACCCTTGCTGACCAGCTTGGGCCGGCTGCCCGAGACCTTATGGATGCTTCGATGCGCGGACAACTTGATCACAGAGATCGGTCCCTTGCCCTCTCAGCTCTCCTATCTGTATGGGTCGGGCAATCCGATCGAGAGGGTGCTGGATCTCTCCGCTGCCAAGAACCTCAAAACCCTCCTACTGCGTGACTGTCAGATCTAGGGGATCGTC
Organism: uncultured Holophagae bacterium; assembly: GCA_964423555.1. Classification (GTDB taxonomy): domain Bacteria; phylum Acidobacteriota; class Holophagae; order Acanthopleuribacterales; family Acanthopleuribacteraceae; genus CAYRFM01. Next base: position 27,254 of record CAYRFM010000087.1, on the reverse strand, counting down.
CTGCGCGCCAACGACAATCAGCTCTGCGATGCCTCTTTCGCCACGAACCATCTGCTGATCCTCGATCACAACTGGCTGACCCAAGCGAGCTGCGCCATCTTGGGCCCGACGAGTTCGGCCGCCCAATCGATCCAGGGTGGCGACTTCGATGCGGGTCTGCCCAGCTGGCCAAAGGCCTGCTGGCTCGAGAGCCGGATCCGATATATTTCCAGTGATTATCAGGGTTACCGGCTCAACTGCCCGTATTGATTCGGCCTGACGATGCGGGGCACCGCTCGAAGGATGGTTGGATAAGCCCGTTGGCGTTGGGTTGGGTCGTCAACAGCGGGTACCGGACCCATTCAAAGGGACGGAGATCCTTGACTGGCGATGGCGGGTGCGATGACACTTGCCACGCATTCGCGCAAGGCGGCGGCGCGGTAGGGTTTCTGCAGGAAGCCGGCAAAGCCCAGGTCGGCGAAACGCTCGGCTAGGTCGTCGGTCTGGAAGCCACTGCAGAGGATGGCGGACAGGTCGGGTACGTGCTCGCGTAGCTGAAGGAAGAGCTGGTCGCCGCAGAGGTCGGGCATGGCCAGGTCGAGGATTGCCAGACTCAGGCGCGAGCCGTGGACCTTGACCAGGTCCAGCGCTTCGCGACCCGAGGCCGCCGCCAGCACCTCGTGACCCTGGCGCTCCAGCAGCAGGCGGGCCACCTCGCGCACGTGTTCCTCGTCGTCGACGAGCAGGATGGGTCCCTCCCCACACGGCGCTGCGGCTTTGGGTCGAGGGCTAGGGTGGGGGAGTGGCTCGGCGACGAGCGGGAACAGCGCACGGATGCGGGTGCCCACCCCCAGTGCGGAGGTCAGGCACAGGCCGCCCTCGTGGGCCTTGACGATGCCCAGCGCCACGGCCAGGCCCAGGCCGCGGTGACCGGGCCGGGTCGTGAAATAGGGTTCGAACAGCCGCGCTCGGGTGGTGGCTTCGATGCCATGACCGCTGTCTTCGACGGTCAGCTGCGCGTAGCGCCCAGGCGGCAACTGACTGGGCCAGACCAGATCCTCGATCGGCGCATCGGCCACCGTCAGCGCGGCGAGACTTAGCTCGATGGACCCAGCGCCGGACCCGATCGCTTCGGCTGCGTTGGTGACCAGATTCATGATCAGCTGCTGGATCTGGCCCAGATCCCCGTGAAGGGTCAGGCCATGCTCGTCGCCTTCGATGCGCAGCGCCACGCCACCCGGCACGGGCAGGCGCAGGAGCTGGTCCATGTCCAATAGGAGTTGTCGCAAATCCATGGGGCCGGGATGGAAGGTCGCTCTGCCCGCGAAGGCCAGCATCTGACGGCACAGACTTGCGGCTTTAACTGCCGATTCGGAGATGCTCTGCAGCAGGGGCATGCAGCGCGCGTCGGCGGGCAGCTCCAGTAGGGCCAACTCCGCGTTGCCCAGAATCCCGGTCAGCAGGTTGTTGAAGTCGTGGGCGATCCCGCCCGCGAGCAAGCCAAGGCTGTCCAGCTTCTGGACCAGCCTTAACTGCTCTACGCCATGATCGTCTGGGTGCTGTGGTTCTAAGGAATCCATGCTCTGCTCGCCAGGGGTCAATTCAACCGATCCAGTGTAACCCGAGTGCGCAGAGCGGCCAAGTAGCGATTGTGTGGGTTGCATGGCGACTAGGTCTCATCCGATAGGTCCCGCCAAGGCCTAGCCGGCTTATCTCACTTTTCGCGGCTGCGCTCAGCAGTCGCGTTCCCTCTCGCGAAGGCAAGCCGGCGGCTTACCGCACTTCTCTCGGCTCCGCCCTACATTCGTGTTCCCTGCGACGGATGGCAAGCCAGCGGCTTACCGCACTTCTCTCGGCTCCGCTCACTATTCGTGTTCCCTGCGACCAAGTCAAGCCAGCGGCGGGGGCGCCTAGCCTTACCGCACTTTTCTCGGCTTCGCTCACCATTCGCGTTCCCGTCGAACAATTCTTTCACCGGGGTGACTTCGCGTGCCCTCAGCTAGGTCATCTGCGGATCAAATGAGCTAGGTGAAAGGGAGGCCGGCGGACCGGCCTCTTTGGGGTTACTTGCCTGCTTTGGCTTTTTCCAGCACTAGCGCCAGGTCGAAGCCGACCAGGGCCTGGTCGTCGTGGATCGCCCACATGCCGCCGTGGGGCAGGCCCGGCAGCGGTTGCGGGTAGACGCAAATGCCGTCGGTGTTGGCCGTTTTGCCGCCTTTGAAGGCGTAGAGCGGCTTGAGGGTCTCGCGGTCGAGGACGTTGAAGATCGAGACCGTCGGCTGCTGATCGGTGGAGATCAGCAGGCCGCCGCGCTCGCTAGTGGGGATCAGGGCCAGGCCCTCGGGCTCGCCGCCGTAGGTCAGCTGATCGAGCGTCTTGCCGGTGAAACGACCCTCGAGGTCGTAGATCTTCACGCCCTTGGTCGGGCCCTGCTCATCACAGACGAACAGGCGATCGTTGGCGACGTCGGCGAGGATCGACTCCACCTTGTAGAGTCGGCCCGCGCCCTCGGTCTCACCGAAGGAGCGCTGATTCAGCAGTTTTAGGCCCTTGGCGTCGCCCTGGAGCTCGAACAGCCGCACGCGCTCGCGGAAGATCGCCGGGTCGGCCTCGCGGCCACCGGCGGCTTCGTGATCGTCGGTGACGTAGAGCCGCAGCGTGCCGTCGGCCTTGCGATAGGCGCTCAGGCCGTAGGGTTTGTGCAGCTGCTCGGCACCGATGAAGGCCACGAACTTCAGCTCGGGCAGGCTGATCACCTGGACCCGATGGTTGTCGCGCTCGGTCACCAGCATCAGATCGTCCAGCACCAGGATGCCGTTGGGTCGGCGGAACTGCAGGGGTCCCGTGCCGGTTTCACCGAACTCGCGGATCGCCTCGCCGCTGACGGCGTCGTAGATCAACAGTTTATCGGTGGCCTTGGCGGTAACGATCGCCCAGACCCGCTCGGAGGTCTGGAAAATCGCCGACGAATCGACGTTGTCGGCCTCGCGCGAGGGCGTGATGAAGCGTTCGGGCAGGGCGATCGGTTCCTGGGCCACGCAGGCGGGCAGGAGTCCGAACAGAATCAGGGAGAAAAGGCGGTTGACCATTTAGAACTCCAGCTTGAGGCCCAGACGACCCCAGGTTTTGTACTGCTCGCTCTGGATCGGGTAGCGCTCGGAACCCTCGTAGTAGCCGAACTTCTCGTCGTTGAGGTTGAGCACTTCCAGGAAAGCCTTGTAGCCCTTGAAGCGGTAAGAGGCGTTGAGGTCGACCTGGAAGTGGCTGTCCTGCCAGATGTCCTCGGTCTCGTCGCCGCCAACTTCGGTGATGTAGGCGCCGTGGAGGTTGCCGGAGACGCGGGCGCTGAAGCCACCGACCTCGTAGCTGAGCGCCATGTTGCCAATCTTCTCGGTCTGACCGGGCAGTTTGATGTCGCGGTCGGTGAGGGCGGCGTCGGAGTCGGTGTAGGTGTAGTTGAAGTAGATGCCGAGTCCGTTGGCGAAGTGGTGCTGAATCACCGCCTCGAGGCCCCAGAGCTTGGCGGATTCGCCGTTGCGGGGGCTGGTCACCTGATAGGTCTCGCCCTCGAATTCGCGGTCCTGGTTGAGGATGTAGATATAGTCCTCGAGGTCCTTGTAAAAGGCACCGATGCTGACCATGTCGGCATCGCCGTAGTAATGCTCGAACATAAAGTCGAAGTTGGTGACCTCGGTCGGTTTGATTTCGGGGTTGCCCTCCTGGATCTCGAGATCCTCGCGCAGGAGGATGCGGTAGGGGACCTGATCGTAGACGCGCGCCCTGGCGTAGGTGCGAGTGGCGGCGGCGCGCAGCTGGGTCTTGGCGGCCAGCTTGTAGGTGGCGTGGACCATCGGCAGCAGGATGTCGTCCTTGTTTTTACCGGTCAGGGGCGTGACGTCGACAAAATCGCCGCCGTCGTCATAGGCGACCTGGTAACCGGTGTAAGAGCCGTCGGTCGACTCGTAGCGCAGACCGGGCAGAATGCTGAGGTTATCGCCCAGGTCGAGGGTGACCATGGCGTAGAGCGCGGTCAGGTTCTCTTTGACGCGGTAGTCGCCGGAGTCGGACTCGTAGTCCTTCTCGACCTCGTCGGCCAGGGTGGCGAGCACCTCGCGAGCCTCGGCCGAGCCGACCATCGGACCCATCGGGTAGCGACCGTCGAGGATGGCGTCGCCGTCGTAATGGGGATCGGTCCAGTCGTTCAGAAAGACGTCCTCGCTGGCGCTGAAGAGGAAGACCTCCTGGTCACGGGTTTTCTCCTTCTCGCGGTACTTGCCACCGAACTTGAAGGTGGCCAGGTTCTCGCCGAACAGGACCGGCAGCTCGTAGGAGAGTTTTAGGCCGTTGTGCTCGTCGTTGGTAAAATTGTCTTCCTGGGCGATCTCGTCGAGCTTGTAGGCGGCCAGGTTCTCGTTGAGGGGGTTGGCGTCGAAACTGTCGGCGTCATAGGAGTCGGCCGTTTGGTTGGGCGCGAAATTGACCCGGCTCTGGCGGAAGGTGGTGTCGTAGCGATCGGGTTCGGTCTCGTGGGCATAGGCGTGGGACAGCGACCACTTCAACGAGGCGCCGTTCTGGGAGAACCAGGTGCTGGAGAGCTGAACGGAGTCGATCAACTGGGACTCGAAGCGGTCCTTGAGCTCGCGCTCGAGGCGGCTGTCGCCGATGCGGTTGCGCACGCGACGGCGCAGTTCCTGGTCGTCGAACTGGGCGTAGGAGCCGGTCAACTTGAAGCTGAGCTGGTCGGTGGCGTCGTAGTCGAGACCGAGGTGGGCGCCGATGCGCTTGCGCGCGACATCGTAGTCGCGGAATTCGTATTCGTCGGGCAGGCCGTCGTCGTAGACGACCTCATAGCTGTTGGAAGCGCGGTTCTGGTCCTCGTAGGAAAGGGTCGTGATCAGGCCGAGGCGGTCGCCGGCGAGGCGGCGGCTGAACAGCAGGTCGGCACCGGTCAGGTCGTCGGAGGCCAGTTCGTTGTAGCCGTAGTCCAGGCCAACCGCGAACTGGGGCTTGGCGGAGGCTTTCTTGACCTTGAAGTCGACGGTGCCACCGACGCTGTCGCCGTCCATATCGGGTGTGATCGCTTTAGAAACTTCGATCGAATCCAGCATGTCGAGCGGGATCACGTCCAGCGCGACCGTGCGCAGGTCGCCCTCGGGCGCGGGCAGGTCGACATCGTTGAGTGTGGTTTTATTGAGACGGGCCTCGGTGCCGCGCACCTGGATGTAGCGGCCCTCGCCCTGGTCGCGGGCGGTGAAGACGCCGGGGATGCGCTGGGTCGCCTCGGCGGCGTTCGTGTCCGGGAAGCCGCCGATGCTGTCGGAGGACGCAATCGATTTGATGTTGGCGGCAAGGCGCTGCTGGTCGAGTGCGGCGGCCTGGCTTTCCAGCAGGCTGCCGGTGACGACGATGGTTTCCTCGGTACGAATGGTTTGGAGGTGAACGGTAGGCACCTCTTGGATACCGCCGGTCACGGTCACAGACACCGTCTGATCGGTGTAGCCGAGGGCGGAGACGCGCAGCTCACAAGCGCCGGCGGGGATGCCGGTGAGGGTAAAATTGCCACGACCGTCGCTGACGACGTGTTGACCGGCGCCACTGACTTCGGCGCGACCGACGGCAGCGCCGCCTTCGCCCTCGACATGGCCCTTGAGCACGCCCAGCGTTTGTGCGGGCGCCAGACTACAGGCGAGGAGCATCACGAGAATAACTGCATACTTCGACATGGAAACCTCTGCTGAGATTGAGCGTCCGGGGCGTGGGTCGCTCTGATCGACGGGGCCTGCCACAAACAGGGCATGGCATGCGTCGCCGCACTTTAGCGCGCTCAGGTGGGTAGGGTGTGTCGAGTATGTTAGCGCCAAGTGAGGCGAGGCGTGCTACTTGAGCTCGGCCAGCAGTTTCTTGGTCAGCTTAATCTTGCGGTCGATGATCTGCTGAGCGAGCAGCTCCGCGACCGGGGCGATCACCGTGAAATGGTCGTGGCCGTCGACTCTGAAGAAATGCAGATTGGGGTTGGTATTGGCCGCGGCCATAAACTCGATCGAACCGTGCCAGTTGCCCTGGTCGCCCTCGATTACGTACATCGGCCGCTTGACGCAGTGCATCCAGTAGATCGGCGAACGCAAGCGCATCTCCGCCTCGTTGTCGGGATCGCAATAGACCATCTCGCCACCGTATTGCCAGGCCATGGCGACGGGTCCCAGCGCAAAGACGGCGGCAAAGCGGTCGGAGCTCTCGCCGACCAGCATCGCCAAGGTGCCGCCGGTGCTGTGACCGCCCAGGTAGATCTGCTCTGGATCCACGTAGGGAACTTTCGCCAGGTAGTCCGCCGCGGCCAGGATGTCGTCCACTTCGCCCAAAAACCCTTCGGGCTTGCCGGGATTGTCGTTGCCACCTCGCTGGGAGGGAAACATCATCACGATGCCGGCCCGGCGAAAGGCACTGGCGGACTGATCGTTGTCCCGTTCTTGGGGTGACCAGACATCGCCAATTTCCTGGGTATTGCCACCGACGATCCAGATCAGAGCAGGGTGCCGCTTGCCATTCTCCGGATCGCTGGTCAGATAGGCCGCCAACTTCCCGCCCGCGGCCGGGTACTGGATCAGATTGAAGTCGTCGCCTGTGGGAATTTCGGGCGACTCAATCCCCTCGCCGCTGCGGACGAGGTGGGTTTTAAAGTCCTTTTTGGCTTCGAGCAAGGTTTCCAGGTGCGGACCCAAGTCGGCGGGATCAGTCACCGGCTCGAGCGGTTGCGATTGACAATGAACAAGTGTGAATAACAGCAACAGGGCGATAAAATAGCGCATAAATTCTCCAGCATATAATTTAAGGCAGAGGCGGTACGAGGCAGCCTCAAGCGCGCTCGTAGGCGAGGCGCAGCCAGGCGATCAGTTCGGCGTCGACCTGCGCCGTCGATTCCAGGCGGACGCGGTGGCTGACCATGGCGTTGAAGCTGCCAGACGCCTCCAGGCGCGGTCCGGCGGGCTCGCCCTTGAGCTGGATGCCCAGGTCGAGGCGGGTCTTGGTCGAGGGCTGAATCAGGGCAAACTGTTTGCTGCGGCGCACGCTGACATTAGCCTTTTTGGGCGAGAACTCGATGTCGCCGCCAAAGGCGCCAATCGCCTGGCACAGGGCCTCGTAGATTGGCACCAGGCCGGGTTTGTCGGCGTACTGGGCCGCGACTAAATCTCCTACCGGTTCGGTCTTGCTCTCGAGAAAGCGCAGCGCCACGAGATTGGCGTAGCCATGGCCGAGTCCATGCTGCTCCTTGAGAAACTTCATGATCTGGCCGTGCTTCTCGGCCCTTGCCTCGGCGGCGATCGAGAGCCAGGTTTCGAGCGTCTTACCCGTCTTTTCGGGCATGTTGGCGATCATCGTCGCCAGTGCTTCATCGGGGGATTTGGCCATGGGACCTCCAAAGAACATCAATATGGTGTTTTATCATAGCGCAAAAGTGCGGTGCGGCGTCACCAGTTCAGCAGGTTGAGCACGAAGGCATGGAAGTCGAAACGGCGCAGCACGCCGCTCATGAGACACCAGGCGACGAGGATGCCAAAACCACCAAAAGCCTGGGTTTTGGCCAGAACCTGGCGCGCCATGCGCTCGGGGAAGAGCAGCACCACCGCCTGGCCGCCGTCGAGCGGCGCGATCGGGATCAGGTTGAAGAAAAACAGCAGCAGGTTGAGCATGGTGACGATGTAAATCGCGGTCCGCAGCACACCGGTCAGCGATTGCGAGAGCGCAAACGCATCGGAGGCCAGCACTTGCCAGGCAAGGATCCCCAGCAGCGCCAGAACCAGGTTGGCGAGCGGGCCGGCCAAGGCCATCAACGCCGCCCGCTTGGGGTGGCGATTGGCCCAGACGGGGTTGTAGGGGGCCGAGGCCCAGCCGAACATATAACCGGCCAAGACGTAGGCCAGAATCGGCGCGACCAACATACCCACCGGCTCCCTGCGGATATGCGGCCAGGGATCGAGCGTGACCTGGCCGGCCTCGTAGGCGGTCATGTCGCCGCCCAATTTGGCGACCCAGGCATGGGCGGCCTCGTGACAGGTCGATGAGCCGATGAAGGCGACAATCCAAATCAGGCCTAAAATGATTGTGTCCTGCTGTTCCGGTGACAAGGCTTCCTCCGACGGAAATTTTGTCCATTGTTTCACAGCGAGGGCACAGCCGCAAGCTTCGGCCGCCGCGTCTCGGGCGCGTCGCGCGGGCCCGGAACGGATGGACCTGTTCCCTGCCCCCGCTCCGCGCGGATCACCGGCCCCCATCGGATCGCAGCAGTCGCGCGACCGCGCTCAAGCTTCGACCTGGGCACCATCCTGGAGCTTGATGATGCGGTCGGCCACGCCGAAGTAGCGATCGTCGTGGGAGATCACGATCGCAGTCTTGCCGCGCCGCTTCATTTCGGGCAACAGCTCGTGGTAGAAGACCTCCTTGAATTCGGGGTCCTGGTCGGCGGCCCATTCGTCGAACAGCGCGATCGGGCGGTTCTCCAGGTAGGCCGCCATCAGCGCCAAGCGCTTGCTCTGGCCGGCAGAGAGATCCTTGGTGGAGATCACGCCGTCGGCGATGGTGACCTTGTGGTCCAGATGCAAGCGGGCCAAAATCTCCTGAGCCCGCTGATCCAAGTCCTCGCCCTCCATGCCGAGGATTTCCTCGAAGATGTAAAAGTTCGAGAAGATCGCCGAAAAGTACTGGCGATAAGCCTCCCAGTCCTCATCGCTGACCACGGCCTGGCCATTGACGAGGACCTCCCCCGACTCGGGCTGGTAAAGACCCACGAGAATCTTGGCCAAGGTCGTCTTGCCGCTGCCGTTGCCGCCAATCACAAAGACGATCTCGCCGGCGCCGAGCTCCAGGTCGATCGGTCCCAGGGTGAAATGCGAGGACTCGCGTTCGCGGTAAAAGGAATGGGTCACTCCCACCAGGCGCAGGCTGCGGAAGTCGGCCATGGCCTCGATGCGCGCCAGCATGGTGGCGCGGTTGGGAAAGGGGTCCGCGGAGGTGCCGCCCACCAGCTTGAGACCGATCTTGTCGATGGCATCGAACGAGACGTTGGCCCGGCGAAAGGCCGGCAGGGTGTCGATCAAGGTCACGATCGGTGGGCGCACATAGAGAATGATCAGGGTGAAGGCGGTCACGACCTTTGGGGTCAGCTCCTGGAAGTGGGGGAAAATGAACAACAGCGAACCGATGAAGAAGAGGTAGAGCAACTGGGTGATGTTGTTGATGCCGGCAAAGATCATGGTCTCCTTGACGGCCGAGTCGCGCATTTCGAAAACGGCATCGCGCAGGGTGCGGGTCAGAAACTGATCGCGCCGACGGTAGTGCAGCTTGAGTTCCTTGATGCCCTCGTTCAGAGCGGTGAACTGTTTGAACAGGTTGTCCCAGGCCTTGCGGGTGCGGACCACGAAACTCAGGGCAAGACGCTCGGGAATGAAATAACTGAGCACGATCAGGACGACGAAGATCAGGAAGAAACCCAAGATCGGCAGCGAGAGCCAGCCCATGTAGCCCAGGCAACCGAGGGCGATGGCGCCGTTGATGAACAGCGCCGGCACCCGCAGCACGGCGCCGCTGATGGTGCCGATGTCGTAGGTGAAGGTGGCAGCCAAGCGGGCGAGGCCGACTTCCTCGATCTTGCGCATGGGCAAGTCGAGGATATCCTGGGACATGTTGAGGCGCAGATTGGTGGTCAGCCGCGAGGACAGGACCAACAGGCAGCCCTGGGTCGCCAGCTGGGTCAGGAAGGTGGCGCCGATGGCGAACAGAAAGGTCTTCCAGCCAGACTCGGCGCCTGCGCCGATCTTGCCCAGGTTCTCGCTGATCAAGGTGATGATCAGGGCGTTGGCCAAGCCGCCCAGCAGACCGAAGAAGGCGGACAGCGCCACCAAGGGTCGGTTTTGTCGGATAAAGAACAGGACGAATTTCATGGAGGGTCCTCGCATTGAATGAACGGCAAATGGGCACGGATCTGCCGAACCAGACCGGCGACGTGGGGTGTTTTGAGCATGCTGTAGTGGTCGCCCTCGACACGCTGGTGACGGAGCTCGGCGAGTTGCCGCCAATGGGTAAGCCCGCGCTCGGGGTAAGCGGCGGTGTGCAGCAACACCAGGGCGACCCGGGCAGGACGAGGCCGCCACTGATCCAGGGCGGCGCTGTTGGCGCAATAGACACGGAAGAGACGGTGCAGGGCGGCCAGGTCGAGGCCCATCCCTTCGGGCAGGCCGCGCAGGGCCTCCGCCAAATCCTCGAGCCGCGGCTGGTGCTGAGGCAACTGTAGCGGTAGCTCTAGATCTCGGGCAAAGGCGCGCAGCATCTCACCGGGATCCTTGGCCTGGGCGCTCTGGCGCGGCGGGTAGGTGTCGATCAGCACGACCTGGACGGGGTCGCGGCCGGCGCTACGCAAGCGCGTGGCCATCTCGTAGGCGACGGCGCCGCCGAACGACCAACCGCCCAGCACGACGGGTCCGCTGGGGCAAAGGCGCAGCAACGCCGGCAGGTAGTGCTCGGCCATGGCCTCGACGCTGGTCAGGGGCAGCTGCGCCCCTTCCAGACCAGCGGCACGGAAAGCGTGGCAGCCCATGTCGGCGCCCAGCCGGTCGGCCAGGGCGCGGTAGCAGAAGATATCGCCACCGACGGGGTGGACGAGGAACAGGCTCAGACCCTCGCCCGCTGCGCGCAAGGTCACGAGCGGCTCGTCGACCGCGGCCGAGTTGCTGGGTACTGCGTCGATGTAAGCCGCGACGGCCGTGCTCAGAGCCGCCACGGTCGGGTGGAGGAACAAGGTCTGCAGCGGCAGGGCGACGCCAAAGCGGCGCTGGATCAGGTGAATCAACCGGGTCGCCTGGAGCGAGTGACCACCCAGCTCGAAGAAGTGGTCCCGAGCGCCGACGCGCGCCAGTCCTAAAAGCTCGGCCCAGAGCTCGGCCATGGCGCTCTCCAGCGCGCCTCGCGGGGCCTGGTAGCCGCGCGGCGCCCGCTGCGGTCGCGGCAAGGCGGCCTCGTCCAGTTTGCCGTTGGCGTTGCGCGGCAGCTGCTCGAGGGGGATGAAGACGGCGGGAATCATGTAGCTGGGCAGCTGGCCATCGAGATAGGCGGCGAAGTCCAGCGGCTCGGCCACACCGGGATCAAGGCAGAGGTAGGCCGCCAACAGCGGCTCACCGCTCAGGTCGGGTCGCGCACAGACGGCGACGGCGCGCACAGCCGGGTGGCGCGCGAGCAACGCCTCGATCTCGCCGGGCTCGATGCGGTAACCGCGCAGCTTGAGCTGGCGGTCGATGCGGCCAAGGTAGACGAGGCAGGGCGCGCCCGGTCCGCTGACCCGCCAACGCACCAGATCGCCGCTGCGATAGAGGCGCGCACCGGGATCGCCGGAGAAGGGGTCGGGCACGAAGCGTTCGGCGGTCAGGCCAGGCCGACCCAGGTAGGCGGCAGCCAACTGGCGGCCGATCCAAAGCTCGCCCGCAACGCCGGGCGGGGTCAGACAGCCTTGCGGGTCGCAGACGAACAGCCCGTGGTCGGCGATGAAGCGGCCGATCGGCACCGTCTCATGGCTGGCCTCGGCGGCGTCGGCACCGACCTCGTGGAGGGTGGCGGAAACACCGGCCTCGGTGGGACCATAGCCGTTGAGGATGCGACAGCCCGGATCGAGCTGGGCGCGCAAGGCGGCGACCAGCTCGACGGTCAGGGCCTCGCCGCCCAGGTGCACCAGACGCAGGCCCCGAAAGTTGAAGCCGGTGCTCACCAAGGCGCGCGCAAAGGAGGGCGTGCAGTGCAGGGTATCGACACCCTGCTCGCGACAGATGCGGGCCAGGGGCTCCGGATCGGTCAGTTCGGCGGCGGCCGGGGCCACCAGGGTGGCGCCACTGGCCAAGCTGCACCAGCGCACGATCATGCCGAAGTCGAAGGCGTAGGTCAAGGTCAGCAGCACCCGCGCGTCGGCGCGATAGGGATAGGCGCTCAGGTGGCTGCGCACGGCGGCGGCAAAGGCGGCCTGAGGCAGGAGCACGCCCTTGGGCTGACCGGTCGAGCCGGAGGTATAGATCAGGTAGACGGGCTGTTCGGGCAGGATCCGGACCGCGCTCGGACGGGCGGGCGGACAGGGCGCATCGAGGTCGAGCCAGTGGCAGCTGTTCCCCTCTGGACGGGCCAAGCCGGTTTGCGTGAGGACCAGTCGCGTGCCGGAATCCTCGAGGATAAAGCGCTGGCGTGCTTCGGGCAGGGCGGGATCGAGGAGCACGAGCAGGGCGCCGCGCCTGGCGGCGGCGAGCAGACCGACGAGGACGGCGCGGGGGTGGTGGAGGTGCACGCCCACCGGGGTACCGGAAGCCACGCCCAGGTCGGCCAGCTTGGCAGCCAGGGCGTCGGCCTCGGCATCCAGTTCGGCGTAGCGGGTGGCCTGGGCGCGGCCAGCGCCACAGGCGACGAGGGCAATGGCGTCTGGCGTACGGTTCACCTGCTGGCCGAACCAATCGCGCGCCAGGTTCGCGCAGGGCGCATCGGCCTGCGGGTTGCCGAGTTCCATCAGCCAACGGCGATCGTCCGGGGTCAGCAGCTCGTGGCGCGCCAAGGGCAAGTCGGGGGCGGCCGCCATGGCCGCGGCTAGGGCGGTGAACTGGGCGGCGAAGCGGGCGATCGAGGTCTGAGCGAACAAATCGCTGTCATAGATCAGGGCGCCAACCACGCGCTCGCCGCGCTCGGCCAGGTTCAGGACCAGATCGAACTTGGCCTGGATCGCGCCGACGCCGAGCGGCTGGACCGACAGGCCGGGCAGGCGCAGGCTCGGTTCGGACTCGGCCTGCCAGTTGAACATGACCTGGAACAGCGGCGTCACGCCGAGGCGCCGCTCGGGCTGCAGCAGCTCGACGAGCTTCTCGAAGGGAAAAGCGCCGTGGGCATAGGCGGCCAAGGCGGTGCGGCGAACTTGTTCCAGCTGGCCGAGGAAGGTGGCTTGGGGATCGATGCGGTGGCGCAGGACGAGGGTGTTGACGAAAAAGCCGAGCAGGCCATCCAGCTCGGGTCGGTCGCGATTGGCATAGGGCACGCCGATCGCGAGATCGCGCTGGCCGCTGTGGCGGGCGAGCAGGACGGCGAAAACGGTGTGGACGAGCATGAACAGGGTGGCACCGGTCTGTTCGGCCAAGCGCCTGAGTTCGGCAACCACGGTCGGCGCCAGGGCCACGGCGACGGCCTCGCCGCGGAAGCGCGGCAAGGTCGGGCGCGGTCGGTCGCTGGGCAGGTCGAGCTTGCTTGGCAGTCCGGCCAACTGGGCGCGCCAGTAGGTGACATAGCGCGCCAGACGCTGGCCCTGGAGCTCGAGTTGCTGCCAATGGGCGTAGTCGGCGTAGGTCACCGGCAGCGCAGCGAGCGGCGGCACGACCCCACCGCGCGCGAGGGCGTCGTAGCACTGGCAGAGTTCGCGGGTCAGGATGCCGACGGACCAAGCATCGGAGACGATGTGGTGCTGGACGAACGACAGCAGATGGTAGTCAGTGCGCAGGCGCAGGAGCAGGACGCGGAACAGCGGCGGCCGGGCGAGGTCGAAGACACGGGCGCTATGGCGAGCCGCCAGCTCATGGGCCTGCTCGCGTCGGGGACCGACCTCGACCAGAGGCAGGCGCAAGGGCTGCCAGGGGGCCAGCCGCTGACGGAGCGCGCCCTCGACCTCGACGAAAGAGGTGCGCAGGCTGGGGTGGCGCTCGCACAGCAGCGACAGGGCGGACTCGAGGGCGGCTAGGTCGAGCGGACCCTCGAGGGCCAGGTTGAGCGGCATGTTGTAGGCGCCGCTACTGTGGGGCGAGGCGATGAGTTGATCGATGAAGGCCAAGCGCTGCTGGGCGAAGGACGAGGGATAGGTGCCTTCAGCGTCAGGCGAGGCGGGAACCAGGGGCGTCGCGGCGCCGCGGTCAAGGCGAAAATCCGTGGAATTCGAGCCATTGAGCGGCAAATCGAAGCCGCGCTGGTGGAGGCGTGCGACGACCCTGGTGCCGAGCAGCGAGTGCCCGCCCAACTGGAAGAAGTCGGCCCGGACGCTGACCCGCTCAAGGCCCAGGACCTCGGCCCAGACCTCGGCCAGGAGCCACTCGGCGGGAGTACGCGGGGCGATGTATGCATCCTGAGCGGGCTCGGCGCTGAAGCTGGCCTCGGCCAACCGACCCAGCGCGGCCGTGTCCAGTTTGCCGTTGGGCGTCAGCGGAAAGCGATCGACCAGCACCATCACGGCGGGGACCATGTAGTCGGGCAGGCGCTCCTGCAGCTGGCGCTTGAGTTGTTCGGGATCGAGCTCGAGGCCCGGACGCGCCATGACGCAGGCGGTGAGCAGGCGGTTGCCGTCGTAGGACCAGGGGAACACGGCATTTTGGTGCACGCCCTCGAGGCTGCCGAGCACGTCTTCGACCTCGCCGGGCTCGAGCCGGTACCCGCGCAGTTTGAGCTGGCGGTCGATGCGGCCGTGAAAGGCCAACACGGGCGGCTCGCCGTGATCGAAACGCGCCCGCACGAGATCGCCGGTGCGGTAGAGGCGACCACCTGACGCACCCGAGAGGTGATCGGGCACGAACAGGCTGGCCGTCAGGGCGGGTCGCTGGTGATAGCCAAACGCGAGCAGACGACCGACCAGCAGCTCACCCAGCGCGCCCGGCGGCACGAGCCGACCAGCGCGGTCGCACACGAAGAGCGCGTGGTTGGCGACTTCGCGGCCAATCGGCACGATCGACCAGACGGAACGCTCGTCGGGCTCGCCAATGAAGTGCATCGACGAGGAGACAGCGGCCTCGGTCGGTCCATAGCCGTTGATGAAGATCAGGTCCGGGCCGGTCTGGCTGCGCACCTGGCGGACGAAGTCGCGCTCGAGCGCTTCGCCGCCGAGGTGGAGCAGTTTGAGGCCGGCAAAGGAAACGCCAGCGACAATCATCTCGCGTACGAACGAGGGCGTTCCCTGCAGGGCGTCGACCTGGTAGTCGCGCATGGCCGCGGCCAAACAAGTGGGGTCGGTGAGTTCCTGAGCGGCCAGGGCGACGAGGCGGGCGCCGGCGGCGAGGGTCGACCAGCGCTCGATGAAGCCGAAGTCGAAGGCGTAGGACATGGTCTGGAGGGCGACGCTCGCGCTGTTCAGGCCGAGTTTTTCGGCGTAGTCGTCCATCATCCGACAAAAGGCCTGGTGGGGCAGGACGACGCCCTTGGGCTGACCAGTCGAGCCGGAGGTATAAATAAGGTAGAGCGGCTGTTCCGGCAGGAGTGACGGCTCGCGCCAGCTGGGCGCATCGGCGCGGGTGGCGAGCTCGTCGAGCTCGAGCCAGGCGCCCGCGAACGGGGCGCGTCCAGGGCGCAGCTCGCGCTCGCTCAGGCAGAGCGCAGCGTCCGCATCGGCGAGGATGAAGGCCTGGCGTTCGAGCGGATAGGCGGGGTCGAGCAAGACGAGGGTGGCGCCCGCGCGGACGGCGCCGATCAGGCCGACCAGCACGAGGTAGGGATCGCGCAGGCAGACGCCGACACTGCGACCCGTGCGCACGCCCGACCCGGCGAGCTGGGCCGCCAGACGCGCGCTGTCGGCCGCGAGGCGGGCGTAGCTGTAGGACGTGGCGAGCCCGCCGGTGACGGCGAGCAGCGCTGGGCGCTCGGGATGGCGGGCGGCGGCGCGGAGGAAGTAGCCTGGCAGGGTGGCACGACAGGGTGACTCCTCGGGCGGGTTCCAGAAGGACAACAGCCAGCTTCGATCGGCCTGATCGAGGAAGTCGAGCGCGCCGATGGGGCTGTGCGGGGCAGCGACGGTGGCGCTGGCCAGCGTGACCAGGAAGCGGGCCAGGCGCGCGATTGTAGCATGCTCGAAAAGGTCGGTGTTATAGACCAGGGCCCCGCGCAGGTCGTGGCCGTCATCGCCGAGACTGAGGGAGAGATCGAACTTGGCGGTGGGTTGACCGCCGGCCAGCGGGCGCGCGATCAGGCCGCGCAAATGGGGTGGTTCGGCATCGGCGGCCTGCCAGTTGAAGGCGACCTGGAAGATCGGCGTATGGCCGAGGCTGCGCTCCGGCCGCAGCAACAGGACGAGCTGCTCGAAGGGTACGTCGCCATCGGCGAAGGCCGCGAGTGCGGTCTCGCGCACCTGGTCCAGGTAGGCAAGGAAGGGGCTGCGCGGGCTGACCTGATGGCGCAGCACCAGGGTATTGACGAAGAACCCGAGGATCGAGGCCAGCTCGGCGCGCTCGCGGTTGGCGCTGAGCGTGCCGACGGCGATATCGGTTTGGCCACTGAGCCTGGCCAGCAGCATCGCAAACACCGCGTCGCAGACCATGAACAGGCTGGCATCGCGGCGGGCGGCCAACTCGGCCAGGCGCGCCCGCAAAGCGGGGCCAAAGGCCAGCGGCACGGCAGCGCCGCGAAAGGTCTGAACACTGGGGCGCACCCTGTCGAGAGGCAGCTCGAGCAAGCTGGGCAGGCCGGCCAAGCGCTGTTGCCAGCGCTCGAGCCCAGCCGCGAGGCGGGTCTCCGCCTGGGCGCTGCGCGTCCAGAGCGCGTAGTCGACATAGCCCAGCGGCAGCGGCTGCAGTTCGGGCAGGCCGCGATCGCTGACGAGCGCGTTGTAGCACAGGGCCAGTTCGCGGGTGAGCAGGCCGATCGAGGTACCGTCGGTGATGATGTGGTGCTGGTTGCCGAGCAAGAGGTGGCGCCGCCCGTGCAGGCGGACCAGGGCCAAGCGAAACAAGGGGCCCGATGCGAGGTCGAAGCGGTGACCGGCCTCGCGCTCGGCGAGGCGCTGAGCGGCCTCGGCGCGCAGTCCCAGTTCCAGCACGGGCAAACGGTAAGGCGCGGGCGGGTCGACCTGTTGCGCGGCGCTGTCGCCTTGCTTGACGATGCGGGTGCGCAGGCTTTCGTGGCGTTCTATCAGGTGACCGACCGCGGTCTCCAGGGCCAGCGGGTCGAGCGGGCCGTCGAAAAACAGGGCGATGGGCAGGTTATACGCGCTGGCGGCGTCGGGCGTGGTCGCCAGCGAGTCCAGGAACCACAGGCGCGACTGGGCGTGGGAGAGCGGGAAAGTGGCGCCAGGCAGACGCGGGGCGGCGGCAATCGCGTCAGCGCTTGGATGAGCCGCCAGAGCGCGCGCCAGTTGCGCCAGAACTGGGTATTCGAACAGAAGGCGCAATGGCACCGCGTAGCCGGCGCGATCGAGTCGGCCCAACACGCGGGTACACAGCAGGGAGTGGCCGCCGAGATGGAAGAAGTTGGCCTCGGCGCCGATCTGGTCGCGGCCCAGGAGTTCGCCCCAAATTTCGGCCAGCAGGCGCTCCTCGGGCGTGGTCGGCGCGCGGAAGCTGGGTTTGGGCGCGGTCTCGATCAGCTTGGCGACGAGCTGGCCCAGGGCCGCCTGGTCCAGCTTGCCGTTGACGGTCAGCGGGAACGCCGCCACGGCGACGAAGTCCGCGGGGATCATGTATTCGGGCAGGCGTAGCGCCAGTCTGGCCCGCAGCGACTCGGGCGCTAGCTCGGCGCCCTCGGCGAGGCGCAGGCAGGCCACGAGGCGCGGCTGTTGCGGCGGCCAGAGCAGGGCCACAGCGGCGCGGACCTCCGCCAGGGCGGTGAGCGCGGTCTCGACCTCGCCCAGTTCAATACGGTAGCCGCGCAGTTTGATCTGGCGGTCGATGCGGCCGAGGAACGCCAGCACGGGCGGATCATCGCCGTCAAAGCGGGCGCGGACCAGGTCGCCGGTGCGGTAGAGGCGCGCCCCGGCTTGGCCGGAAAGATGATCGGGCACGAAGACGGCGGCGGTGGCGGCGGGCCGGCCCAGGTAGCCAAAAGCCAGGTCGCGGCCGACCCGCAACTCGCCGCAGGCGCCGGCCAGCACGGGCTGACCCTCGCCATCGCAGACGAACAGGCAGTGGTTGCCGAGCATGCGGCCGATGGGGACGCTGTCCCAACCGCTTATGGCGTCGCGCTCGAGGATCTCGTGCATGGTCGAGGATACGGCGGTCTCGGTGGGCCCATAGCCGTTGATCAGCAGGCAGTCGCTCGCAGCGCTGCGCCGGATGGCGCGGATCAGGTCGGCCTGGACGGTCTCGCCGCCGACGTGGATGCAGCGCAGGCCCGCCAGCGAGACACCGGCGGCGAGCAGCGCGCGCAGGTAGGAGGGCGTGCACTGCAGGGCGTTGACCCGCTGGTTGCGCAGCACCTGTTGCACGGCGGCGGGATCGACCAGTTCACGGGTCGGCAGCGCCACCAGGGTGCCGCCGGCGACCAGGGTGCAGAAGCGTTCCATGAAACCGAAATCGAAGGCGTAGGACATGGTCAGCAGCGCGATGGTGGCGGCGTCGTAGCGCAGCTTGTGGTTGTAGGCCTCGGTCATGCGGGCGAAGGCCTGGTGGGCGAGAACGACGCCTTTGGGTTGACCGGTTGAGCCGGACGTAAAGATGGCGTAGATCGGCTGTTCGGGTAGGATCGGCGCCAGCTTGCACGAGGCCTGGGGCGCGGCAAGCGCGGCGGCGGCGTCGAACCAGTGGCCCTCGAAGCCGTGGCGGCTCTGGTGGAGGCCGGCTTCGGTCAGGAAGAAGCGGGCGCCGGACTGGCGCAGCAGGGCGGACTGGCGTTCCCAGGGCACGAGCGGATCGATCGGCACGAGCAGGGCGCCAGCCTTGGCAGCGGCGAGCAGGCCGAGCAGGGCCAGCCGAGGGTCGCTGAGACACAGCCCGACCGGGTCCTGGGCGACCAGGCCAGCGCTGACCAGACAGGCCGCGAGTCGCTCGGAGTCGGCGTCCAGTTCGGCGTAGGACATGATCTGAACGGTCTCGCCGGCGACGGCCACCAGGGCCGGCTTGTCGCCCGCGCAGGCGGCGGCGCGGCGGAACAAGGAGACGACCTGGTCGGCATAGGACTCGGGCGCGGGATTCCAGAGGGCCAGCAGCCAACGGCGCGCGTCGGCGTCGAACAGGTCGAGCGCGGCCAGGGGACGCTCGGGATCGGCGGCTGCCGAGGCGGCCAGGGTCTCGAAGGCGCGGGCCAGGCGGGCCATCGTGGCCCGGTCGAAGAGATCGCGCCGGTAGACCAGCGAACCCTGTAGCCGCTGGCCGTCGTCGGCAAGGTCGAGGGTCAGGTCGAACTTGGACGAGACGGCGTCGCCGGCCAGCGGGCGGGCCTGCAGGCCGGCCAGGCGCGGTGGCTCACCGCCGCGGGCGTGCCAGTTGAGGCTGACCTGGAACAGCGGCGCGTGGCCGAGCTCGCGCTCGGGATTGAGGGCCTCGACCACTTGCTCGAACGGCACCTCGGCATGGGCGAAGGCGGCCAGCGCCATTTCGCGGACCTGGACGAGGAAGGCGCGGAACGAACCACCGCGGGGCAGGCGGTGGCGCAAGACCAGGGTGTTGACAAAAAAGCCGATCAGGGGCGCCAGCTCGGCGCGCTCGCGGTTGGTGACGAGGATGCCGACGGCGAGGTCGTCCTGGCGGCACCAGCGGCCGAGCAGGCAGGCGAACAGGGCATCGCAGAGCATGAACAGGCTGGCGCCCTGCTCGGCGGCAAGGGTCGCCAAGCTTGCGCGCAGAGCGGGCTCGAGCACCAGCGGCACCAGCGCGCCTTCCGTCGAGGCGACGGTCGGACGCGGTCGGTCGCTGGGTAGGTCGAGGGCGCCGGGCAGGTCGCTCAGCGTCGCGCACCACCAGTCGAGCTGGCGCTGCATCCGCGGTTCCGCGAAACCGCTCCGTTGCCAGGCGGCGTAGTCGGCATAGCCGATCCGCAGCGGGACCAGCGCAGGTTCCCTTCCGGCAAGCGCCGCGGCGTAAGCGGCGCAGAGCTCGTCGCTGAGGCGCTCGAGCGACCAGGCGTCGGAGATGATGTGGTGCTGGTTGAGCAGCAGCAGATGGTGGTCTGGCGCCAGGCGCAGCAGGCGGCAGCGGAACAGCGGCCCGCGGCTGAGGTCGAAGCGGTGGGCGGCCTCGCGCGCCGCGAGACTGCGGGCCAGGGCTTCGCGAGTGCCTACATCGACGACGGCCAACCTCAACGGCGCTGGCGGCGCAATCAGCTGCTGAGGCTCCTCCGCGCCGGCGACGAAACGGGTGCGCAGGCTCTCGTGGCGGGCGACGAGCAGGCTGAGGGCGGCCTCGAGCGCCTGGACCTGGAGCGGGCCGTGCAACGCCAGCGCGACCGGCAGGTTATAGCTGGTCGCCGCGGCGGTGCCGGCGTTGAAGCGGTCGAGGAACCACAGCCGCAGCTGCGGGAAGGACAGCGGGAAGGGGCGATCGGCGGCACGCTCGAGAACCGGAATGGTTTTTTCCGCACTGGCGGCCATGGCCTTGGCCAGGTCGGCGAGTACGGGGAACTCGAACAGCAGCCGCAGCGGGAGCTGGTAGCCGTGGTTGACGAGTCGCACGAGCACGCGGGTGCAGAGCAGCGAATGGCCGCCGAGCTGGAAAAAGTGGGCATCGGCGCTGACATGGGCCAGGCCCAGGAGTTCGCCCCAGATCTCCGCGAGCAGAAGCTCTTCGGCCGTCGCGGGTTGGCGTGTGGCGGTCGGGACCTTCGCCAGGTCGGTCGCGAATAAACGGCCTAAGACCTCAAGGTCGAGTTTGCCGTTGGCGGTCATCGGGAAGCTGTCGAGCACGGCGATGGCGGACGGCACCATGTGCTCGGGTAAGCGCCCGAGCAACTGACGGCGCAGCTCCTGGCCCATCAGCGAGGCGCCCGGCGCAGGCAGGACGCAGGCACAGAGCTGGGTTTGGCCCTGGCTGGCGCGGAGGAAGACGGCGGCGGCCCGCACGCCGACGAGGTCGACCAGCACGGCCTCGATCCCGGCGGGTTCGATGCGGTAGCCTCTGAACTTGACCTGGCGCTCGATGCGGCCACAGAACTCGAGCGGTGGCCGCTGGCCGTGGTCGAGGCGGGCGCGTACCAGCTCACCGCTGCGATAGAGGCGGGCGCCAAAGTCACCCGAGAGGTCGTCGGGCACAAATTGGAGGGCCGTCTGAGCCGGCCGGCGATGGTAGCCAAAGGCCAGGTCGCGGCCAATCCGCAGCTCACCCAAGGCGCCCGCGGGAACCGGGTTGCCGAACCGATCGCAGACGAACAGGCAGTGATTGCCGATCTGGGGACCAATCACCACCGCCTCCCAGGTCGATGCCTCGTCCTGCGCCTGCAGTTCGTACATCGCGGCGGAGACGGTGACTTCGGTCGGCCCGTAGCCATTGACGAACAAGCAGTCGGGCCCCGCGGCGCGGCGCAGGTCGCGGATCAGCTGGGTGGTGAGGTTCTCGCCGCCGACGTGGAGTAGGCGCAGACCGCGCAGTGGTGCGCCGGCAGCGACCAGCTCGCGGATGAGGGCGGGGGTACACTGCAAGGTGTTGACCTGGTGACGATCGATGGCGAAGCGGAAGGTGGCGGGATCGAGAAGCTCGTGGGACGGTAGGGCGACCAGGGTAGCGGCAGTGGCCCAGGAGCTCCAGCGCTCGATGAAGCCGAAGTCGAAGGCGTAGGACATGGTCAGCAGGGCGACGGTCTCACCGTCCAGGCGCAGTTTGGCGGAATAGGTCTGGGTCATGCGGACGAAGGACTGATGGGCCACGACGACGCCCTTAGGTCGCCCGCTGCTGCCGGAGCTGTAAATCAAGTAGAGCGCCTGCTCCGGCAGGATGCGGACGGGGGCCAGGGCAACGGGCGCCAAGGCTAACTCGGCCTCCAGTTCTAGCCATTGGCCGTCGAAAGTGGGGCGTTCGCAAGGGAGGCCGGCCTCCGTCAGCAAGTGGCGCACGCCCGCGTCCTCGAGCATGAAGGCCTGGCGCTCGAGCGGGTGGACGGGGTCGATGGGCACGAGCAGGGCGCCGGACTTGGCGGCGGCAATCAGGGCGAGAGCTTGGCGGAAAGGGTCGGCGAGACAGATGCCGAGCGGGGTCTGGGCGACAACGCCGAGCACGGCCAGGCGCGCGGCCAAGCGATCACTCAAGCGATCCAGCTCGGCGTAGCTGTAGGTGCTGGACTGGCCCTCGCGCAGGCAGACCAGCGCGGGGTGTTCGGGCCGGGCGGCGACTGCGCGGGCCAACAGCGACGGCAAGGTCGCGGGCGCAGGCCTCTCGTAGGCGGGCCGCCACAAGTCGAGGGTCCAGGCGCGGTAGTCGCCCAGGAGGTCGAGGCGCTCCAGGGGCAGGTCGGGCGCGGCCGCGGCCGCGGCGGCCAGGGTCGCGAAGCTATGGGCCAGACGCGTCATGGTCGCGCCCTCGAACAGGTCCGTGTTGTAGACGAATGCGCCCTCGATGCGGTCGCCGAGGTCGACCAGGCCCAGGTCCAGGTCGAACTTGGCCGTGGCTGCGACGGCTGCCAGCGGGCGCGCCTGGAGGCCGATCAGACGCATTGCTTCGGACTCGGCGGTGCGCCAGTTGAGGCTGACCTGGAACAATGGGGCGTGGGCGGTGGAGCGATCGGGGTTAAGGTCTTCGACAAGTTTCTCGAACGGCATATCGCCGTGGGCGAAGGCGGCCAGGGCCAGGTCGCGCACCTGGGCCAACCAGTCGGCAAAGCCTGAGTCGCTTGGCACGCGGTGGCGCAGCACCAAGGTATTGACGAAGAAACCCAACAGCGGCGCCAGTTCGGCCCGTTCGCGGTTGGCGGTGACGGTGCCGATGGCGACGTCCTCCTGGCCGCACCAACGGGCGAGCAGCACGGCCAGCAGGGCATCACAAAGCATGAAGTGGCTGGCGCCGGCGCGACTGGCGAGGATCGCCAGTTGGGCGTAGACGGCGGGTGGGATGAGGACAGGCACGGCGGCGCCGCGATGGGTCTGGAGCGCGGGCCGGGGATGATCGGTGGGCAGGTCGAGCGCGCCAGGCAATTGGGCCAGGGTTCGCCGCCAGAACGCCAACAACTGTCGCCAGCGCGGGCCCTGACAGCGCTCCCGCTGCCATAGGGCGTAGTCGCCATAGGCGATCGTCAGGGGCGCGAGTGCGGCGCGGCGACCCTCGAGGCGCGCGCCATAGCAGGCGCAGAGCTCGCGGGTCAGCAGCGCCAGCGACCAGCCGTCGGAAATGATGTGGTGCTGGTTGAACAGCAGCAGGTGGCGATTGGCGCTCAGGCGCAGCAGCTGGCTGCGGAACAGCGGGCCACGGGCCAGGTCGAAGCGATGGCCCCCCGCCAGCGCG
>CAYRFM010000087.1:0-4154 GCA_964423555.1 uncultured Holophagae bacterium | reverse complement strand
AGACGCACGGGCGCGGGAGGGTCGACGACTTGCAGCGGCTCCTCGCCCTCGGCCGGGAAGCGGGTGCGCAGACCCGCATGGCGCACGACCAGATCGTCGATCGCGGCCTCCAGGGCCGTTACCTGGAGCGGGCCGTCGAGGTACAGAGCGATCGGCATATTGTAGCTGGTGGCGGCGGCGCTGGCGTGGTTGAAGCGGTCCAGGAACCACAGCCGGAGTTGCGCGAAGGAGAGCGGATAGCGATCGCGCTGTCCGGCCGAGCGAATGCCGGCATCGACGTCGCGGCGCTCGAGCGCGCGGGCCAGCTGGCCCAGCACGGGGAACTCGAACACCAACACCAGCGGCAGCTCGATGCCAGCAGCGGCGGCGCGGGCGACGAGCCGGGTGGCCAACAGCGAGTGACCGCCCAGTTGGAAGAAGTGGGCATCGGCATCGACGCGCTCGAGGTTGAACAACTCGGCCCAAAGCGCGGCCAGGCGTTGTTCGAGTGGACTGGCCGGGCCCAGCTTCGCCGCCGATGCGGACCGCTCGGGCGCGGGCAAAGCGGCGTAGTCGACCTTGCGGTTGGGCGTGAGCGGCAGATGATCGAGGAAGACGTAGGCGCTGGGCCGCATGTAGGCGGGCAGGCGTGGTTCCAACCAGGCCGCGTACTCGTTGGCGCTGGCAACGGCCTCGGGCGTCAGGCAGAGGTAGGCGACGAGGCGAGAGTTTTGCTCGCGGGTGAGAAGGGTCACTGCGGCGGCGCGCACGGCGGGGTGGGCGCTCAGCAGCGCCTCGATCTCGGCCGGTTCGAGGCGGTAACCGCGCAACTTGAGCTGGCGGTCGGTCCGGCCCGCGAACTGCAGGCAGGGTTGGGCGCGCGCCAGCAGCCAGCGCACCAGGTCGCCGCTGCGGTAAAGTCGAGCGCCGGCATCGCCACTGTAGGGGTCGGGCACAAAACGCTCGGCGGTCAACGCCGGTCGGCCCAGGTAGCCGTGGGCCAAATGGCGGCCGATCCAGAGTTCGCCCGGCGCGCCCGGCGGGCACAACAGGCCGTCGCGGTCGACGACTAACAGGCTGTGGTTGGCCAGCGCCGTCCCGATCGGCAACGTCGGGCCAGCGGTCTCGTCGTCGGGCCCGAGCTCGTGCCAGGTGCTCGAGACGCCCGCCTCGGTCGGACCGTACCCGTTGAAGATGCGACACTGGGGGCCCGTAAGGCGGCGCAGATCGGCGACCAACTCGGGGGTCAGCGCCTCGCCGCCCGAGCGCAGCACGCGCAGGCCGCGCAAGTCGATGCCCGCGGCGGCGATCTCGCGGTACCAGGAGGGGGTCGCGTGGAGGGTGTCGACCTGGCGGTCCCGGCAGACCTGGGCGACAACGAAGGGATCGGCCACCTCACGGGTGGGCAGGCCGATCAGCGTGCCGCCAGCGGAGAGCGTGCACCAGCGCAGGATAAAACCCATGTCGAAGGCATAGCCCAGCACCGTCAAGGCGCGGCTGTGCCGGCCGTAAGCGTAAGCGGCAAGATGGGCCTGGACCATGGCGACAAAGGCGTGGTGGGGCAGCGATACCCCCTTGGGGACGCCCGTCGAGCCGGAGGTATAGATGACATAGACGGGCTGTTCGGGGAGGATGGTCGCTCGCGGCGGCGGGCCCGCGGCGGGCCGATCCGCAAGGGCGACAGCTAGCCAGCGCACCTCGTCCGCTTCAAGGCCCGCGCCGAGGCCAAAGGTGACGCCGGCATCGGCGAGCATCGCCTGGCGTCGGGCAGGCGGTTGGCTTGGATCGATCAGCACCGGCACGGCGCCGATGCGGGTCAGCGCCAGCAGCGCGACCGGCACTTGGCTCGGATCGGCGAGACAGACGGCGACGGGCATGGTCGAAGTGACGCCGGCGCTGGCCAGGTGCCAGGCCAGGCGGGCCGAGGCGGCGTCTAGTTCGGCGTAGGTAGTAGCCGCCACACTGCCGTCCTGGACGAACTCGAGGGCCAGGGCGACGGGCCAGCGCGAAGCGGCGCGCAGGATCAGATCGGCGGCGCAGGTTTCGGCAGGAGGCAAGAGCGCGGGATTGGCCAGGGCGACCAGCGCCTGGCGCTCGGTCGGCGCCAACAGCTCGATGGCGCGCAGCGGGCATTCGGGCGCGGCGACGACCGATTCGGCCAGCTGGACCAGTTGACGGGCCCAACGGCGAACCGTCTCGGCCTGGAAGAGATCGCGGTTGTAGAGCAGGTAGCCGCGCAGCTCGGCACCGCTATCGGTCAGGTGCAGCGAGAGCTCGAACTTGGATGCCAGTCCATCGCCCGCCAAAGGCCGCGTCGTCAGCCCTGGCAGGGGCGGCGGCGCCTGCTCGGCCTGCTGCCAGTTGATCATCACTTGGAACAGCGCCCCATGACGCAGGTCGCGCTCCGGCTGCAACAGCTCGACCAGTTTCTCGAAGGGGAAGTCGCCATGGGCATACGCGGCGGTGGCGGTGGCGCGCGCCTGGTCGAGAAAATCGAGGAAGCGCGCGCCGGGATCGAGGCGGTGCCGCAGCACGAGGGTGTTGACGAAGAAGCCGATGACGTCCGCCAACTCGGCGCGGGCACGGTTGGCGGCGGGCGTACCGATCGCCAGGTCGCGCTGGCCGCTCTGGCGCCAGAGCAGGATCGCGAACAGGGTCTCGACCAGCATGAACAGCGTGGTCCCGCACTGCTCGGCCAGGGCGCGGAGGCGTTGGTACACGGCGCTGGGCAGCACGACCGGCACGGTCGCGCCGGCATAGGTCTGCAGATTGGGCCGGGGCAGGTCCAATGGCAACGCCAGGCGTTTGGGCAGGTCGCGCAGCTGTTCTCGCCAGTAGTCGCACTGGTCGCGCAGTGCGGCATCGTCGACGAGCTGGTTC
Source organism: uncultured Holophagae bacterium (assembly GCA_964423555.1). Taxonomy (GTDB): domain Bacteria; phylum Acidobacteriota; class Holophagae; order Acanthopleuribacterales; family Acanthopleuribacteraceae; genus CAYRFM01. Next base: position 1,295 of record CAYRFM010000087.1, on the reverse strand, counting down.
TGCCACAGCGCGAAATCGGCGTAGGCCAGCGGCAAGGGCGGCAGCTGCAGGGCCTGGCCGTGGACGAAGGCCTGGTAAAAGGCGTGCAGCTCGCGGGAGAGAATCGCCAGGGACCAGCCGTCGGAAATGATGTGGTGTTGGTTGCAGAGCAGGATGTGGCGAGTCGCGGACAGCCGCAGCACCTGGGCGCGGAACAGCGGGCCGCGCTCGAGCTCGAAGAGGTGCTCGGCCTCGCGGCTGGCCATGGTCGCCGCCAACTCCGGCTGGTCGCCTAGTTCGAGCACGGGCAGGGCGAAGTCGACGGCCGCGGCGATGCGCTGGATGGGCGCACCGTCGAGGCTCGCGAAGCTGGTGCGCAGGCTCTCGTGGCGCGCGACCAGCGCTGCCAGCGCGCGCTCCAGGGCCAGCAGCTGGAGCGGGCCATCCAGGCTCAGGGCGAGCGGCATGTTGTAGGCGGTGCGCGCGGCCCGCGAGCTGTTCATGCGGTCCAGGAACCACAGTCGTTGTTGGGCGTGGGAGAGCGGAAAGCTGTGCCGCTGCTCGCGAGGGGTGACGGGGATCGGGGTCAGCCCCTGATCTGCGGGTGCTTGGGGCGCCAGCAATTCGGCCACGGACTGGGCCAGTTCGGCGACGGTGGGACCGCGGAAAAGGCGCTCCAGGGGGATGGCGACTTTGAAGTGCTGCTGGATGCGGAACATGACCCGAGTCGCGAGCAGGGAATGCCCGCCGAGGTCGAAGAAGTCTACGTCGCGGGGCACCGCCTCGCGTTTGAGCAACTCGGCCCAAATAGCGGCGATCTGGCGCTCGAGGTCGGTGCGCGGCTCGGCGCCCTCACGGTCCTCGCCCAGGTGGCCGGCGGCCGCCATGGCGCTCAGCTGGTTGCGATCGATCTTGCCCGTGCTCAGGCTCGGCAGGCGCTCGAGCACGATGAAATGGGAGGGAATCAGGGGCTCGGGCAGGTATTGCCGCAAAAAGCGGCGCAGTTCGGCGGGGTCGAGCTCGAAGCCGGGACGGCATTCGAGGAAGGCGCTCAAGCGCTGGTCGCCGCCGCCAAAATCACTGTGGATCACGGCGCAGCGGGCCAGTGCCTCGTGGCGGGCGAGGTGGTCCTCGATCTCGGGCAGTTCGATGCGCTGGCCGCGCAGTTTGACCTGGAAGTCGCTGCGGCCGACGAATTCGAGGCCGTAGCCGGCATCGCCATCGAGCAGGGCGCGGACCAGGTCGCCCGTGCGGTAAAGGCGCCCACCTGGCTCCGCGGCGAAGGGATCCGGCAGGAAGCGGGCGGCGGTCAGGGC
>CAYRFM010000086.1:0-36032 GCA_964423555.1 uncultured Holophagae bacterium | reverse complement strand
CAGGGTGACTCAGTCGTGCAACGATTCCTTCACAATCGGTAACCGGGCGAGCCAGTCGCGTTGCGCGACTGTTGGAGCTGTAGCACAAGCTGCAAGTTTGTGCCGACCGGCGGGCGGAAAGCGGCGGGGGCGCCTCTTTACCTTTTCCACCACAGGGTGGGTTTCAAGCCTGCTCGCCGCTCTTGCCGCGCAGTTTGGCAATCAGGCCACCGATGGCGACGATCGCTACCAGGATCAGTTTCTTGCCCGCCAACAGCGCGCCGATCAGGACCTTCCACAGACCGCCCTTGAGCGCCGCTCCGGCAATCAGGCCCGCGATCGTGTATTCGGCCACCTTGTCCATGGAGCTGTCGAAGTCGCCATAGGTGTTGCCCGGCGTGAAGGATGCCATGGCCATGACGTCCTTCATCGGTTGGCGCAGTAGCGGCAGTTTGTCGGTGCTGCTGACGACATTCAGCACCAGTACGCCTTTGCGGCCAAGCACACGGATATTGTAGTTGAGCGTGTTGCCTTCGTCGGTCTTGTAGTCCAGAGCCCAGTAGAGCTTGTGGTCAGCCTGGTCATAATAGGGCTGTTCCGCCCAATCGAGCAGCTCCATCGAGCCGTAGCCGGCCTTGATTCGCTCCTTGTTGGCCTCCTGCGAGCTTTCGATCATGTCCTTGAGCAGATCGGCATAATCGATGTCCTTGGCATCGCTGTCCTTGACATGGCCGTCCTCCTCATAGGTGACGACCACGACATAGCCAAGTGCTTGACCCTCTTCGGAGATAGGGTAAATCATGCCCTTGACGCTACTGTCGGGAGGGTTGCCCCAAGACTGCAGGAGCTTGTCCGCATCCTTGCCGTTAAGGAAGACGAAGTCGTCGGTCAGGTCAAGGGCAGCGACGCCGCCTGCGATATCGATCTTGCCCGTCTCGGGGTGCAGGCCCAATTCGCTAAAGGGGTCTTCGGCAGTGGCTGCCTCGGTCTCGCTGACGTCCTCGGAGCTTTCGTAGCTTATGTCGGCGGATGCTTCGTCGCTGTCTTGGGCAAAGGTCATGCCCGTGAACAAGGCTAAGCACAACAGTGCCGGCCTCAGCCATTGAACCTTCATTTGATTCTCCTAGATTCTACTAAGTGGCAGTGAGGGAGATTGCGGATGTCCAGCTCACAAGAACGGCTCAGGCCGTTTTATCCATAGATACAAAGCGCAAAATAATCAAGGTTGGGACATCAACTTTGCCGTGATGTCCCCACGGTGCTCGGCCCTCGAATGGTGATAAATCGAACCAAGCCCAGCCAATCTAGCCTCAAAAGGCAGGTATTGCAAGCCCGAAAATCTTGCATTCCCATCATCTAACCGTTTCGAAGGAGACGATTTTTGGGCGGTTTTGGGCGGTCGAAGTGCCGACAGTGCCGAGTGCTCGTGATAGAATGCTGGCAGGTGGCGCCAACTCCTTTGGATCGAGTGCCCTGGTCAAAACGTTGGAGGTGAGGGGCATGCAGCTGCGATGGCTGACGGTGGTGCTTTGTGGCATCGGACTCTGGGGTTGCCACAAGGCGCCGAGGCAGACGGCGGGTCACCTTGACCGATTGCCGCCTGCTGCGTGGCCGGAACTGCGCGACGAATGGCCGCGGGCCGATCTGCTGCTGGCCGTGGATCGCCAATTGGACTGGTTTCAAAAACAAGAACAATACCAATGGCAGCTGGGTGATCGCGTCGCCAACGGCAGTCTGATGATCGCGACCCTGACCCGGTTTCGCGAGCTGGTCGCGACCCTCGGTGATGATCCGCAACGTCTTCGTCTGGCCCTGACCGAGGCGTTCGATCTCTATCGCTTCCGCTGGCAGGGCCGCGATCCCATCCTGATCACCGGTTACCACGCGCCCGTATTTGCCGGCAGCCTCAGCGCCGACGCCCAATACCGCTTCCCGCTCTACGCGCCGCCCAGCGACATGGTTGAGCTCCGCCTCGACCGCTTCAGTCCCAACATCGTCCGCAAGGGCGAGAACTCGCGCAAGGAGCGCGTGCCGGCGCGCGTGGCGGACGGCCAGGTTCTGCCCTATTATTCACGGGCCGAGATCGACGGTCAAAACAGCTTGGCCGGGCAGGGACTGGAGCTGGTCTACCTGCGCGATTACTTCCAGGCCTTCAGCTTCCACGTCCAGGGCGGAGGCTTCGTACAGCTGCCGAACGGCAAGTACCTGCGGCTCAACTACGCCGGCAGCAATGGACAGCCCTATCGTTCAATCGGTCGGATCATGGTCGACGAGGGCAAGATCCCCGAACACGTCGTCTCGATGCAGGCTCTGGCCGCCTGGTTCAAGACCCACCCCGAGGATCTTCAACGCGTCTGCTTCGAGAACCCCTCCTATGTGTTTTACCGCACCGATGGCATCCAGCACGAGGCGCTGGAGCATGACCAGTTCCCCAACGGCGTCCTGGGCTTTCCGGTCACCACGCGCCGCACCATCGCCACCGACAAACGCTATTTCCCAGGCGGAGGACTGGCCTTCATCCGCGGCGAGCAACGGGGTCTCGAGGGGCCTGCCCGGCCCTTCTCTGCCTTTGTGCTGGATCAAGACACCGGTGGTGCCATCCGCGAGAACCACATCGACTGGTTTCTGGGGGCCGGTGACCAGGCCGAACACGACGCCGGCCTGCTCAAAGACGCCGCCGGCGAGGTCTATTTTCTGCTGCTCAAAGGAAGCTTCGAGGGCAGCTGACTCGGCCACAATCCTAGCCGCCTTGACCCTTGCATAATGCCAGCGCTCGGCTTAACATGAAAGTTCAGAGATTTGAGTAAACAGATCTCGCAACTAGCTCCGCCCCAAAGCGATCCCACGTCCGGAGGTCAATCCATGAGCGTTTTACTGGTAAACGCGATGGGGAACGACGACAGCCTGGAAGCAGCGCTGACTCTGGCGGGCCTGCGGGTGGTCGGTTGCCGCGATGCGGAGACGTTGGAGGTCTTGCTCGAGGAGAGCTGGAGCCAGGTGGTGATCTATGTGACCAGCCGCATGGAGGTCGCCCTGATTGAACAGGTCCGCGAGCGCTTCAAGATGGGGCAGTTGCCGATCGTCGCCCTGGCCGCGGACGAGGCCTGGACCGACGCCTTGGAGGCCGGCGCCAATCTGGTCCTGCCCGACAACCGCCCGCTGCCGCAGCTCGTCGCCCTGATCCAGCGACGCCACGCGGAGCAGGAGAGCCTGCGCGCGCTCAAGCGCCAGAAGGAGCGTTTCCAGCGCGCGCTCGAGGGCAGTCGCGATGGCCTCTGGGACTGGGACCTCTCCAGCAACCGTGTCTATTACTCTTGGGAGTGGCGCATGCTGATGGGGCTGCCGCCAGGCGATCGCCTCAATCAACCCGAGGATTGGTTCCGCCTCGTCCATCCCGACGACATGCCGACCCTGCGCTCGCGTCTGGCCGTGCACATCGAGGGCGTCACGCCATTTTTCGAGTGTCAGTGCCGCATGCTGACCCTGGGCAGCAAGTATAAATGGATTCTCTGCCGCGGCCTGGCCGCGCGCAACGAGCACGGCAAGGCGACCCGTCTGACCGGCACGGTCACGGATCTCTCGGAGCGCAGCCATCACGACATTCGCACCGGTCTGCCGTTCCGCACCTTCTTTGTCGAGCGCCTCAGCGGCGCCATCGTTCAGTGCCAGCTCTCACAATGCCAGTTCTATGCCGTGCTCCAAGTCGATGTCGACCGTTTCACCACCATCAGCGAGGGCTTTGGCCACGACATGGTCGACCAACTGCTGATCGCCTTTGCCCGCCGCGTCGAGACCTGTCTGCGCTCCGGCGATACCCTGGCCTTTCTCGGCGGCAGTTCGTTCGTGATCCTGCTCGAAGACATCGAGGAGTTGAAGAACGCCAAGGAGGTCGCCAACCAGATCCACATGCAGTTGATCGCGCCCTTCCGCATCAACGACACCGACGTGTTCAGCAAGGCCTCGATCGGCATTACCCGGGTCAATGGCAAGATCAACAACCCCAACGAGCTGTTGCGCCAGGCCCACGGTGCCATGAAGGCCGCCCGCAAGATGGGCAGCGGTCAAACTCAGGTCTTCGACGCCGCCATGGCATCGAGGGTGCACGAATACCTCAAGATCGAGAGCGGCCTGCGGTCGGCCCTCGACAACCAGGAGTTCGAGCTTCACTACCAGCCGCAAATCCACCTGGCCACAGGCAAGATCATCGGCGTCGAGACGCTGCTGCGCTGGCGCGACGACGGGCGCTTTATTTCACCGGGAAAGTTCATTCCCGTGGCCGAGGAGACCGACCTGATCCTGACGATCGGCGAGTGGGTCATGCGTACGGCCTGTCAGCAGTCGGTGGCCTGGCAGCGCAAGGGCCTGCCGCCGCTGCGCATGGCGGTCAACCTCTCCGAGCGCCAGTTCCGCGCCCGCAACCTGGTCGGTATGGTCGACCAGACCTTGCGCGAGACGGGACTGTTGCCCGAGCAACTGGAGCTGGAGATCACCGAGGGCATCTTCATGGAGGACGTCGAGAACACGTTCAACATTCTCAAGAGCCTGCGCACGCGGGGCGTCAAGATCGCGCTCGACGATTTTGGTACCGGCTTCTCGTCGCTGAGTTATCTGAAGCGTTTCCCGCTGACCGCGCTCAAGATCGACCGCGCCTTCGTGACCGACCTGACCAGCGATGCCGGCGACGCCGCCATCTGCGCTTCGATCATCTCGCTGGCCCACAAGTTCAAGTTCTCGGTCATCGCCGAGGGCGTAGAGAACCGCGAGCAATTGATGATCCTGCGGGCCTTCCAGTGTGATGAAATCCAGGGTTTCTATTTCTCCAAGGCCCTGCCGGCGGCCGAATTGGAGGTCCTGCTGCAGAAACAGGCCCAAAACATCGAAATCGAGGGCTGGAACTGATCGGATGTCGCCCACCTCGACCTGCTGCAGGTCCTCATCCACAATCAACCTGACAAAGTCGTCCTAGCGACCCTGCCAGAACTTGGCGACCTCAGCGCCGAGGACGGTGGTTGAACGCAGGAACTGGGCCTGCCACCAGGGCGGGAACAGGTTGCGGTAGCGCGACTCGGCAAAGCGTTGGTCGAGCAGGCAGACGACGCCGCGGTCGCCTTCGTCGCGAATGACCCGGCCGGCGGTTTGCAAGACGCGGTTCATGCCGGGGAACTGGTAGGCGAACTCGAAGCCTGGCAGGCCGGCCTGGTCGAAGTGGGCGCGCATCAGATTGCGCTCCTGGCAGACCATCGGCAGGCCCACGCCAACCACGATCACGCCGATCAGCGCCTCGCCGACCAGATCGATGCCCTCCGCAAAGGCGCCGCCCATGACGGCGAAGCCGACCAGAGTACCCGGTCGCGGGGTCGCGAACTCGGCCAAAAACGCCTCGCGGGCGCGGTCGTCCATGGCGGGGTCCTGGACCAAATAGCGCACTTGGTCTGTAGCTGCTCGCAGGGCCGCGACGATCTGGCGCAGGTAGGCGTAGGAGGGAAAGAAAACCAGATAGTGGCCGGGGCGCGCGTCGACGACGGCTTCGATCGCCGCGGCTACTGCCGCCGCCGAATCGGCGCGGTCGACGTATTTGGTCGAGATTCCCGTGTGCACGAAGACGCCCAGGTGCGCGGGGGGGAACGGCGAGCCCAGCAGCAGGCCCGCGGCTGATGCGCCGCCGCCGAGCAGGCGCGTGAAGTAGGCCTGCGGGCTTAACGTCGCCGAAAAGAACAGGCTTGCTTGGCAGCTGTCCAAAAACTTCATCAGTTGGTTCGAGGCGTCGAGGCACTGGATTTTCAGGACGAAATCGCCCCGTTCAAGGCGCATCAGGGTGGCGAAGTGCTCGTCGAAGTACTCGCAGCAGCGCTGGAAGCGGCGCAGTTGGAAGTAGACCTCGCGCGCGGCCGCCGGCACGGCTTCGCCGGCATGGTCTTTCAGCCATTGCTCGAAAGCGCCGCAGTAGCGCAACAGCGCGGGCAGGACCTTCTCGGGTGGGATCAGGCTGACGGACTCGCGCAGGTCGGCCTCCTCCAGCTGCTTGCGCAGCGGCGCCATGGCGCGCGTGATCGAGGTCAGGCCCTTGGCCAGCTCCGGGTGGCTGTCGAGGAGTCCGCGGCGCACCTCGAGCAACTGGTCGCGGCTGAGCGCGGCGCTGTACATCTCCCGCGAGCGGTCGACAAGATTGTGGGCCTCGTCGATCAGCAGCGCGTTCTCGTCGCGCTCCTGACCGAAGAAGCGCCGCAGGTAGGCCCCTGGGTCAAAGGCGTAGTTGTAATCGCAGATGACGACGTCGGCGTCGGTAGCCAGGTCGAGCGAGAGCTCGAACGGGCAGAGCTGGTGGCGCCGAGCGAGGGCCTCGATCTGTTCGCGGTGCCAGTCGGCGCCGTCGAAGCCTTCCACCAGCGCGGGTCGCAGACGGTCATAGTAGCCCAGCGCGTAGGGGCAGAGCTCGACCTGACAGGGCGCGTCAAAGCAGATCTTGTCCTTGGCGGTGATCTGGACAGAGCGGGCGACGAGGCCGCGTTGACGCATCAGCTCGAGAGCCTTTTGCGCCATAGCGGCGCCGCTGGTGCGGGCGGTGAGGAAAAAAATTCGGGCCAGACGGCCCTCGCCCAGGGCCTTGAGCGCGGGAAACAGGGCGCCGATGGTCTTGCCGATCCCGGTCGGCGCTTGGGCGAAGAGGCGACCGCCGTCGCGCAGGGCACGGTAGCCGGCCACGGCGAACTGGCGTTGACCGGCGCGGTAGGTCTCGAAAGGAAAGGCCAAATCGGCCAGGCTCTGGTCCCGTTGTTGGCGCCAGCGCCGCAGCAGGCGTGCCCAGTCGACCCACTCGCGGACCATGCGGTCGAACAGCATCTGCAGGACGGGGCGGCGGTAGCGCTCGCGCAGGCTGAAGGTGCGGCCGCTGTCGATGTTGAAATAGGTCAGTTGGGTGCCGATCTCGTCCAGGTCCTCGGCTAGGGCGTAGAACAGGGCGTAGACCTGAGCCTGGGCCTGGTGGACGCGCGTTGCGTTGGGCGAGATCTCCTCGAACGGCTGGCGCGTGGTTTTGATCTCTTCGACCACCCGTGGGTGGCGGTCGACGAAAACGCCGTCGATGCGTCCGCGAATGAGCAAGTTGAAGTCATCGAGCGCCAGCGTGTGGCGGACGCTGACCTCGGCCTGGTAACCCTCGCCGCGGGCCTCCTGCAGCCGTTGGTGTCCGCGGATGCCTTCCAGCGCCGTGATGGCGCCAAACTGGTGCTGGTGCAGGTCGCCGCTCCGCAGAGCGAAGGCCACCAACTCGCGCACGGACACCTGGATCGGCTTCAGGGGGGACTCCTTCGAGGTTCGTGGATCAAGGACCAAGCAGCAAGATAGCAGCGAAACCGCCCATAGGCAAGCCTGGTGGGCTGGTGGGCAGGATCTCGTCAAAGTAGCCTAGTATCGCGGAGCCGGGAAAAGTGAGGTAAAGCGGCCTAGGCGCCCCCGCCGCTTTGCCTTGGTCGCTGGGAAAGCTTATAGTCCGCGGAGCCGGCGGAGAGTGGTCCCGCAGGCGCTGTAGCTGCTGTAGCGCAAGATGCAATCTTGCGCCGGGCGGTGGAATGGAAGGTCAAGAGACGCTATAAATTGAGCGAAATAAGATTTTTCCCTCCGTTGCCAGCCTGGTAAGGCGTTTGCGCGAAGGTGTCATGAGCTGGTGATAAAATTGTATGGGTGCAAGGGACCGCTCGGCCGATATAATAGTAGCGACAGGATCGCAGCGCCTATGCGGCGACTCCAGAGTAGATACCGCGTTCGCTTCGATCTTCGCCACCCCCCCGCTTCCTCGCCGTTTACGGTCAGCGTCGGGGTGCGCCTCCACGGAGGCGAGGGCAGAAGAGGTGGGACGCCTTGGCAATGATGCGCTTGAGACGATGGGTGTTCTGGATTGGGGTTCTTGGCCTGTTCACACCCGCGGCCCTGAGTCAGAGCGCGCTGGTGCGCGACACCTGGCGGCAATATCCCCGAGAGGATGTCTTCCTCGACACCTTCCCATACGAGCTTTACCTGGACCAAGTTTCGCTGCGAGAGCTTGCGAACCTCGAAGCCGACCGTCGCTTTCTCGACAGCTACGATTTGGGCGAACGCTTCCTCTATCACCTGGGTGAGTCCTATTATCAGCTCCATCCCATCAGCGAGGACAACCTCAATGAAACTGTCTCCCTGGGCGAGTATCTGCTGGGGACTTTTCCCGATATCAGCGACCAACGCGCGCAGCCGTACCGCACCATTGCCCATTTTTTGCTGGGCAAGGTGGCGACCTTTCTGGCCGAGTCGATCGAAGGCGGGCGCCGCAGTGTCGACGAAGCCCAGACGAGGGCACTGCTGGCACGGCTTGAACTGCGCGCGGTCTATGTCTCCCTGGGTCGTTCGCAGTGGTCCAAGTTCTGGATCAATCTGGGCCAGGGCAATTTCGAGTACGTCGCCCGCCGTATGCGGCTCAAGGTCGACAGCCATTTTCTGCCGCTGCAGCGCATCGTCGGCCTTCGCGCCTCCTGGCCCCTCTATCTCGGCGTGGTCGCCATCTGTCTGGGCGTGTTCGTTGCCTTCCGCCGCAAGCGTTTCGTGTTTCTGATCTGTGGTCTGTTCATCGGCGGGCCGCTGATCCTGGGTTTTGCCGGCAGCAAGTTGCAGTCGCGGGCCAACTATCGCTTCCAAAAGGATCGGGAGCTCCATGGCGGTGTGGTCAGCATCGAGCACATTCTCGACAAGGACGACAGGTCTCAAGGCCATGCCCTGTGGTTGCGCCATGGCGATCGCCACGCCCATTATTTCGCGGAGGGCGACGTCGCCGCCCAGCTGGAGTCGCTGAAGCGATCCTCGGAAGTCATGGTCGCCACTGCCGGCGGTTTTACCAATTATCTCAAGCAACCCGAAGGCTTGACCGTCGACGAGGGGCGCGTGGTCAACTCGGTCGTTCAGCCTGACCGCGATGGTCTGCTGATGCTGACCCGCGAGTTTGGCGTGACCGCGCTCAGTCTCAAGGACGCCAGCCTTCTGCTTCCCGACGGTCTGGCCATCGAGAACCCCTTGCGCAGTCTGACCGCCTATGCCCAGCTGATAGATTGGTGCAGGTTGCACCGCGCCACCCTGTTCCAGACGCAATTGGTGGTCTATCACGACCAACTGCTGATTGACCCGGACAAGGCGGTCAAACGATTTCGCGAACGCCGGCTGTTGGCGCTGACGACCGACTTGGAGAGCGGCGCGTCCTACCATGTGCTGTTCAACGTCACCGAGCCCCATATGCTGGCCGTACTTTCGGCCGAGGTACGGGCCATGCTGCACGAGCGCCATCAGCGCATCGAGGCGCTGCTCAACCTGGATGTCGGACTCTACGACATCCTCACGGTCCTGGACGACCGGGGCGTGGCGTTAGAAGATGTACGCGGCAAGTCCGACAGTCGAATCGCCAACAGCTTGATAGTCTACGCCATGCCCCGAAAGCTTTGATTGGGCGGGGTGCCCAAAGGTCCTTTTGAGATACTTGGATGGCTGGGTTTCAAATAATCAGATGGTCTGCTTCGTGGCCGTTCGCCAACAGGCAAGGGCCCCGGTGTGGGGGCCGGAGCCTTCGAGGTATTCCGCAGAATACCCGCTGGACCCGCAGATCCAGCGATGCCTCAGCAGCAGCTGCCCTGGATCAGGCCAGTCTTAACAGTGGTTTTGACGTTCATGTCATACTCCATTGATGAAATAGTGCGGTCACTGACAATGCAGTGAACCACGGGACAAGATAATGGTCAAAGCCTGAAATGACAATTAAAATTTGTGTAACAATCAGTGAATCGCGTATTTTACTGCAATTAAGATGGCGTGAGCGGTATGCGAACCCGAAAGCTCGAACCTATGCCTAACTGCGAGCTGGCCTCGATGCTGCCACCGTGGCCACTGACGATTTCCCAAGCGGTGTAAAGGCCCAGGCCCGCCGTGGTCGTGCCGCGTTTAGTTGTAAAAAATGCTTCAAAGAGATGATCCATGTGTTCCGGTTTGATGCCGTCGCCGCTGTCCTCGAAGGTCAACTCCAGGTGGGTCGGAGTTTCCAAATAGCGAATCCGAACGCCGCCCTGCCGTGTGGGCTCCTGGAGCTGGCGGCGCAGCACGGCTTCGCAGGCGTTGACCAAAATACACAGCAGTGCCTGGGTGAGCTCGCTGGGGTTGCAGGTCACGAAACAGCTGTGGCCCTGGGGGCGTTCGATGGGGACTTCCTCGAACTGCGCCTGGACGAGGCGGCCAATGACGTCCAGGTTGGCCAGCAGATCGACCCGCTGGGCCGACTTGCCCTGATGGTTGGTAAAGGCGCGCAACTGCTTGACGACATTGTCGATGCGGCGCGAACCGTCGCAGATCATCTCCGTCTGGGCACGCATATCTTGAAGGGTCTCGCGCAGTGCAGCCGGCTCTGCGGCCGAGTTGGCGGGCTGCTCCTCCAATTCGTCGATCAGCTCGCGAATGATTTGGGCACCGCCGTTGACGAAGTTGTTGGGATTGTTGATCTCGTGGGCAATGCCGGAGGCGAGAATGCCGACGGAGGCCAGCTTCTGGCTGGTAATCAGCGCGCGGGAGCGCTCGACGACTTTGACTTCGAGCTCGCGATTGATGTCTAGCAGGCGGAGGTGGGTGTTGACCCTGACCAGCAGCTCCTCGCGGGCAACGGGTTTGGCGAGGAAATCGTTGGCGCCGGCCTGGAAGGCGGTGACCATGTCGTCGACCCGGTTGCGCGCGGTCAGGAAAATGACAGGCAACTCCTCCATGCTGAACTTGTCGCGCAGACGCGCGCAGACTTCGTAGCCGGAGAGGCCGGGCATCATGATGTCGAGTAGGATCAGGTCGGGATCGGCGCCATCGATCAGCTGCAGACCGCGCTCGCCATCGCCGGCCTCGAGGACCTGATAGCCCTTGGGCTCGAGGTGGTTGACAAGCACGCGGCGATTGACGGGTTCATCGTCGACGACGAGGATGCGGAATCCGCCATTGCGGGGCGGCGCCTCGTCGCAGATCAGCGGGGCCATTGCGAGGCCGTCCGCGGGGCTGGCCGCTTGGCTGATGGCGGCCTCGAGACCGGGATCGGTGTGAATTTTCGTGACGGTATCGTGCACCAACTCGGATGGCATGGGTTCGCTCGAGGCGGTCAGGCTGAAGCAGAAATCGCTGCCCTCTCCGGGAGTGGACTGCAGTTGGATCTCGCTGCCGTGGAGGTTGACGAGGCGGCGGGTGATGGCCAGGCCCAGGCCGGTACCGCCATATTCGCGAGCCACCCCGCCGTCGGCTTGCTGGAAGGCCAGGAAGATCGACTCGCGCGCCTCCTCGGCGATGCCGATGCCCGTATCGCGCACGCCGATCAGGACCTTGCCAGGCTCGCCGCGCTTGGCCCAGAGCACGATGCTGCCGCGTTTGGTGAATTTAATGGCGTTGCCAATCAGATTTTGGAGGACCTGACCCAAGCGCGTTTCGTCGGCGTGGACTGGCGGCAGGTCGGCCTCGAACTCCTGCAGCAATTCTATGCTTTTGCCGCGCAGCAGCGGGCGGTTGAGGGCCAGGATCATCTGGCCGAGCGCTTGAAGGTTGACGGGTCCGGGGAAGACCTCCAGCTCGCCGCGGCGCAGCAGGGAAAAGTCCATGATATCGTTGATCAGGCTGGTGAGGCGGCGGCCGGATGAGACGATCATGGCCAGATCGGCGCGTTGGGCCGGTGGGAGCTGGCCGGCGTCGGCCAGGAGCCCGTCGGCGAGGCCGATAATGCCGTTGAGCGGCGTGCGCAGCTCGTGGCTGGTATTGGCGAGGAACTGGTCCTTGAGCTTGTCCAGCTCGCGCAGGCGGTTGGCGGTGGCGCGGTCCTTCTCGGCAAGCAGGCGCTGCTGGTTGGCAATTTCGCGTTCGTGCCAGAGTTTCTGGCGCTCCATGTAGAGGTAGCCGCCGAGCAGCAGGGCGGCGATCAGGGCATAGAGCGTCTTGGCCCACCAGCGCAGCCAGGGCGGGGCCAGGACCTGCAGGCGCAGGGTCGCGTTGTGCTCGCTCCAGTAGCCGTCGGCGCTGGCGGCCTGGACGGTGAAGTCATAGCTGCCCGGCGGCAGGTTGGTGTAGGTGGCGCGGCGGTTCGCGGCGTCCGTCGTGATCCACGCGCGATCGAAGCCCTGCATGCGGTAGCGGTAGAGGTTGTGCCAGGGCGCGCTTGAGTCGTCCGTGGCGAACGTGAACCCAATCATGCGCTGGTGGTGGTTGAGCACCATTTCGTCGACAGTGCCGATCGCTGCTGGCAGTGGCGAACTGGGGTCGAGCAAGCGCGTTGCGGGCACCTTGTTGTCGAGCAGGAATTCGGTGAGACGCACGGTCAGGGGTGACCTGGTTTCGGGCAGGTCGTAGGGATCGAGTGCGACCAGCCCGGCGGTGGAACCGAAATAGATCCTGTCCCCATCGCGGAAGGAGGCGTTGCCGTTGAATTCGATAGCGGTCAAGCCGTCGCGCTGGTCGAAAATGCGGCCGTGTTCGAAGGCCTTGTCGGTAACCAGCAGGCCTTTGCTGGTGCTGACCCAGAGACGGTGACGAGGGTCCTCGACGATCGCGTAGACGCTGTTGTTGGGCAGGCGGTTGCGCTTGTCGAAAAGCTGCTGACCGCCGTCCTCGCGGTCGTAGCGCACCAGGCCGTTCATGGTGCCGACCCAGAGGATTTTGGGTTGCGCCTCATCCTCGTGAAAAGAGGTGATCGTCTCGTTGCCACTTGTGTCATGGTTCAGTTTGACCGGGCTGGCGCTGCCGCTTTCGGGGTCGAAGGTATAGAGGCCGTAGCGCGAGCCGACCCAGAGTCTGCCGGACTGCTCGCGCTCGAGCACATACACGGGGACGTCCTTGCCGAGCGAATAGGCTTTGAAGATCCCGCTCTTGGCCTCGCGGCACTCGATGCCTAATTCTGTGCCAAACCAGATATCGCCGTTGGGGCAGGGGGCCATGGTGTAGACAACCTCGTGGTGGGGGCCGCGTGCGGTGCCATCGGCGGGAAAGTGGTCGAAGCCGCGGCCATCTGGGCGCAAGCGGTGCACACTCTGGTTATAGACGCCGAGCCAAAGTTGCTGCTTGGCGTCCTCGGCGAAAAAGGTAATGGCCTCCTCAGTGGCAAGTTCGGAGGTGACTTTGAGCGCTTCAAAACGGCCGTCGCGCCTCTGGCGATCGAGACCGCGATCGGTGCCGACCCAGAGCTGTTGGCGCTGGTCGCGGTAGATACTCAGCACTCGGTTGTCCGAGAGATCGCGGGTATTGGAAGCGTCCCAGACGCGAAAGCGCATGCGGTGTTCGCAGCGGTTGAGACCGTCTTGGGTGCCAAGCCAGACGCCGCCGCGGGGGTCGGGGCAGATGCTCCAGACGCCCTTGCTGAGGAGCGTCTTCGCGGTGGTATGTTCGTCGTAATGACTGAAACGGTCGCTTTTGGGGTCGAGGATATCCAGGCCTTTTTTGTCCATGCCGATCCAGATCATGCCTTCAGTGTCGCGGTACAGCGCGGTCACAAGGTCGTCGGCCAAGCCTCCGGCCCGATCGGCGTGGTAGCTTTTCAGACGGCCGTCGCCGCGGCGATGCAGCAGGCCCGAGCGGCTGCCGATCCAGAGACCATCGGCGCCGTCCTGGCAGAGCGCGGTGATACTGGGTTCGCCTTCCTCGCTCAAGGGGACCGGGCGTCCGTCGACCAGGCCGGGCGCCAGGGTGAAAAGCCCCTTTGTGGTACCGATCCAGATGCGCTTGGCCGCATCCTGGAGCAGGGCATTGACTCTGAGACCCGCGCTTTCGCCGAAGCTCAGCTGATGGGACTGATCGCTGCCGTCGACGAGCAGTAGACCGTGCTTGGTGCCGACCAGGAGGCGCCCATCCTCAAGGGGGAGCAGGGCAAAGCAGGATTGCTCGGTGAGCCTGAAAAACTGGTCGAGGTCGGGCCGAAAGCGAGCCAGGCCACCGTCGGTGGTGACCAGCAGACGTCCACGATGGTCGTGGGCCAGCCCATGAATGACGTTGTTGGGCAGACCGTTTGGTTGATCCAGCTCCTTGCGGTAGGTCTTGAAGTTCAGGCCGTCGTAGCGATTGAGGCCGTCGGGTGTACCGACCCAGAGGAAGTCACCGGGTGCGTGGAACAGGGCCGTGACCCTGCTCTCGGACAGGCCCTGGTCGATGCCGATTTGGCGAAAGGACAGGGGGGTGCGCTCCACTTGAGCCGCTATGGGCAGTGAGAGTAAAAGGAGGATTTTGAGCTGAAGGGCTTTGTGTAAAGTGGCGAGCATAGGTAGATCACGGTCCCAAGATGCATGATTATCACTCAAACGGCGCACGGGTGCAATTTATAGGTAAATAATCACAATCGGGGAGATCCACGCCGGGCCGACGAACTCAGTTGGGCGGGACGGCGCGGAAGGGCAGAAGCGGGAGACCGAGCAGGGTGGCGCGGGTCGTCCAGCCCAAGGCGACGCCCTTCATCAGCGCGGCCCGCACGGGGGGCAGGCAGAGCAGGCGGTAACCGAGGCGCCTGTGATTGTAGAAGAACCGGGTGATCCACCAATAGCTGGCCAGGTCGGCGGTGATCTCGCGAATGAGTTGGCCATAGGCCTGGGACGGCGTGCCGGAGAGGATCGCGGCCGCCGCCAGCTGGCCGCTGCGCAGGGCGTTGTAGATGCCTTCACCGAAGAAGGGATCGGCCAGGCCGGCGGCGTCGCCGATCAACAGCGGGCCCTCCGCCATCGGACGGAAGCGGTGGCCGCCAATCGGGATGCGGTGGCCGACAATTGCCTTGGGGTCCAGCTCGCGGCCCAGTCGTTGCCGGCAGTAGCGCTGCAGCAACGGCTTAATGCCGGGTAACTCGCCCAGTGCGTAGATGCCGACATTGAGGTGGTCCCGTTTGGGGAAAATCCAGCCATAGCCCCGGCACTGGGCGAAGTCCATCTCCATGGCGAAGCGCGCGGGGTCCGCCTCGGTCAGGCAGGCCTCGGCGGCCGTGGCGAACAGGCGGTCGTCGCCGCCACAGAGCTGGCGTACCCTGCTGTTGGCGCCGTCGGCGCCGATCAGGTGATCGGCCTGGAAGGAGGCCTGATCCGTGTGCAGGTGCCAGCGTCCATCCTGGCGTGCGATCGCGCGGATGGCGCCGATGCGCTGGAAGGTTGCGCCGGCGTTGCGGGCCTGGTCCAGGTTGAAGGCGTCGAACACCTCGCGCACGGTCATGTGGACGACCGGCGCGGGGGCAGGGAAGACGCAGAGGCGTTGGCCGGAACGGGCGTGGAAGTTGTCGCAGGTGCGCTCTGTTATCGCCGCGACCGAGTAGCGCAGCGCCTTGACGGCGCGGATCGTGAGCCCGCCGGCGCAGGGCTTGAGGCGCGGGAAGTCGGCTTTGTCCAAGAGCAGAACGCGCTTGCCCGCGCGGGCCAGGTCAAAGGCGGCGGCTGTTCCGGCCGGACCGGCGCCGACGATCAGGACATCGGTGGTGGTGTCGCTCATTTCAGCGTTTCGTGAATTTGATGATATCGCGTTCGTGGCCTATGAGGTGTAACTCGTCGCGCTCGGCCAGGATGAAGTTCGCGTCGGGATTGAGCACTTCGCCATCGCTGCCATCGCGGGTCTCGCGCTGCACGGAGATCAGATTAAGGCCGTACTTGGCGCGCAGGTTGAGCTCGGCCAGCGAACGTCCCCAGGATTCGGTGGGTGCGTTGATCTTGGCGAAGATGTTGCCGCCAGGCAGCGGCACGGCACCTATCACGCCACCATGAGCGACTTGCAGGGCGAGTTGTTCGGCGGCATCGCGCTCGGGGTTGATGATGACTTCAATGCCAATCGAGCGGTAGATCTTCATCTGGATCTCGTTCTTGGCCCGGCAGATGACTTGGGGCAGGCCCAGTTGCTTCATGTTGACGGTGGCCAGCAGGTTGGCCTCGAAATTCTCGCCGATACAGGCGATGCCGAGGTCGATGCCGTCGATGCCGAGGTTGCCGAGCGCGCGCTCGTCCGTGGCGTCGGCGCGGATGGCGTAGTCGACCTTATCGGCAATCTCCTCAATCGTGTCGCGGTTGCGGTCGACGGCGATCACTTCCATGCCCTTCTGGCTGAGCGAAAGCGCCAGACTCCTGCCAAAAATCCCGATCCCCACCACCAGTATTTTTCTCACCGCTTATTCCTCCTGCAACTTTCCCGAGGGTACACCACCTGGGCCTATGAAATCCAGCCGAAGCCACTAGGCGCCCTTAGCCGACGACGACGTTCTCGCTGGGATAGTCAATGCGATAGGTCTCGTGGGGCGGGGTGATCGCGAAGGCGATGGTCAGTGGGCCCAGGCGCCCGATGAACATCGCCACAATAATGATGCATTTGCCGGCGTCGCTCAGATGGCCGGTCAGGCCGCGGGACAGCCCGGTCGTCGAGAACGCCGAGATGGCCTCGAAGAGGATGTCCTCGAGGGGCGCCTGTTCGGTGACCAGCAAGAGAAACACGATCACGGCCAACATGGAGATCGAGAAGGCGAAGATCACCAGGGCGCGCCCGGAAACGACCCGCGGTACGGCGCGAAAGAAGATCATGATGCGGTCCTGGCCCTGCAGGGTGGCGCGCATGCGCAAGAACAGGATGGCCAGGGTAGAAGTTTTGAGACCGCCACCGGTGGAGCCAGGTGAGGCGCCGACAAACATCAGAACCATCATGATCCAGCTGCCGGCCAGGTTGAATGCGCCAAAGTCGACCGTATTGAAACCCGCGGTGCGCGCGGTCACGGAAGAGAAAAAGGCATTCATTAGGCGGGTGCCCAGGTGGCCTTCCAGCGGCTGCACCAGCACCAACAGCAGTGCGCCGACGCCGAGCAACAGCCCAGTCGTGATCAGCACCAGCTTGGTCTGTACGCTGAGCCGACGCTTGTAGCCCTGGCGCTGGCGGAAGTGGCCGCCGAGCTCGGTCAGGGTGCCGAACCCCAGCCCGCCAAAAACGATCAGCAGGGTGAAGACCAGCAGCACCATGGGGCGCTGCACCTCGCCCATCAGCGAGTCGGAGAACAGCGAGAAGCCGGCGTTGCAAAAGGCCGAGACCGAATGGAACAGCGCGGAGAAGGCGCGATCGCCCATGTTCATGCCGTGATCGTGCCAGAGCAGGAAGAGCAGCAAGGCGCCGATCAACTCGATCGCCAGGGTCCAGCTGACAATGCGCTCGAGCATGCGCGTGATCTGCTTCATGTTTTCAAGGCTGAGCATGTCCAGCAACATGACCCGCTCCTTGATGCCGACACCGCCGGCAAAGAACAGCACCAAGTAACTGGCGATCGTCATGATGCCCAGGCCGCCGAACTGGATCAGCAGCAGGATCACGACCTGGCCGCGCTGGCTAAAAAAGGTACCCGTATCGACGACCGCCAGGCCGGTCACACAGGCGGCGGAGGTTGCGGTGAAGAGTGCGTCGAGGAAGCTAAGTGCCTGACCTGGCTCCAGACAGCGCGGCATGGTCATGCATAGGGCGCCGAACAGGATCAGGCCCAAAAAGCTGAGCAACAGCGTCTGTGCTGGGTGGAATTTTAGCGCGGCAATCTTGCGGTTGAGGTGAAGCGCGCCGCTGACGAGGGTCAGCACGACCAAGATCTGGCTGACGACGACGGTCATCTTGGTCAGGCCGACGACTTGGGTCTCGAGGAAGTAGAGGTCGACGCCGTAGCGGGCCAGCTTGCGGAAGACGAGCGTGAGGTGCAGCAGCAGGGCCAGGGCGACGACGCCCTGAAACCAGTGGTGGCGCAAGTAGTGGCGGATATCGCTGCTGATCAGCGCGCGCACCGGGTATTGCAGGAGGAAGTAGAGCAGGACCAGCAGGTCGAGCCGCTCGAACAGCGCGGCCTGAGTCCTGGTGAGCTCGTAGCCGAAGGAGACGACCAGGGTGAACAAGGCGACGACCGAGGCCAGCGCCGCCATGACATTGAGCGCCTTGCGTAGCTTGACTTTGGTTTCGTCGCTGACCAACACGATGCTGTTCGTTCCTCTCCATCCAAAAGGTCTCGGCCAGCGCTGTTTTACCATGGATTGGCGAAGGGTCGGGAGAAAAGATCGAACGAGCCGCGTCCAAGGGCGTGCGGATAGGTGGATCGGCGCTTGAGCGGGTAGGGGGGCAGTAAGCTTTGTTCCCGTGAGTGCCTGCTACGCAGCTTTGCGTAAAGGCACTTGACAAAGATGTAAGTAAACACTAACTTATGGTTTGGAGGTGGCAATGAAGAAGAAACTCTCGGCCGAAGAACGGCGTGACTCGATCCTGGAGGCGGCCGTGCCGCTGTTTGCCCGCTGCGGCTTTCGCGGCACGACCACGCGCGAGATCGCCAAAGCGGCTCGGGTTTCGGAGGCCCTGCTCTACCGCCATTTCCCCAGCAAGGAAGTGCTCTTCCAGGAGCTGCAATCCTATTGTTCCGCCCAGAAGAACGAGGCGCTGCAGGTCATGCTCTCGCTCGAGCCCTCGACCTCGACCCTGGTGTTCATGGTCCATCACATCATGCAAATGATTTACGAGGGCCATGCCGAGCCCAATCCCAGCAACTATGTCCACACGGACATGAACCGCATGATGATCAACAGTTTCCTTGAGGACGGCGCCTTTGCTCGGATCTTTCTCGACGGTAAAATCGAAGCATGGGAGCAGGCTTTTAGCCGATCTTTCGAGGCCGCGGTGAATTGTGGCGACATGGAGGCCGACTGGTTGCCGCCGCGTACGCGCATGTGGTTCACCCATCACCTGGCTGTGGCCCTGACCCTGATGCATCTGCCGGAAGAGCCGGTCATTCGCTACGATGCCCCCGAGCAAGACCTGCTGCGGCATGCGGTCTGTTTCGCGCTGCGCGGCATGGGGTTGTCGACCCAGGCCATCAAGACCCATTACAATCCTCGCATCCTGGAACTTTTTGTCAAAAAATTCCAAAAAGACTGAACCTCGACGGGTTTGGTCGCGTACTGTCTCAGTGTTGTAAGTGATTGCTTACTTAGTAAGACCGCTCCGGTCTTGGAGGACGAACATGAAGAGTATTTTCTGCCTGCTGGCCCTGCTCGCTCCGCTCGCGCTGCTGGCGCAGTCGCCCGAACAGAAGGGCCTGCAGATTGCCCGCGATATCGACGCCGCCAACGAGGGGTTCAAGGGCGAATACGCCGAAATGGAAATGGTGCTGATCAATGCCCACGGCGACAAAACGACTCGCAAGCTGATCAACGAGTCGATCGAGACCACGGGCGATGGTGACCGCAGTGTTTCCACCTTCCAGTGGCCCGCCGACGTCAAGGGTACGCGCATGCTGACCTGGTCCCACAAGACCGGTGATGACGACCAGTGGCTCTACCTGCCCTCGCTGAAAAGGGTCAAGCGCATCGCTTCCCAGAACAAGTCCGGGGCCTTCATGGGCAGCGAGTTCTCCTACGAGGACTTGGGCAGCCAAGAGGTCGAGGAATTCACCTATAAGTTCCTCGAAGATACCAAGTTCGAGAACCGTCCCTGCTGGAAGATCGAACGGGTGCCGGTCTCGCCCCGCAGCGGTTACAGCAAGGAAGTGACCTGGATGGACAAAGAGTACATGAACCCTGTGCGCATCGAGTATTTCGACCGCAAGGGCGAGCTGCTCAAGATCGGCGTCTTCTCCAAGTACGTCAAGTACGGCAAGTTCTGGCGCGCCAACCGCATCGACATGGACAACGTGCAGACCAAGAAACGCAGCGAACTGACCTGGACGACCCGCGAACTCGGAAAAACCTATCCGGACTCACGCTTCGCCTCCGACAGTCTCGAGAACTAAGGGGCAAGCATGCGTACACTGTGCTCGACCCTGCTGCTGATCGCCGCCAGCACACTGCTGGCGGGCGATTGGAAGAGCAAGGGCGAAACGACCTTGGAGAGTCGCCAGTTCGAGGACGACCACGAGGCGCAGACCCAAGACAGCGGCCTGGGCATGTTCGCGCGCCTGGAAGTGGACGTCAAGCAAGGGCCCTGGCGCGCCAACCTGCGCGGCTTCGGTCGGCTGGACCGCAAGGACTCGGAACGCGACCTGACCGCGATCGAAGAGTTCTGGGCCGGCTACCGCGACGAGAACTGGGAAGCCCGCCTGGGCTACCAGATGCTCAACTGGACCGCGACCGAGGCCTTCCATCCGGCCGACATGGTCAACAGTCGCAACCTGGACAGCAACATCGAGAACCCCGAAAAGTTGGGTGAGCTGATGCTGTCGCTGCGGCGCCGCATCGGTGAGGGCGGCCTGACGGGCTACTACATGCCCTACCTGGAGGCGCCGCGCCTGCCAGGTGGCGAGTCGCGCCTGAGCTTCCTGCCGGCCGGGGCGGTCTACCGCAACGCCGTCTGGGTCACCGACCGCGACGCCTTGGCCGACGACGACTGGGCCGACCAATACGGTCTGCGCTTCAACCAGACGATCGGCGATGTCGACTTCAGCGTCCACTACCTGGACCACCTCGACCGCAGCCAACCCCAGGTAGCCCTGGACTTCGAGGGTGGCATCCAGGTGACACCGGTCTACTTCCGGGTCAAGGACCTGGGCCTGACCTACCTGCAGGTGATCGGCCCGGTCATCTTCAAACTGGAGGCCGGCCATCGCGACTTCGTCGACGCTGACGCTGCGCTGCTGGCCCAGATCGGCGCCACCGGCGTCGCGGCGCCGCTGGACCACAAACAGATCGCCTTTGGCCTGGAATACGGGCTCAGCCACGAGAACGGCAGCGAGACGACCTGGCTGCTGGAGGGCATGACCCTGACCGGCGTCGACAAGGACGAACGCGCCGCGCTCAGTCCCTGGCAGCGCGACATGCTCTTCGGCGTGCGCCACGCCTTCAATGACACCATGAGCCGCGAACTGCTGATCACGACCATTGTCGATGTCGAGCGCAGCCACGAGCTTTTGGTCAATGTTTCCTACAAACAACGCCTCTCCGACACCTGGAGTGTTCAGACCGGTGCCCGCTATGTCGACGCCCCCCAGAAGGGCAGCGCCTCCCTGGGACTCGAGTTCCTGGACCAGAGCAACCAGGTCTTCCTCAACGTCAGTCGCTTCTTCTAAGGTCGTCGACCATGTGCGCCGTCCCTGCGGCGATCTTTCCCAAACCACCCAACAAGCGCGGTGTGCCACGCTTTCAAAGCGGCCGCGCTCTCCGATGGAGTTCGAATCATGACCCCTTACGAACAAAAGACTTTGACCTACCGCATCGCCTCGTTTCTGCTGGATAATCCCAAGAAATCGATGCTGTTGGGTTTGCTCTTCCTGGGCGCCTTGATCCCAGGTCTGGCCAAGATGAAGTCGGATTTCAGCTACCGCATCTGGTTCCGCGAAACCGACCCGCTGCTCGCCGAATTCGACCAGTTCGAGCGGCAGTTCGGCAACGACGAGATGGTCGCCGTCATCCTCTACAGCCCCTCCGGCATTTTCGATGTCGATTCCGTGAAGTTGCTCCAGGACCTGACCAAGGACTTCTGGCAGGTGACCGAAGTCATTAGGGTCGACAGTTTGGCCAACTATAACTGGACCCATTCGGTCGAGGGGACCTTGATGGTTGAAGCCCTGTTCGACGATCAGGTCGCGTTCACCCAGGACCAGATCGACCAGCGCAAGGAAGTGGCGCTCAACCACCACGTCATCCCGGGCTATCTGGTCAGCAAGGATGGCAAGGCCGCCGTTTCCTTCCTGCAGCTCAAGCCGGCCATCGGCGGGACGACGCAGTTTGAAGAGGTCATCAAGCAGACGCGCGAGACTGTGGCCAAGTACGAGGGTCATGGCGATCATCAGTTCTTCATAACCGGCCCCTCGGCCATCAGCAACACCTTCAAGGAGGTGACCCAGGCCGACATGAAGGTCATGGTGCCGATCCTGATCGGCGCGATCGTGCTGTTCCTGCTGATCTTCTTCCGCCGCTTCTCCGGCGTGGCGATTCCGCTGTTCGTGATTTTCGCCTCGATCTTCGCGACCCTGGGCTTCGCCGGCTGGGTTGGCATCAAATTCAACAACCTGACCGCGATCGTGCCCAACATCCTGATCGCCGTCAGTATCGCCGATGCGGTCCACATCCTCGTGACCTACTTCCAGTTCCGCGGTTTCGGCCTGGAGCGCTATGAGGCGGCCCACGCCACCATGGTCAAGAACCTGTTGCCGACCTTCCTGACCTCGGCCTCGACCGCGATTGGTTTCTTCAGTTTCGCCATGGGTGACATCATGCCGATCGTCTACATGGGCATCCTGGCCGGTGTCGGCACGATGGTCGCATGGGTCGTGACGATCTTCATGGTCACGCCGATCCTGCCCTACCTGCCGGGTTCGATCAAGGCCAGCGCCATGGACCACGATCACCGCGACGCCAATCCGCTGATGGTGCGTTATACCGTATGGCTGCGCGAGCATAGCCGGGCCGTGCTGGTCGCCTTTGCGCTGATCACCATCGCCTCCGCCTACATCGCCTCGCGCAACGAAGTCAATTCCGATCCGCTGAAGTACTTCGCCAAGGATGTTCACACCCGTATCGCCAATGATTTTGCCGAGGAGCACATCGGCGGCATGCAGGCCATCGAGATCGTGTTGGACAGCGGCCTCGAGGACGGCATCAAGGACCCGGCCTTCCTGGCCAAGGTCGAGAAGTTCGACACCTGGCTAAAAACCCTGCCCGATGTCACCAAGACAGTTTCGATCATCGACATCATCAAGGAATCCAATCGCTCGCTCAACGAAGACAACGAGGCCTTCTACGTCCTGCCGCCCGAACAGAGCATGATCGCCGAGGAGTTGTTCCTCTACACCATGAGCTTGCCGCAGGGCATGGACCTCAACAACCGCATGACCCTCGACAACCGCAAGATGCGACTTTCGGCCATGAGCAACAACCATAAGTCCCGCGAGATGTTGGCGGAGATCGAGGTGATCGAGGCCAAGGGCAGGGAGCTGGGCCTGAACGCGGAAGTCACCGGCAAGATGCCGCTCTACCAGGAGATGAACCCCTACGTCGTCAGCGGCTTCACGAAGTCGATCCTGATGGCGCTGGTGCTGGTCTCGCTGCTGATGTTCGCCGCCTGCCGCGACTGGAAGCTGGGACTGATCTCGATGGTGCCCAACGTCGTGCCGCTGGTGATCGGCGGGGCGATCATGTACGGGCTGGGCAAGTCGCTGGACATCGGCACCGTGCTGGTGACCAGTACCTGCCTCGGCATTGCCGTCGACGACACCATTCACTTCCTGGCCAACTACACCCGTTGGCGTCGTCTGGGCATCGACTCGACCACGGCCATCGCCCACGTGCTGACGCATACCGGCCCCGCGCTGGTGGTGACGACCTTGGTATTGGTGGCCGGCTTCGGTACCTTTGCCTTCTCCGAGTTCGTGCCCAACATCAACTTCGGCATTCTCACCGCGATCGTTCTGACCACCGCCCTGGTCGCCGACCTGACCCTGCTGCCGGCGATCCTGCTGCTGGTTTACAACGACCAGGAACAAGAAGCGACCGCGCCGGTCGGTGACCTGGAACTGGCCAACTGAGTCGACTATGAACGCGTCCCCGCGACGCCACAAAAAGGCACCGGCAACGGTGCCTTTTTTGTGTGTCGGAGGGGGTTCGTCCCGCCCCAGATCAGTTTGGTATCCATGCCAGTTGGCCAAGCTCTCTTTCCACCGCGGCGAAAGCCTTTTGGTGATGACACACGAGCCCCGGCTTTGCCTGAATGCGTGCCAATAGCGAGATCGCCGCTTGCAGGAGCTCTTTGGAAGGCATTTATCATCGCGGTTCCCGTCAGATTCAGGGCCAGCCCCATTTGCGGCTGTTTCTGCTACAATGGCAGGGCCTGCCTGGGGCGGGGGACGGAGTAGTCGATGAACGAGATTGAACGCCAGCTGCGCATTTTGCGCAATCAGATCAAGCGCTTCAGGGAAGAGCATTTCTCCGGCGGCACGCCTACCAAGGGGTCGAATATCAAGATGTGCCCCAGCTGCGGCCGGTTCGCGAGCGCCGGTGCCTCCATCTGCGAGTACTGTGACAGTGTGTTGGATCCCAAACGTGTGGCCCAGATGGACAGCGGCGGTCGCGCGGTCGTGCGCATTAATCCGGTCGTCGTCATCTGGTTGATCTGCGCCACCATGTACATCGGCAGCGCCGTCATGAGCCAGGGTCGCACCGACCGTGACATTCTCAGCTGTCTATGGTCGCCAGCCGACGTTTTCTTGGATCTTGGCGCCCTTTACGGCATACAAGAAATTCTTCAGCTACAACCCTGGCGTCTGATCACCTATGCCTTCCTCCACGGCAGCGCCATGCACATCTTCATGAATATGAGTGCCTTGGCCTACTTGGGCCCGGTCTTGTGGGAACATCTGGGCACACGCCGTTTCTGGCTGGTGACTTTTGGTACCTCCGTCGGTGGGGCGATTTTCAGCGTGATCGGCTGGGCCGCCTTCGGCGAAGCGGCATTTGCCGTCGGTTTTTCCGGCGCCCTGTTCGGCTATATTGGCGCGCTCTGGGCCTATTACCGCATGATCGGCCGCTTCAGTATGGCCGACGAGTACCGGCGCCAGTTCGTCATGGGCATGGTCGTTTGCCTGTTGATCTCGTTTGCCGGCATGCGCATCGACAATTTTGCTCACTTGGGCGGAGCCGTCACCGGCTGGATCCTGATCCAGCTGTTCTTCAACAAGAACTTCCGCCGCCTGGGCGATAACTTCGAACGCCTGCTTCTGCTGGCCCTGGTCGCCCTCTATGTTTGGGGCGTGGTCATGCTGGCCCTGCAACTGAGGCTTGGAGGCCTGTTTGGGCACTGATCTGTCCGCCCTACGGCTCAAACTTGGTCAACACACCGACGCCGACGGCCTGGATCCGGTACCGCGCGCGCTATCGCGCCAGGGCCGTCTCTGGCCCGCGTTTTGGGGTGTCGATCTTTGGAACGCCTACGAGGTCAGTTTCCTACTGCCCTCGGGTAAACCGGTCGTCACCCACATGCAAGCCACCTATGCGGCCGACTCGCCTCAGATCGTCGAGTCCAAGAGCTTCAAACTGTTCCTCAACGCCCGCAACGGCCGCGTCTTTGCATGCCTCGACGCTTTTGCCGACGAGGTCCGCAGGGAGCTCGCCGCTTGTGTGGGCGCGCCGGTGGCATTGACGTTCTTTGCGCCCGAGTCCAGTCCCGAACGGGTCGTGCTCGACGGTGTCTGTTTGGATGAACTGACGCCCAGCGCCTGCGTCGCCGATTATGATTCCGATCTCTTGCGGCGACTGCCCAGCACGACACCCTTCAGCTACAAGAGTCACCTGCTGCGCAGCAATTGCCCGGTTACCAACCAGCCCGATTGGGGCACCATCTGGATTCGCGGCCGCGGCGCTTATGGGCCAGAGCCGACGGCGCTCCTGGCCTACGTGATCTCGTTTCGCAACCATCAGGACTTCCACGAGGCCTGTTGCGAGACGATTTTCGCCGATCTCCACCAGTTGCTGGAGCCCGCCGAGCTGGTCGTTTCCTGTCATTACACCCGCCGCGGCGGCCTGGACATCAACCCCATACGGGCCACCTCGCCCGACGTGCGCCCCTTGACGGAACTGGTCTGGCGCCAGTGAGTGTTCAGCCGCGGCGAATCAACACGCGGCCATCGACGATGCGGATCCGATCCTCGACGAACAGGCGGATCGCTTCCGGGTAGGCCTCGCATTCGGCCTCGAAAACCTTGCGGCGAATGTCTTCCGGCGTGTCCTCGCCGCACAGGGCGACGGTGCGCTGCAGCACGATCGGGCCGGCGTCGTATTCGGCATCGACCAAGTGAATCGTACAGCCGCTGACCATACAGCCCCGTGCCCAGACGCCTTCGTGGACCTTCATGCCGTAATAGCCGTGGCCACAAAATGCCGGAATCAGCGAGGGGTGGATGTTGAGCGTGCGTTGGTGGTACGCGGGCGCCGGCAGGTAGCGCTTGAGGAAACCGGCCAGGACCACCAGTTCCGCACCATGGGCCTGCAGCTCGGCATTGAGGGCGGCGCTGAACGCTTCGTCGTCGGCATAGCGCGCGCGAATCACGGCGGTGGCAGGGTAGCCCAGTGCCCGCGCCCGTTCCAGGCCCGCGGCCTTGGTGCTGGAGGAGATGACGCAGGCGATCGAGGCAGCCAGCTGGCCCTCGCGAATATGCCGTTCAAGGTTGAGGAAGGTCGTGCCGCCCCCGGAGATGAGGATGCCCAGTTTCATGATTCGCCCTTTTGGATGGTGCCGATGTCCAGGCCCGCGCGTTTGAGCAATTTGTAGAACAGGGTGCGATTGATGCCCGCCGATTCAGCTGCCTTGCGGGCGGAGCCGTCGTGGCTGTCGAGCATGTGCAGCAGGAAGCGGCGGTCCAGATCGCGCTGGTAGCCAAAGGTTACGGCCTCTACCTCCTTCTTGAGCCAGCGCAAGGTCTCGCGGTCCCTGGGGATCATGTGGTCGAAGCGCTCGAAGGGGTGGAGCCGGTACTCCAGCTCGGGTTTGTCGTTGTTGTGAACCTCTTCGGGCAGGTCCTCGGGCCCAATCAGCTGCTGCTGGGTCATGACCACCGTGCGCTGAACGATGTTCTCCAGCTCGCGCACGTTGCCGGGGAAGCCGTAATTCTCCAAGGCCTCGAAGACGGCCTCGTCGACGGTGCGGCGACTCATGCGGCTCTTGGCGATGAATTTTCTGAAGAAGTGCTCGGCCAGGAAGCGGATATCGCCGCCGCGTTCGCGCAAGGGCAGGATCGAGATCGGGATGACGTGGACGCGGTAGTAGAGGTCCTCGCGGAAGGTGCCGTGCGCCACCATCTCCTTGAGATCGCGGTGGGTGGCGACGACAATGCGGGCATCGGAGGTGACCTGCTGGTTGCCGCCGACCCTCGTGAAGCGCTTTTCCTGGAGGAAGCGCAGCAGCTTGGCCTGGAAGGCCAGCGGCATTTCGCCGATTTCGTCGAGGAACAGCGTGCCGCCGTTGGCCTGTTCGGCCTTGCCGATCTTGCGGTAGTAGGCGCCCGTGAAGGCGCCCTTCTCGTGGCCGAACATCTCGCTCTCGATCAGCTCGCCGGGAATGGCGCTGCAGTTGATGGGTACGAACGGGCCGTCCTTAAAGGCGCTGTGCTCGTGCAGGTAACGGGCAAACAGTTCCTTGCCGGTGCCGCTCTCGCCCTTGAAGTAGACGGGCGCGTCGGAGAGCGCGGCCTGCTTGACGGCGGCCAGGGCCTGCAGGAAGACGGGGTCGCGGCCGAGGATACCGGACTTGGTCGCAGGCGGTTGGTCCTCGGAAACGACGAACAGGCCGCGCACCTGTTCGCGTCGCGGGAAGTAGGGCGAGACCAGGCTGAAGATGAGCTGGCCGAGGGGATCGAGCATGGCAAGGGCGCGCTCGCGGATGCGCGGGGCGACGGCGGCCCGGGTGCAGTGCAGCACCAGCGGGTGATCGAATAGAGGGCCCAAGCGCAGCAAGTAGCCCTGAGCCTGGCCCTCCTGGCGGAAGGGGATGAGGGGACCGCTAGTGGGCTGCGGCCAGCTCAGCTCCTCAATGTCCTCCTCGGGTCCGAGGGGGTGGATCTTGTGCAGCAGCATGCGTTCGCCCTGGCGATAGATGGCGCAGGCTTCGGCACCGCAGTACGCAGAGATAAAGGTCTGGGCCTGCTCCCAGAAGTACCAGGGTTTACCGCTCGCCACAGCGGCCAGCCCAGCCAAACGCTCGAGCAGGTGCAGCGCGCGGCTGCGCTCCTCGACCTCGCTCCAGAGCGCGCGGCCCTCAAGGACCGGGGCTAGGACCTCGCTCCTGAACGAGGCGGGCAGGGAAGCGGGGTCGACCAACTCGAGGGCGCCAAACAGCGTTTTTGCCTGAGCCAGCCATTGTTCCAGTTGTTCCAAATCGACCTCACCTGCGCCTGTCATGGGACGCTGAATTGTACCCTGTCTCCCCCTGTGGCAACAACCAAAACTTGGTTCTTGGGAGCGCCTTGCTGAGGCTTTGGGAATCAACGGCTAGCGCGCATGGCGTGTTTCAATCTCGATCCGCTGCACGTATAATGGTGAATTCTGCGCGGACCGCGCCAGCCAGATCGAGGAGCGCACTTGCATGAGAAAGTTAATTACATCGGCCCTGCCCTACGTCAATAACGTTCCACATCTGGGCAATATCATCGGTTGCGTGCTCTCCGCCGACGTCTATGCGCGGTTTTGCCGCGCCCGCGGCTATGAGACGCTCTATATCTGTGGCAATGACGAGTACGGCACCGCCACGGAGAACAAGGCGCGGGAAGAGGGCCTGACCCCGCGTCAGATCTGCGACAAGTACCATGCCATCCACGACCGCATCTACCGCGACTTCCACATCTCCTTCGACACCTTTGGACGCACCTCGACCGAGGAGCAGACCCGCATCGCCCAAGACATTTTCCTGGATCTGGATGCCAATGGCATGATCTCCGAGCAGAGTTCGGAGCGCACTTACTGCGATCACGACGCCATGTTCCTGGCCGATCGCTATGTCGAAGGCACCTGCCCGCACTGTCAGTACGAGGACGCCCGCGGCGATCAATGCGACCGCTGCGGCCGCCTGCTCGAGCCCGAAAAGCTGCTCAAGCCGCGCTGCAAGTTCTGCGGCAATGCGCCCAACCGCCGCGAGACCAAACACCTCTATCTCGACCTCGATCGCCTACAGGAGCGCCTGCAAAAGTGGTTCTCCGAGAGCTCGACTGCGGGCAAATGGTCCAACAATGCCATTCAAACGACCCATGGTTGGCTAGAGCGCGGTTTGGAGCCGCGCCCCATTACCCGCGACCTCAAATGGGGCATTCCCGTGCCAAAACCAGGTTATGAGAATAAAGTGTTTTATGTCTGGTACGATGCGCCCATCGGCTATATCTCGATCACCGCCAAGCTCCTGCCTGACACCTGGAAGAGCTGGTGGCAGAACCCGGCCGAGGTCCAGCTCTACCAGTTCATGGCCAAGGACAATATCCCGTTCCACACGGTCATCTTCCCGGCCTCGCTGATTGGCACCAACCGCGATTGGACCCTGCTGCACCACATCAACAGCACCGAGTACCTCAATTACGAGGATGCCAAGTTCTCCAAGTCGCGCGGGATCGGCGTGTTCGGCACCGACGTCATGACGGTTGGTCTACCGTTCGATCTTTGGCGCTTTTACCTGCTGCTCGTGCGGCCGGAGAAGACCGACTCGGTCTTCTCTTGGACTGAGTTCTACGAGCGGGTCAACAGCGATTTCATCAACAACATTGGCAACCTCGTCAATCGCGCTACCTTTCTCTACAAATTCTTCGAGGGCGAGCTCCACGATGGTGTGCTGAACGCGGAGCAGCAGGCGTTCGTCGCCGGCTGTCGCGCCGACTTGGACGAGATCACCGAGAGCCTGGAGGCCGTGCGCCTGCGCGATGGCCTGCGCCAGGTCCTGGCCTTGGGCAACCGCGCCAATAAATTCGTGCAGGACAGTCAGCCCTGGGTCCAGATCAAGGACGACCCGCGCCTTGCCCAGACGACCGCCAGTCTGCTGGTCTACGCCGTGCGCGCGATTGCCGTGGTACTGGAGCCCTACATGCCGCTCACCGCGGAACGCATCCGCGCCATGCTCCAGCTTGGCCCGCAGACCTGGGCCGACGCCTACGCCTTCGAGGGACTGAACGGGCACCGCATCGCCCAGCCTGAAATTCTCTACCGCAACCTCGACCCCAAAGACGCCGAGAAATGGCGCAAGAAGTTCAGCGGCAACGCACCCGACTTCGCGCGCTTCCGCATCAAGGTCGGTCGCATCGAAGCGATCGCCAACCACCCCGAGGCCGAACACCTCTACGTCATGCAGGTCGACCTGGGCGAAGCCGAGCCGCGCACCATCGTGGCCGGCCTGACCAAGCACTACGAGGCCGAGCAACTGCGGGGTCGCAAGGTCATGGTCCTGGCCAATCTCGAGCCGGCCGACCTGCGCGGCGTGCAGAGCCAGGGCATGGTGCTGGCCTGCGAGAAACGCAACAAGCTGGAGCTGCTGGAAGCGGACTCTTTCGAACTCGGCCAGGAGGCCAGCTGCGAGGAGGTGGTCGCCGCCGCGGGCCAGGTGACGATCGATGAATTCAAGAATGCACCCTTCCGCATCGAAGGCGGCAAGGTCCTGTTCGACGGCGCACCGGTCGTGATCGGCGGGCAAACCTTGGGACCGGCCACGCTGGAGACGGGTAAATTGAAGTGACAAGCGAAACTGCCTTCTGAGAGCCAACTTGCGAATGGGTTGAAACAGACTCAGGCGCGAATGGGTTGAGTTTGGGATGGAAAGAGTTCTCTATTTGTTTTGAAAAAACGCGCCGCTGCGGTATCATCGTCTTGAACACGAGTATCGCCCGTCCCGTCTGCGCCCAACCCTGTCCGGGTCGTGGTCTCCGTGTCGCATCCTACGCTCCTGGAGGGAGGCACGATGTCGATGGCGATGATGCTGGGCTGGTTCTTGTTCGGCGGCGCCCAGGTGCCAGTTGCGTCCAATGGCCTGCATCCCAAGCTGGCGACCCACTTGAAACTAACGCCAGAGCTGGTGATTGGGCCGGATCAGTTGCCGGCCCAACAGTGGTTTCCTGGGATCGAGGTCACGGTCGATGTCGATCGTCAGGGCCGCATGTACGTCGCCGATGGCCGCAATTGTAGGGTACTGGTCTTCGACCCGAAAGGTCGGCTGCTGCGCCAGATCGGGCGGCGGGGCGAGGGACCGGGCGAGTTTGTCGCGCTGCGCCGCTTTGTCCCGTTGGTACAGGGCGGTGCGATTGCCTTCGACTGCATGCAGCAGGTGACGCGGCTCGATTTTTTCGACAGCCAGTTCAAGTTCCTGAACCGCCGGGAACGGGCCGCGACAGGCTTTCGCCTCAAGGAGTGGTCGTGTGCGCCCAGCGGCCAGCTCTTCGCCTGTGAGTTGGTCCATATCGAGTTGGCGACGCGCACGATCCACACACGGCTGGTGATCACCGATCGCGATCAGCGTGAACGGGCCACGGTTGGCGAGTACCGCGAGGCCGAGTTCGATATGGCACGTGTGCGCGAGCCCTCCTATTGGACGCGCTACCTGGAGGCTTATTTCGTGCGCCAGCTACAGGGTCAGAAGGGCTACTTTTCCTTTGACGGTCAGGGCCGGCTCTACAGCGCTCTGGGTCAGGCTTACGAAATCACGCGCTGGGATGCGAGGGGCAGCAAGGAGCTGACTATTACACGGCAGTATCGGCCGATCCCGGTCAGCGCCAAAGGCGCGGAGGCGATGGTGGACGAGGAACACGCCCGCATTCTTAGCGAGATCCCGACGGAGCTGCACGGGGTCGTGACCCGCGGCGTGGTGGCGCGGGCTTTCGACCGTGCCAATTTGCCCCGCATCAAGCCGCCACTGTTCGGTCTGATCGCCATGGAGAAAGGGGTGATCGCGATTCACGACCAGGACCTGGCCCAAAACCTCAGCCGCGGCGACATTTTTGATGAGAGCGGCACCTATCTCGGTGAGCTGGTCCACGAGTCGTGGGGGCTGCGCAACATGATTTTCCGCAATGGCAACGCCTACACGATCGAGCGCAACGGCGAGGAAGACAACCAACTGGTGCGCTATAGGGTCAGTTTTTCCAAGAAATCGCCCTGACGCGCGGTTGCGGTCGTTCCTGGCTGAAGGTTAGAATGCAGCCGGTCGACCGTGGCGAGGTGAGGGGGATGGCGCTGTTTGAAAAAATACATTTGGTCCTGCGCCATGATCTGGTGCAGGGCAGGGAAGAGGGCTTGATCCATGCCTCCGTCACCCAGATCGACCTCCATGATTTTTGCCGTCTGAGTCTCACCTACGGTCTGGGTGGCTTCCATTGCGTGACCGCGATCGAATCGCAACACCGCATCAGCAACGAGATCCTGCAGTTTTGGCGCGAGGGTTTTGGCCAACACTACAATCCTGACCGCATGCAGGCGCTCGCGCACTTATCGCTGCACCGTTGCTTCGATGACGTGCTGGCTGGAATCGCGACGCGCGAGGGGAAAGCGCCCTTGGTCGTAGGGACCTCAGCGCGGAAAATGGACAAAACCCTTGATTTCGGTGAGCTTTTAACTATAATGGGGCGTTCGGGCCAGCCCCTGGTGCTGCAATTTGGCACCGCCTGGGGTCTGAGCAACGAGCAATTGAGCCGATGTGATTGGGTTCTTCCCCCCATTGATGGTCGACTTGGGTACAATCACCTCTCGGTAAGATGCGCGGCGGCCATCATCGTCGACCGCCTGATCCAAGCTGGCGCATCCCACCTCTAGGAGCTTACTACCATGGATGCTATCCGTGAGTTTGAACAGTCCTTGATTGCAGGCAAGGAATTCCCCAAATTTGGTCCTGGCGACACCGTTCGCGTTCACCTGAAAATCGTCGAAGGTAACAAAGAGCGCGTTCAGGTTTATCAAGGCGTCGTCATTGGCATCAATAACCGCGGCAGCCGCACGACCTTCAACGTGCGCAAAGTGTGCCAAGGTGGCTATGGCGTCGAGCGTATTCTGCCCCTTTACACCCCGGCCATCGACCACATCGAAGTCGTGCGTCACGGCCACGTCCGCCGCGCGAAGCTCTACTTCCTGCGCAACCGCATCGGCAAGTCCGCACGCATCAGAGAAAAGCGTTCGTTCTAAGCTATGGGCATCCCAGGACTCAAAAAGGCTTTGGTATTCCAAAGCCTTTTTTTGTTTCAAACTCTGTTTGCCCAGAATATTTTCATCGATAAGCCCGGACCCAAGGACACGCTCGACGACACCCAGGAATTCCTGGTCAGCATCACGGATTCCCGTGCCAGCAGGGTCGACTTTTACCTCAACGAGCGCCTGATCCAAGCCCGGACTAAGCCGCCATGGCGGTTCACGGCCAGTTGGAACACGCGCGTCCAGAACAAGGTACGCTTTGTCGCCACGCTGGCGGACGGCACGCAGCTTCAGATCGAACGCACCTTTGCCGAACTGGTCGTCGACGTCGAGGAGAAATTGGAGGAGTTCCAGTTCTTTCCGTTCCTTGAGGAGCCAGGGGCCTCCATTCGCCTGCGCAGTCAGGGCCAAACGATCACGCCGCGCACGTTCGAGCGGGCGGACAAGTTTCCGCTCAATCTGGTGATTGCGCTGGATATCAGCGGCTCGATGAAGTTCTCGCTGCGCGAGCTGACAGCGGGAGTGAAGGCCCTGCTGGCGGCGGCCAACGGCGGCAACTGGCGCACGCAGATGCTCTTGTTCGACGAGAGCCCGCGGCTGCTGGATCTGGCCAGCATGCCAGCCAACCTCGAAAAACTTTACATAGGTCGCGCCAAATCGGTTGTCTGGGACGCCCTGGCAACTGGTTGCCAGCTCTTCCCCAAGGAACAGCGCCGCGTCCTAGTGCTGGTCAGCGACGGCTACGACGATGGCAGTCGCCACGACGCCGCTTCGGTCGAGCAGTATCTGAGAAGGTCCAACGCTTCGCTGATTTGGATCTCGCCCTCGGACCTTCAAGTACCCAACCTCAATCGCCTTACCGAGCACTCGGGCGGTTACACGGCCTTCACCTCCAAAGGCGACCCCTGGCAGAAGCTGATTTTCCTGCTCGAGAACCAATATCACCTACTGGCACCGGATGCCCTATTCCCTGTCGAGCTCGATCCCTCTCGCGGCCAAGCCTGGTATCCCCGCTGGCCGGCCACCCTCGCGAAGCCCTGACTAACAAATTCAGCGGGAGATGTGGATGCGAGCTTGGGAGCAGGGGCTCCAGGCAGTGCCCGACGATCATCGCTCGTTCGCGAGCAAGTGATGGTATCCTAGCAGCGACCCAGCCACCATTCCAGGGAAACCCATGCCAACACAGGTCATCATCAGTAGCTGCCCCCAGGATGAAAAGGTTCTGAAGGGTTTGATCACCCATTTGAAGGCCGCTGGCCCGGCCGTGTTGGCTGCCTGCTGGAGCCACCTGTCCGTCTTGCCCGGAGAACGGCGCGCCGGCTCCTTCGCCCAAGCGCTGAGCACGGCCAAGGTGGCGGTTCTGTTGGTCACCCAAGACTATTTGGCGGACGAACAGACGAGGGTCGAGCTGCAACAGCTCTTGGACCTGGCAAAAAGCGGCGCGATCCGCTTGATCCCGGTACCCATCCGCGCCGTAGATTGGGGGGCTCAACCATTCGCGCTTTACCAATCGGTGTGGTCGCCCGATCGACCACTGGCCTCGCTCAAAGGGCCGGCCCAGGATAATGCCTATGTGACGCTGGCCAGGCTCATCATCGATGTCGTGTCAGCCGGGGACGTAACCGCTACTCACGAGCCTCCCGCCAAGCGCGATCAACCCCAGTCAGTGACAGAAGCCCAGGATGCGCCACCAAAATGGGCGACGTTCAAGCTGAAAGTCATGGCGGTCTTCGCGAGTATCACCGCGACGGGGGCCCTGTTTGGAGCGGTGGTGGATGTGGCGCAATTGATCAACCTGCCCCTGGCGCTTCTGATCACAGCCGCCGTGTCCGTGGCATGGGCGCTGCGTTACGTTGGACCATGGCGCGTCATTCTGCGACAAAATCCAACCTGGGCGGCTGGTTTAGCAGCTGTCCTGGTCCTGGTGTGGGGTGGATTTTACTACAACAGGAGCAGAACACCAGGCCCGCAACGCGATCACACCATCAGCATCACCGTGCTTGACGGCATGAACCGCCTGGTCTACGACGCGGATGTGGTGTCACCCCTGGGGACGATCACAAAAGAAAGTGGCCGCTATCTGCTCACCCTGAAGCGACCAGGGCAACCCTTCGTCGTGCGCGCGAGTCGTGGTCCGGAGGAAAAAGGCGAGACCCTCGTCGATCCCGGCGTCCCGACCGCCGAGATTCACCTTACCGCGACGCCCGCCGTCTACACACTGCGAATCAGCGTCGTCGACGAAACTGGGAAACCCGTCCCGCAGGCTGACCTCACGACCCCCGTCGGCGAACTCAAGCGCTCGGGTACTCTATGGGAAGTCACCATCGCGGCCGCGGTCAAGCCCAGCGAGCCGTTCGACATCCTCGCCACCGCAGAAGGAGGTCTGGCAGGCACCGTCACCGTCGCGCTGACTGACAAAAATCAGGTCGTCAAAATCCAAATGAAGCGAGACACCAGCGCGATCCTGGACGGCAAAGTCGTGGATCACACCAACCAGCCGATCAAAGGTGCCGCCGTGATGATCGAGGGCTACGAGTCGGAGCCGCAGATTACCGATGAAAACGGCCGTTTCAGCCTAAAAGCGCACAAGGCAAAGGGGTCTTGGGTACGAGTCATCGTCCAACCATCTGGCCACGCTGCTTTCAACCAATTTGTGGAAATCACAGACGAGCTGGTGACGCTGATCGAAAAAGACTAAGGCTTGACCGGTCCAGTCACCTCTGCTACTCGAGTGATCAGGACTTTTACATGCGCGACTTGCGGGGTAACCCCATTCCCGACCTGGCCATCGAGCCTTCGGGCCAGCTTTTGAATTCAACCACGGAAAACACTGAACACTCGGAAGGCTCGCGCCTTCGCGGGAGGCGTGTCAGGAGGCCTGGTTGGCCAGCAACGCAATTGTATCTTGGGGAAGACCCGTGATTTCGGCGATGGTCTCCCAGTCCATCCCTCTACGAACCATGGTTTTTGCGACTTCCATGCGGCCTTTTTTTTCACCCTGCTCCAGGCCTTCCGTGCGACCTTCTTTCTTGAGGAGTTCAGCGATGGTCATAACGGCACCTCCCACTTCTTCAGAGTATGATTTTACCGCAATTTCCCGAAACTCGGGCAGACTTTCCCAGCGGGCGTTGGAGAGCAGGTAGTGGTTGAGGGCTATTAAAAACTCCCGGCCTTCATGGCTCACGTCGTAGTTTTTCAATCTTGGCAGCATCGCCTTGAACTTGTCGATGAAGTCGGCATCGTAAATGATTTTCAGGACACTCAGGAACAGACTGAGCTTGCTTTCCTCCAGCTTAGATTCGTCAAGCAGGCTCAGGTCGATCAGCAGCGTGTCGTTCTGGCTCCAACGAGCGGGGATCAGATCTGGTGGGCCGGCGATGAGCTCGGCCACGGTCCGTGGCCCCCCATAGGGGCGCGGCCCGTGGTAGAGCCCCACCAAGAACACGATCGGCA
>CAYRFM010000085.1:10981-36309 GCA_964423555.1 uncultured Holophagae bacterium | reverse complement strand
CAAATTTGCGCCGTCGCAGTCACGACCAGCTTGCCAAACAGGGTGCAAGTCGCATCAGGGTTTGTAGCGCAAATTCCAAATTTGCGCCGTCGCAGTCACGATCAGCTTGCCAAACAGAGCGCGAGTCGCACCAAAGTTTGTAGCGCAAATTCCAAATTTGCGCCGTCGCAGTCACGACCAGCTTGCCAAACAGGGTGCAAGTCGCATTAGGGTTTGTAGCGCAAATTCCAAATTTGCGCCGTCGCAGTCACGATCTGCTTGCCAAACGGGCCGCAAGTCGCATCAGGGTTTGCGCCCTGTTGGGCGGCCTGGGCCTGACTGCCACCAGCGCAACTTTGGAAGTTGCGCCACAATTAAGCGCCCTGGTCGCCCTTTAACCCTTGAGGCGCTGGAGATTGGCCCGGAACGCTCGGCCGATGGGGAGCTCCAGGTCGCCCAGGTTGACCTTGTCGGCGCCGAGCGTCTGGATGCGGGCGATCGGGACCAGATAGCTCTTGTGGATGCGCAGCAGGTGCTGGGGCAGGCGCGCGGCCAGGTCGGAGATTTTCTCCTGGCTGAGGATCGTGCCCTCGGCCAGATGGATCAGGCTGTAGTTGGCGGAGGCCTCGACGTAGCGCAGCTCGGCCAGGTCGACCTGGTGCGTCTTCTTGCCGTCCTTGAAGTAGAGCTTGACTGCCGCTGTCGCCTCGCTGGGCTCGTGCAGGCGGTTGACGGCCTTGAGGAAGCGCTCGAACGAGACCGGCTTGAGCAGGTAGTCGGCCACGGCCAGCTCGAAGCCCTCCAGGGCGAACTCGCGGTGCGCCGTGACCGCAATCACCTGGGGCGGTCGGTTCAGAGTGCGCAGGAAGTCGAAGCCGGACAGCAGCGGCAGCTGGATGTCGAGGAACAGCAGGTCCACCGGCTCGCGCCGCAGCAGTTCCACCGCTTCCAGCGCGTTGTGGCAGCTGCCGGCGTGGATCAGGAACGGCACCTTCTGCGCGTGGCTCTCCAGCACGCGATGGGCCAGCGGTTCGTCGTCGATGATCGCGTATCTCATAACGTCAACCTCAGTTGGACCGTATAGACGCCACCCTCGTCGCGACGCTCGAGGCGGTGCCGGCCTGGGAATACCAGCTGCAGGCGCCGCTCCAGGTTTTCCAAGCCGATCCCACGCCGCTGACCTGGCCGCGGCGCGTAGTTGTTGCGCACCTCGAAGCTCAGCCAGTCCTGCCCGGCCTTCAGGACGATGTGCACGAACGCGCCCTCGGTCAGACTGCCGACGCCGTGCTTGACCGCGTTCTCGACCAGCAGGATCAGCATCAGCGGCGGCACCTGCAGCGCCAGGTCGGCGACCTCCGTCTCGAAGCGCAGCTCCACCTTCTCCATGCGCGTGCGGATCTGTTGGATCGCCAAGTAGTTGCGCAGATAGTCCAGCTCGTCGGCGAGGACCACGTGGTCCTTGCGGCCCTCGTAGATCGTGAAGCGCATCAGGTCCGACAGCTTGAGAATCAGCTCCGGCGCCTGCTCCGACTTGGCCAGGACCAAACCGTAGAGGTTGTTGAGCGTGTTGAAGAAGAAATGGGGATCGATCTGGGCTTTCAGCAGCGCCAACTCGGCTCGCAGGCCTTCCTCGCGCAGACGCAGGACCTGGTTCTTCTGGGCGAATCGGTCGATCGTCAGGTAGACCAGCGGGACCGCGATCGCGAAGCTGAGCAACACGACCAACAGATCCCGATTGCCATAGCGGGCGACCAGGACGATCAGGACAATCAAGAGGGCGATCAGCCCCAGGATTCGCACCAAATGCCGCAACTCGTCCTCCATGACGACGACTATAGCGCAAAGCCCGCGACCAAGTCAGCCCTCTCGATCCCTCTTGCTTAGGCAATTCTTATTCCGGGGCGACGAAAAGGATCGCTATACCAAAAGCGCGGGCGCCTGGGCCGCCCGCGCTGAAGCGCTTACTTCTTGCCCTTGGCCGGTGCGGGTGCGGCCGGCGCGATGAAGGCATAGGCTTTGGCACCGAGGAAGGCACCGATGATTGGCGCCAGCCAGAACAGCCACAGCTGGCCCATCGCCCAGTCGCCCTGGTAGAGGGCGACGCCGGTGCTGCGCGCCGGATTGACCGAGGTGTTGGTGACCGGGATACTGATCAAGTGGATCAGGGTCAGACACAGACCGATGGCCAGCGGCGCGAAGCCGGCGGGCGCGGTCTTATCCGTGGAACCCAGGATCACCAGTAGGAAGAACAGGGTCATGACGACCTCGCAGACGAAGGCGGCGCCGAGCGAGTAACCGCCCGGCGAGTGTTCGCCGTAGCCGTTGGAGGCAAAGCCGCCGATCTGGAAGTCGGACTTGCCACTGGCGATGAAGTAGAGGATGCCCCCTGCGACGATCGCGCCCAGGACTTGGGCAATGATGTAAGGCAGCAGTTCTTTGGCGGGGAAGCGACCGCCGGCCCAGAGGCCGATCGAGACGGCGGGGTTGAGATGGCAGCCGGAAATCGGGCCGATCGCGTAGGCCATAGTGACCACGGTCAGACCAAAGGCCAGCGAAACGCCGTGGAGGCCGATCCCCACATCGGGAAATGCCGCGGCCAAGACCGCGGAACCGCAACCGCCGAGCACGAGCCAGAGCGTACCTAAAAATTCGGCACTGTACTGTTTCATCGAACACTCCTGATCACGAGGGACCATCGATGCAGCCCTCGAGTTATGGTTTGTGAAAACAAGGCATTCTATCAAACCTAAGGCGAGCAAACCAGCAACTTGCGCGGGGCACCCAAAAAAAGCACCGTCGGACCTGATGACAATCAGTCGCCAGGATATCGCAAGGCCTAGGCGATTGGGCTACAATAGCCCGCACTGGAGGTGGCCCGTGAAGATCTGCGTCGCATCGAAGAACCCCGCCAAGCTGGAGGCCGTGCGCCGCGGCTTTGCCCTGATGTTCCCCGAGGCCACTTGGCCGATCGAGGGCCTTTCCGTGCCCTCCGGCGTCGCCGAACAGCCCTGCAGCTGCGAGGAAACCTACCAAGGCGCGCTCAACCGCCTCGAGGCCGTGCGCGCGGCCAGCCCCGCGGCCCACTTCTGGGTCGGTCTCGAGGGCGGCCTCGAGCGCAAGCACGGCCAATGGCTGGCCTTCGCTTGGATCATCGTCCGTTCCGGCGAGAAACTCGGCAAGAGCCGAACCGGCAGCTTTTTCCTGGCTCCGCGCATCGCCGAACTGGTCGAATCCGGCATGGAGATGGGCCACGCCGACGACCTCGTCTTCGGCACCCACAACTCCAAACAAGGTCTGGGCGCGACCGGCATCCTCACCGGCGGCGCCATCGACCGCGCCGGTTTCTACGCCCACGCCGTCGCCCTGGCCCTGATCCCCTTCCGCAATCCCGACGTCTACTGACGTGCGGAGCGACCGGGCAGCACGGGGCACCCTGACAAAATCGTACCAGCCCGTTTAATTCACTATCTGCGACATACGGCCCATGCCGTTTCCGTGTGCTCCGTGTTTTCCGTGGGTAAAATCAGAACGGCCAGATCAAGTTGA
Organism: uncultured Holophagae bacterium; assembly: GCA_964423555.1. Taxonomy (GTDB): domain Bacteria; phylum Acidobacteriota; class Holophagae; order Acanthopleuribacterales; family Acanthopleuribacteraceae; genus CAYRFM01. The sequence goes on along the minus strand of CAYRFM010000085.1, from coordinate 32,784 downwards.
GCAGCTTAGTGAACAGGCCTGGACTCTGCTGCGCAGCGACGACGCCGTAGCCGCCGTAGCGGATCTTGAGGTCGGCGACTTGGGTGCTGGAGATGATATGGTCGCGGCTGATCATCAGCGGGTTGACGATCCCCGTCATGTAGCACTTGACGCTCTCGGCGTTGACCTGGACCTCTTTGTTGCCCTGAATCACCAGATAGCCGTTGGGAAGTACCTGGACCACGCGAGTGGCGACGCTGCCGGTAAAGGTGTCCGACCGCTTGGTCGTGCCGGTGCCGGCGTGGGCCGTCTCGGACGTGGTGCCTAGCACGGTGCCATCGCTGGCACCGAAACTGGGCACTTTGCCAAACAGGTTGCTGATGCCGAAACTGTTGCTGCCCTTGCGCTCCAGGTCGGTGTTGGCGGCGTTGGTGGCCGTCATCGACTCGCTGATGCCGACCAACACGATGTCGTTGACCCGAAAGGCTTTGGCGTCGCTGATCAGGCCGCGCGCGCTGTTATGCTCGGTGAACAGGGAGCCGGGCTCGTAGACCGCGGTCTCGGTCGGGAAGATCGCCACCGGCGCCACGGTTGGGTAGGCCGAATCGATCAGGTGATTCTTGCGCAGACATCCCGTCAGCGCCAACGCCAACACGATCAGACTAAGCTTTTTCATGAGCTCCTCCCCGCGCATCCGCGCACTATTCCAGGTCCACCTGGCCGGCATCGACAACGGTGCCGCTCAGCTGTTGACCCGATTCGAGGTTTTTCAGGCGGACCCGCTCGCCCTTGGCGCCGCTGTCCAGCGCCTCGGCTCGCAGGCTGATCATCAGTTCACCGCGCTTGGCGGTCACGGTCACGGTTTGGCGGCGCTCGACCAGCGGCCGCACTTCGGTGTTGGCACTGGTCAGCACGGTACCGGCGCGAACGGCGAGGCGCGTGCGCAGCTCGGCGGCGTCCTCGCGGCGGATCGGCTGGGCCGGCGCGCGGTCCAGCAGGCGTTCCTGCCAGCTCACTTCGCCGGCACTCAAACCCTGGCCGCGCTCGAGGTCGCGCACGGCCACGGCCACCAGGGCGGTCTGCGCCAATTCGGTCGGCACCACGATCGTCTGGAAATTATCGCCGGCGACCAGCATGTCCACATAAAAAGCCTGGCGTCCGATCAAGGGGCGGTTGGGCCGGGCGCGCACGCGGTAGACGATCTTGCCCGGCGGGATTTTCAGAACTTTGGGGACCTGGACTTTCAGCACCTCAACCGTCAGCGCTGCGCGTTCGGCCTCGTCCTGGACAAACTCGCGCACCGCTTCGGCGACGGCGCTCTCGGAGAAGACGCCGCCCTGACGGTGAACGAGGCTCTCGATCGGGCCCTCGAAGCTGAGTGCCAGTTGCGGCAGCGCGGCGCGCACGAATTGGTCGACCAGGTCGCGGTGGATCGCCCGTGCCGCACTGTAGCCGGGACCGCGGGCCAGTCGCTCGTGGAGCAGCTCGGTGCCGTCGACGGCCTCCAGGGCCGCGATCGAGTCCGGCGTCAAGACGTCGGCCAGGGTGATGTCGGCGCCCTGCAGGGTCACCTCCGCCTCGAGCCTGAGGTTGACGGTCGGGCCGAAGGCCAGCAGTAACAGCAGTGCGGTAGTCATGGCGACACCTCAGCGCTTGAGGCTGGTGATTTCACCGAGGATCTGGTCGGCCGTGCGCACGGAGCGAGAGGTCGCCTCGAAGGCGCGCTGACCGATGATCATGTTGATCATCTCCTCGGCCACGTTGACGTTGCTGATCTCCAGGAAGTTGGACTGGATCTCGCCGAAACCCGTGCTGCCGGGCGTGCCGACTTGGGCGTCGCCGGAGGCGGTGGTCGCCTGGTAGGTGTTGCCGCCCAGCGCTTTCAAACCACTCGGGTTAATGAAGTTGACCAGCTGGATCTGACCGACGTTCTGGGGCTGGGTATCGCCGACATCGACGCTGACGGTGCCGTCGGCGCCGACGTTGACGCCCAGGCTCTCTTGCGGGATGGTGATGACGGGATCCAGGACATAGCCCTGGCTGGTGACCATCTGGCCGGTCTGGTCGAGGGTGAAACTGCCGTCGCGGGTGTAGGCGGTCGTGCCGTTGGGCAGGGTCACCTGGAAGAAGCCGTTGCCGGAGATCGCCAAGTCGAGCGGGCGATCGGTCTGCTTGAGACTGCCCTGGGAGAAGACGCGGTTGGTCGCCACCAGCTTGGAGCCCAGACCGATCTGGATGCCGAGCGGGGTCTCGGTCGTCGAGGTCGTGCCGCTGCCGGGCGCGGTCAGCGTCTGGTAGAGCAGGTCCTGGAACTCGCCGCGCGACTTCTTGAAGCCGGTCGTGTTGACGTTGGCCAGGTTGTTGGCGATGTTGTCCAGGTTGATCTGTTGGACGTTCATGCCGGAGGCGGAAGAGTAAAGCGATCTGATCATGGTCTCTCTCCTGGGCTAGGCCCGCGCTCAGCGAGGCGCGAAGGCGCGGGTCACGCCTTCGTTGAAGTTGGTGTCGATGGTGCGGATCGAGCGGATGTTGAGTTCGTAGGCCCGTTGGGCGTTGATCATGTCGATCATCTGCTTGGCCAGGTTGACGTTCGAGGTCTCGATGAAGCCTCCGCTGAGGCGGCCGTCGGCCGCGACCTCGCCGCTGGTCGGGTTCTGCATGACCAGCAGGTTGTCTTCCTCGGGGATCAGGTCGTTCTTGTTGGCAAACGTCACCAGTTTGAGCTTGCCGACCTCCGCGCCATCCTGAGTCACCGCGCCGAGATTGGAGATACTCACATCGGTCTGGCTGCTGCCCAGCGTGATCGGGCGATCCTGGGTGTCCAGCACCTGATAGCCCTGCTCGGTGACGAGCGTGCCCTTGACGTCGATGGTGAAGTGGCCGTTGCGGGTGTAGCGCTGGCCAAAGGGCGTGTTCAGCTTGAAAAAGCCATCGCCCTCGATGGCGACGTCCAGCGGGTTGCCGGTCTCTTTGATGGGGCCCTGCTTGCTGTGGAAGAAGACGCCGGCGGCGACGGGCTGATTGTTGGCCGCATTGTTCATGGGGTTGAGGGGACCGTTGTCGAGCGCGCGGTTATAGGCCTTGAAGAACGGCGAGACCTCGCGAAAGCCATTGGTGCTGGCGTTGGCGATGTTGTTGGAAATGGCGTCCAACTGGATCTGGCGGCCGATCAGGCCCTGCGCGGCGGTGTAGATCTCGGAGTTCATGCGTCACCTCACAGCCAGCTGGTGAGCATGAGCCGTGCCAATCATGGGACACTGATTTTAAAGGGTTTGTTGCTATTCGCTCGACTTGGAGACCCGCGCTTAGGCGGTCATCAGGGTAGAATTTGCCAACGCTCGGCAAGATCTTCCCAGCAGGGCCGCGGCATCTCCAGTTGAAACTTGGCCGTGAAGGTATTAGGATAGTGACGTGCGATTTCAACGTGGAAAACGTGATGACTCGTCTGCATCTCAGCCGATCCGCCCATCAGCCCGTCGTCCAGCCCTCCGCTGCGAATGTCCAACCAGCCCCGCCTACTGCGCGGCTCCTTCAGGACTACGTGGCGCTGAAGCAGGGCATCGTCCAGGCTCTGTTTCGAGCCGAGGACCGGAGAAAGCGGGACACCCACGCAAAGACAGGCCCCGACAGCGAGGCACCGGTCCAGCGCAAGACCGGTTTCGAGGTCGAGCTCGACGTGCCGGCCTATATCGAGCCACCCGACGAGTTCAAACCGGTCCTGACCGGCGAACCGCTGTTGCAGGCGGAGGAGCTGGCGGTCCAGTCGTTCCTGACTGGCGGCCTGATCTACGGCCACAAGTACGGTTTGGATGCCGACGGCATGTACCACCTGACCGCCGACCACAATGCCTTCTCCAAGAAGCACTCGGCACTGTACATGAGCCTCAAGGATGCGGGCAAGCTGACGGCCGGCTTTTACCCGCCCATGACCAACCTGGAATACGTCACCGCCCCGTTCGAGGAGTTCAGTGCCGACACGATTGACGAGGTCGGAACCTCGATCACGAACCACGCCACGGCCACGGCCGCGACCGCCAAGTCCGGAGCCCAGGGCGCGATCGGCGCGCCGGCCCGCAACCTGATGACCGGCGTGCCCAAGGCGGCGCTGAAGAAACTGGTCGGCGATGTGCCGGACCTGCACAACAAGATCGACGCGCTGGACAGCGCCATCAGCGGCAATGCTTACTTCCAACAGTCCTCGGGTCTATTGCCCTCGGAGATCGAGGCCTATTTCGAAATGGCACGCAAGGACATCCTCGATCGCGGTCATCTCGAGACCGCGCTGACCAAGACGGGCACGACCAAGGCCGCCTTCGATCTGTTGGACGAACACGGGCAGAAGGCGGTATTAGATCAGTCGTCGGTGCCGGAATTCGTCGATCAGAACCCTCAGGACTACGCCAAGGCGGCCCTGTTGGGTGCCTCGGCCCGGACGCTCGACGCCCTGACCTTTCCCGGTGACCGCGCCGACGGCGTGGCTCAGGCTCGTGGCTTCCTGTTGCTGTGCGCTCAATACTATATAGGATCTCTGCTCGACGGTTACCGCGACTACACCGGCGGCACCTCCAAGAACAGGGTCTCCATGCTTTCGCGGGTCAAGCTGCACGAGGCCCGCGAGGCGCTCAGTGCCGAGGGCAAGCAGGTGCTGGCCGAGGTTTGGGGCACGGACAAGGCGACCTTTTTTGCCAAGGGCGGCGAATACGCCAACGGCATCGCGGCGCGCGGCAAGCTGACCAAGGGCAAGGCCAGCGGCGAGGTGCTGGGCAGCGACGCCAAGGACAGCATCGACAAGATCATGGCCGGCACCGAGGCACCGGTCGTGCTGCCCGGTCGCCAGCTGCCGGTCGAGGACGTGGATGACAACAGCATCGTCAACCCCGGCCAGAAACTGATTGCCATGGAGGACCGCGACGTCGGCAAGAAACTGCTCAAGCCCGAGAAAAGCGCGGACAATATCGGCCAGGTTTTCGCCAAACGCTGGCGCCAGATGTACGGGCTGCGCCAACAGTCGCTCACGCCAGAAACCAGGCAGATGCTTGTCGATTACAAGGCGCTCGGCATCGAAAAACTCTCTAACCTGATGGATGCCGCCAAGTACCAGCTACCCGAGTCGGATGTGGAGGCCCTGCAGGAGAAACTCAACCTGCTGCACCCGATCATTCTCGACCCCAGCACCTTGACGGAGATCAAGGTCGGCCTACTGACGGCTCAGTTCGCCAACATCGACACCCTGCGGCTGGACCTGGTCGGCAAAGAAGTGCCTGCCCAAAAACGACTGGTGGTCGACTACCTCTACAACGACGTCAAGACCGACGTGCGCGCCCGCATGCGCACCAAGATCGACACCGCCGACAGCCAGCAGGCGCGCTCGGAACGTCATGCCAGCATCACCTACACCCTGTCTTCGGGGGTCAAGGGCAAGATCAGCGGGCGCGCCGATTTTCATCCGGATATCACCGTAGACTCAGGGGACTTCTACATTCACCTCAAGGGCGATTTGGCAGAACTGTTCGATGTCGGCAACTTCTGCGCGTATACGGATGGCGTTACGACCAAATTCCTGTTCGCCTACGAGGCGGGCGTCTGTAAGAGACTGCGTTTCGACAGCCTGGGCGGGGCAAGGGTTTGGGCTTGACCGCGTCTATGAACGGTCGAGAGCTGGGAGGCGTCCATGAACCAGGCTGAGTTTCGGGCCCTGGACAAGGCCGAGCTGCATGTGCACTTAGAGGGCGCGATGCGGCCCGAGCGCCTGCTCGAGTTCGCCCACGAGCAACCCAACCATCCGTTTTGCGGCCTGGACGTCGCCGCCTTGCGGGCGCGCTTCCGCACCACGGCCTTCATGGACTTCATCGACAACTTCCTCTGCGGTTACCGCCTGCTGCGCAGGGCCGAGCACTTCCAGAAAGTGACCGAGGACCTGCTGGAGGACCTGACCCTGCAAGGCGTCAGCCGCGCCCATATCCTTTATTCATCGGGCGTCTACTTCCAAAAACTGGGCGTGCCCCTGGCCGAGATCCACCGCGGCATCGCCGCCGGCCTGGCCCACTTCCCCAACCTCCAGGTCCGCCTGATCCTCGACACCGTTCTCAACCTCGGTCGGCCGTTCATGCAGCGGACCCTGACCGAGACCCTAGCCCTGGACCCTCATTTCGCGAGCGGCTTCTCCGTCGGCGGCGGCGATCCCAACCTGGACATGCGCGACTTCGTGCCGCTGTTCCACCAGGCCGCCAAGGCCGGCATGTTCTGCGTGGCCCACGCCGGCGAGGTCGACGGGCCGGAGAATATCGACACCCTGCTGCGCGAGACCGACGTGATCCGCATCGCCCACGGCTGCAACGCGGTCAAATCCGAGGCGACCCTGGCGACCCTGGCCCGCCGCCAAATCGTCGTCGACGTCAGCCTGACCAGCAACCTCTTCACCGGCAGCGTCGCCAGCTTGGACGAGCACCCGCTACCGGTCTTCCGCGCCCACGGCATTCCGGTCACGCTCAACACCGACGACCCGCTCTACTTCGCCACCGACCTGGAGCGCGAGTACCAGCTGGCCCTGCAACTGCCCGGCATCGACGAGGCCGCCCTGCGCGAGATGGCCGCCACCAGCCTACGCGCCTTCGCCGATGCGGGCTGAAGCTGCCATGGTTGCGGCATCGCTCATCTGGTGGCCGATTGGCTATCACCTGTCGTGCTTAACCCAACCGCTTGTGAACTTCCACCTGCCACATTTTCAACCTCACACGAAGTCACGAATGACACGAAGTATTATGTAACCTGATCCCACAGCGGGAAGTGGGCCTGGAGCCAGGGTTTTTTAAAGGGATTACAAAGGTTCGTATGCTCAAGGGCTGAGCGCCTAGTGGCTAAAGGGGGCACGAGCCTTCGTGTTCCTCTAACGGAGGTGAAACCAAGCAACCGCATACTTTGATAGGTTTAAAGCGCGGCATAGGGCTTCGTCTCATTCGTGCCTTCGTGTGATTCACCAAAAAATCTTGGCGCTTGGCGTTAGTTCCCGCAAGTGCCGTGATGCCCCATCGCGGTTGTTTCTCATACGGGCCATTGCCGGACCATTCCCTGTGATGCCAACAGCCCTGAACGCCGTCTGGGCTCCAAACACCTGAAAATTGGGGCCTCGCAAGCCTTTGATCCGCAAAATGTCAAAAAAGTAAATTTTTCTGCAGGTGACCTAAACCTTATGTAAGGCATTTGCGTCAATTGTAGTGGCCACCGAGACAACGGGGCGCTGCTCGCGACATGAGCACTCAGAAGGAAACTGCCCACATCCGCAAGCGGCGTTTCTGCAATAGCATCAGAGGACGAACCCAGGTTCGCCACATCGGGACTGCGTGCGCGGTCCAATACAGGAGTCGATCATGAAAGTTACCATCGAGAATCACACCGATGCGACCGTCGTCAAGCTGCAGGGCCGCATCGACATCGGCGCGGGTGACGTTCAGCTTCGCGAATGTCTGCACCAGTTGGCCGAAACCGAAAAGCACACGATTATTCTCGACTGCGCGAAGGTCAGTTACATGGACAGCTCCGGCCTCGGCGAACTGGTGGCCGCCCACCACGCGCTGGCCGAGCAAGGCATCGAGCTCTGCCTCAGCCGCCTCAACCCGCGCATTTACAATCTACTCGACCTGACCAGCCTGATCACGATCTTCGCCGTCTACGACAGCAACGAAGACGCGTTCATGCACCTGCACGCCCAGGTTGCTTGAGCGCAGCGCTCGAGCAAGGTCCGCTGAGCGCTGCAGGATCACCAAACAGGGGTGATTCAAGCGCCAGCGGGACGGTTCTTCGCGCGGATCATGGGGCCAGCCTCCGGAGCTTTTCTCCGGTACAGTAAATCGGGTCGACCCCGCCATCGCCACCCTTTCGAATGAACAGGCTGTGAGATTGGCTGAACCCCATTTTATAGGAACGGCCCAGCCCTAGCGCCGCAGCTCATTTTGCTATAAGGATCCTCTATGTTGACACTTGTTCTGGCAACACTTCTGCTTCAAGGGGACCGGCCCAACTGGTCGACCGAAAACACCAGCGTGTTTCGCCCCCTCGTCCGGCGCGAAGTCGCCATCGCCGCGGATGGTCGGGTCTTTATCGTCGACCGCGAACACAGCACGATTCTGGCCTATGGCGCCGATGGCACCTTCGTGCGCAAGATCGGCACCAAGGGCCAGGGCCCGGGCGAGCTGATGATGCCCACCTGGCTGTGGCTGGCGGGCGACCGCCTCTATGTCGAGGATGATCAGAACGCAACCCTCTCCGTCTTTGATCTACAGGGCACGTTCCAGAAACGCAGCCGGCTCCCGGCGGGTGATCATTTCCAAAAATGCGCGCAGGGTTGGTGCTACGGCAATTGGGATAGCACCTCGAAGAACGGCCAGCCCAACTCCTCCCTGTTCATCGCCGATGAAGGCCTGGAAAAAACCATCGTGCTCCACAGCTGGCCCACGCCGAAGGAGGCCACGGCCCCTTCCGGCCGCGGCGATGGCAAGGTCGTTTTACCTTTTAACCCCGCCACCGATGAACCCCAACTGGCCGTGGCCAAGGACGGCAAGCTGGCTTTTTTCATCCCGCAAGGCAGCGACGATCTTCACATCTTCGACCTCGCCGCCAAGCAGCTCGTCAAGGTCGTCAAAAATGACAACCCGCCGATCCGCTTCAACCCCGCCTGGGGCGATCAGAAACTCGCCGACATCAACCAGACCATGCCCGAAGCAGCTCGTAAAGTGATTGTCTTCCAGAAGCAGTACCCCAGCCACTTCCCCCTCGTCAATGACCTGTTCGTTCTGCCCGACGGCAGCGTCGCGGTGAAACTGTGGACCGCCTGGTTGGACAAGCAGACCCGCTTCCTGCTGTTCGACCGCCAAGGCAAGTCGGTGCGCTCCACCTACAGCGACGAGGCGATCGGCAGAGTTTTTGGCGAAGTCGGCAACCTGGCCTATCTCAGCGCCTACGATAGCGACGACGAGGAAGGCGTGCTGGTGGTCCTGCCCAAGACCGCCGTCAACGCCTATGTCAAGGCCCACCCCATCGACTACCGCGGCATCACTGGCGACTCCGTCATCACCATGGACTAGCCGCGCGGGTGGCTCACTTCGTCGCCACCGCGGCGGTCACGGCCAGGCGCTTGCCGTCAATGCCGATGCCGACCAAGTAAACCACCTCAATACCGCGCTCGACAAAGACCGCCGCGTAGTCTCGCTGGCGGATCTGGGCCAGCGCCTTGGCGGCCGCGCTCTCCAGTTCGCCATCATCGGCCCGTTTGAATTCCAGCAGGTAGCCTGTCTCGCCGCGCGCGCGGGGAATCAGGGCCAAATCGTAGCGACCGTAGCCCGACTCGCGATTGGAGCTGATCTCGAAGCGGTCGCGTTGATGGGCCAGGAGCCCCAGAAAAAAGGCATGATACACCCGTTCGGGCAGATCGCCGGCAGTGTCGTGAAAGCTGAGCAGGTGCTTCAGGAGCGCATTCATGCGCTCGCTCAGGGCCTGGACATCGCGCTGCCAAAGTGCCTCGAACAGGGGATCCAGGCTGCGATTGCCGGGTGTCAGTTGGCTTAGCCAGTCGTTGAGCGTGCTTTCGTAAAAGGTTGCCACCTCGCGGTTGGGGATGGCAAGTGTCGCGCGCAATCTTGCCTCGCCCATGCGCACGGTGCGGGTGGTCAGATACCCGCCGAATAGAAGGAATGTCCAGATCGCCTGCTGCTTTGGTCCGTCAAAGGAGACGCCCACGTCGAGCTCGCGCTCGAGTTGGGCGCCCGTCATCAGTGCTGCCAGGTCATCGGCCTCCAGTGCGCCCGCCATGATCAGGTCGCGAATCAGGGCATTGTCCGAGGTGTTGAGCCAGTGGGGCTGGCAGGGCTCAGTCGGGCGGGAAACCGCCTTGAGGATCGACCAGGGGTTGTAGATCACCTCTTGGCCAAATTGGTAGCCGTTGTACCAAGTCCGCAGTTCCTCTAAGCGGTCGTCCTGGTCCGCGGCGGTCAGGAGCCCTTGGACCTGTGCTTCGGTGAAACCGAATTGGCGGGAGAAGGGCGCTTCCCAGGGCGCAAAGACGTCCAGGTTGTTGAGCCCTGAAAAGATCGATTCGCGCGCCACCCGCATCACGCCGGTCAGAATCCCCTTCTCCAGGCTGCGATTGTCTTTGAGGGCACCGCCCAAGAAGCTGCGCATGAAGGCCACCACCTCGCGCTCGTAGCCATACTGGTGTCCGGCGTGGATCGGCGTATCATACTCGTCGAGCAGCACATAGACCTTGCGTCCACTGGCGCGGTGCAGCAGTTCCGTCAGCAGCGCCAGGGCACGGCCGCACTGGACCAGATCGGCCCGACCCTCGCGCAGGTCGTCGACCAGCTTGCGTTCCAGGCCATGGGGCGATGCGGCCTCAATCAGCGCGCGGTGCTGCTCGACCAGGCGCGCCAGCAGCCAAGTCAGCTCGCTGGCGCAGGCGTCCCAGGTCAGCTGCTTGAGGTCCTTGAAGCTGAGAAACAGCGTCGGCGCTTGGCCGGCCATGGCCATGATCCGCCCTTGCTCGCTGATGGCCAAGCCTGCGAACAGGCCGGGCGCAAAGGAGTTCGGATCCAGGAAACAGTGGAGCATCGAAAGATTGAGCGTCTTGCCAAAGCGCCGCGGCCGCGGGATCAGCAGCACGCTGGAGGACGTCTCCAGCACTTCGCGAATGAAGTCGGACTTATCGACGAAGGTGTAACCACCCTCGCGCACCTGTTTGAAATCCGAAAGTCCGATCGGTAGCTGAAGCATGGTCTCCCCTCGTGCGTGTACCTGCTTCGAAGATACAGGATCCCACCCCGATTCTTCAAGCATCACCTTGTTGGGCTCGTGTTTCTTGGCGTCACGCCGTTTCAAGGCTGCGATCCTGGCGGGCACATGTCACTTGCCAGCGGAGACAAAGCACGCGCCGGTGGCTGCACGATCTTCTGGGTTTTGGTCAGCTCCTGTTATTGGGACAACCTACCGCTTGCTGAATATCAGGCCGCCCTGCCGCCCAGTCAACCTTTGGAGCGCCTCCCCACCGCCAAGGCCAAGGAGACCATGACCCAACTGGTCAAGCAGCTGGCCAACCATCTACAGGGCTGAGCTCCGGTAGGGCCACCGCTTCTGAAAAGCCACAGAACGAATGACGCGCAACCGCCGCACCAGGTTTCGAGCCCGTGCGGCACCGCTTCGTCGCCCTTGTCCAAGTTGCAACAGCTGGTCGCATGCCGTGCGCGGGCCTGGTCGCTTGTGCCAAGACCAGGCGCGACCGCCGCAGGTGCCTTACATAATGTTAGGCGCCAGCGCGCCTGCCTCGCGCGCGCCGAGAAACATGTTGCTCGGGCACGCGCCTGTGCAGCGCGCGTCGCCGCACTTGTTGCTGACTCGCGCAGGCATCGCGCTTGGACAACGCGCAAAAATGCCAGGTCACTTGCCGCAGCAACGCAGACTTTTTCACCTGTGCAAAGCTCCCGCGGCACTGCTGCACGAGCATTTCAACTTATTTCGCGGCCAAAACCCAAACTGTTAACAACCTGCACCAAGTGATACGGCCCGCGCATGCAACGGTTTTTACCAAATGAAAAAGAGTTTTGACCAGAACAGACAACAGCGTATACATTTTGACTTGTTCACAGCTCGCGACGCAGTGCCGCGGGCGCTGGGCACAAGTGATTTCGTCCATGCGTGCAACGGTTTTTAACTTTTTCAAAAGGTTTTTGTTCGCGCGGCAGTGCCGCGGGACCATTGCACAAGTGTTTGTATTCGCGCGGCAGTGCCGCGGGACCATTTCACAAGTGTTATTGTTCGCGCGGCAGTGCCGCGGGACCTGTGCACAAGTGATTTTGCTCGCGCTGCAGTGCCGCGCGACATAAAAACAAAGTTGATCGGCCAGATCACAACCACGCATTTTTGGAGATTTTATCCTGCGATTGGCGCCGAAACTGCATTAGACTTGCCCACCTATCTCATTTTCAACGGCTTATCAACCACATCCGAATACCAACTTGAACCTGTTAAACGATATACTTCTAAGAGCCTAACAACTTACACCCTCCGAAGTAGCGCTGGGGGATCGACCGCTGCGCCAGTACTTTTCCTGGACCATTTGCCGGGTTTCCTGCGCAAGACGGGTTCCGTTGAACACCATCCTGATAGGCCGACCAGCGGTCGGTCCCACATGCCTCCATGCATGGGTTCCGTTGTGCTTCCACCCTTACAGGCCGACCAGCGGTCGGCCCCACTTTTCACTCACTTGCCTCCAAGCAGGGGTTCCGTTGTGCTTCCAGCCTGACAGGCCGACCAGCGGTCGGCCCCACTTACTTGCCGCTTTCACTTTCCTCAAAGCCTCTGCTACAATTTCGTTCTTGATTTACGATTACCGGTAACCATTTAACTTAAAGAAAATGGCGGCGATAGCGCACAGGATGATGGATGCATCCACGTTTGAAGCAATTGACCGAACATTGGAAAGAACTCACAACAGCGCTGGGCCTGCTCGGCGCCGCGTTGACGGCAGTACCTGGCCTGGTTGAGAAATCAAACACCTGGTTAGCCTGGTTTGTGACGCTGCCCATCTGGGTGCAGTGGCTGTTTGCCGGTATCGGTATCGTGTTGGCCATTTGGCTATTTGCATCCGCCATGGCGCGTCGCTCCAGGCTGCTACGACCCAAGCGCTTTCTCATCGAAACTGAAACCCCGGACCAACTCATCGGCCGCGAGAAAGATCTGCGCGCACTGATCGAAGCCTGCGAGAAACATCGTCTATTGTTCCTGCCCGGCGATTCCGGTTCGGGTAAGTCCGCACTGGTGCGCGCCGGCCTAGTGAAGACCTGCCAGGCCAGCGAGAGCACGTCACGGTTAGTGCCCATCTATATCGATGCCTCGTTACTGCCCTGGGAAGGGGGGCTGGAATCCGAAATAAGGCGCGCACTGAAGCAGTTAAGCACGGATCAGCTAAAAGCGCTGGGCACAGACTTGCCGGGCTCCGAACAAACCCTGACCGCCTGGATCGACGGTTTGAAAACCGATGCCTTGCGGCAGCTGCTGATTGTCATCGACCAGTTCGACGATTACGCACTCCGCTGGCGCACTCACTTGATTGACGAGGCAGGGCTAGTCATCAACGCCCAGACCCTGAAAAAGAAGAATCGCGATTGGCGGATGCTGGCCAGGGGCATCGAAAAGGGACGGTTAGCCGCGCTTTTTGTCAGCCGCGACGATATGCAGTGGGCCTTAACGCCGGTGCGCTTCGTAGAGCCGGCGGAAAAACCGCCATTACCGCGCCTGGAGACCCAATGGGTGCGCGAACTGTTCGAGCGTTTGACGATCGATGACGGCGCGGGTGAGACCGTTCAAAATCCCAGTTTCGGTTGGCAACAACTCAGCGAGCGCCTACAGCAGGATCTAGCCCGCGAGACGGGAACGGTACTCGCCATCCAGCTGGTGGTAGCAGTGGAAGGGTTGCAACATCTGCGCTCGCTTAGCCCCCGCGATTACCTAGTCCAGGGTGGACTGACCGGCTTAGAGCAGCTGCATGTGAAGGCCGAGGTAGAAAAGGCCGCCCATTGCGGCGGATTGAAGTTGGAGCCACGTAAACTGCTCGGAGCTCTGGAACATTTACTGGTGAGCGAGGACGGGCTAAAGAGCGGAATCACCGACCAAGGCGCTCTGGCTGCGCAGTTAGAGTTTGTTGATCCGAACCTACTGAAACCGGTTGTGGATCATCTTGTTGCGGAACGCATTCTGCGCCGTCATACTGCGGCGGACGGCCCAGCGCAGCTGATGCTCTACCACGATTTTCGCGCCAGGGGAATCCGCGAGGCTTGGCTGCGTGAAAACGGTTCGCACGCGTTGCTGCGCCAACACCACCTTGCCCTGGGCAAGGCCCTCACTTGGTCGCAAAAGTGGTCCGCCCTGTTGAGCACCAGCGATCAGTTCCGCTTGGTCTGGGCTCGCCTGCGTGGCCGCATCCGCTATGGCATTTACAAACGCTTGGCCTTTTTGAGCATGGTCCGAATGTTGCCACTATGGCTGTTACTCGCCGCTGCTGCCACAGGCATTTGGCAGTGGCGACTGTTTGCCCAGCGGCAACAGGCAGAACGGTGCCTGGTATTTGGACCAGGCGATGAACCGTCAGAGTTCGAATTGGAAAAGTGGACGCAACTAGCTGGAATGTCGGAACAGGCACGCTTGCATGCTCTACAACTAGGTCTGATCGAACAGCCCGAGAACATGGAACGCCGCGCCAAATGGTTAGTCCACGCGGTCATCGGATTGGATCCTGGTGGCCGCATCCAACAACGAATTGCCGATGAGATACTGTTACCCGTGCTTGAGGATACCCAAAATCCTCACGCCAGCAATGGAGCATACCAAGCCGTGATCCAACTGTTAGATATTCCTCAACCTCAAAAAATTGCCGCGGCGCTTTTACAACAAATTGAAGTCGGAAAATTTAAAAGGCCTGATATTTTTGGAAACGAGTTGGTGGCCATTAGCGAAAATTTGGACGCAGAGACCCTTCGAACTGCCCAAGTCGTTCTGGTAAACCAGATGAAAGGCGCTGCGTGCTCATACACGCTGGGAGGCGTGATAGTAAAATTAAGTGAGAGACTGGAAAAAGATGAGCTGCAACCAGCAGCAGCACTTATAGTAAATCGAATGAAAGGTGCGACAACAGATTGGGAACTCGCATATTTGGGAAGTACATTGGGGGAAATGAGCGAAAAGTTAGAACCAGATGACTTGAAAACTGGGGCATTGATTCTGATAGAGCGTATGAAGAATGCAAAATGTGGCGAAGATTTCATGGTGTTGTTAGGGGCTTTTGGGAAATTAAGCAAAAAACTAAATGCAAAAGACTTGCAACTTTGGGCAAGCATCATGACAGATCGAATCAATGTCGAACCAAAATGTTTTAGATCCGCATTTGCGAACTCGCAATACCTGTTGGAGGCTGAGAACCTACGACCTATGTATATTTTGTTAGAACAAATGAATGACAACCTGAACACAGATAGCTCTAGAGATTTTAAACGCATTTTAACACAAATTCGCTTAGAATTGAATTCAATGGTGCCAGAGAAAAAAATCGGGCTACAGGCAGATCATGGCGTGGACGGAGACAGCATCTCTAGCTACGGCTATTTGGCAGAGGAATTAAAAAATTTGCGGCGCATCATGGACCAACACGAATGGCAGGTCACTGAAAATTATTTATCCAAAACGATCAAATCACTCCTAAAAGAAGATGTCACCGCATGGGGATATATTTTAGCCATGAAATCAAATCTAGAATCTGTATTCAAAAACGACATTGAAGATAAATTCAGCAAAATTCGCCTAGGCATCATGCATTTCCAAGATACCTTAGGTAAACTTGAAAAGGCCGGCCACCTTGTGGATGCCTTATTACCTCTCTACAAACATCTCGAACCCAATTTCGCAACCCGTATGGGTGTTCTTATTGACGTCCTCCAAGATCCAAAATCCTTGAATGCTCACGGCGCCATTCTTCAACATCTTGAAAGCTGCGATGAAGTGGCGCCCGTCAAGTTCTCAGGCAAGGTTTCCAACCTTGTCCATTGGCTTGAAACCTCCGAGCAGGGCAAGGCGCTCAATCTGAATTTGGACTTTCGCCCGCATTAAGGGACATCATCATCCCACTCGCTCATGCGAGTCCGATTAGTTCCGGGCAATCCCCCTCCCCTGGCTCCGCGGACCATTCGCGTTCCCGTCGACCAAGGCAAACCGGCGGGGGCGCCTAGCCGGTTTACCTCACTTTTTTCGGCTCCGCGAAACAGACGCGTTCCCTTCGACCAAGGCAAGCCGGGCGGCTTACCGCACTTCTCCTTGCTTCGCGAAACAGACGCGTTCCCTCCATAGATGGCAACCCACTTGCCTCCTAGCATGGGTTCCGGTGAACTTTCACCCTGACAGGCCGACCAGCGGTCGGCCCCACTTTTCCCTTGCCTCCAAGCAGGGGTTCCGTTGAACTTTCACCCTGAGAGGCCGACCAGCGGTCGGCCCCACTTTTTAACCTGAGAGGCCGACCGGCGGTCGGCCTCACTTGGTCTTACTTTTCCTCCTTTCTTCGCGGCGTCGCGGCTTCGCGTGAGGCAAAGGAGGTCGCTTGGGTTGACGGTTGCGCGAAGCCTAGCGCCTTGACCACCGTGACTGCGGCGAGGGCCGCGCGGGTGTGGAGCTTGGCGCGTTGTTCGTCCGCTTCGAGCAGGGCTCGTTCGGCGTCCAACAGTTCGAGCTTGGAGCTCTCCCCTGCCCCGTGGCGGCGGCGCTCGGCGGCGAGCTGGCGCGTTAGCGCTTCGGTCAGGCGCGCCTGTTGGTCCAGCGCTTCAAGCGCCGCGCGGTAGTCGGCCATGGCCCGTTCGGCCTCGCCCAGGGCGCCGATCACGCTCTTCTCGTAGGCCAGCTCGGCCTGGCGCAGGCGCGACTCGGCGCCGTGGATCTCGGCCTCGACCCGGCCGCCGTCGAAGATGCGCCAGGAGAAGAACGGACCCAACGAGAGCGTGCGGCTGCTCGCGTCGAGGATCTTGCCGGCGTCCAGGGCCTGGAAGCCGCCGGCGGCGGTGATGCCCAGGTGCGGGAACTGCTCGGCCACGGCCAGGTCGAGGCGCGCCGATGCCATGGCCAGGTAGCGCTCGGCGACCTGGATGTCGGGCCGGTTGCGCAGCAGGTCGGCGCGCTGGCCGACGGGTAGTTCGGGCAGGTTCGGCAGGGCCACGGCGGCCGTGCGCAGCTGGGCCAGGGACTCGGGCAGCAGGCCCGACAGCGCCGCCAGCGCTAGGCTGGCGTCCTCGATGCGGGCGTCCTGGTCGCGCAGGGCCAGGCCGGCGGCCTCGATCTGGATCTGTAGGCCGTCGAGTCCCGCGGTGGGCAGGTCGCCCAGTTTGACACGCAGCTCGAGCAGGGCGCGTTTTTGTTCGAGGTTGGCGAGCTGGGCCGCGCGGGCGGTCCTCTCGGCCTGGGCCCCGGCCAGCAGGAAGTAGCCGCGGGCGAGCTCGGCGCCGAGGCTCAGCTGGCGCGCGTCCCGTTCGTAGCCCAGGCCCTCGAGCCGGGCCAGCGCCTCTTGGCTGGCGCTGCGCACCCTGCCAAACAGGTCCAGCTCCCAGCTCAGCGCGACGGCGCCTTCGTGGATCGTCTGGTCGCGCTCGAGGCCGGGGATGCGGCCGATCGGCAGCGGGCCGTTTTCGCTCTGCTGGCGGGCCAGGACGTCGGCCTTGGCGGCGGCGACGGGCATGTGCCCGGCGCGGGCACGGTCGAGCAGGGCGCGGGCCTCGGTCAGGCGCTCGCGCAGAGTGGCCAGGTCGA
Source organism: uncultured Holophagae bacterium (assembly GCA_964423555.1). Taxonomy (GTDB): domain Bacteria; phylum Acidobacteriota; class Holophagae; order Acanthopleuribacterales; family Acanthopleuribacteraceae; genus CAYRFM01. The sequence goes on along the minus strand of CAYRFM010000085.1, from coordinate 15,483 downwards.
GGTTGTGGGTGGCGGCGTCCTCGACCAGCGCGTTCAGGCGCGGGTCGCCAAAGACGGCCCAGCCCTGACCGGACCAGGGTTGTTGCGCCGGGCTGGCGGGCGGCGGCAGGATCCAGTCCTGGCCCAGGTCGAGCTGGGGCGGGCCGGCGTACTCGGCCTTGTGGATGCAGCCGGCCAGCAGGGCCAGGATCAGCGGGGAAAACAGGCGGAGGGCAGTGGTACGAGCGGTCATGAGCGGACTCCGAGGCGAGGTCATTGCAGGCGGCCGCGCACCCAGAGGGTGGCGGTGCCAAGGGTGATCAGGGAAATCAGCATGAGGGGCCAGGTGTGGGCCCAGACGTCGGCCAGGGGCAGGGCCTTGAGGAAGGTGCCCTGGACGATGACCATAAAGTGGCGCAGCGGCAGGGCCTCGGCGACGAGGCGCAGGGGGCCGGGCATGTTCTCGACGGGGGTGGCGAAACCGGACATCAGGATCATTGGCACCGCCAGGGCGAAGGCGCCCAGGATCGCCTGCTGCTGGGTCATGCTGATGGCGGAGAGCATCAGGCCGACACCGACGACGGAGAGGATGAACAGCATCATCGTCAAGGCCAGCAGCGGCACCGAGCCGCGCAGCGGGATCTGGAACAGCAGCGCGCCGGCGGCGACCATGGCCATGCCGAGCACTGTGCCGATCAGCAGCGCGGGCACGCACTTGGCGACGATGATCTCGGTCGGCGTCGCCGGCGAGACCAGCAGCTGGTCGAAGGTGCCCAGCTCGCGTTCGCGGGCGATCGAGAGCGAGGTCAGGATCAGCGCCGTCAGCATCGCCAGGATCCCGGCCAGGCCGGGCACGATGAACCAGCGGTAGGTCAAGTTGGGGTTGAACCAGTGGCGCACGACCGCATCGGGCGCGCTGGGCCGGCCAGAGCTGGCGACCTGGGCGCCCAGCTCGCCGACAATGGTCTCCAGGTAGCCCAGGGCGACCTGGCCGGAATTGGCGCGGCGACCGTCGACGACGACCTGGACCACGGCCGGCTGCTTGGCCGCCAAGGCGCGGGAAAACTCGGCGGGGATGGCGATCGCCAGCAGCGCCTGGCGGCGGTCGATCAGGTCACGCAGCTCGGCCTCGCTGTGGACCGCGCGCACATGGCCGACGAAGCTGGCGGCTGTGCAGCGCTGCAACAGCTCCCGCGACCAGACGCCGCCGTCGCGGTCGTAGACGGCGATGGTGGCGTTGCGCACTTCGAGCGTGGCGGCGAAGGCGAAGACCAGCAGCTGCACCAGCGGCGGGCCGATCAGGACCGCGCGGGCGCGGGGGTCGCGCAGGATGCACAGCAGCTCCTTGCGGATTTGGGCGCGGAGGCCCGGTGAGAACAGCAACATGTCAACCGTCCAGACTTTTGCGGGTGTTGAGGCGCGCCACGGCAAAGAAGAACATGCCGATCAACGCCATCACGCCCATGCGCGGCAGGAGCACGGACCAGAGGTCGCCCGCCAGGAACACGGTGTGGAGCGAGGCCACATAGTGGCGCGCGGGAATGATATTGGTGAACAGCCGGATCGGCAGCGGCATGGCGTCGATCTCGAACAGGAAGCCGGAGAGCAGGAAGGCCGGCAGGAAGCCCGAGATCAGCGCCAGCTGGGCGGCGATGAACTGGTTCTTGGCCAGGGCGGAGATCATCAGGCCCTGGCCGAGGGCCGGGATCAGGAAGACGGCCGACAGCCCCAACAGGGCGCCCCAAGAACCGCGCAGCGGCACGCCGAAGCCGTAGACGGCCAGGCAGGAGGACAGCAAGGTCGCCAGCATGCCGAGTCCGAAGTAGGGCAGCAGCTTGCCCAGCAGCAGCTCGGGGATGCGGGCCGGCGTGGCCAGCATGGCCTCCATGGTGCCGCGCTCCCACTCGCGGGCGACGACGAGCGCGGTCAGCAGCGTGCCGATCATGGTCATGACGATCGCGATCGCGCCGGAGACGAGGTAGTGGCGACTCTCGACGGCGGGGTTGAACCAGAAGCGCGGTTCGAGGCGGATCGGCCGCTGGCGGCCCGGGTTCTGGCCGGCCTGCCAGTTGGCCAGCACGCCCTGGGCGTAGGCGGCGATGAAGTTGGCGGTGTTGGGCTGGGTGCCGTCGGTGACGATCTGAAGCGGGCTGCGACCGGCGCTGGCCAGGTGGCGCGCGAAATCCTGGGGGATGACGACGTAGCCGCGCAGGCGACCGGCGACGAGCTCGCCCTCGACCTGGCGGCGGTCGCGGGCGGGGGTGACCTGGAAGTAGCGCGAGGCGGCGAAGGCGGCGGCCAGGGACTGGGCCGGCGTCTGGTCGGATTCCAGCACGACGCCCAGGGGGACCTTGCGGATGTCCAGGGAGACGGCGAAGGCGAACAGGAACAACAGGATCGCCGGCAGCACGAAGGCGATCACGAGGGCGGCGGGATCGCGCACGATTTGCAGGGTCTCCTTGACGATCAAGGCGCGGCAGCGGCGCCCACTGGCGGAGAGGCTCACGAGGCCACCCCCAGCGCGTCCCGCTCGTTGACCCGGCGGATGAGGCGGATGAAGGCGTCTTCCATGGTGGCCTCCTGGCCGTCGACGGCGACCTGGGCCTTGAGCCGGTCGGGTGCGTCGAGGGCGATCAGACGGGCGCGGTACATGAGTGCGACCCGGTCGCAGTACTCGGCCTCGTCCATGAAGTGGGTGGTGACCAGGACGGTCACGCCCTTGCGGACGAGGCCGTTGATGTGGGTCCAGAACTCGCGGCGGGTGATGGGGTCGACGCCGGAGGTGGGTTCGTCGAGGAACAGCACGGGCGGTCGGTGCATCAGCGCACAGGCCAGGGCCAGGCGCTGCTTGAAGCCGAGCGGGATCAGGTCGGGCGCCTGTTGCAGAAAGGGGCCGAGCTGGAAGACCTCGATCATCTCCTCGACGCGCTCGCGCCTGACGGCGCCGGTCAGGCCGTAGACGCCGGCGGAGAACTCGAGGTTCTGGCGCACGGAGAGCAGGCCGTAGAGCGAGAATTTCTGGGCCATGTAGCCCAGGCCGAGCTTGGCTTGGGCGGCGGCGCTGCGCAGGTCGTGGCCGCAGACGGAGGCGCTGCCGGCGCTGGGCCGCAGCAGGCCGCAGAGCATCTTAAAGGTGGTCGACTTGCCGGCGCCGTTGGGGCCGAGCAGGCCGAAGATCTCGCCCTGGCGGACCTCGAAGCTGACGTTGTCGGTGGCGGTGAAGGCGCCGAAGCGCTTGGTTAGGTCGCTGCAGGCGACGACGGTCGGGCTGGGCGCGACGACGGGCTCCATGCGGTTGGCGATGGCGGAGGTGCCGCTGGGACCGCCGCCGAGGAGGTCGACGAAGGCGTCCTCGAAGCGCGGTTGGGTGGGGGTGACGGCGCTGCCGGCCTCGCTGGCCAGGGCGCTGACCGGCGCGATGGCGGCGCCCTCGCGCAGGACCAGGCGCAGGGATTCGCCCTGGATGACGCCGTCGCAGATCTCGGGCAGGTCGAGCGCACGGGTCAGCCAGGCGCGGCGGTCGCCGCTGGGCGCGGCCAGGCGCAGGCTGCGGCCGGCCAGGCGCGCCGTCAGCGCGGCCGGTGCGCCGCCATAGGCCAGGCGACCTTGGTCCAGCAGCATGACGTGCTCGCAGCGCTCGGCCTCGTCCAGGTAGGCGGTCGCCCAGACGACGGCCATGCCCTCGTCGGTCAGGGCCTGGACCATGCGCCAGAGCTCTTGGCGGCTGACGGGGTCGACGCCGACGCCGGGCTCGTCGAGCAGCAGCAGCTTGGGTCGGGCCATCAGGGCACAGGCCAGGCCCAGCTTCTGCTTCATGCCGCCCGACAGCTTGCCGGCCAGGCGCGCGGTGAACGGGCCCAGTTGGGTGAAGTCGAGGAGCTGGTCGAAGGTCGCCGGCTGGTGCTGGCGATCGAGGCCGCGCAGCTCGGCGTAGAGGCGCAGGTTCTCGGCGACGGAGAGGTCCTCGTAGAGGCCGAAGCGCTGGGGCATGTAGCCGACCAGGTCGGCCAGGGTAGCGGCGGCGCGCACCGTGTCCAGGCCACAGACCTCGATGCGGCCGGCGGATGGCTTCATCAGTCCGGCGATCATGCGGATCAGGGTCGTCTTGCCGGCGCCGTCGGGACCGACCAGACCGGTCAGGCGGCCGGCCTCGACGGTGCCGGAGAGCGGGGCCAGGGGGGCGCCGAAGCGCTTGGCCACCTCGTGGAGCTGGACGACGGGCGCGGCTGCGCTGCCCCGGCTCATTGGGCGGCTCGTTCGGCGGGCGCGCCCAAAGTCACGGTCACGGGCATGCCCTGGCGCAGCTGATCGTCGCCGTCGCTGAGACGGATGCGCAGGCGGTAGACGAGGTCGGCGCGCAGTTCGGTCGACTCGACGGATTTTGGGGTGAACTCGGCGCGCGGGGCGACGAAGCCGATCGTGCCGTGGTAGGCGCGGTCGGCGCCGTCGGCCTGGACGGTGACAGCGGTGCCGGGCTGGGCGCGGGTCAGATCGGGTTCGGCGACGTAGGCGCGAACGTAGAC
>CAYRFM010000085.1:8914-10971 GCA_964423555.1 uncultured Holophagae bacterium | reverse complement strand
GGGCCAGCAGGTAGACGGGTTCGCGCACGCCGACCATGCTGCCGGGCTCGCGCACGCGGGTGCCGATCTGGCCGGCGCTGGGGGCGCGCAGGACGGTGTCGGCGAGGGTCGTGCGCAGCTGGGTCAGGTTGGCCTCGGCGGCGGTGACGCGGGCCTCGGCGGCGCTCAGATCTTCTTTGCGCGGGCCCTCGCGGGTCAGCGACAGCGTCTGTTCGGCGGCGGCGAGCGCGGCCTCGGCCTCGCGGCTGGTCAGGCGGGCCAGCTCGAGCGCCTTTTCGGAGGCGGCGCCGCCGGCGACCAGCTCGGTCTGACGGGTCAGGTCCAGCTGGGCGCGCTCCAATACGGCCTGGGCGCGGCCCACGGCGATCTCGGCGGCGCGCAGTTCCTGGGGGCGGCTGCCGGCGCGCAGTTTATCCCGTTCTGCACGGGCGCGGCGGGCCTCGGCCTCGGCGACCTGGAGCGCGTCCTGGAAGGGCTGGTCGTCGAGCACGGCGACGACATCGCCGGCCTGGACCCGGTCGCCCTCGTCGACCTTCATCTCGGTCAGGCGACCGCCCTGGCGGAAGGCCAGCTCGACCTCGCGGACTTCGATATTGCCGTAGAGCACGGGCGTGGCGTTGGCGTCAGCGCGCGTCTCGCGCTGGCGATAGATGAGATAGGCGGCGAGGGCGGCGAGCAGCAGGATCGGGATCGCGATCTTTTTCATGGGTCTTCCTCTTGCAGGGCGATGGCTTTGATGTTGGCGCGGACGAGGGCCAGGGCCTCGGCGAATTCCGCCTGGCCGACGGATTGCCAGCCGAGGTGGCGCAGCACGCCGGCGCGGGCGACCCGCCAGACGAGGACCTGGCCGAAGACGCCGACGACGATGCCCTTGGCGCGCCGGACATCGCCGTCGCCGCGCAGGCGCAGGACGAGTTGGCTGAGCAGGCCCAGCATGCGGCCCATGAAGGCGTCGTAGATGCGGTTGAAGGCCTCGGTCGGGTGTTGCTGCTCGCGCACGATCAGCTGGGACCAGGCCTCGGTCTTGGCGCTCATCAAAAGGCCCAGCCAGGCTTCGGCGACGGCCATCAGCGGCGGCAGGTAGCGGGCCTGACGGGCGGCGGCGTCAAGGGGCGTCTCCGGCTCGGCGAGCAGGCGCTGGAGGCCGACGGCGAGGGTGCCAGCACGGCTCTGGACGTCGGCGGCGATGGCGTCGAAGACGGCCAGGTAGAGGCCCTGCTTGCCACCGAAGTGGTAGCCGATCAGGGCCTGGTTGGCGGAAGCGGCCTCGGCGATGGCGCGGGTCGAGGCGGCGTGGAAGCCGTCGCGGGCAAAGATGGCGGTAGCGGCCTGGATGAGTGCGTCGCGGGTGTGATCGCCGCGCGCGGGTTCTTTGGATTTCTTAGTCGGCATGGCGGCCCTCCTCGGACTGAAATATAGTTTGATCGATTGATTTAGTCAAGTGATTAAATAAATTCATCGTCGCGGCACTTGCGCGGCTCACGCCAAGAGGCTATTGAGGCTGGCAAAGGCGGGAAAAAATCTCACGCGAAGTCGCGAAGGCGCGAAGAAAGTTTTTAAAGAGGCGTCGTCGTTGGGCGCGCTCTTGTTCCGGGTTGGATGCCGGCCACGTCGGGCATTGCTCGCTTTCGGCTTAAGTGTTTGACATCCACGTCAAGACACCTCTCCCTTTTGCTGTCAGCCTGTAACGCTGCAATCGGCTGTTGGGCTTGCTCGGAATTGTGCGTTCCAGCATGCCTTGCTCGAGCAGCGGGTTGAGATAGTTCCGTTGAAAGCTGCCCCTGTGTTTCAAGCCCAAAAGTTTCATCATTTCTCTTGCAGTGCGTGGCTTGCGACAATATGCAGCCACTTTTGCGAGGGCTCCCCCTAACCCGTGGTCTGGCTCGACTTGGTCGCTGCCCGACGCGACTTGGTCGGTTTTATCCCTGACTTGGTCGGTGCTCGACTGGTCGGTTTTATCCCTGACTTGGTCGGTGCTCGTCTCGACTTGGTCGGTGCTCGTCTCGACTTGGTCGCTGCCCGACGCGACTTGGTCGGTTTTATCCCTGACTTGGTCG
>CAYRFM010000085.1:0-8814 GCA_964423555.1 uncultured Holophagae bacterium | reverse complement strand
CGACTTGGTCGGTTTTATCCCTGACTTGGTCGGTGCTCGTCTCGACTTGGTCGGTTTTATCCCTGACTTGGTCGGTTCCCGACGCGACTTGGTCGCTGACCGACGCGACTTGGTCGGTTTTATCCCTGACTTGGTCGGTGCTCGTCTCGACTTGGTCGGTGCCCGACGCGACTTGGTCGGTTTTATCCCTGACTTGGTCGATGCTCGTCTCGACTTGGTCGCTGCCCGTCTCGACTTGGTCGGTTTTATCCCTGACTTGGTCGGTAAGCGACGCGACTTGGTCGGTTTTATCCCTGCCTTGGTCGGTACGCGACGCGACTTGGTCGGTGCCCGGCGCGACTTGGTCGGTTTTATCCCTGACTTGGTCGGTAGGCGACGCGACTTGGTCGGTTTTATCCCTGACTTGGTCGGTAGGCGACGCGACATGGTCGGTTTTATCCCTGACTTGGTCGGTGCTCGTCTCGACTTGGTCGGTGGCCCCCTCGACTTGGTCGGTTCCAACCTCTTCAAGGCCTGAATAGGGATCTGATCCCGCCATTAAATTGATCGGCGCCCTTAAAGGAAAGACCATTCTGACTCTGAGGCCCATCTCAACCAGAAAGGGCTCGGGGAACCCAGCCATGGCAGTATCGCGAAAGATACGCGGAATACCGGAGCCCCACTGTTCAATCAGGCCAATCTCTCGAAAAACCCTCGCAAGCACGGGGTTTCTAATTTTTGAAACGCCTTGCCTCATGTCTTCAACTGTCAAGCCAGGGGGCAGAATGCCTGGATTTTCAATTTCGATTCGATCGTCAAAAAAAGCAACACGCACAGGGCCGCTGCGTTGAGACCAATCTGCATGAACAAGGGCGTTGACGACAGCCTCCCTCAGAGCAGTCAGGGGAACACTCCAGATATCTTGTCTTCTAACCCCGGAAAGGTCGGCGCCCCGCATGGCGTGCTTTTTGAGAAATAACAGGATCTCATCGACCATTGACGGGAGTGAACCTTCAATTTCTATATGGTCAAAGATAACCGACTTGTCCAACCCAAGAAAACGCCCACATTGAACCCAGCAGTCGGGAAAATGAGAAAGGCGTTCACGACCAAAGAGAATCATGCCGCCGCGACTGGGAACGAGACGGCTTTGGTCCTTGACCAGCAGCTTTAGGGTGGACATCTTCTGCTCATCTATGCCGCGCTGAGCAAACGCAATTTGGATCGCGCCTGAATCAAGATCAGCCACGCTGAGCAGCGGCATCGGCAATTCGTCGTAGCACACGCCCTCGACGGCGCGCCGCATTTCGGCAATGAGCTGTGAATCGGCATGGCGGTTGGTAGAGCCAAGGCGCACATAAACCCCCTGCTCGGCGCCCTCGGCACTGAGGTAGTGAGGCCGGGCGTTGCTCAGAAAAACCTCGACTATCAGCAGCGTTTTTCCCTTGACCGTAACCATCTCGACGCTAGGAACCAAGCGCGGACTGATGGCATCGTGGATCAGGTTGCACAGGCGCTCCTCTTCGTCGAGTGGATGTTCCAATCCAAGGGGCTCTCGCGTTGCGTTTTCCACGCCAATGATCACCCGACCACCGGCCGTATTGGCAAACGCAACCAGAGTTTTTAAAAGGTTCCGCGGTGAGGATAGGTCCTGCTTGAACTCCAGGGTCTTGCCCTCGCTGGCCCCAAGCAAATCTGCGATCGCCATGAGTCATCTCCACCGCTTCGTCTTGTTGCTCATATAATACGAATAGGTACAAGCATGTCAAGCTTACTCCGTAGTTTCCAACGCGCCTGAGTCGCTGCTGTTGCACGTCCTGATGCTCTTGGTCACTGCTTTCCTGCATCTTGCCTCTTGAATCTTCCGGCACTTCTGCCAAATCATGAGGGGGGCGTCACCCCGGCGTTTCGCGCCGTCGCCTAATTTCGAGCAAGTGGTTGAATTCCGATGGGTATCAGCTCGAGATCGCGAACCGTTTTGAGCCAATTGGATGACGGCCGACATCGGTCAGGTCCCGCCATAAGCGGCGCTCTTTGCCACCTCTCTTCGCGGCGTCGCGGCTTCGCGTGAGCATGGTTTCTCGCAATCTTGGCGAACGTGCCGCGATTTGCTCTATCCCTGTTTGATTCTGCTCGGTTATCATGGTACCTATCGCGTCAATCGCCCCAAAGTTTGAAACACGACCTCAGCCCGCTGGGCTGACGGCGTCCCCAGGAGTCGACCATGAATTCTGCTGTAACTGGACCAGACTGCATCATGCTCATCCGCCATGCGGAAAAACCCATCAATGGCGTTGCCGCTGGGGTCACCTATACCGGCCTGCAGTGCGAGGAATCCCTGATCCCCTTGGGTTGGCAACGGGCCGGTGCCCTGTGCCATCTCTTTGGCTCCCCGCTGTTACCCACACCGACCACGATCTTTGCCTCGCTGGAGGACGGCGGTCAAAAAGGCAGCCTGCGCCCGGAGGAAACCCTCATTCCCTACGCCTGCCTGCTCAATGGCATCAGTTCCGAAGCAGGCTTCTTCCAGTACCCGCAACCCGTACCGCCCACGCCGAAGGTCCCCCTCAACCTCAGCAATAGCGACACCCCTGCGGGGATCCAGACCCTGGCTTCACAAATTCTGAAATGTACCGGCGTGGTTCTGGTGGCCTGGCAACACCAGGACATCTACGCGATTTGTACCAGCCTCAACCAACAAGGTCTTCCAATTTCCAACTTCAACATGATCCCCACCACTTGGCCAGGCCAGCGCTTCGACATGGTCTATTGTCTGCAACAGAAAAGCGGGCAGACGTACGTCTTCGCCCAAGTACCGCAAATGCTGTTGCCTGGCGATAGCAAAACGCTTTTCCCGGTTTAAATCGTTGGATCTGTATCGCCTCAGTTGATTTGCGCCTTATCCGGACCTGTTCGCGCCTTTCTTCGCGGCTCGCGGCTTCGCGTGAGCATTATTCCCCGCAATCTTGGCGAACACGCCCGCGCAGCCGCCTTGAAGCCAGGCTTCGCGTGAGCCAAGCGCCAGGCTTCGCGTGAGTCCTGCATCTTGCCTCTTGAATCTTCCGGCACTTCTGCCAATAATGAGGGGGGCGTCACCCCGGCGTTTCGCGCCGTCGCCTAATTTCGAGCAAGTGGTTGAATTCCGATGGGTATCAGCTCGAGATCGCGAACCGTTTTGAGCCAAGTAGTCACCCTCCATTACCAGACCTGCGCCCCGATCGGCTCGGCGCTGGTTAGTCGTGCGCCCGAACTGGGCTGCTCGCCGGCGACCGTGCGCAATGTCATGATGCGCCTGGAGTCGCGCGGCTACCTCTCTCAGCCCCATACCTCCGCCGGTCGTCTGCCCACCGACCTGGGCTATCGCACGTATGTCGACGGCATCAAACTGACCTCGACCAGCTTTGCCGATCCCGCGCGCCGTCAACTCGAGGATCAGATCAAAACGGCGCCCAACCCCGCCGGCGCCCTCCAACGCATCGCCGAGTTCACCCACCAGTACACCAAATTGGCCACCTTCCACCTGGCCTTCCGCAACTGCGGCTACCGCCTCGGCCACCTCCACCTCGAGCGCCTCAACCCCAGCCAGCTTCTGGCCCTGTGGGTCGGTCGCGGCGGCCAGAGTTTCCAGTGCTTGCTGCGCCTGCCGGAGACCGTGATCGCGCCGGCCCTGCTGGAAAAAACCGAGAATTACTTCAACAACGCCTTCCGCGGCCGCAACCTGATCCAGATCAACCGCCAGTTGAATCTACTCATCAGCCGCCAGGGCAGCGTCTGGGACGGCATGTTGAGCGCCGCCGTCAAGCTGACCCAGTCGCTGTTGGAAGAGACCGGCGAGCTGGAGCCGCTGGCCTTCACGGGCGTCAGCAAAGTCCTGGAAATGCCCGAGTTCCAGGACCTACACAAGGTCCGCACGCTGTGCCGCATGCTCGAGCACCAGAACCAGGTCAAGCGCCTGATCCAGCTGGCGCTCGATGCTCAGGACGAATGGGTGCTGTTCTTTATCGGCACCGAGATGGCGGACCCCGAGCTCGAGGGACTGACCATCGCGCTGGGCAAATTCCAGCACGGCGAGGACTGGGTCGGCTGCGTGGGCGCGGTCGGCCCCAAACGCATGCCCTACCTGCATTCGCTGCAAATCTTTCGCCACGCTCAGGAACGGATGCGCGCAACCAGCTTTTGAGCTCGCTTTACACGGCTTGGCGCGCTTTCGCGCACGCCGTTCTGTGTTATGATGAAACCCACCACTCAGGAGTAGTCAATGCAAGAAGTCACCCCAGAAAACGAAGAAACCCCGATCGAGGAAACCGCATCGGTGGAAACGTCCACTGCGATGGAGGCCGAAGTCGTCCCCCAGGACGAGGCCCACGACGTAGACGAGGATGACGACGAGTTCGACGAAGAGGATGAGGACGAAGAGGACGACGACCTCGCCGAAGCGCAGGCCCATATCGCCCGCCTGCAGGAAGAGCTGCGCAACAGTCAAGCCCGCATCCTGCGCGCCCAGGCCGACTTGGAAAACTATAAGAAACGGGCCGATCGCGAGAAACAGGAGTCGATCAAGTACACCAGCAAACGCTTGTTCGGCCAAATCCTCGATGTCATGGACAATTTTGATCGCGCCTTGATGGCGATCACCGATCCCAAGGACAACTTGGCAATCGGCGTCTCGATGATTCACAAGCAGCTGCAGGATGTTCTGGCCCAGAACGGCGTCGAGGAGATCCAGGCCATCGGTCGTCCCTTCGACCCGTACCTGGACGAGGCGCTGGCCCAGGAGCCGCGGGCCGATGTCGAGGAACACACGGTCATCGAGGTCTTCCAGAAGGGCTACCGCTACCAGGGCAATCTGTTGCGCGCCACGAAGGTCAAAGTCGCCACGGCCATGCCGGCCGCGGTCGAGGAAACCACCAGCGAATCCGCAGAACCGTCGAGCGAGACATAAGGCGTTCGCGTTCTAAAGCCATCAGGAGCTTTCCATGGGAAAAATCATTGGCATCGACCTAGGTACCACGAACTGCTGCGTCTGCGTTTCGGAGGTGGGCACGCCCACCGTGATCCCGAACAAGGAGGGCAGCCGGACGACGCCCTCGGTCGTCGCCTTCACCGACCAGGACGAGCGCCTGATTGGCCATATCGCCAAACGGCAAGGGGTAACCAACCCCAAGAACACGGTCTACGCGGTCAAACGCCTGATCGGCCAACGCTACGACAGCGCCATGATCAAGAAAGCACGGGAGCACTTGGCCTACGAAGTGATCCAGGCCGATAACGGCGACGGCTGGGTGCGCTGCCACGACAAGGTCTATTCGCCCCAAGAAATCTCCGGGATGATCCTGGGCGAGCTCAAGGAATCGGCGGAGCAGTACCTGGGCGAGGAAGTCACCGAGGCGGTCATCACCGTGCCGGCCTACTTCGACGACGCCCAACGCCAAGCCACCAAAGACGCCGGCCGCATCGCGGGGCTGGAAGTCAAGCGCATCCTCAACGAGCCGACCGCGGCCGCGCTGGCCTACGGACTGGAACAGGGTTTCAACGGCAAGGTCGCGGTCTACGACCTCGGCGGCGGCACCTTCGACGTCTCGATCATGGAACTGGCCGACGGCGTCTTCGAGGTGCTCTCGACCTCCGGCGATACCTTCCTCGGCGGCGAGGACTTCGACAACGCGATCCTCAACTGGATGGTCGAGTCCTTCCAAAAGGAGACCGGCATCAACCTGCGCTTCGACAAGATGGCGCTACAGCGCCTCAAGGAAGCCGCGGAGAAGGCCAAGTGCGAGCTGTCCTCGGTCGAGGAGACCGAGATCTCGCTGCCGTTCATTTCCTCGGACAACACCGGTGCCAAGCACCTCAACCAGCGCCTCGACCGCCGCACCTTCAACGAGTTGGTGCGCGATCTGGTCGAGCGCACGCGCAAGCCCTGCACCGAGGCCCTGAACGCGGCGCGGCTCTCCCCTCGCGACATCGACAAGGTCCTGCTGGTCGGCGGTCAGACCCGCACCCCGCTGATTCAGCAGACGGTGGCCGACATCTTCAAGCGCGAACCGACCATGGACCTCAATCCCGACGAGGTCGTCGGCATCGGCGCGTCGATTCAGGCCTCGATCTTGACCGGCGAGGTCAAGGACATCGTGCTGCTCGACGTCACCCCGCTCAGCCTTGGCATCGAGACCCAGGGCGGTCTGGTCTACCGCATGATCGAAGCCAACGCCAACATCCCCACCGCCTACACCCAGATTTTCACGACCGTGGCCGATCACCAGTCCGTGGTCAGCATTCACGTGCTCCAGGGCGAGAGCGAAATCGCCGGCAACAACCGCTCCTTGGCGCGCTTCGAGCTGGTCGATATCCCGCCGGCGCCCAAAGGCGTGCCACAGATCGAGGTCACGTTCGAGATCGACACCAACGGCATCGTCAAGGTTTCGGCTCTGGACCAGCAGTCCAAGCGCGAGCAGTCGATGCGCATCACGCCGACCAGCGGCCTGAGCCCGTCGGAAATCGAGGATATCATCCGCAGCGCGGAAGAGAACCGCGAGGCCGACGAGAAGCGCAAGGAAATGATCCGCAAGATGAACAAGTTGGAGGGCATGATCCACACGCTGGACAAGACCAACAACGAGTACGGCGCCTATCTCAACGCCGCGGAGCAGGAAAAAATCAAAACCGTCATCGCCGCCGCACGCAAGGCGATTGCCTCGGAAAACGAAGTGCAGATCATGGAGTCACTGGAAAAGATGGCTCAGGTCTCGCGGGTACTCTCGGAGGTGGTGATGTTCAACCCCTCCAAGAAGTCGTAGGTAGAGCGCCTGCCGCGTCGCCGCGACTCAATCACCAATTCATTTGAAGGAACCAAGGACCAATCATGAGTGAAGATTACTACGCCGTACTGGGCGTCGCCAAGAATGCCAACGAGCAGGATATCAAGAAAGCGTATCGCAAATTGGCGATGCAGTACCACCCGGACAAGAACCCGGGCGACAAGACGGCCGAGGAAAAGTTCAAGGAAGCGGCCGAGGCCTATTCGGTTCTGTCCGACAAAGAGAAGCGGGCGATCTACGATCAATACGGCATCCAGGGCTTGAAGGCGCAGGGCGCCGGCGGCTTCAGCGGCTTCGATGCCGAAGGCTTCCGCGGCTTCGAAGACATACTGGGCGATTTTTTCGGCTTTGGTCGCCGGGGCCGCGGCGGCACCCGCGCGCGCCAGGGGCGCAGCCTCGAGATGCTGATGGAACTGACCTTCATGGAGGCCTACGAGGGCTGCGAGAAAACCATGAGCGTCGCCAAGAACGAGAGCTGCGATGCCTGCCACGGCGACGGCCTGCGCTCGGGCGCCACCAAGCGCTCCTGCCAAACCTGCGGCGGCCACGGTCAGGTCCAGTACCAGAGCGGCATCTTTGCCATGAGTCAGACCTGTCCCACCTGCCGCGGCGAGGGTCGCTTCATCGACCCGAAGGACCGCTGTCGCACCTGCCACGGCGAGGGCATGGTCAAGAAGACCAGCGATGTGACCGTCAAGGTGCAGCCGGGTGTCGATACCGGCATGCGCATGAAGGTCCGCGAGAAGGGTGAGCCCGGCTCACTGGGAGGCCCTCCCGGCGATCTCTACCTGGTGATCAAGGTACTGCCCCACGAGCACTTCGAGCGCCGTGGCGACGACCTTTTCGCCCAGGTACCGCTGAGCTTCCCCCAAGCCGCACTGGGCACGATCATCGAGATCCCGACCCTGCAGGGTCCGGAAAAGCTGCGCATCCCCGAGGGCACGCAGAATGCCACGCGCATGAAGATCCGGCGCGCGGGTTTCTCGATCCTGGGCCGGCCCAGCAGCTATGGCGACCTCTACGTCTACATCAACGTCGAGACGCCACAGAACCTGACCAAGCGCCAGCGCGAACTCTACGGGGAGCTGGCGGAGCTGGAGGACGGCGACGACGAGGAACAGGACAAGTCGATCTTCCAAAAGGTCAAGGACTTCTTCCTCAACCACAGCAACTGACCCAGACGGCGGACCGGCACCACCGGCCCGCCTCCTCGCTCCTCTGCCGAACTGCCGAGGCCACCGTGGAACTGCTGTATACCGACGAATCCTATGCCATCCGCGGCGCGGTCTTTGAAGTCTACCGCGAAATGGGCAACGGCTACCTCGAAGCGGTCTACCAAGAATGCTTGGAACGCGAGCTCCATCGCCGCAGCATCCCCTACGAACCCAGGCCGGCCCTGACCCTTCACTACAAGGGCGAACCGCTGACACGGAGGTTCCAACCGGACCTTGTGTGCTACGGTAAGATCCTCATCGAGCTCAAAGCCGTCAAGGACCTTTGCCCAGACCACAGAGCGCAAATGATCAACTATCTCAAAGCCACCGGGCTCAAACTGGGCTTCCTGGTCAACTTCGGCAGCGTGGACCAGGTCCAAATCGAACGCCTCATCCTTTGAACCACTGAGACCAGGATTTAAACCACGGAAAACACTGAAAAAGCACGGAAGAATACAGATTAAACATCCTTCTCCACCACGCCTTTGGCTAGGATATAAACCACGGAAAACACTGCAAAACACGGAAGAAGACAGGTTAAATATCCTTCTCTACCACGCCTTTGGCTAGGATGTAAACCACGGAAAACACTGAAAAACACGGAAGAAGACAGGTTAAATAGCTTTCTCTACCACGCCATCGACCAGGATTTGAACCACGGAAAACACTGAAAAACACGGAAGAAGGCAGGTTAAATATCTTTCTCTACCACGTCATCGACCAGGATTTAAACCACGGAAAAGCACTGCATAACACGGAAGAAGGCAGGTTAAATATCTTTCTCTACCACGTCATCGACCAGGATT
>CAYRFM010000084.1:0-36312 GCA_964423555.1 uncultured Holophagae bacterium | reverse complement strand
AACGAGCATACCTTCTCAGAGCAAAGCATTCACGGCCCTTTGCCGGAGGGACACCTTTTACGGGTAGCTGAACGCTGGAACCTTACGGTAGAGGACGTCGAAAGGGCCATACGCGATTACAAAACGGAGGATGTTTATCAACAGGGCCTATTGAAGCTTATTGAAGATAAATACCGTGAGGCCGAGCTTTTGCTAGAGGAAGCTGACCGTTTGCAGACCGCTAGCCTAGTTGAAATCAAGCGCAATCTGGGTCTGAGTCTTTACCGTCAGGGCAATTACGCAAAAGCTGCCGCCATCTACAAGCTGGCTTACGAGCTTAGACCCGAGGATCTCGAACTTCGTAACAATCTTTTCAACGCTATGCATGAAGCTGCCGAGTATCAGAGTCTCGAACCTCAATTGCGAAAGGCAGTGGCAGATGATGAGGCTATGTATGGAAACAGTGCTCCTTTAGCGGAATCACTTTTTGCTCTGGCGTGGTTACTCAATGACACAAACCGGTATAGCGAAGCAGAGCCCCTATTTCGGCGCGCCCTGGCCATTGACGAAGTCGCTTACGGAACCGATCATCCAGAGGTTGCTACGGATCTCATCAATTTAGCGCTATTGCTCAAAGAAACTAACCGCTTGGCAGAGGCCGAGCCGCTGATGCTGCGTGCCTTGGCCATTGATGAAGCCGCCCTCGTCGCGGATCATCCCGATGTTGCGAGAGACCTCAACAGCCTTGCCCAGCTTTACTATGCGACCAATCGGCTGACGCTTGTCGAATCGTTAATGCGGCGCGCCCTGGCTATAAAGGAAAGCGCATTCGGCCCCTGCCACCCCAAAGTTGCTATTTACCTCAGTAACTTGGGTTTATTGCTCAAGACGACGAACCGGCTGACGGAGGCAGAGGCACTCTACCGGCGTGCTCTGGCTATCGACGAATCCACCCTAGGCGCTGCACACCCTGATTACGCGACACACCTGAACAATTTGGCCCAATTACTTAAAGAAGCTAACCGACCTGCTGAGGCCGAGCCCTTGATGCGGCGTGCACTGGCCATTGATGAAGCTTCCTTCGGAGCCTATCATCCCTCGGTCGCACTCCGGCTCAACAATCTGGCGCAGTTTCTTCAGTTTACAAACCACCCGAATGAGGCCGAGGCGCTGCTTCGACGTGCCCTCGCAATCGACGAGGTATCTTTGGGGGCTAATCATCCCATGGTCGCCACGGTACTCAGTAATCTGGCCCAGGTGCTTCAGGCCACTAACCACCTAGACGAGGTCGAGCCTCTGATACGGCGTGCGTTGGCTATCGACGAAGCCGCCTTGGGTGCCGACCATCCCAACGTCGCTTCCCGGCTTAATATACTGGTATCGTGTCTTTATGCTACTGGCCGCATAGCTGAGGCAGAACCACTGATGCGGCGTGTCTTGGCCATCGACGAGGCCTCCTTTGGCACCGACAATCCCGCAGTCGCTATGGATCTTAACAACCTTGCCCAATTGTTAAAGACCACTAACCGCTTGGCTGAGGCCGAGCCGATGATGCGACGTGCCCTAGCCATCCACGAAGCTTCATTCGGCATAAATCACCCTTACGTTGCCACAGACTGCAACAACCTGGCCCAATTGCTAAAAGCTTCTAACCGCATGGCTGAGGCCGAGCTGCTAATGCGGCGC
The DNA here is from genome assembly GCA_964423555.1 of uncultured Holophagae bacterium. Lineage (GTDB taxonomy): Bacteria > Acidobacteriota > Holophagae > Acanthopleuribacterales > Acanthopleuribacteraceae > CAYRFM01. The sequence continues at coordinate 34,647 of CAYRFM010000084.1, read as the reverse complement.
GCCCTTGACATAGACGAAGTATCTCTCGGCACCGACCATCCCAAAGTCGCCATTCGCCTCAATAATTTGGCCTTACTACTTAGGGCAACCAACCGCTTGACTGAGGCCGAGCCACTGATGTGGCGTGCTTTATCCATCCACGAGTCCTCCGAGGGGGCGGACCATCCTGATGTCGCCGCAGTCCTCCACAACCTTGCTTGTATCCTTGTCGCTACAGAACGGAGAGATCAAGCGCTTATCTTATGGCGTAGAGCCCTAGCCATTTTCACAACGAGTCTGGGTGCAGATAACCCCAAAACGATGATGGTCCAAAAGCGTTTAGATGCCAATCAGGGCTATCCTTAGGGTTGAAAAGAAAAGACGCGTAAATGCCGCAATGGATTTCACACTGTGCGCGATCCTGAGGCACTGTAGGTCGTGTTGGTTCTACGTGCTTACTGCCTGGGATTGGCGGTTTCTTTAGCGTGTTTGGGCGCGGTAGCCAAGCACTAGTTGGTAGGTCCGGCCCCAGTCGATTTGGCTGCTGCTATGGGCGGTGCCGCTGGCACTGTAGACCGCGTTCTGTGCCGTGACGTCGAAGAGGTTGCGCACGGCGATCTGGATGTTCAGCGGCCCCATGGGCGCATGCCAGCGCAAGGCCAGGTCGAGACCATGCCAAGCCTCCAGTTCGACCGCCTCGATCCGGGTCGGTCGGCCGATGGCGACGTAGCCAGGCCGTTGGCCGTTATAGGCGTAGTCCAGGTGTGCCGAGAAGCGCGGCGCGAAGCGGGCGTCGAGTCCCAGTTGCCCGTCCCAGGAACGGTTGAAGCGGGGCAGCGGCTGGGAGGCCTCCAGCGTGTTCTGGTAGATGTTGCGGGCAAGGGCCAGGCGCGTGTCCAGGTAGCGGCCCTGCCAGTTCAGGCGGGCTACGGCGCCCTTGCTCTCCTGGTCGGAGATGTTGATATAGGTCCGCAGAAAGTGATTGGGGAGAGGGCCGTCCGGCTGAGCGGCCGAGAGCTGGATGAGGTCGTGGGTGCGGTTGAGGAAGCCTTCGACGACAGCGCGAAACTGCTGGTTCCCGATCCGCCAGGGGAGCTCCAGTTGAGCCTGGTAGGCCTCGCCCTGTTCCGGATTCAGTGACTCGTTGCCGAGAATGCGGTAAAAGCTGGGGCCGGCGGCCATGGCAAACTCCAGATAGAGCTGTTTCAGGCTTGGCCCGCGAAAGCCCTTGGCGTAGCTCGCCCGCCAATCGAAACCGGCCCTGTGCTGGTGGATCGCCAGGGCGGGCAGGGCAGGCATGTCGTAGCGATTGTGGTCGGTGAGGCGCAGCGAGGGCTGGACATCGATGCCGTAGGGTGCTGACCATTTGCAGCCCAGGATCAGTGCCTGCTCGGTCAGTGCGCCGCGATCCGTGCTGAGGCGGCCGCCATCGCCGCGGTCATCGTTCCACTGCAAGCCGGTTTGCCATTCGAATTGCGCGCTCGACTGCCAACTCAACAGGGCCTTGGCGAAGCGGGTGTCGAAACTCGTGTCGAATTGCGGGTCGCGAGTGATGGTACCAGTCGGTTCGCCTGCCGAGAGCGCGATGTCGTCGCGGGTGCGGTCGTAGCTCAGCAGGCCCATTTGGGCGTCCAGCCACAGGGTTTTGCCCAGCGAGCCAGTCAGGCTCAGTTGCTGATCCATGCGCCGGGTGGCGTAGTCGTGGTCCCAGATGATGCCAGCGGCGGCCGCGGCGGGCTCGTAGAGCGACTCGTCGGCGAAGGCGGCGCGGTAACGGCCGATCAGGCCGTCGAAGCGGTGTTCGTAGGTCAAGCCGTAGGATTGCTGGTCGCGCTCTGGCCAGGATTGGCTGCGGTCGGCAGGGTTCTCGTCGTAGCCCGCGAACTCGCGGCCCTCGGCAGTCAAGAGCAGGCCCTCACGACCCCAATCCAGCTCGGCGAGCAAGGCCAAGCGGCGATCGCCATTGTCGCGCAGGTCGAGTGTGGCCTCGGCCATTTTGCGACCCTCGCTGGTGCGCGGCGTGATCAGGTTGACGACGCCGGCAAAGGCGTCGGTGCCGTAATAAACCGACATTGGGCCCTGGATCAGTTCGACCCTCTCGACCTGGGCCAAAGGGATCTGTTCCAGGTCGATGATGCCATCCAGGCGACCGATAACCGGTGCGCCGTCGACAAGGATTTTGAGGTTCTCGCCCGAGAGCCCGCCGATCTGGAGGCTGGTGCCGAAAACGCTGTGATGGTTGAGGTCGATCTGCAACTCGGGCGCCAGTAATTCGCGCAGGTTGGCGGCGCCGCGGGCATCGATCTGGGCGCGGGAGAAGATCTGGACTGGAATGACTGAGGCCATTGGGCTGACGGGCCGGAACTGGCCGGAGACGACCAGCTCTTCCGCGATAGAGGGCGTCGTTGGCGGCAGGTCCTGGGCCAGAGCCCAGGTGCAGGCAAGCAAGCAAATAAGTAGGCGCATCACACCCTCCAGCTCGGCTCTGCAGCGGCCAAGCGCACTTCGACCATGGGAAATAGGACGTTGTTTTCCAGGTGGATATGCTCGCGCAGCAAGCGATCCAAATCGGCCAGGGCCAAGAACAGGGCGCGAACGGTGGCGCAACCCCAGGACGGCTGCGCGTAGTTGTCGGTGAGGTTGCGCAGTTGGCCGAGCAGATGGCCTGCCAGCTCGTGCTCGCCGCGCATGACCTGCATCGGCAGAAGCGGCGAAGCGGGGCCACAGGCGGGGCGGGCTGAAGCATCGCCGCAGAGTTTTCGGATCAGGGGGAAGAGGACTTGCTCTTCTTTCTGCATGTGCGGTTCCAAGTCTGCGATCAGGGCGCGCACGCAACGGGCGAGCTCCGCCAGCAACGGCACCTTCTCGCCGTGGGCGTGGCAGACCTTGGCGAGCATGGCCTCCAGCGGAGGGAAATCGGCGCGGTGAGATGCGTGAAAAGCGACGAGGATATGGTCGATCAGGGCGATTTCTCCACCCGCTTGCCAGGTCGGGGTGAGGGTGCGCTCGGAGGCCTTCACGCGGGCTTCGAGCTGTTGGCGAAAATCGGGCCAGTTCAAACCCAAACGCGTGGCGGCGGCGTCCAGTCGCTCGTGGCCGCCGCAGCAAAAATCGAGGTCTTGTTGGATCAACCAGGGCATCAGGGTGGGAGCGCATTGGGCCAGATCGCCCAGCGTCATGAAGGGTACCAGGTAGACAGTGGTGGGCATGAAATCCTCCTTGGCGGATGGTGCCATCGCATCCTTGCGCTTATTTAAGACCTAAGCATGGGTTTCGATTTATGATGTGCGTCATGGTGTGAGGCAATCGACGATCTGATAGACAAGGGGGGGCAATGCGCAAGACGATCTTATTCGTGGGTGGTGGTATCGAAACGGTGCCTGGCGTTTTGTTGGCGCGCGAAATGGGCCTGAGGGTCGTCGTCAGCGACCGCAACCCGCAGGCGCCCTGTTTCGCCCATGCCGATGCCTGTCTGGTGGCGGATACCTACGACCCCAAGGCGACGCTCCTCGAGGTCTGGCGCTACCAGCGGCACCAGGCGCCGATCGACGGGGTGCTGTGTCTGGGCAGCGATATTCCCTGGACCTGCGCGGTGGTTGCGCGGGCGCTGGGCCTGCCCGGCCTGGCCCTGGAGACGGCGGCACTGGCGATGGACAAGTTGGCGATGAAGGAGTGCCTGGCGGCGGCCGGGGTTCGCGTGCCGGATTTTCGCGGCCTGAACGATGCCCAGGCACTGCGGCGGGCGATCGCCGATTTCGGCCTGCCGCTGGTGGTCAAGCCGGTCGACAGCCGGGGCGCGCGCGGCGTGATTCGCCTAGACGAAACGGTGGACCCTGACTGGGCATTTGCCTATGCGGGCGCAGTCTCGCCCTCGGGGCGGGTCATGGTCGAGCGCTACTTGCCCGGTCCCCAGCTCAGCAGCGAGTCGCTGGTCATCGCTGGTCAGACTTTCACTCCGGGGATGTCGGACCGCAATTACGCGCTGCTCGAGAAGTACGCACCGTTCTTCATTGAGGACGGCGGCGACTTGCCCAGTCACTTGCCGGAGGCGGTGCAAGCCGAGGCCCGCGGCCTGGTCCACCGCGCCGGTCAGGCGCTTGGCTTGCGCGACGGCGTGCTCAAGGGCGATTTGGTCGTGCACCGGGGCGCGGTCCACGTGATCGAGGTGGCGACCCGTCTTTCTGGCGGTTATTTCTGCACTCATACCATCCCCATGAACACGGGCGTCGTCCTGGTCCGCCACGCGATCCTCCAAGCACTGGGCGAGCGGGTCGAGGCGGAGGCACTGACGGCGAGCCAAAACCGTCCTGTTTGTCAGCGCTATCTGTTCCCACCTCCGGGCGTGGTGCGCGCGATCGAGGGGGTCGAACAGGCGCGCGCCTTGCCTGGCATTTTCTATTTGGAAGTGCGCGTTGCGGTGGGCGATCGCATCACCGCGATGGAGAGCCATCCTGCTCGGGCAGGCGTGCTGATGAGCGTCGGTGCGACAAGCGAAGAGGCGCGGATGCGAGCGACCGAGGCGGTCGACACGATCCGTTTTCAAGTGGATGGCGTGTAAAGCCTGGGTAAAGGTGGGCGCGGTCGCACTTTGTCGATAGATGTTGCCAGGGGCTTGCACGATTTCCTTTTTAAACGCCTAGAAAAAAAAGGATTGAGCTGCATCTTGGCGCAGTCCTCGGCAAGCCTTGGACGGTGAGCCATGGAAAAACGGGGCATTTTCCGTGGGGCTTGAGGAATATGCGCGTATTTTTTTCTTGACTTTTACTCTGGATAGGTTAAATTGAAACTCGTTTGGCTCTTTGTTATGTCTCACTACTCGTCTCGAGTTTTGACGTTTTTCAATTCATGCTTGGATGAATTCCCGTTTACGGCCTACACACGGCTTCAATGTGTGAACTTAAGATTTGGAGAAGCAAAAATGAAGAAGCTTGCGCTCTTTGTGTCGCTGGCGCTGATCAGCTGCGTCTACACGCTTGCCGCTAACCATGTCGACCTCCGTCAAATGAGTGTCGCCTCTGGTAAGACGGCGTCGAACCTGCCCTCTGTTCTCGGTTTGGGACCCAACTCCGGCCTGAACACGCTCAAAGTGTTCCACAACGCCAACGGCACCACGGATACCCGTTATCAGCAAACGATCAACGGTGTGCCCGTCTGGGGTCAGACCATCACTGTGACGACCGATGCCAATAACAGCATCGTCTGGATGCATGGTACGGCGGTTACCGACGTACCTGCTTCCTTCGTCGCCGCCCCCTCGCTCTCGCCCGATTTTGCCCTGGATGCCATGAAGGCACAGGCCGCTTCCGACGCCGCTTCCGATGCCAGCAGCGACCTGATCTACTGGAACGAAAGGTCCAACCTGGTCGTCTACACCGAAGATGGCGATGCTACCCTGGCCTATGAAGTCAGCTTCGTCAAAGACGTCAAGCGCGGTGGCCAGCCCAGCCGCCCCTACTTCATCGTCGACGCCAGCAACGGTCAAGTGCTGTTCTCTTACGAGGGCCTGACCACCAATCTGGTCGGCACCGGCCCTGGCGGCAACGCCAAAATCGGTCAGTACGAGTACGGCTCGGGCGGTCAGCCCTTCCTGGACGTGGCTGTTTCCGGTTCCACCTACACCATGAACAACTCTCAGGTCAAAACCGTGAATCTGAACCATGGTACCTCCGGTAGCACCGCTTACAGCTACACCGGTCCCCGCAACACGGTTAAAACCATCAATGGCGCCTACAGCCCCCTGAACGATGCCCACAACTTCGGTTCGGTCATCTTCAACATGTACAGCCAGTGGTACAGCACCGCGCCCCTGACCTTCCAACTCAGCATGAAAGTGCACTACTCCAGCAGCTATGAGAACGCGTTCTGGGACGGTTCCGCTATGAGCTTCGGCGATGGCGCCTCCACCTTCTACCCCCTGGTTAGCCTTGACGTATCCGCCCACGAAGTCTCCCACGGCTTCACCGAGCAGAACTCCGGTCTGGTCTACAGCGGTCACTCCGGTGGCATGAACGAAGCCTTCTCCGATATCGCCGGTGAAGCTGCCGAGTACTTCGCTCGCGGTTCCAACGACTGGCTGGTCGGCTACGACATCTTCAAATCCGCCAACGGCGCTCTGCGCTACATGTCCAACCCGCCCCAAGACGGCTCCTCCATCGGTCACGCTTCCGACTACTACAGCGGCATGGACGTTCACTACTCCTCCGGCGTTTTCAACAAAGCCTTCTACACCCTGGCCACCAAAGCTGGCTGGAACACCCACAAAGCCTTCGACGTTTTCGTCAAAGCCAACCAGTCCTACTGGTCGCCCAACTCCACCTTCACCCAGGGTGGTCAGGGTTGCGTCGACGCTGCTGTCGCCCTGGGCTACAGCGCTGCTGACGTTCAGTCCGCATTCAGCGTGGTCGGCGTGACCACCACCATCCCCGGTGGCAACAACGCCCCTACCGCTAACTTCACCTTCTCCACCAGCGGCCTGACCGCCAACTTCACCGACACCTCCACCGACAGCGACGGCACCATTGCCTCCCGCTCCTGGAACTTCGGCGACAGCAGCACCTCCACCGCGACCAACCCCAGCCACACCTATGCCGCCAACGGCACCTACACGGTCACCCTGACGGTCACCGATGACGATGGCGCTACCAACAGCACCTCCAAATCCGTCACCGTTTCCACCGGCTCCTCCGCGACTCCGCTCTCCGACGGCGTGCCCGTCTCCGGCGTGGCTGGTGCCACCAACAGCTGGACCCACTTCTACATCGACGTTCCTGCCGGTGCCTCCGCTCTGACGGTGACCACCTCCGGCGGTTCCGGCGATGCTGACCTCTACGTCCGCTTTGGCGCTACCCCCACCTCTTCTTCCTATGACTGCCGTTCCCAGGGCAGCACGAACGCCGAGTCCTGCTCCTTCACGAACCCCGCCGCCGGTCGCTGGTACGTGTCGATCCTTGGCTACAGCACCTTCAGTGGCATGACTCTGACGGCTGACTACACCGTCGGTGGTTCCTGCGGCCATCCCGACCAGTCGATCTCCGGTATCTCCGGTTCCTCCGGCACCTGGAAGTACTACACGGAATCCGTTCCCTCTTGCGCTACCAAGTTCGTTGCCAAGATCTCTGGCGGCACAGGCGATTGCGACCTCTACGTTCGCTTTGGTTCCAACCCCACCACCACCACCTATGCCTGCCGTCCCTACCTGTCGGGCAACAACGAGACCTGCACCATCAACGCCCCGTCCGCTGGCGACTGGAAAATTGGTCTGCGCGGCTACACCTCTTACTCCGGTGTGACCCTCACCACCAACGTCCAGTAAGTCCAGACCAAACCCGCCCTGGGGCGGGTTTGGGGCCAAACAATCAAAGCCCGAGCATGCGCTCGGGCTTTTTTGTTTGCCCGGCAAAGCCGGCAAACCCACTCCGGATGAAGTAGATCCACGGCCCAATGTGCCGCCAAGCTCCCAAGTTTGTCGAACGCTACTCGGCGGAGCTCATATAGACTCTTCGCGGCGCTGGAGTTGGACGTAAGCAGCGTAGCGCCCGCCCAGGGCCATCAATTGGTCGTGGTTGCCCCGTTCGACGATGCGGCCCGCTTCGCAGAAGAGGATTTGATCGCAATGATGGACCGTGGAGAGCCGGTGCGCGACCATCAGGGTCGTACGGTTGCGGCTGACTTCGAGCAAGGCCCGCATAACGGTGATTTCGGACTCGCTGTCTAGGCTGGAGGTGGCCTCGTCGAGGATCAGCACGGCCGGGTTGCGCAAGATCGTGCGGGCCAGGCTGACGCGCTGCTTTTCGCCGCCGGAGAGCTTGATGCCGCGCTCACCGACAACCGTGTCATAGCCCTGTGGCAGTTTCATGATGAAGTCGTGGGCATGGGTCATGACCGCCGCGGCCTCGATCTCGGCTTGGCTGCGACCGACGTTTCCGTAGAGAATATTTTCGCGCACCGTGGTGTGGAACAGCTGAGTCTCCTGGAGCACGATACCGATCGTGTCGCGCAGGCGGTTCAGCTCCCAGTCGCGTACGTCGACGCCGTCGATACTGACCAAACCTTGGGTTGCGTCAAAAAAGCGCGGCAGGAGTTTGGTCAGCGTCGACTTGCCCGAACCGGAGGGACCGACGATCGCGACCTGCTGGCCAGGCAGAACCTCGAAGTCGATATCTTCGACGACGTGCATTGGCTGGTTGGGGTAGCGGTAACTCACGCCGTTAAAGCGAACGTGGCCCTGGATCCGCGCCGGCGTGCGGGGCTGGGCTGGGTTGGCGATGGTCGGCTGCACCTGCAGCAGGCGCTCGACCCTGGCGATGCTCTCGAAGCCTTCCGTGAACTGGGCATAGAGGTCGGAGATCTGGTACATTGGCCAGTAAATCGAGTAGGCCCACGTCGACAGCAATACCACTTCGCCGACAGTCATTTGGCCGGTGTAGACGAAGTAAGCGCCGCTGCCGATGATGCTGACCCGGGTCAGATTGATCAGCGTACCCTGCCAGAAGGCCAGTTTCTGGAAGGCGACGGTCTTTTCGCGCAGGCAGGCGTGGGTGATGCGGTGATTCTCGTCCAGGCGGGCAATCTCGGTCTCCTGGCTGTGGAAGGAAAGCACCATCTGGAAGCTGTCCAACGCCTGTTGTACGCTGCCGTGCAGTTTCTCCATTTCGTCGTTAATGTGTTTCTGGACCCGCTCGATATTCTTGGCGAAGATCCGGGTCACGCCCAGGAAGAGCGGCAGGAACATCAGCATGACGATGCCTACCTGCCAACGGATGTAAAAGAAGAAGCCGGTCACTAACACGAACGAGGTGACCTGGGTGACGACCACGTCGAAACTGGCGACGATGATCTTGTTCATGTCGTCGCGCGCTTTGCCCAGCTGGCGCAGCAGGGCGCCGGTCTGGTGGCCGGCGTGGAACTCGAGGGAAAGGCTGATGACATGAGCGTAGGCGCGTTCGAAAAAGTTAAGGCTGGTGCGATCGGCGACGACTTTAGCGCGGAACTCCTGGATGTTCTTGGCGATACGCGAGACCATGGCGAGGCCGATCCAACCGAGGATCAGCAGCGAGATCCCAAGTACGAAACGCTCGCGCGGCAGTTCGTTGACACGCAACAAGTAGTCGTCGATGATCTCTTTCCAGAGGTAGACTGCGTACAGCGAGGCGCCCTGATCTAGCAGGGCCAGGACGACCATTGCGCCCAGCAGCTTGCCGCTCCCGTTGAGGTAGCGCTTGAAAAAAGCGATGAGTCGCAAGGCCTCTCCGGCGCGCTGGGGCGCAAGGTCGCTAGAAGATCGAGCGACCGGTCAGGGTCGTAAACCACTCCAGGGCCTTCATGCCGCAGAGCGAATTGTGGTTGGCGTTGAGGGCCGGTCCCCAGGCCGTGATGCAGAGGTTGCCGGGCAGGACGCCGACGATACCGCCGCCGACGCCGCTCTTACCGGGGATGCCGACGCGATAGGCCAGGTCGCCGCTTTCGTCGTAAAGGCCGCAGGTCAGCATCAGGGCGTTGATGCGCTTGGCTTGGCGGGCGGTGATCAGCCGTTGGCCGGAGATCGGCGAGACGCCGCCGTTCGCCAGGTAGGCGAAGGCGCGGCAGAGGTCGAAACAGCTCATGCTGAGCGCGCAAAAGTGGAAGTAAGTGTCGAGCACGGTCTCGACATCGCCGGCGATATTGCCGTAGCTCTTAAGGAAATGGGCCAGGGCGAAGTTGCGGTGGCCGGCGCCGCGCTCGGAGGCCGCAACCCTGCTGTCGTAGTCGATGGCGTCGTTGCCGGCCAGTTCGCGGACCAAGGCCAGGGTCTGGGCTTTGGCGTCGGGCCGGTGGCTCAGAACGATGTCGGTCAGGACCAGGGCGCCGGCGTTGATGAAGGGATTGCGCGGCTTGCCCTTCTCGACTTCCAACTGAATCAGGCTATTGAAGGGGTTGCCCGAGGGTTCGCGGCCGACCCGCTCCCAGATGCGCTCGTCCTCCAACTGCATCGCCAGGGTCAGGGTAAAGACCTTGGAGATACTTTGGATCGAGAAGCGTTCGTGGCAGTCGCCCCAGCCGAACTCTTCGCCTTCGAGGGTGCGCATGCCGAGTCCGAACTTGCGAGGGTCGACCTCGGCCAAGGCGGGGATATAGGTGGCGACCTGGCCTTGGCCGAGCAGGGGCGCGATGCCGGCGCCGATGCGTTCCAGGATGGCGGGGTAATCGAGGGTGGGGTGGGGTTGATCGGGGTTCATGGCTGCCTCGGGGGAAGGGGTGCGCAGGCGGCGCGCTGGGTCGCGGTGATAATGCGGTTCATGGGCGTGATCTCGGCGGGTATGGCGCTCCAGTGGGTCTGGTAGCCGGCCGCTTCGAGGCGGTAGGTGCGGGCGACATCGGTCGCCAGCTCGAGGCCGAGCGCCTGGTTCAGCGCTGGCGGGGACTGCGAAGCCTTGGGGGTGTAGCAGCAGGGCATGAGGGCGAGATTGCCGCCGAGGGCGAGGGCGGCATCGAGACAATAGTCGCTGCGGACACCGCAGGCGTGGACGCCGGTCAGGGCGGTGCCGGGCGGCAGTAGGCGCTCCAGCTCGCGCAGCTTGCACTCGTGGTAGACGACCTTGGCCTCGATCCAGGGTGCGACACGGGCGACGGCCGCGAAAACGGGGTCGAAGAGCTTGGGGCGGCGCTTGTCGACGAGGTGGACGCGGACAACCTCGCGCTCGAAGGCGGCGAAGAGCAGGCCGACTAGGCCGTGGCCGCAGCAGAGGTCGGCCAGCTCGGGTGCGCGCAGGGCGCGGCGCGTGCGCTCGAAGAACTCGAAACTCTCCAGCAGCTCTTTGAGGCGGATGGCGCCGGCCTCGGCCAGGGAGCGCGCCAGGCGATCGGCCAAGCCGTCGCCAGGGAACAGGTGCATACCGCCTTGGTCGAGCCGGTGGCTGGAGCGCGCCAAGCTGCGGCGATGGGGATCGTTGAATTGGCGGTATGCGAGAAAGGCGACCTGGCGGGCTTCGTTGGGGCGCGCCGCGGTGTGGTCGGGAGCATGGGTCATTGCGTCACCTTGCGGGCTCTTGGCCCCTCCAGATTCTATCATGCCACCGCACGCGCCGTGCGTGCAGACGCGCCTCAGCGCTCCGAGAGATCGCCTTCGCTTCTCCAGGTGCGCAATGCGGCAAACAGCGAGTCGCACTCGGGGCCGCACGGGCCGGCGCGGTAGAGGTGGCCATCTGCCGTACCAATGACCAGATAATCGCTGTGGGCCTCGACATGGACCTCGGTGAGTTTGACCTGTTCACGGGGCAAGAGGATGCGGCCGCCATCGGCCATGTCGAGGATCAGCTGGTCTGTCTCGATGGCGATGGCGAAGAATCGGCCGTCGACCATCAGCCGACCCAACAGTACGAACGAGGCGCCGAAGATCAGACCGCAGAACAGGCCCAGCAAGGGCCGACCGACTTTGGTTTTGGAGAAGGGCCGACCCATCAACAAAAAGGCCGTGATCGCCGCGAGCAGGGCAACCAGGCAGAAGCCGTAGAACAAGGCATTGTGGATGGTGGGGTCACCGATCTTCCAGTACATTTCCTTATTGTAACATGGCGCTTTGAACCTGGTTAAGGGCAATCCCGTATGAAAGAGAAGACTTGGCGGGAGGTGCGGCGATGAATTGGGTGCAATTGATTGGCGGCGTGTTACTGATTGGTTGGGGCCGCTCGCTGTTCTGGCTGTTCGTGGCCACGCTGGGTTTCATCCTGGGTTTTCAAGTGTCGGTCGAGCTCTTTGGTTTCAGCCACCTGCTGGCGCTTGTGGTCGCTTCATGTGCGGGTCTGGCCGGCGCGTTGTTCGCCTTGGTGCTGAAGGATTTGGCGATTGGGATCGCGGGATTTCTGGCAGGCGCATGGCTGGCTTGGGTCCTGGCGGTAGGGCTGGTCCCCGAAGCCGCGCTGTTTATCGGCGTGGTGGGCGGCGTCGTCGGCTGGATCATGATGTACGCCATCTTCGATATCGCCCTGGTGCTGCTGACCTCGCTGGTCGGCGCCCATATGGTCGTGCAACAGTTCCACCTGGTTCAGCCCAATGCTTCGCTGGTGCTGGTGGTGCTGACGGTCGTCGGCTTGCTCCTGCAGACGCGGCGCCGCGAGCCCGAGGAAAAGACCCGGGTCGTGCACCACCACCACTATCATTCGACCTGAACAGCTTGACTCAGGTGTAGTCGGCGGCCTCGCTCGCCAGCGCGGCGACCATGGCCTGGCGAAACTCGTCGAACAGGCGCGTCAGCAGGGCGCGCCGCTCCTCGGGCGAGGTGACTTGATCGAGAACTGGGAACAGGCATTGCTGCTCCCGTTCGTCGTGGTGTTCCTGGAGCCGTTTCAGCCCGCCCTCGAGATCGAGCAGGGCGATGATCGCGCGCGCGTTCTCCGACTTAGGCTGGCCGAGCGCCTCGAGCGCTTCGGCAATGCGGACGAGGAAGGCTTCTAACTTGCGGTGCTCGCCCGAGAACAGTTCGGCCGGCCAGCGCTTGATCTCGCCGATGCGGCGGAAGACGGGCAAGAGCACCTCGTCCTCGTGGTGGATGTGGCGGTCTAGCAGCGCGCGGTAGGCGTCGAACAGCCGCCGGGCGCGTGGGCCGTCGAGGTGGATCAACGCCTCCTGATGGCGGATCAGCAACTCTTCCAACCAGCGATGGATGCGGGCCAGCTCGAGGAAACTCAAACCCTGGCAGTATTGGTTCGCGGTCATGACACACCTCCAGATGGGCGCCATTGTAACCCGACACTTTGGCAAAAAACCGGGCCGGTAGGGGTAACTTTTTTTTCTCGATGGTTTCTTAGGGAATATCAGGTAGCAACTTGAAGCCCGGAGGTCGGCACCGTGAGCGAAATGATCTATTTCAATGGCATCGATTTGGACTTGGTTGGGCAGGGCGCTGGCGTTTTCAGCCGGCCGCCAATGCATCTCGACCTGTTCCTCAAAACTCTGCCGCAGGCGGCGTCGATTGAGAACTTGCAACCTAAGGATGTGGTCGACGGTGTCGATCCTGGTGATTTGACCTCCGCGGGCTGGGGTGTGATCGTCCATGAGGACGAACGGCCTGAACTGCTCGAGGCCCTGGTTGCGCTATTGGAGCATCGCGCCGAACAGGTGGGGCCGCGCTTCCGGATCCTTCACTACCGCGAGGGCGAGGACTGTGGGCGTTTTCTGATCAGGCACCGTGCGGGACGGATCGAGGCAGATCCCGATAGCCTTCCCTATTATCTGATGATTGTCGGTAGCCCGGAAAAGATACCCTTTAGCTTTCAATTTGACTTAGATCTGGTCTACGCGGTGGGCCGGATTTGTTTCGAGCGGGCCGAGGACTATGCCCAGTACGCCTTCAATGTGGTCTATCACGAGGTCTGCGGACGGCCCTCACCCAAGAAGGCCGTGTTCTTTGGCATGGGCAACGGCGACCGCTTGACGGAATTGAGCCAGAACGGCCTGGTCACCCCCCTGGCGGTCAAGCTGGCCAAGCGCTCTGAGGGAGCATCCTTGGGTTGGGGCATCGAAGTGGTGGACTCGGAGCAGGCGACTCAGGCACGGCTCAGCGGCTATTTACACGACGGGCAAGCGCCCGCGCTCTTGTTCACGGCCAGCCATGGCACAACCTGCTCCCACGACGCCGGCCGGCGCCTGCGCATGCAGGGCGGGCTGGTCTGCTCTGACTGGCAATTGGGCCAACCCTTCCGCGAGGAGTATTGCTTCTTCGGCGAAAACCTAGACGCCAGCGCGCAGATGTCCGGGATGATTGCCTTTTTCTTCGGCTGCTTCACGGCGGGAACGCCCGCGTATGATACGACGTTACCCAAGTCGACGCGCGTGCTCCACGAGCACGACTTCGTTGCGGCATTGCCCCAGGCGATGCTGGCGCACAAGAAGGGCGCCCTGGCCGTGATCGGGCACGTGGATCAGTGCTTCCAACACTCGTTTCTCTGGGAGGAGACGATCTGTGAAATCGACCATTTTGCCAGCACCTTGGGCAAGCTGATGCGCGGCATGCCGATCGGTTACTCGATGGAGCATTTCAACCGCCGCTTCGCTTCGATGTCGGCCTGGCTGACGGATTTGATCTATGACCCGGAGCCACCTCAGGAAGACTACGTCAAGCTGGTGCGTTGGCTCTCGCTTCAGGACGCACGCAACTATGTGGTGCTGGGCGATCCGGCAGTCCATTTGAGGGTCTGAGATGAAGCTGGCGCTGCTGATCGGAGCGCCCGTCATGGGTCTCGAGGCACCCAGGAGCGACGTCGCCCGCGTCGAGCGCTGCCTGGCGCTGCTCGGCTTCCATGCCACGATCGTCTGTGAAGGAGCGGCCACCCGGGTCGCTATTTGGGATGCGTTCGAGACCTTGATAGCGCGCGCAGGCGCTAAAGACCAGGTGGTGATCTACTATAGCGGCCACGGGGGACTGGCGCCCAATCCCGCTTACCAGGCATCGGCTCGGGGTGCCGATTGGCAACCTCCGCACTTTCAGTTTCTGGTGCCGGTCGATATCGGCGCCTCGAGCGAAGGCGATTTCAGAGGTATCCTCGACCTCGAACTGGCCGTCCTGTTAGAGCGACTGACGCTACAGACGCAAAACGTCGTCGTCATCCTCGATTGCTGCCATGCCTCCGGGACGATGCGCCAAGCGGGTTTTCGGGCCAAGTCCCTGGTGCGGCCTTGGGACCGCGGCATCGCCGCGCAGTTCGCGGGGCTGCGTCAGAACGGTGTCGACGGGCGGCGCTCTCTCGACGGGAATCCCCACGCGGTGCGTTTGTTGGCCTGTGGCACCCACGAGCTCGCGTACGAGTACGACCCGCCAGGGGTAGGACCGTCCAGCATCTTCACCGAAGCCCTGACTCAGGTGCTGCTGCGCGACGGATGGCAGGCCTTGTCCTGGCACCAATTAATGCAGCAGGTTCGCGAACGGGTCCAGCTCAAGCGGCCATGCCAGCGGCCCTGCGTCGAAGGTCCCGCGCAACGGCGGGTCTTCGCCGAGGGGCTGTGTTCGGGGCCTAGCGCCTTTCCCGTGTTCTGCCATGTCAAGCTTTTGCAGCGGGAGGCGAGGATCCGTGGCGGTCATCTGCATGGTGTCAGCCCCGGCGATGTCCTGGCGCTCCACGCCGAAACGGATCCCGAGGGCCTGACAAACCATCTGGGCCGGATTAGGGTCGAACATGTCACGGCGGAGTGGTCGCGGGTAACCGCGCTCGAGGGCGGCCCACTGCGCCCTGGGCTTTGGGCGAAACCGCTGCAGCAGGGGCTGCGCAAAATGGCCGTGCGCTTGCGCGATGTGCCGGCCGTCGTCCGCAAGCAGTGGACCTCTTCCGAGGCACTGACCTTCGAGGCTGATGACGACGCTGCATTGCTGGGCGAGGTGCGTTGCGAACAGGGCCTTTATCGCCTGTTGACAGCGAGCGGTATCGAAGCAGAGACAGGTGACGCCCAGTTGGTGCTGTCGCTGCTCGAGCGCATGGTCAAGGCCAAACGCTTGCTGGGTCTTTGCTCCGGTACAGAGGCCGAGCAACTGACCCAGCCCTTCAGGGTCGATTGGGGCCGGGTCGAAGATGGCACGCCCTGTTCGCTGCCGCCCTCCCAGGCGGTGTTCCATGTCGATGACGCGCTCTATGTTCAGGTCGACAATCTCAGCCAGGCGCCGCTGTATCTGCATGTCTTCGACGTCAACCTGGACTACGAAATCCAACTGTTGACCTGGGCTGAGCCCGCCGGAGTGACGGTGGCGCCAGCCACAACGCGCTTTCTAGGGTTCGATCCTCGCAACGGTCACAGCAACTGGCGCTTGTCTTGGTCGCCGCGACTCCCGCAAGGTGGTGAGGCGCGGCCCGAACATCTGGTCGTCATCCTCTGCGGCGGGCCGGTTGACTTGAGCGGCCTGCAGTCGTGCGTGCGCGGGCAGAATTCGCGCGCTATGCTGCGGGGTCGTTTGGCCCAAATCGTTCACGCACGTGCCCGGGCCATCGAGGATAGCTGCGATGCGACGCCTTTCGCAGTGGTGCACCTGGACCTATTGCTTCGACCCCGCTGCTGCTGAAGATCGCGCGGCTGGATCAGCCAGCCGCGCGACGATTCAGGTACCGTCGGGCAACAACATCAGGGCTTGTGGGGGCTCCTCGTGGGACGCTTCACGGTCGAGCTCGAACTCGTAACCGATCTTGCCCTGGGAGCCGCCGGTTTGGTTGCCACCACTGTCGGGGTTCGTCTGATTATTATCGGCCATTGTCTTTCCTCCTGTGAAAAGTGGATCCGTAACAGATCCAGTGAACAAGACACTGTTCAAATATAATAGTTACCATTTTCCGCGATAAATGAAGCCAGCCCAAAAGCAGGGGTTCGACCAGGTCGAATCTTGGAGCATCGCTAATTGGGTGGCGGCCAATGCGGCGGCGGGAGACTGGCTTTTCTGGAAAAGCGCTTGGTAGAAGTGGGTCATGAACTGGGCGGTGGCCTTGTCGTCGACGGGCCAAAGGCTGACCAGGACCCCTCGTGCGCCGGCGCGGATGAAGGCGCCGGCAAAGCCATCGAGCCCTTGAACGCGCTGGTTCCTTCCCAGTGCGGTCTCGCAGGAGGAGAGCACGACCAGCTGCGCGTCGAGCTTCAAACCATTGATCTCCTGTGGGTGCAGATAGCCTGGGAGCACTTGACCGTGCTGGTCTCGGGTGGCCAAGACCAACGAGGAGAGCTCGGGACGGGGCGCGTAATACAGGCCGTGAGTGGCTAAGTGGATCAGGCTGACGCGGCCCAGTTCGGGGTGCATGAGCAGTGCTTGCTTGCTGGCCTCCGGTCCCTCGAGCACGGTGCAGGGATGCCCGCTCTGTGCGGCGATCGCGGCGATCGCTTGCAATTCCCGATGCGCGCCGGCAAGGGCGGTGAAGTCTCCGCCGAATTCGGGGTTGCCGAGCAGCAGGCCATGAGTGCCTGTGCTCTGTGAGCGCTGCTTGAGCTGCAAGGCCTCGGCACAGGAAGCGAGGATGGTCAGTTCGCAGCTCGTCACTAGGGCCTTGTCAGGTGCCGCGGCGGAGGGGTAGGGCAGGGCCGCAAAGGGCAGGTGAAAAAGGTCGCCATCGGGTACGATCAGCAGTCGTCGCGGCGGCTTTGGGGGCAGGATCGGGTCCAGCAGGGCGGCGGCGAGGTGTCGGCCCAGAACCCCTAAGCGGACGGGTTCGGTGCTGGGGTCCTTGATGGCCTCGTGGTAGTCGAGGGTGACGGCCTCGAGGGCGCGGCGCTCGCCGAGATCGCGCACCTCGAAATGGTGCTGATCGATGTACCAGGCAAAGACGCGGTTGGTGCCAAGACCGAAATAAAGTAGGCCGGTGTCCGCGTCGAGCAGGTTCTTTCTCAGCCAGCCAGGTTCGAGTGGCGCGGTGGCCTGGAGTTCGCTGGGCTCGCGGTGGAGACCTCGCTGGAGTTCGGCATCATAGTCGGCCAACAAGGCCTCGAGGCGTGCGTCAGGGCGGCCCGAGGGTACGCGCCAGGCGCGTTCGCCGATCAGGCGACCCAGTTCAAGGACGCGTCGGCGATCGAACGGGGCCGCGGCCTCCGATTCGGCATGGCGCCGATGGCGCCCCTCGGCCATGCCCAGACTCTCCTGGGGGGAGCGGGTCAGTGCTTCGACTTCCAGCTGCAGGTCTGCATAGCGCAACCGACTGGCCAGAAACTCTGCGTGCAGGTAGGCTGGGTGACGGTTGCCGTTGACAATTTCCATGGCGTGCTCAATGTGCCCGCGTGCCTCATCCAGGCGACCGAGTGCGCGCAGGGAAACAGCGAGGTCGTAGTGAAGATGGGCTTCCTCGGCGGGATTGGCGAAGCTGGCAGCGGGCAGCTGTTCGAGCAGCGCCAGGGCCTCCGGCCAGCGCGCCAACAGCATCAAAGCTTCGGCGCGGTTGACAGCGATGACGGCACGTCGTCTAAGTTCGCGCTGATCGGCGAGGCTGCCCTCGGCTTGTGCCAGCGAGGCCAGGGCCGCTCGTGGCTCGCCCCGGGCAATATGGGTCATAGCGGCATAATTGTGGAGATTGAAGGCGAGTTGGGGATAACCCTTGGGGATCAGCGCCAAACCTTGACGATAGTCCGCAAGGGCCAGGGCATATGCGCCAGCGGCGTGATGATTCCAGCCGCTGAGGGCGAGCAGGCGAGCCCGAGAGGGCGTGTGGCCGCACTGTTCATAAATTCTTCTAGCCTCCTCGAGGGGGGCACGCGCCCGGTCCACCGCGCCGACAAAGGTGTGAAAGCGGCCGAGCTCGAACAGGGTGTCGGCCCGGTCACGGGTGGGTTCGGCGCGGAATTGGAGTGCTGTTTCATAGGCGGCCAGTTCGTTTTCGAGGTCGCCGCGGCGGTACCAGGCGACGCCGAGATTATGCCAAGCCATGGCGGTGAGCTGGGGTGCGTTGGCCTGCTCGAGTAGCGCCAGGCCTTGGCGCCGCAGGGCGATTTCTCGATCGGGATCGCGTTCCAGGTCGACCCTGCGCGAGACCAAGGCAAAGGCCTGCTCGAACTCGCCCGCCTGCTCCCAGCCTTGCTGGGCTTGGGCCAGGGCCTGATCGGCAGCGAGTCCTTGGGTTGCACTGGCGACCGCTTTGTAACCGGCTTGGAACAGGCTTAGGCGAGCCGGGTCGGTGGGGCGGACCACGACCCGGTAGGTGCCCCGCTCGTCTGGGTCCGGAGCGCTGATGGCCAAGCTGTAAGTACCGCGGGTTTCGGCCTTGAAGCACACCAGTTCGCGGCCCCAATGTCCCGTCGGCGAGTCCCAGGTCAGGACCAGCTCGCCATTGGGGGCAAAGAGACGAATGTCGATGTCGACGCCCTGCTGGTCGAAGCACAGCTCGGTCAGGTCGCCGCTCTCGCGAGGGAGTTCCAGTTTCTCGATGCGCTCGCCGGGAGAACTCAGGTTCAGGTCGTGGCCCTGCTCGAGCTGGCGGGTGTCGGCATTGCGCAGGCAGGACGTGGCCAGGGTCATAACGAGTCCGGCCACCACTTGAAGTAGGCGTACGTGGCTCATCGGCTCACGGAGTGGCGATGGTCAGCGGGAAGGCGGTCAGCGTGATCTGTTTGCCGTCGGCTTCGGCAGCGAGCATGACCTGGTAGGAGCCCGGGCTGGGGAAAAAGGCGCGATCCAGGACGAGACTGAGGTCGTTAGCGGGGCCCGGGATGGTATGGCGCCATAGGGAAGCGCCGTCGAGCGTCCTGATTTCGACCACATAGGCAGGGTAATCGCGCCATCGATGAGGCAGTCGCATGACGATGTTCTGGCGCTGCTGGTCGAGCACCACCGGCTCGCGGGTGGCTGCACGCGTGTCGACCATGTCGAAATGCAGGGTCTGGGTCGTGCCGAGGAACGGCTGACGCAGGCGTTGCTGGCCGAGGTAAAGTATGATGGCGGTCGCGCCAAACAAAAGACAGGCCGCGACCAGGATCGTGTCCACAAGCCGCCAGCTGTAACGATGGCGGGTCGAGGGCGGAGGCACTGTCTGGGCGGCTAGCGCCTGCTGCAGCGCCTGCCAATGGGCCTGGTCGTCTTCGGGCCTCCGGAATACGTCTTCGTCGCTGAGTTCGCCCTGCGCCAAGGCTTGTAGATCCAGGAGGGTATCGAGGGCATTGCGGTCGCCGACGAGGCGTTCGCGCAGGGCTGCTTCCTCATCGGGGTCGAGTACGCCTTGGTGGTAAGCCAAAATTTCCTCGCTGCTGAGGGGCTGTCTCGATGCCGGTTCGCGATCTTCCATTAGGTCGGATATGGCTTTGTAGAGTGCGGTTTCTTTTTCCATCAGCTGTTTCCCTATTGGCATCCCGAGGAAGGGCGGAGGAGTCAACGCCACGTTGTTCCTATTGTCGCACGGTGACGCACCCGCAAAAATACCCTTTTGCCATCAAAGCGTGGGTGACAGAGGCCACAGAACGTTGATATTGAGTGTGTTGAGCGATCATGACTCCAATTCGGGTTTGGAGATCGTTGCCCGAATACGGCCTTTCGCCTGATGGATGAGGTTTTTTACCATGGGCAACGAAAGTTTCATTTGAATGCCAATTTCTTCATAACTGTAGTGATGGTATGCACTAAGAATAAGACATTGGCGCATTCTGTCGGGTAATTGGCCGATGGCCTCGCGCAGTGGCGCGATTTGCTCTTCGCGAATCAGACCCTGCAGGGGATCATCGTCGGTGTGTTCCACGCTCAAGTTGAGCCCATCATCGTCCAGCGAGAGTTGGGTTCCGTCGCGCTTCAATGTGTAAATGCTGCGCAGTTTGTTTTTCCAAATGCGCTCTGTGATGCGCTTGAGCCATGTGTAGAATTCGCCTTCCGAGACACCATTGAATTGATCCAGGTGCATATAGGCGCGTACGAACACGTCCTGGGTCAGTTCTCTGGCTTCTTCGGAAGGAAACCCCCGCCGAAGGAAGAAGGAGAGAATTCTCGGGCGAAATGCCAAGTAGTATTCTTGGAAGGTCGATTGGCTGATCAAACTCGTTCTCATGGATTGAGTGGCCTGAGATTGGCGGAGCATTCTCGGCTGAAGCGTTTTTCGCAACCATCGTAGCATATTTCTCGGATTGTCGCGACCTTCCATCGCAGCACTCCAAGTAGTAGAATTGGAAAGATATCTGATCCCAATCATAAGCTTGTGTTTCCCTCAAAATCGATCTTCAGCACGCGATTCGAGCCTGGTGCAGACAGCGCTGCCGTCAAGTTTCGGCTTAGGGATCTTTCGTGCCAAATCATGATGTCAAGCTTGGTTTCGAACATCAGGTCACCCTCCGCCCAGTAATGTGATTCTTGTGTGAGCGATGCCCATTGGATACGCAAGAACAAGGTGTAGGTTTGGTTGAAGGCATTGTAGGTGTGGGTCAGGGGTTGGATGGTGGAATGCGCGCCACCCTGGTAGAGGGTGTCGACGATGGTTGGCGCGGCGAGTTGGGCCAGCCGGCAATGTCGGTGGAGTGGTTCTTCCTTGTCGCACTGGCACAGCAAAAGCGCGAGCATCAGGAGCAAGCGGCAGTCTTTCCCTTTCACGGAGCCCCCTGGATTGGGTTTGAGACCCTTGGCATGGCTTGGTCCGTAAGACACGGCGCATCAGAAAAAGTTAGCGAGGTCAGGAACTTTTTCCTTCACACCGTGTCCTCTCGTGATGATGTAGGACAAGATTTGGATGAGAGGTAAGGCCATGGGTCAGAAGGTCGTCATCGTATTCATTTCTCCGCTGGAAGACGAACAGTTCCAAGCGGCGATCCGCGTAGCGGGTCAGCGTTCGGTTTCGGAGGTATTCCGCATCCCAACGCGGCTGATGGAGGCGCTCTCCCAAAATCAGCCCAATTTACAGGAACGCTTCCGCAATATTAGTGACACCGGTCGGGTCAAGGTGGAGAGCGAGGCCCGTGACCATGGGCGGATCCTCTTTGACGCCCTTTTCGCCAACCACGCCGAGCTGGTGCGAGACACGGAACCCATTCGCCTGTGCATCGAGTTCCAAGTGCCACGCGATCCCCGCTATGCCACGCGCATGGCCCAGGCCTACGCGCTGCCTTGGGAGCTGCTCCACGACGGTACCGGTTTTCTGGCCTTGCGTGGCTGCAATATTCTTCGGCAAGTCGAGGGCCTAGAGGGGATTCGCACCCGTAAGTCGCTGTGGTTGCGGGTCTTGGTGATCGCTGCTAATCCCCATGAACACGGTCTATTGGAGCTGCAGCGTGAGATGTTGGCCCTGCAACGCACCTTGCGCTGGTCCAGGGTATTCCCCGTTTTTTTGGAGCGGGCCGATCCAAAGTCCCTGCTCGAGGCCCTGAAAACACGCTTCGAGGTGGTCCACTTCATGGGCCATGGCCGCTGTGATGGCGAGAGCGCCCAAGTCTTTCTCGAGACCGCCGAGGGCCTGGCCCACCCGCTTTCCGCGGCGAGTCTGGTGCATGTGCTAAGCGCCGTGCCGCCGAAGAATCGACCGCAGTTGGTCGTGCTCAACGCCTGCGAGGGCGCCGCGGCCTTTCAGGACCACGAAGCCGTGCGGGGCATGGCCCAGGAGCTGGCCGCGGCGGGTATTCCGGCGGTGCTGGCGATGCGCCGTGAAATCCTTGACCAGAGTGCGGTCACCTTCGCCTCGGCCTTTTACCGCGCCCTGGCTTCGCGCAAGGCGATCGAACAAGCGGTTGGCGTGGCTCGGGTCGCGGTCGAAACCCAACAGCCCTGGCTGGACGAGTGGTCGGTGCCAACCCTGTTTTCCCGGCATCGCGACGGCCGCCTGCTTTGGTCTGCGCTGGATTTTTTTCGCGGGCTTCTTCCCCTGGCCGCGCTGCTCGTGCTGGCGCTCCTGTACTGGTTCGCCAGCGCCAATCAGGTCATCCTCGAACCTGGCGAGACCTCGTTACAGCCGGCCCTCAGCCGAGCCGGGCGTATCCTAACGTCGCGTGGGCTGGAGGTGCAGACCCACGGTTTCTCGGGTAACCGCTTCCGCGTCGAACAGGATCAGCGCCATTTGACCCTTACGGGTGGGCGTTACTTTTGTGGGCTGCCTTTCTGGCGCTGGCAGTTCCAGGTTCCGACCGCGACCCGGCCTGAAGCAGGCGAGTTGGCCCAGAAAATTGCCTGGAGGCTGCTCGAACGCCTCGACCGACCTGCACTCGATCTGCAGCGCAACGAGCAGGGGCTCAAGGTCTGGAGCGATGGTGACTACGAAGGTGCCCAGTCCCTATTCGAGCAAGCGCTTCAGGAGAATCCCAGCTTGGCCGAGGCCCACAATAACCTGGCGCTGCTCTTGTATCGCATGGGGCTGCGCGATGAGGCTCTCGGCCACGCCAGCCAGGCTGTCGCGCTGGCGCCGGCGATCCATGACTTTCGTTTCAACCTGGCTGCGATCGAGGGCAAGGCGGCTGATGAGACCGAGCTGGATGACCACCTTGCCAATCTCCACGAGTCGGCCAAACTACTGCTCCAACAGCGGCGCTTCGGGCAG
Source organism: uncultured Holophagae bacterium (assembly GCA_964423555.1). Taxonomy (GTDB): domain Bacteria; phylum Acidobacteriota; class Holophagae; order Acanthopleuribacterales; family Acanthopleuribacteraceae; genus CAYRFM01. Next base: position 11,746 of record CAYRFM010000084.1, on the reverse strand, counting down.
GCAGCTCGCCAGCTGCGCCGCTGCCTCGAGCTAGATCCCGAGTTTGCCCCTGCCCATAAGAACTTAGGGGTGTTGCTCTTTGCCCAGAATCGTCTGGAAGCGGCGGCCGCCTCGCTTGCGAAGGCCCTCGCCTTGACCGAGGCGCGCGATCCGGCGCGACTCGAGATTCTGCTTTGGCAGGCCCGTTGCAGTCGCGAACTCGCTGATGAGCAAGTGAGCCGAGCCGCACTTCAAGCCTTCGCGGCGATCCCCGAGGCGACCTACAGCGCCCAATGGCCCGAAGCCGCGCAACTCGCGGACCAGCTTGGGCTGCCACTCGTCAAGCCCCGCGCGGTCGCGCGCGTCGGCCTGATCGGGGCCGTCACTGGGGAGGCTGCGCTGTTAGTGGCCGGGCGGCGCACACTCGACCCCCGTTACGTGCGGGTCCTGACGAGTGAGATGGTCGTCTCGCTGCAGGCCGGCGCCACGCTGGTGGTGATCCGCAGTGACGATCGCGTCTGCCGACTGGAGGGGCCTGGTTTGTGGCGTACTGAAGCTTTGATGCAAGCGCCGGCCTCGGGACCCTATCCCCAGTATTTTGCTCAGCTCGCCGCGGGCATGCTCACCGACGCCGCATTTGCCGGGGACTACCAGGTGCTGCAATCGCGAGGCGAGGAGGACGAGGTGGTGGTGCTGGCCCCGCGAGGGCTGGCCTGCGCGAGGCCCGAACTGGCCTGGGTTGCGGTACCCGGGGCGACGGCCTATGTGCTGGAGTGGGGCGGGTCGGATGGCGAGCGCCACCAAACGGCCCTGCTGGTGGAAGAACTGGCGGCCGCACAGCACCGCATGGGCGCCCTTGTATACTACGCCTGCGCCTGGCCTTGGCCCGACGATACCCTGCAGCCAGGTCAGGACTATTCGCTGTCCCTCCAGGCGGTCGGCGAGGATTTGGGGCAAACGCCGACGGTGGTGAGCTTTGAGGTTGGTCAACGTGGACCTGGACCTCAGGGCCCCCTCGACCCGGCAGCGGATGTAAATGCCTTGGCCTTTGGCGCGATGCTGGCGGAACAGGCGCGTGAGCCGGGCTTGTCGCTGCTTTATCGCCTAGGCGCCGCGCTCGAAGGTGGCTCGGCCGAGCGCATCGACCTCGCCGAGGCGCTCTCCCGCAACGGTCACTATGCTTTGGTCGGCCGCGTGCTCGATCCGGACTTCCGCCAGCGGCTCGAGCCACGGGAGGCGGCTCGAGCCGCTCGCTGCTTGGCCTTGGCCCACCAGCTTGCGGGCGGGAGCTGAGGCTTCGCGCGCAGCAGCGCTGGTTCAGGGCATAATCTCATAGCTCAGGATCAGAGCGTCCCAGTCTTCGAGGCGGCCGCCATTGGCATCGCGATCCCCAGCGCCGCGCTCGTTGGCGTAAGGATCGATCAAGGCCTCGGCATCCAGCGGGCGGACCGACGAGATCAGCAGCACCTGTTCCCGACCTGGGTTCTTGAAGAGGATCGCCGCTTGTTCAAAGGTTTTTGTCTGCTGGAGAGAGAGTAGGGCCTCCTCCGCCTGTAGACCTGGGTCCGGAAAAATTAAGCCGACATGACCCGTGTTGTCCAGCGAGATCACATAGACATAGCGCTGTTGGCGCGCCAGGTTCGTGAGCTTGGGGATAAAGACCGAGTGGTTGGGCAGAGTCGTGGGCTCGGCGGGTTGGAACTGGCCGAACTGGCCCAACTCCGGATGCTCCAGCACCATGCCATCGGCGATCTCGCTGGCGCCCTGTTTGAGGAGGATTGGCGTGCATGCCAGGTCTTTGCCACGACTCTCCAGGTGGAGCAGGGCGTCTCTGCGGAGAAGCGCGTTGAGGGTCATGCCCAAGGAATCCTGATCGGGTTCGAGGGGCCAAGCGCAAAGGCGACGGGCAGGCGCCGCGGTTTCTCTTTCGCGGAAGCGTACCTCGCCTGCCCCCGAGTCGTCGTGGGCGAGCGAGAACAGCCAACGTGCGGCACCGACCTCGACCCAGGTGAAATTATCAGGGAAACGCTGTTCGATCGACGACTGCAGGCTACTGGCTGACGCCGGTGCGAGCGACTCGATGGCAACGGGTATCTTTACGGGCGCGCGAAGCAGGGTCAGGGCCGCGACGTCGCCGGCATGCGGGGTCGGACCGGCACGCAGTTCGACAAGGCTTTGGAAGAAGCCGGCCTCGACTACTTCGAGCTGACTGGGCTCTCCCTCGCGGTCGATGCGGAAGCGGCAACCGCGGTCGATTCCCAGCAGCTTGCCGGTCTTGATCAGCCAACGGCCATCCTCGCCGCGCTCGCCTAGCACGGCGCGGAGGAAGCGGGTCGTGGCCGGTTGGAAGTCGCGCGTCAGGGTGCCCTGGCCCTCGAGGGTCGGGCGCTGTCGAATACCCGCGAACGCCATCGTCGCACGGGCGCGGTCGAGGAGGTCATTCCAGGTGTCGAAAACGCGTGCTTGCTCAAGCGCCTGGACCAGGTGCCAGGTGAAGGCACCCTGTGGCTTGTTCTCTGGGCTGCGAATCTCGATCGCTCGCTCCTGCTGACTCGCCGCGCCCAGGCGCACGCCTTTGGGCTTGGATTCTGGACTGAAGCTACGACCCAGCGGGTGCTCGCGCTTGTCCGCGCTGAGCGCGCGCGACAACTCGGCTCGGCTGAAGGAGCCCGAATGGCAGGAGTCGCTGACGACGATCAACTTGTTTGTTGGAATCAGGGCGAGGTAGTGGTCAAGCTCCTCGTCCAGCACGTCGAAGTCGTCGATTCCGGGTGCGCCGCGGCGGGCACCGTAGGTGACCCAGGTCTCGTCGCGGCCATCGCTCTGCTCGTCGCCGTTGCGGTCCTTGGTTTGCGAGCCGTGGCCGGACCAATAGATAAAGACCGTGTCGTTCGCCTCTGTGTTTTGCAGGCGCTGCAGGGCCTCGACAATGCCTCTATGTGTTGCTTGGTGATCGAGCACTACCTCGATCGTGGCGTCGGCATAGTGGCTTTCCAGGTAGCGGCGGATGAGGGCGATATCGTTGTGAACGCCCTCGAGGTTCATGGTGGGATCATCGTAGTTTTGCACCCCCATTAACAGGGCGCGGGTGCCCGCAATGAGCGGATAGGGCGCGAGGGCAAAGCACAAAAGCACAGCAAGTCGCATGGTCGACCTCTCGATTGGAATTCCGGTGTGCCGGCAACTCGCAAGACACCGTCGCGGCAAGATCGTTAGGGCGATGTCGAAAAATGTGAAAAAGATCATTTTGATGACTAACTTTTTGTCTGCACCCGTGTCCTGGGTATCAAAGGCTGTTCCATGGTCGCCAATTGGCTCTGGACTCGATTTCAGGGCCCAGCTCTGGCCGGGCGCGTGGCCTTGCTTTTTCTGGAGGTTGGTATGTTTGTCTTACTTATTGTGTGGCTGGTGGCGGCTGAAATTCCCAAGATCGCCATTGTCGATTTCGACTCTACTGTATCGGTCAAGGATCCCAAGCAAAAACTCTCGCCGGAGGATGAAGAGGAATTGGCCCTGACCAAGACGATCATGGACGACCTCGAGCACGAGCTCCAGGTCGAGTTCGACATCGTCGAGCGCCGCAAATTGGAAACCGTAATGAAGGAGCACAAGATCGCCAAAGGCTCGCAGCTGGAGAAGGACGGCGCAGCCAAGGTTTGGGAATTGCTCAAGGCCGATTACTTGTTGACGGGGACGATCACCGACTTCGTCAAGCGCAAAATCGAATACAAAAGTCAGCAGTACAACATCAGCTCTCAAACTTACACCTATATGCTCGATGTCTCCTACAAGCTAATCGAGAGCAATACGGGCAAGGTGATCGTGGTGGGGCGCTCCTCGATTCGAACGGATACACGCCAATTGCGCAGCGAGGGCTTGGAAGATGCTTTCTATCAAGGCTATCTCAGTCGTGCCCTGGCCCTTGACGTGCGAGACAAACTCGTCAAAGATCTGCGCGCCCGCCAGGATTGAGGTGTGGTGATGAATGGTATGTTACCGCTGCTGTTGCTGTTGGCCTTCCAGAGTCGTGGGGATGTGTTCAAGAAGCCGGGTCGGGTGATTGAACACAAGCCGCGCTATTTGGGATTGCTCATCGGCATCAATACCTACGCCAAGGCCAAGCCACTGAAAACGGCGGTTCAAGACGTCACCGATCTGGCCGCTCTCTTGAAGGCCAGCTATGGGTTCCAGGACCAGGATGTGCGGCTGCTCCTCAACGAGGAGGCGACCAAGCAAGGGCTGATCTCGGCCTTGGAAAAAATATACCTTGAGGCCAAGGAACCGGATAGTGTCCTGATCTACTATGCGGGCCATGGCGCGGAGGGCAGGGGCCAATCGGGCTATTGGCTACCTCAGGATGCCGATGGCATCCAAGCGTCCTACCTTTCCAACAGCGACCTCATCGGCTATGTGGAGCGGATTAAGGCCCGGCATGTGCTGGTGATTTCCGATGCCTGCTTCTCCGGTTCCATTTTTGATGGCACCCAAACCGAGTCCGGCCAGGTCAAACACAACTTCCGGGAGCTCTACGATGCGCCCTCGCGCTGGGTTGTCACCTCTGGCAACCGTACCACGGTCGACGATCGCGGTCCGGCCGAGAAGCACAGCCCCTTCGCTCATTACCTGCTCACGCGGCTGACGGAGAACCAGGAGCCCTATCTGACGCCGCAGGTGTTGGTCTGGGACCTGGTGCGCAAGGTGGCGCGCGACTCATCGGTCGCGCAGCTGCCCAAGTCGGGGACCCTGCCCGAGTCGGGCCATCAGGGCGGTAGTTTCCTGTTCTGGAACACCGGGGCCACCCGCGACGGCAAGCCCTATCCACCGCCATGGGAAAGTCAACCTGATGACTATTTGCCCTTCTTCCTGCAAGCCCTGAAAGGTCATCAGGTTCTGGTGGAGAACGGCGGCGATCCCGGCATGTGCACGATGCTGACGGAGATCGGCATGCAAGTGACCTGCGACCGTGGCGTGCGACGGCGCAATGGCCGTGAGATCATCTCTTACTGCGGGGAGATCCAACACCAGTCGATCGCGGCCCTGATCGACTACCTGGGCCTGGTCGGCTACCGCGCCAAGACCCACCAGGACCACCAGGAACTGGCTCGCGAGGGCGATTGCGGCAAGGCCTACGAAATTACCATCCGCAACTGACCCGAGTTGGCCCAAGAGGGTTTCTACGAAAGCCTAGGGCAGAGCTCTGCCCCAAAATAGGAGGATGTGCATGTTGAAAATGATGTGTCTGCTGCTGATGAGTTACGGCCTTCTGCTCCAGGCGGGTGACAGTAAAGAAAAGCGACCCACTGTTGCCATCGGCAATTTCGAATGGTCGGTCCCGATCAATCGCGACTCCAAGCTGATCACCAGCGAGGGCCAGGCCAATAACGTCATGACCACGCTGCGTACCCAAGTGATCACCGCGCTGACTCAGACCCAGAAATTCGAGATCATCGAACGCGCCCAGATTGGCCAGATTGTCGAGGAGCTCAAGCTGACCCATGAAAGCGGTCTGGTCGATCCGACGATCAAGAACACGCCCAAATGGGGCAAACTGCGCGGCGTCAACTGGCTCGTGATTGGCGTGCTGACCCAGTTCAATGAAACGGGTTCTGGGGGCATGCTGGGCAGCAAGATCGGCTTCTCTAAGCGCGACCTGTTCTTGGTCTTCGATGTGAGGGTCGTGGATGTGGAAAGTGGGCGGGTCGTCGATGCGGCGCCATTGGAGGTCAAGGTCCCCGTAGGTGGGTCGATGGGAGGCAGTATCCTGGCCAAGAACGGGTTGGCCGGATTCTCGGCGCAGAAAGGCGAGCCCGAACAGATCAATGAATTGGTTCGCCGCACCTGTACCCGCATGGTCCATCGCATCGTCGCCAATGTCAGCCCGATTCGCGTGGTTCAGGTGCGCGAGAACGAGGTGCTGCTGAGTTACGGGGCCGGTCTGCTCGAAAAAGGAGACCTCCTGGAGGTATTCACCAAGGGCGAGGTCTTCATGGATCCCGACACTGGCGCCGAAGAGGCCGAGCTGATCGCCGCCGGCACGCTCGAGGTCGTCCTCACCCAACGCATCTTTTCCAAGGCGGAACCCAAAAAAGGGACGATGGTCTCCAACCTCAAAGAGGGCGATATCTGTCGCGTCGCGGAGCCCAAGGGCCTATTCGGACTCAAGAAGAAAAAGTGAGGGCAGGCAGCTCAAGCACAAGGCCCGTGGGGCCTTTGGCCGGTGTTTGTGAGTGGCGGAGGAATAGGGATTCGAACCCTAGATCCGGTTGCCCGAATAACGGTTTTCGAGACCGTCGCTTTCGTCCACTCAGCCATTCCTCCGCGTTTGCCGAGCGGGCAGATGCCCGTTTCGGTGAGCGCAAATCTTAACTCAAGTCGTCCCTGCTGACAAGACCTTCACGCAAGAGCGTGTGAATCTTAGCTGCGGGGGTCGAAATCCAAGGTCAACAGCTCGGCATTGAAGCCAGGGCCGAAGGCGGCCATGATGCCCAAGCCCTCGGGCCGCTGGCGCAGGACGCGCTCCAAGACCCAGAACACGGAGGCGGAGGAGAGGTTGCCGACCTCGCGCAAAACCTCGCGCGAGGCGGTGATCGCCGCCGGCTCGAGGGCCAGGGCCTCGATCAGGCTGTCCATGATCTTGCGGCCGCCTGGGTGAAAGACGAAGTGCTTGAGTTGGTCGAGACGCAGACCCTGGCGGTCGAGGAAGGCCTCCAGAGGGGCGGCGAATTGGGTTAGGACCAGGTCCGAGATGCGTTTGTCGAGGATGATCTCGAAGCCTTTCTCGCTGAGGTCGAAGCCCATCATCTCCGGTGAATCGTAATAGAAATGGGTGCAGCTTTCGAGAAGGCGGCAGGGTCCGGGCTGGCTGCTGAGGATGGCACCGGCGCCGCCATCGCCGAACAGCGCGACGCTGACCAGATTGGCCGGCCGGAAATCCTTGGTGCGGTAGGTCAGCGAGGGCAGCTCGATGGCCAACAGCATGACCTTGTGGTCGGGGTAGGCCCGCAGGTAGTCCCGTGCGCGCGAAAAGGCCATTGCGCCGGCCGCACAGCCCAGTTCGGTGACCGGCAAGCGCTTGATGTCCTGGCGCATGCGGAAGCGGTTGATCAGATAGGCGTCGAGGGAGGGGATCATGAAGCCGGTACAGCTGGTGGTGAGGATCAGATCGATATCCCGCGGTTCGAGCTTGGCTTGGGCCAAGAGGTCCTCGACCAGGCGCGTGCCGAGGCGGATGCTCTCCTCGACAAACAGGCCATTGCGCCAGCCCAGTCGGTCGTTGGCGAGGAGCTCCTCCGCGGGTAGCACCGTGCGGCGCTGCTCGACGCCGGCGTTGGTGAACAACGCGAGCGCCGTGTCGAGGAAGGGCACCTTGCCCTTGAGAATGCGGCGACCCATGTCGCGCACCTTTTCCTGGGTCAGGACATGGTCGGGCAAAACGGTGGCTAGGGCATTGACATAGGCCATGGGGACCTCACAGGTGGGGTGTGGCGGTGAGGCGCGAGCGCCAAACGCGGGATCATGGTTCGTGGCGGCGCAGGAATCGCGAGAGGTTGGAGGGCTGCAGCCCCAGCATGCGGGCAGCCTTGCTCTGGTTGCCTTGCGTGCGCTCGAGCATGCGGCGCACTCTATCGCGTTTGAACAGTTCCACCGCCTCGGCCAGCGGCAGGTCCTCGGGGATATTGTCCTGATAATGCGCTTCCGCTCTGACCAAAGCCACCCGCGTGCTGCGGGTCGCTGTCAGGATATCGGCGGGCAGAACGTCGACGGTGATCGTGTTCTGGGGCGCCAGCACGACGGCGCGCTCGATCACATTTTGCAGCTCGCGCACATTGCCGGGCCAGTCATAGCTTTGCAGGGCGTTCATGGCGCCGAGCTCGATCTTGAGCGGTGAGCGGCTCATCTCGCGGGCGAAGCGGCTGGCAAAATGGATGACCAACTCGGGAATGTCCTCCTTGCGGTCGCGCAACGGCGGCAGGGTCAAGGAGATCACGTTGAGGCGGTAGTAAAGATCTTCGCGGAAATGGCCCTCGAGGATGGCCTTCTTCAGGTCGCGGTTGGTGGCGGCGATGATGCGCACATCCGCATGGATGTCGCGGGAGCCGCCGACCCGCTGAAATTCGCGGTCCTGAAGGACGCGCAGCAGTTTCACCTGCAGGTCCATGGAGAGGTCGCCTATCTCGTCGAGGAAGATGGTGCCGCCGTCGGCCAGCTCGAACTTGCCCTTCTTCTGGGCAACCGCGCCGGTGAAGGCACCTTTCTCGTGGCCAAATAACTCGGAGGCCAGCAGGTCCTGAGTCAGCGCCACACAGTTGACGGCGATGAAGGGATGGCTGGCACGCTTGCTCCAGCGGTGGATCGCCCGTGCGATCACCTCCTTGCCGGTGCCGCTCTCGCTGATCAGGAGCACGGTGGTATTGGACTGGGCGACCGTCTTGGCCATGGCGATGGCCTGGGTCATGGCGGGGGAGTTACCACCCACCAAATGGTAGCGGCTGTCGGCCACCTCTTGTAGGGCCTCGTTGGCACTGTGGGTCATGGAATACTTGCGCGTGCGGGTGATGGCCGCGCCGGCCAATTCACCGAGCGTGGTCAGCATCTGCAGGTCCTGCTCGGTGAAGCCATCCTGTTTAGAGGTATTGAGCGCCTGGATCACGCCGATCACCCTGTTCTCGACCAACAACGGCACGCAAATCAGGTTGCGGGTCGTGAAGCCACTGTTGCGGTCGATCTGGTCAAAAAAGCGCTTGTCCTCGTAGGGTTGGTTGCTGAGCATGCCGCGACCCTGTTCGACGACCCAGCCAGCAAATCCGCGACCAGGCGGGATGCGGAACTGGTCCGTCTTGCTTTTGCCCTCCATGGCGACGAACGCCAGCCAGCCCGTGCTCTCCTCGAGCAGGCCGATGCTGCAACCCTCCGCTTGGAAGTGCGTGATGACCGCTTCTTGGATGATCTTGACCACCTCTTCAGGGTTGATGGTGTCGATCATGGATTGAGTGATTTCGACGATGGTGCGAACGATACCTGACTGATCCAAAGGAAAGCTCCATGTGCGTGATCGCAACCGAAAGGCGGGTGCGCCGTTTGTTGTCGAGGAGATATTATCACACCGATAATGAGAGGTCCACAGGAACCGAGCTTCTTGGCGTTCGCGACAGGAAATCCAGCGCTCGAAGCGTCCTGGCCGCCCGACACGCCTTGGTCTGTGCGCAATGACCCGCCTTTGCTTCGGATCGCGATAAACGGCAAGATATGGCCCGCGACTTGCTTAGCCTGCACCGTCAGCGTCTCGAAGCATTGGACCGCCCAATCTTGGGCCATTCATCTATTCCAAGTCTTCCTCAGTGCGCCTATGCGATTCCTATCTGACGCCGACATCGAGTGACTCTGAGGAGAAACCCATGTTGAATCTGGTTGAGAAAGTGTTGTCCGAACAAGCACCCAGCGGTGCCTTCTACACCACGGTCCTGCATCAAGGCCGGCGTTTTCAGGATGAAAACGGTTTGGTCACGTGCTTAGTTTTGAACGAGCTGTCGCGGCTCCCCGAATCCCGAGAGCTGCATTCCGCGATCCGCCGCGGACTGGGCTTTGTCGAGAGCTGTGCCTCCGACGAAGGCCGGGTCTTCCACATGCACCCCGGCGGTCGCAGGCCGCACTGGCTCAAGGGCTCGGCGACAGCCCGGGCCGATGATACGGCGCTGTGCGCGCTGACCCTGTACCATCATGATCTGCTCGACCGACAGGCCCTGGTCGAGGTGGTCCACGAGCTGGAAAAATGCCGCCTGTCGGTGCTACCCGAGTCCTGTTTCCCTTGGGTCAGGCTGGGGTCCTTCAAGACCTGGCTGGACCCGGACCTGTGCCCGAACCGGGTCGACTGTGTGGTCAATGCCCACATTGCCGGGTTTCTGAAGTTCGTCGGTGCCGGGAGTGACTCTGGCTATCGGGCGGCAGTCGAGACGGTCATCAACGGTGTGCGCCAGGTGGCCTGTTCGCCCGCACAAACACCGTTGCTGTCGCCCTATCATCCGGACGCCAACGCCTTGGTCTTTGCCATGGAGCGGGCCGTGGAGCTGGGCGTCTGGGAGTTTAGCGAGGTGCTTCCTGAGGCTAGGCAGTGGCTCAAGCCTGGGCGTCGCAATGCCGGCATGATCGCGGTTGGCGGTACCGAGAACCGGCAGACGCTGTGGTTTTCCTACGGTTTGCAGGTCGCCAGGACCCTGGCCAAGCACCACGCGCAACAGGGCCAAGCGCTCGGCTTCGAGCTGGCGCTGGGCGCCCATGCCTAGGCCTTTCGCGCGCGACTGGTGTGGCTGGCGAGGAACAGCAACACCGCCCAGATCAGCATCGCCACGGCTTGGTGCGCCGAGGCCAAGCTGATCGGGACCCGCAGGAGGAGCAGCAAGACACCCAGGCTGACCTGGAGGCCGACCAGTAGGCCCAACACCAGCCAGGCCCGACGCAGGGCGGGTTGGTGGAGGGCTGGGCGCAGGCGGAAGGCCGCCAAAAGCAGAGCACCGGCCACGATCAGCGCCAGTGAGCGGTGAATGAAAAGGACCGTTATCGGCTGTTCAAAGAGATTTTCGATCAGGCCGTGGCCGGCGAACAGCCCTTGCGGGATCAGCCACGTATAGTGGGCGGGCCCGGCCTTGAGACCCGCCACGAAGCCGCCGGTGAAGATTTGCAAACCGGTCAGGACTATCAGGCCGATGACGGCGCGATGTTGGCGGGTGAGGGCGCCGCAGTCCTGCTTTGGGACAGGTAGCAGGGCGAAGGCGTACCACAGGGAAAACGAAAGCACCAAAATCGCCATGCTCAGGTGGGCGACCAATCGATACTGGGAAACCTGGGGGATGTCGACCAGGCCACTTTTGACCATGTACCAACCGACCACGCCTTGGAGACCGCCCAGTACGAAGAGGAAGGCGAAGCGGGCGATTACGGGCGCCTTGAGCCAGCGCTTGGCCAGGAAGAACAACAGCGGCAAAAGAAAAACGGTGCCGATCAGGCGGCCGAGTAGGCGATGGCTGTATTCCATCATGAAAATGAACTTGAACTCGCCCAGTTCCATATGGGTGTTGTGGAGGCGGTACTCGGGATAGGCCTTGTAGGCGGAGAAGGCCTGTTCCCAGGCGTCGTGGTTGAGCGGGGGTATCGCGCCCATGATGGGGTTCCACTCGACCATTGAAAGTCCTGAGCCGGTTAGACGCGTCAGGCCGCCGAGCACAACCATGGCAAAAATCATCACGGCGATCGTATAGAGCCAGGTGGCCACGTATTTTTTGCCGGCAGGGGCGATACCCTGATCGATCATGGGCGTACTCCTCGGAACTTAGGGGTGGCGCTCGACGATGAGGTCGAGGTGGCGGTGCAGTTCGGGGATCAGGTCGGATGCCCGCGGGTGTTCACTGAGTGCGCGCAATTCGAAATCGAACAGCAGGGCGCGCCAACGCCCCTCGAGCAGAGGAGACTGACAGACGAGCTCGTGCTCGCTCTGGTTGCTGGTGGGCAGCAAACTGAAGCACCATTGCTCCGTCGCAGCACGGTCCAGCATCAGCCAAAGGCGGTCGAGCCGTTTGGCGCGGGCACTGGCATTGAGGACATCGGCCGTCAGGTAGCGGTCGAAGTGGCGATTGCGGCTGAGTTCACCCGCTCTGATGGTCGAAAAAAGTTGCTGGAGACGCTCGTCCTTCCTCATGGGGCAGAGTGTAGCAGAAAGACGGGCGATCCCCAAGCGAGGTTTTGGCGGCTCGCGCCGGGCGAAAAGGCTGGCGCG
>CAYRFM010000083.1:0-36378 GCA_964423555.1 uncultured Holophagae bacterium | reverse complement strand
CCGGCCTGGAGCGCGCCGAGCAGGGCAATGACGCTCTCGAGGCCGCGGGCGAGACCCAGGCCGACGAGGCATTCCGCGCCGATGCCGCGGGCGCGCAGAGCCAGAGCCACGTTCGTGGCGGCCCTGGCCAAGCTGCCGTAGTCGAGCTGGCTGGCGCCGTCGATCAGGGCCAGGGCTTTGGGTTGGGCCTCCACACGCGCGAAGAAAGCGCTGTGGAGCAGCGATTGTCGCAGCGGCGGAGCCTCGGCGGTCAACTCCCGCAGCAGGGCGGCGCGTTCGCTCGGGGTCAGGCTGGGCAGGGCCGCGAGTGGGAGGTCCGGGCTGGCGGCGAGCGTCTCGACCAGGAACAGGTAGTGGTCGAAGAGCTGCTCGATGCGCCAGTCATCGTAAAGCGCGGCATCGTACTTGAGGACCAGTGCGGGCGCAGCGCCGAGCACCAGTTCGAGGGTCAGGTCGAACTCGCCGGTCTGCTGGATCTCGAGCAGGGGCTCGGGGCGGAGCGGGGCGTCGCTGCGGTGCTGGAGGTGGCTCCAATCGAGCAGATTGAAGCAGGCCTGGAAGACCGGGGCGCGATGGCTGTCCCGGGCCAGGCGCAGCGCGCTGACGGTGCGGTGGAAGGGGTAATCGCCGTGCTCGATGGCGAGCAGACCTTCGCGGAAAAGGTGTTGCGCCAGATCGGGGAAACGCCAACCCGGTTCCAGGTGGGTGCGAATCGGCAGCATGTTGACGAAATAGCCGACGAGCGCTTCGAAGCTGGCCTGGGCGCGGCCGGCATAGGCGATGCCGACGATCAGCTCACCGTCGCCGGTGTGGCGCTGCAGCAGGAGCTTGTAGCAGGCCAAGCCGACGGCGAACGGGGAGGTGGCGGTGGCGCGGGCGAGGTCGTTGAGCTGGGCAGAGTGGTTGGGCGCGAGGCGGCGGACTTTGAGCGCACCGCTGACGGGACGCAGGCCGCGGGGTCGGTCGGTGGCGAGGTTGAGGGTCGGCAGCGGACCGGTCAGGCGCTCGCGCCAGAATGCTGCCTGGGCGGCGCCCTCGGACCCGCTGACCAGGGCCTTTTGCCAGGTCAAAAGGTCCAACAGGCCAGCTTCATCGCCGCGGGGCGGGAGGGTGCGGCCATTGGCGAGGGCGGCATACAATTCGCCTAGGCTCTCGAGCAGCAGGATGACCGAGACGCCGTCGAAGATGATGTGATGGACGGTGATCAGGAGGATATGGTCGTCGTCGGTGCGGCTGAACAAGGTGGCGCGGACCAGCGGGCCGCGGGCCAGGTCGAAGGGCTCGGCGTCGGCCGCAGCGACTTGGGCAAGGCAGGCCTCGAAGCTGGTCTCGCACAGCGCGACACTGGCCATCGGTAGCTCGAAGGGATCGTCGAGGGCGAGCACGCGGCCGTCCTCGCGGTCGACGAGGTGGGCGCGCAGCACGGCGTGGCGAGCAGGCAGAGCGGCGACGGCGCGGGCCAGGCGTTCCCGGTCGAGCGGCTGGCGCAAGCGCACGGCGAAGGGCAGGTTGTAGGCTGTGCTGGCTGGCTCCTGGAGCTGGAGGAAGGCCAGGGCCTGCTGGCCCTCGCTGAGCGGGAGCTCGCGGGGCAGCGCCCAGGTGGCGACGGTTGGCGCAACACTTGGGCTAGGCCGCTTGGCTTCGAGAAAGCTGCTGAGTGCGGCCAGGGTCCCGTGCTGGAAGAGTTCGCGGGGCGAGGCGGCGACGCCGAAGCGGTCGCGCAAGCGGTTGGCCAGGCGCACGCCGCCGTAGGAGTCGAGGCCGTAATGGGCCAGCGGTTCGTCGGCCTCCAGCGCGCTAGGCTCGAGTTTGAGGAAGTCGGCGATCAGGGCGCGCAGGGTCGTGGGCCAATCGCCGAGGGCGGGCGTTTGCGCGGCGGTGGCTGCGCTGCTGCTCAGGCCGGCGTCGAGGAAGCTGCGGATCTCCGCCAGACAGTGTTGCTTGCGGGCGAAGGGGTAGCGCGGCAGGTCGACCCATGGCTGGGGCGCGCTGTCGAAGGCCTGCCAATCGAGTTTGACGCCGCTGACCCAAAGCCCGGCAAGGGCGGAACAATCGCGGACGCGGAGGGCGCTCTTGATCAGTTCGCGACCGCTGTCGCTGGCCTCGGTGAGGGCGCGCAGGGACGAGGGTTGCTTAGCGTTGGCGTGGGCGATGGCGCCCTCGAGGCGACCTTCGGCAAAGGCGCTCAGGCTCCTGGCCAGGCCCGCGCTGTCGGAGGCCCAGACGGCTAAGCGTTCGGCCATGGCCGCGCGCCGATGGCGGCTCGAGGGGTCGGCCGGGGCGCTGAGCGAGCCAGTCGGCCACCTGGCTGGCGTAAGCGCGCAGGCGTTCCTCGTTGCGGGCCGAGAGCAGGAAGAGGTCGGCGCGGTCGGGGCTGGCGGCGACGGCCGGGGCGAGGTATTCCTCGAATAGCAGGTGGACGTTGACGCCGCCCAGGCCAAAGGAATCCAGACCGGCGCGCAGGCGGCGACCTGGCTCCGACAGCCAGGGCCCGCCCTGACAGAAGCGGGTGGCGCCGCCTTCGAGGGCGAGGGCGGGGTTGAGCGGGCCTAGGGCGATCGCGGGTAATTGGCGGTGCTTCATGGCGCAGATCAGCTTGATCGCGGCCATGGTGCCGGACACGGCCTCGAGGTGACCGAGCTGGGCCTTGAGCGAGCCGACCTGCCAGCTGACCGGGGTCGCGCCGGGGAGGCGGGCCGCGGCGGCGCGCAGGCTGTCCCACTCGACCGGGTCGCCGCTGATGGAGGCGTTGGCGGCGGCCTCGACGTAGCTGACGGAGGCGGCCTCGATAGCGGCGTCGGCGTAGGCGTCGATGATGACTTTCGTTTGGGCGGCGAGGCTGGGCGCCATCATGGTGGCGGTGCGGCCGCTGTGGTTGGCGGCAGCGCCGAGGATCACGGCGTGGATGCGGTCGCCGTCGCGCTCGGCGACGGCCAAGGGTTTGAGCAATAGGCAGGCGACGCCCTCGCCGCGCACGAAACCGGCGGCGTCGGCACAGAACGGACGGCAGCTGCCGTCGCCGGAGAGGACGCCGAATTGGCCGATAGCGGTGTTGGTCAGGGGCGAGAGCATGAGGTTGACGCCGCCGGCCAGGGCCAGGTCGGCCTCGCCGTCGCGCAGGGCGCGGACGGCGCGCTGGATCGCTAGGGCCGAACTGGCACAGGCGGCATCGATCGGTTCGCTGTGACCGGTCAGGTTGAAGTAGAAGGAGAGCCGGTTGACCATCAGGCAATGGGAGATACCGGCGGCGCCGAAGCCGTCGATGGCAGCGCCGACTCGGAAGGTCAGATCGCGGTAGTCGGCGGTGCCGACGCCGATGTAGACGGCGGTGCGGCTACCGGCCAGGCTGGCGGGCGGGATGCCGGCGTCCTCGAACGTGTGCCAAACGGTTTCGAAGAGGACCCGCTGCTGGGGGTCCATGGCTTCGGCCTCGCCGGGCGAGATGCCGAAGAACAGGCTGTCGAAGGCATAGGGCTGGTCCAGCAAGGCGCCGAAGCGGTCGCTGCCGTCGGCGGCGCGGAAGTGGCTGGCCGACCAGCGCGAGGCCGGGATCATGCCGATGAAAGTGCGGCCCTCGAGCAGGTTGGCAAACAATTGCTCGTAATCGTCGGCGCCGGGCGCGCGGCAGGCCATGCCGATCACGGCGATGCGCTGATCGCTGGCGGTTCCCTGCGCGGGGCTGTGGGGCTGTCGATCGTCGGCGGGGAAGCGGCCCTGGGACGGAGCCACGGGCGTATCCAGATGGACAGGGGCGGCCAGTTCCGCGGGCTGATCGGGTGCTGTCTCCAGCGGCCACTCGGGAAACGCGCCAGCGACGGCGTAGCGGGCTGGCGTTTGGTCGGTGTCGATGAGGGTCAGGCGCGGCAGTTGGCGGAGTTGTTGGAAGAAGGCGACGATGGCGCGCTTCAGATCGTCGTAGTGCGCGTCCTCGAGGCCGAGCGGCAGGGCCAGGCGCAGGAGCTGATGGCGGGCAGGTGCGTGGAGGGCCACGGTTTCCGCGCGCAGGCCAACGACGGCGTAGAGCGCGGCTGCGAGCGCGGCGGCTGGGTGGTCGTGGCCCTCAGCGGCGGCTAGGCGGGTGGTGTCGAGCAGGGGCGGCAGGCCGCTGATCGGCTGCAGTAGCGGAAGGCCAAGTGCGGCCAACTCGCGGTGGAGCGCCGCTGTCGCACTGGCGCGGGCGCGGGCCAGGTGGGCCAGATCGGCCAGGGCGGTCAGGTCGCAGGGGCTGGGGCGGTCGGCAAAGGCGTGGCCGTGGTAGTGGGCCAACTGGCGGGCGGTACGGGCCAAAAGCGGGTCATGGGTGGCGATAAAGCCAAAGGGGAACTCGGGGCCCAAGCCGCCGAGGAGGGCGTCGACGCAAGTGCCGGGGAATGCCTCGTGGGTGGCGGGCGGGAGATCGAAGAGGTGAGCAGCCTCGACCACCAGCGGCACGCCCAGGGGCTCGAGGCGCTGCTTGAGCGCGCGAAGTTGGTCCAGCGCCAGGACCTGGCTGCCCTGAGCGGGACCGGCCGGCTCAATCAGGACCATGGTGGGGGCGGGCGCTTGGTTCAGCCGCGCCATCAGCGGCGCTGAGGCCAAATCGGTCAGGTAGGGCAGCTGATCGGCGCCGGCCAGGTTCTGACTCGCGAGGGGCAGGGCATTGAAATCGCTGTCGACTAAGTGGAACAGCAGCTGTGACGATAGCGGGTTGTGGATCACGTCGCCATCGCGCTTGGGCCACGCTTGGAACAGCAAGGGTGCGGCGGCCTGAGGGCTTGTCAGCACGACTAGGTGGGGCAGGCCCAGCAAGCGTTGCAGGACTGCTTCAAGGGCGATCAAGGTTGGCGGAGTTCTCAGCTCGGGCGCGAGCTCACAGGGAATCAGAACGGGCTGATAGGCTGCCTCGCGCAAGCGCGCCAGGCGTAGCTCACGTGCTTGGCGGGTGGGTAAGGAGAGGTACAAATCGCGTGAATAGGCGCCCAAACGCATGAGAACTCCAAATATCCACGCCAGACCCTGAAATGGCGTACCCAGACCATTGGTAGGAAACAGCCATGAGTCGAGGCTATGTCGAAGGGTGAGGGGCCGTCCTGATAAGGAAAACGAAATCATGCGGTGAAAACCCCGCAGCAAGGCCAATTGGAAATTGGAAAACCTCGTCAGGGTGCTGGGAGCATACAACAGCTTGGCGAGTGAAGCTAGTGCGCAGGCTGAAAACATGCGCCTGTGTTCTGGGTCAATCCCCGAGAGGTCAGGTCTTATGTGTTCCACATCACATCTTCGCATTTTCTTCTCGTGGCCTGCGATCCCTTTACCTTGGCTGACGTCGAATGAACTGAGGTGACCTATGGGCAAAAACTGGAAAAAGCGACGCATTGATCCCACCGTTGACTGTGTCTTCAAGAAGCTGCTGGGCAGTGAACAGCACAAGGCGTTGACCCTCGACTTTCTCAATGCCATGGTGGGCCTGGTCAGTTCCACCAAGTTTTCCGACCTGGCCATCATCGACCCCCACCTGCTCGAGCAGCATCAGGACGGCAAACGCCCGATTGTCGACCTGTTGGTCCGCCTTGACACGGGTGTCCTCTCCCAGGTCGAGGTCCAGAACAAGATCGTCTTCACGCTCCCCAAACGCTGCCTCTATGACTTGAGCCTGCTGCTGACCGCCGGCCTTCGCAAAGGCGAGCCCTACAAAGAACTGAAGGGCGCAATTTCGATCTGGATCTTGACGGAAAACCTATTCTCGCGCGTCCAGACCGACGCGCCGGTCCTGAAGTTCCGCGTCGCCTGTCTGGAGGCGGGCCTGGAACTGGAGCCCGACAGCTGTATCCTAGTGGTGCAGTTGAAGAACTGGAGGGGACCTGGTACACTGAATCCAGTGGCAGAGCGGTGGCTGTTGCTGTTGCGCGATGGAAAAGACATGGACTTGAGCCATCCGCCCGCGAGCCTAGACGATGAGGTGATGCGCATGGCCTTGAGTGTAATGAAAGACTTTGCCAGCGATCAGTTAGAGTTCCTGCGCTACACACGGGAACAAAAGATCCGTCGGGACAACGAATGGACGGACGATTACCATCAGCGCACAATCTTGTCGTTGACACAGGCCAGGGAGCAGGAGCGCGCGGCCAAGGAGCGGGAGCGCGCGGCCAAGGAAGCTGCGCTTGCGGCCAAGGAAGCTGCGCTCGCGGCCAAGGAAGCCGCCGAAGCGGAACTGGTACGCTTGCGGGCGGAGCTTGCCGCGCGTCCTGTATGAGCCATTTTCATCTGTGCCGCAAGGCGATGAAGTAGGTTCCTCGCAAAAATAGTATGGTATCGCCAATGATCCAGCGCAGCCTGGGCGCAGGACGATTTAGGGATTGTAGCGGAAAATCCAATTTTGCGCCGCCGCAGTAAGGATCAGTAGCTTTTTAACGAAAATACCAATCCCGAACCGCTGATTTGAAAAATATAAAACCTATGGATTGCTTCATTTTTCGCCATTTAGCAATCGCGTCCCTCGTGTCCAAGGCAAAGCTCCGGGGGCGCCCACCAGCCTGGTCCTATGTGTCCCGCATCACATCTTCGCATTTTCTACTCGTGGCCCGCGATCCCTTTACCTTGGCTGACGTCGAATGAACTGAGGTGACCTATGGGCAAAAACTGGAAAAAGCGACGCATTGATCCCACCGTTGACTGTGTCTTCAAGAAGCTGCTGGGCAGTGAACAGCACAAGGCGTTGACCCTCGACTTTCTCAATGCCATGGTGGGCCTGGTCAGTTCCACCAAGTTTTCCGACCTGGCCATCATCGACCCCCACCTGCTCGAGCAGCATCAGGACGGCAAACGCCCGATTGTCGACCTGTTGGTCCGCCTTGACACGGGTGTCCTCTCCCAGGTCGAGGTCCAGAACAAGATCGTCTTCACGCTCCCCAAACGCTGCCTCTATGACTTGAGCCTGCTGCTGACCGCCGGCCTTCGCAAAGGCGAGCCCTACAAAGAACTGAAGGGCGCAATTTCGATCTGGATCTTGACGGAAAACCTATTCTCGCGCGTCCAGACCGACGCGCCGGTCCTGAAGTTCCGCGTCGCCTGTCTGGAGGCGGGCCTGGAACTGGAGCCCGACAGCTGTATCCTAGTGGTGCAGTTGAAGAACTGGAGGGGACCTGGTACACTGAATCCAGTGGCAGAGCGGTGGCTGTTGCTGTTGCGCGATGGAAAAGACATGGACTTGAGCCATCCGCCCGCGAGCCTAGACGATGAGGTGATGCGCATGGCCTTGAGTGTAATGAAAGACTTTGCCAGCGATCAGTTAGAGTTCCTGCGCTACACACGGGAACAAAAGATCCGTCGGGACAACGAATGGACGGACGATTACCATCAGCGCACAATCTTGTCGTTGACACAGGCCAGGGAGCAGGAGCGCGCCGCCAAGGAGCGGGAGCGCGCGGCCAAGGAAGCTGCGCTTGCGGCCAAGGAGTTGGAGCGCGCGGCCAAGGAAACTGCGCTCGCCGCCAAGGAGCGGGAGCGCGCCGCCAAAGAGCGGGAGCGCGCGGCCAAGGAGCGGGAGCGCGCGGCCAAAGAAGCCGCCGAAGCGGAAGTGGTGCGCTTGCGGGCCGAGCTTGCCGCGCGTCCTTCCCGTTTTTGACGTCAGAGGTCGCCAATGCCGCCATCGGCGTTGATTTCGGCGCCGACCACGTAGGAGGCATCCGGACCGGCCAAGAAAGTGGCGATGCCTGCGATTTCGTCGACCCTGCCCATGCGGCCCAGTGGGACCTGCTGCGAGAGGCCCTGCTTGGTTTCGGCGACTTGCTCGGGCGCGAAGCCCATGCGGCCGAAAATCGGCGTCTCGATCGGACCGGGGTTAATGGTGTTAACCCGGATGCCGCGCGGGATCAGTTCCGCCGACAGGGTTCGCGCCAGGGAACGCAGTGCCGCCTTGGAGGCCGAATAGACCGAGAAGTTGGCGAAGCCCTTGTGAATCACGGTCGAGGCGATCAAGGTGATGGTGCTGCCCTCGCGCAGCAGCGGTAGTGCCTGCTGGATCGTGAAGAACGCGCCCTTCAGGTTGATGTCGATGGTGGCGTCGAACATCGCCTCGTCGACTGCTTCGATCGGCGCGGGCTGAGCGATGCCGGCGTTGACGACCAAGTGGTCGATGCGACCGTGCACTTTCTTGACCTCTGCCATCAGCGTCTTGAGGTCGTCCAGTCGCGCCACGTCGCCGGTGACAGCGAGGACTCGCTCGCCCAGACTGTGGACCGTGTCGGCCAGGGATTCGGAATTGCGGCCGAAGACCACGACTTGGGCGCCTTGCCCGTGAAAGCGCTCGGCGATGCCGCGGCCGATGCCGGAGTTGCCGCCCGTAACGAGGATAACTTGATCTTGAAAACTCATTGGATGCCTCCTGAAGCTACTAGACTAAACAGTCTAATCCTTTGACGAGGTCGGCCGGAGGGATGTTTCAAGAAAATAGACCGAATGGTTTAATTTCTTCTCACGGCCTTCAAGCAGCGGTTTGGCCATGGTCCGAGCCCATTCTTCGCTGGTGTATAATACCTTTGGGTAGGTTATGCAGAGGAGGAAGGATTGCACCGCTGGACACGGGGTTTCCTAGGGCTCGCCTGCTGGGTCGCCGTCTGCGGTCCCGGCCTGTGGGCGCAGAATCGCCTGCGCTTCGCGCATATCGACGGCGAGCAGGGTCTTTCCCACAATACCGTCACCGGCATTCTTCACGACAGCGCCGGCTACATGTGGTTCAGCACCGTCGACGGCCTCAACCGCTACGACGGTGTGCGCTGTCTGGTCCTGCGTCACGACCCCGCCGATCCCAAGAGCCTGCCCTCCAGCTTCATTCACGGCGTGGCAGAGCGCGCCAATGGCGAGCTCTGGGTCGCCACGCGCGACGCCGGTCTGGCGCGACTCAGCGCCGCCAACCGCGAGCGCTTTATCTTTGACCGCTACTCGACTGTGCCCGGCGATCCCCACAGTTTGGCGCATCCGCTGGTCCAGGCGCTGTTTGAAGACAGCGCTGGGCGACTCTGGGTCGGCACCGCGGTCGGGCTCGACCTGTTCGTGCCCGAATCCGGCCAATTCCGCCATTTCTCGCTCTATGACGACGGCGACCGCACGGTCTCCAGCATCGTCGAGGACGCGCAAGGCTTGCTCTGGATTGCGACCTTCAACGGCCTCCACTGCATCGACCCCAAGTCCCTGCCCGCTGCGGACGGATCACTGACGCCCCTGAAGAGCTACCACCACCGGCCTGGCGATGCGAATTCGCTGCCGGATAACCTGCTCAACTCGGTCTTTCAGGACCGTGCCGGCAAGCTCTGGCTGAGGGTGCGCGGCCACGGTATCAGCTGTCTCGACCCCAAGACCGAGCGCTTCAAGCACTACGACTACGACCCCAAACGCCCAGGTGGCTTGCCGTCGCCGGGTGCCAATGTCTCCTATGAGGACGACGACGGCCTGCTCTGGATCGCCACCGGGCAAGGCCTGGCCACGCTCGACCCGCTCACTGAGCGCTTTACCCTCTATCGCCACCTGCCCAATCTGACCAGCAGCCTCAGCAGCGACAACGTCACCCGCATCTACCGCGGTCATGATGGCGATCCGGGCTCGCTGTGGGTCACCACCTGGGGCGGTGGCGTCAACTTGCGCATCGACGACCGCAAGCTCTTCCGCCTGGTGCAGCGCGACCTCGAGGATCCCCGCAGCCTCGGCAACGACTTCATTTTCGCCATGCACGAGGATCGCTTTGGCGACCTCTGGGTCGGCACCATCGGCGGTGGCCTCAACCGCCGCCGCAAGGGCGAAACCACCTGGGAGCACTACCTGCACGACGACAGCCGGCCCGATTCCCTGGCCGACAACGCGATCTGGAGCATGTTCGAGGACCCGGCTGGCGACCTCTGGATCTGCACCGAGAAGGGCGGCGTCGACCTCCTGCCGCGACCCAGCGCCGACGCCCCAGTTCGCTTCCGCCACCATCGCGCGGACGGCACGCCCACTGGCCTGATCAGCGACAATATCAAGGTCTGGTATCAGGACAGCCACGGCAACCGCTGGGCCGGCAGCAACGATCTGGGTCTGGCTCTCCTGCCCGCGGGCACGACCGCTTGGCGTCACTTCAAGGCCGACGGTCGGGCGGGCGCGCTCTCCGGCAACGAGATCTGCACCATCGTCGAGCGTCAAGGCCAGCTCTGGATCGGCACCCGCAGCCACGGCCTCAACCGCTACGACGGCAGCCGCTTCTGGCACTATCGCCACCAGTCTGACCAGCCGCGCACCTTGGCCGGCGACGACGTGCGCAGCCTCTGCCTGACCCGCGCCGGCGAGCTCTGGGTCGGCAGCTACGGCGGCGGCCTCTCCCGCTACCACCCCGAGACGGACGACTTCAGCAGGCTTTCCCTGGCCGACGGCCTGGCCAACGACTTCGTCTATGGCATCTGTGAGGACAGCGAGGGCCAGCTCTGGCTCAGCACCAACCGCGGCTTGGCCTGCTACGATCCCGTCGCGCGCTCCTTCGCCAACTTCACCATGCTCGACGGCCTGCAGTCCGACGAGTTCAACACCGGTGCCTTCTGCCGCGGCGCCGATGGCACCCTCTATTTTGGCGGCGTCAACGGCTTCAACGAATTCCAGCCGACGGCCCTGCGCGCTACCCTGGCCGCCCGCGCGCGCTGGCGTCCACCGGTCGTGTTGACCCATCTGGCCCGACTCGGCCAGCCGCTCGAGCTCGGCCAGATCCTGCCCGGCCCGTTGCGCCTGGCCCATACGGACAAGTTCTTCTCGTTCGAATGGGCCGTGCTGGACTATCGCGACGCCGCCAAAAACCGCTTCGCCTACCGGCTCGAGGGCTTCGACAACGGCTGGATCGACAACGGCCACCGCAACTACGCCAGCTACACCAACCTCGACCCCGGCCACTACCGCCTGCTGCTCAAGGGCGCCGGTCCCAGCGGACCCTGGAGCGAGGCCGAACCCTTGGCGATTGTCATCACGCCGCCGTTCTGGCAGACCTGGTGGTTCCGCCTCGGCTGTCTCGCCGCCCTGCTCCTGCTCGTGCTGGCGGGCCTGCGCATCCGCGAGTACTACCAGACCTGGCGCGGCATCAAGTTCATCGGCCCCTACAAGCTGCTGCGCAAATTGGGCGAAGGCGGCTCCGGCGCCGTCTACCTGGCCCGCAACCGCCTGACCCGCGCCGAGGTCGCGCTCAAGGTGCTCCACGACAAGGTCGAGGAGGCGCCCGACGGCGTGCGGCGCTTCGTGCAGGAGGCCGAGATCGGCGCCCGCCTGACCCATCCCAACGTCGTCGCCATCCTCGAGTCGGGCAGCCAGGGCAAGACCCGCTACATCGCCATGGAATACCTCGACGGCCGCACCTTGCGCGAACTGCTCGACCAGGGCCCGCTCGAACCGGCGCGCATCCTCGATATCGCCGCCCAGGCCCTGCAGGGGCTCGCGGCCGTCCACAACCAGAAGATCGTCCATCGCGACCTCAAGGCCGCCAACGTCATGGTGTTGCCCGAGGGCCGGGTCAAGCTGATGGACTTCGGCCTGGCCCGCCTGCACACCTTGACCACGGTCGAGAACCGCGAGCAGCTGATGGGCACGCTGGCCTATATGAGTCCCGAACAGACCCTGGGCAAAAGCGTCGACCGCCGCTCCGACCTCTACAGTTTCGGCGTGCTCCTGTTCGAGCTGATCCACCGCCGCCTGCCCTATTTGGCCCAGAACCAGATGGAACTGATCTTTGCGATCCACAACGAGGACCCGCCAGACTTGCCGCTGACGGACCCACTGCTGGCAAAATTGGCACGTATCGCGCGTAAATGCATGGAAAAAGAGCCCCGGCATCGCTATGCTTCCGTAGAAGAGATTCAGGCCGATCTCGCTTGACCCATCAGGAAGTTCCCATGACCGCACGCCCTCAGAACCCCAGTTTCGTCGACGAGCTCGAAGCGCGCCTGAGCGCGCTGATGGAGGGGTTCCGCGGCCTCAACCGCGCGGCCGATGCTCGCGCCAATCCCGCTTTTCAGGCCTATTTCCGCGAGCTGTTCGCCCTGCAGACCTGGTTCCAGGAGCAGCGCCGCGAGCTTGCCCTGCCTTCGGCGTCCGATCACACGCGAGAGCATGGTTTCGAGCTGCTCTACAAGTCCAGCCTGGCTCTGCAGGCCTCGCTCGAGGCGCCCAAGCTCCTGGGCCTGGCTTTAGACACGCTGCTCGAAATGTGCCAGTGCCGGCGCGGCTACATTGCGACCGCCAATGCCGACGGCGACTTTGGCTTCGTGGCCGCCCGCAACTTCCTGCGCGAGGATATCCCCGAACCCGAGCGCCAGATCAGCCGCGCCGTGATGGAACGGGTTTGGCGCCTGGAAAAGGAACTGCACATCGACGAGAGCGGACCCCAGGACAGCCTGCTCGAGCAGAGCAGTTTGCTGCGCCGCGAGGGTCAGGCGTTGTTGTGCGTGCCGCTGGTCCACGGCAAGACGCCCATGGGCGTGATCTACCTGGACCAGTTCGATGTCGCCCTCGACGTCCAGATCTTCGCCCTGGTGCGCCACTTCTCGCGCCAGCTGGCCGGTTTCCTGCATACCGCCGAGGCCTTCAGCGCGCTGCGCGAGCAGCACGAGCGCCTGCGCGAGAGTCTCAGCGGCAACTGTAGCTTCGACCGCATCGTCTGCCGCAGCCGGCCGATGATGGCGGTGCTCAAAACCGTCGCCAAGGTCGCCGATACGGATGCGCCCGTGCTGATTCAGGGCGAGACCGGTACCGGCAAGGACCTCGCCGCGCGCGCCCTGCACGAGAATAGCGCGCGCCGCACCGGCCCCTACATCGAGGTCGACTGCGGCGCCCTGCCCGCCAACCTGGTCGAGAGCGAACTCTTTGGTCACCTGCGCGGCGCCTTCACCGGTGCGCTCGCCGATCGGGTCGGCCTGATCGAGGCCGCGGCTGGTGGGACGCTGTTTCTGGACGAGATCAACAACCTGCCCAAGGAGTCGCAGATCAAGCTGCTGCGCGTGTTGCAGAGCCGCAGCCTGCGCCGTATTGGCGACACCCGCGAGCGACCAGTGGATTTCCGCCTGGTCGCCGCCTCCAGCAAGCCTCTGCGCTCGCTGGCCGAGGCGGACCAGTTCCGCAGCGACCTGTTCTACCGCATCAGCACGGTGGTCGTCGATCTGCCGCCGCTGCGCGAGCGACGCGAGGACATCTGCCTACTGGCCAACCACTTCTTGGGCCGCTTCGGCGCGCGCTATAATCGGCCCGAGCTGCGCCTGGATGCCGCGGCCCTGCTGGCCTGCGAGGCCTACGGCTGGCCAGGCAACGTGCGCGAGTTAGAGCACGTCATCGAGCGGGCGGTGATTCTCGGCGATGGCCCGCTGCTGCGTCTGGCGGATCTACCGCTGGAATTGGGTGGGGGCACGGTCGTCGATGAACGCGGCGAAATCAGCCTTGAGGAGTGCATCAACCAGGCCAAGCGCCACCATATCGCCCGAGTGCTGCGCGCGTGCGACGGCAACAAGGCCGAGGCCGCCAAGCGGCTGCAGATCAATCGCTCTTATCTGTTCCAGCTGATCAAGCAACTGGAGCTGTGAAAAATCCGCCCGAGCGCTGCTCGGGCGGACGTGGACGCGAGGTCTCCCTGCGGGAGGTTGGGTGGTAGGTTCGCCTGGAAGCCCCGCGCCGCAATCACTGGGGCAGGGTCTCGTTGCCGTAGAGGTAACGACTGTCCTTGGTGAGCCGGAGCGCGAGGATCGCCAGCGGCTGGTTGGCCTCGACCTTGATGATCGAGTTGGGATTGTTGGCGATCACGCCCTCGAGCAGGCCGAGGAACTTGGCGTTCGGGGCCAGAGCGTTGGTGAGCGTCACCGGCGTGGTGGTCGTGCCGTCGTCGTTGACCTGGCTGACCCGAAGGCTGGTGGTGGCACTGCCGGTGTTGACGATCGCGAAACCGTCGAAGAGCAGGTCCCAGTTTCCGGGGTAGAGCTCGAAGCTGGTGCCGACCGGCGTGGTCTCGTGGATCTGGGCGGTGCTGGAGTTCTCGACCCGCGAGCGGTAGCCGACGGTCACGATCACATCGGTCGAGCCGGTGATCATGGCGTGGCTGGTGTCGCCGACAAAGAGATCCAGTTTGGCGAAGCGGCGCGTGCCGTTGGCGGGCACGGTCACATTGACCGTGGCCAGCGCGGCGCCGGCGGTGCTGTAAGGGTGGAAGGTGATGGTTTGACTGCTATTGGCCGTGTTGTGGACCAGGACGTCGGTGTCGAAGCCGCCGGACTCGCTGGTGATGTGGGCGATCCAGCGCTCGTCGCTCGCTTCGGGGTTCTGCGGCAGCGGCAGGTTCTGGTAGAGGTAGCGACCCTCGGAATCGATGCGCAGCATCATCACCGTGATCGGCTGACTCGAGTGCAGCTTGATCATGGTATTGGGCACGGTGCTGAACAAGCCGTTGAAGATCGTCAGTTTCTTGCCGCCCGGCTCCAGGTTGGAGACGAGGTTGACCGAGGCCACCTGATTGCCGCTGTCATCGATCTGGATGGCTTGGACATTGGCGTTGCCGGAGCCGGCATTGATGATCGCGGCGCCGTCGTAGAGGTATTCCCACTCACCGGGGTAGATCAGGTAATCGGTCTCGGTGCGGTCGTTCTGGTGGACCTGGGCGGTCGAGGCATCTGCCAGGCCAGCGGCGCGGTAGCCCAGGCTGAAGACGCATTCGGAGCAGCCGCTGCTGGTAAAGCTGGCGGCGCTGCTGTTGAAGTAGGTCTGCTGCAGGGCGCGCTGGGTGGTGCCGGCCGGCAGGTTGACGTTGACGGGCTGGCCCGCGCTGCCGGAGGTGCTGAGCGGGGTCAGGGTCAGGGTCTTGGCGCTGTTGGTGGGGTTGTGGAACAGCAGTTCGGTGTCGAAGTCGCCGCCCTGGGTGGTCAGGTGGGTGCCGCGATTGACGGGTGCGGCGGGCGTGGTGTCCTCGACTTCCTGGTAGACCGCGATCACGCTGTTGATGGGCGTGCCGGGTGGGGTGACGGTCGAGGTCGCATAGGTGATCGAGAAGGCCTGACTGCCGTTGCCGGGGATGAACCAGTGGTAAGTCGTGGTCTCGACCCGCGTCGTGATCGAAATGCCCTGCACGCTGATTTCGTCGTTGACGACCTGAACCAGCTTCAGGCGACGGGCGCCCTCGAAGCGCTGACCGTTGGGCAGAATCAGGGTGCCGTAGCCGTCATAGGTCGTGGTCAACTGACCGGTGCGATGTGAGATACCCGAAATACCGTTGAAGCTGAACGTGTACTGGCCGACGAACGGATCGGTCTGGGTCTCGTTGAACGTGAACGGCAGATCGATCCAGACACTCTTGTCGGAGTAAGTCACAACGCCCAAGTCTGGGATGTCCAGGCCCTCGAGTTGGATAATGCTGTCGGTCGCTTGCAGGAACGAGTAGGCGGTGTAGCCTTCGCCGGCATCCTGGACCTGAACCATGTTGGCGCCGGGAAAATTGGCGGCGTTGGGCGCCACCGACGGCGCGGCGTAATAGAGTTCGTAGTCGTCTTCGGGGATGCGCTGCAGGCCGGAAAAGTCCCAGGTCACGCCATTGCCGGCGGGACCGGGCTGGACATCGCCGGGATCCACCACGTGGTATGTGAGATGGTCGCCGATCTGGTAAAAGTCGGAACGGCCGATCGACGGTTGTGCCAGAGCAGCGATGCTGAACGCACAAATCAGGGTCAATAAGAATAAATGCTTCATGTAGCCTCCTTCACGGTTGGGTTAATTCACGGAGCGTGCCAAGTGGTCGGTGAGGCGTTTTGCCAAGCCCTGCGGGGTGGAGAAGCGCCTGGATGCTCGTGAGGGGTCGGCTAAAACCGACGACAGAAAGATCCTTTGGTTGACTAAAGACGACGCGAGGTCAATCGGGGAGAAAGCGTGCGCGCCGCCTGCGGACATGGGGAAAGACACCTTCGAATGGGCTCGACGGGAAAAGCAGGCCGACATTGTACGACAAAAAACGCCCGTGGTGCCTTGAAAAGATAGGCCCGGGGTGACCCGGGCCGGCACTCATTGGGGTAGGATTTCGTTGTCGTAGAGGTAGCGTCCGTCCTTGGAGAGACGCAGGGCCATGATCACCAATGGCTGGGTCGAGTCGATGCGAATGACGGCGTTGGGAATGTCGGCAATGAGGTTGTCCATCTGGCCGCGGTACTTGCCGAAGCGGGGCAGGGCCGTGCGCAGCGTGATCGGCAGCGGCAGGATCTCTTCGCCGTCATCGCCGATTTGGGTCAGGCGCAGCTCTGCCGTGCCTTCGCCGACGTTGACCAGGGCGAAACCATCGTTGATCAGGTCCCAGGAGCCAGGGTAGATCTTGAAGCTCTTGGCGGCGAGCGTGGTCTCGTGGATGTGGGCCGTGGTCGCGTCGGCGCGCTGGGCGCGGTAGCCGACGGAAACCAAGACGTCCGTGTCGCCGCCAATGCGCAAATGGCTGGCCTCGGGTGGCAGCAACTCGTCCTTGTTGTAGCGGGTCCAGGTGTTGGGGTTGACGGCGATGATTCGCGAGGGCAGTTCAGCGCCGGAGCTCTCGTAGGGGTAGAGCGTGACCGACTTGAGCAGGCTGGTCGAGTTGTAGACGAAGATATCGGTATCGAAACCGCCCGATTGCGAGGTCAGGTGCGGGATCCAGCGCTGGGCATTGGTCGCGGCCGGGAGCGGCAGCGGCAGGTTCTGGTAGAGCTGGCGACCCTGCTTATCGCCGCGCAGCATCATCACCGTGATCGGCTGAGTCGACTCCAGGCGAATGATGCTGTTGGCGGCATTGGGCAGGAGATTGTTGAAGATCGCCAGTTTTTTGCCGCCTGGCGGCAGGTCCTGGGCCAGTTCGACCCGCGCCACCTGGCGGCCGAGGTTGTCGAACAGCGCGGCCTCGAGGTTGGCCTCCTCGTTGCCGACGTTTTGAATCGCGGCGCCGTCGAAGATGTAGTTCCACTCGCCGGGATAGATCAGAAACGCGGTGTCGGAACGCTTGATCTGGTGGATATGGGCGATCGAGGCCGGCTGCAGATTGGCGGCACGGAAGCCGACGCTGACGACACAGTCGTCACAGCCCGAGGCGGTGAAACTGGCGGCATCGCTCTGGAACAGGTTCTCCCGCAAGCTGCGCACGGTGGCGTTGGGTACGACCCGGAAGGACGGCGGCGAGGCGCTGGTCTCGCCGGTGGCGGTCGTGGGATTGAGGCGGACCGTGCGGGCGAACGTGCCATTGTTGTGGACAATCACCTCCGTTTGGAAGTCGCCGCCCGCGGCCGCCAGGTGCGGTACGCGGTTGCTGGAGGGGTAGGTGATGGCCTCGTCCTCCTGATAGTAGCCCTCCGTCACGCGCGTGCTGTTGGCGCCCGTTTGGGTGAAGGTCGTGAGTATGTGAAAGACGGGCAGGCGCTCGCCCGCGGCGTACCACTCATAGCCCTGGATCTCGACCTCCGTAGTCGAAGACACGCCCGGCGCGGTGAAGACGTCGGTATAGGTGCGCGTGTACTTCATGCGGCTGACGTCGCTCAGTGTGCGGCCGTCGGGCAGGACGATCATGCCGAAGGCGTCGAAGCTGGTCGTCTGCTGGCCGCTGCGGGTGACGACGCCGCGCACGCCGCTGCGGGTCTGGTCGTACTGGGCGGTAAAGCTGTCGTTCTGGGTGGTGTTGTATTTGAACGGAAATTTCCAGAACGCGCCCTTGTCGCCATAGGTGGCGATGCCGGTGGCGGGCTCGTCATAGCCATGGAGCTCCAGCACAGCGTCGGTGCCATAGTAATAGGTATAGTGCGGCTGGCCATTGATGAAGCGGATCGCGATCGTATTCGCTTGAGGAAAGCTGCCACTGTGGGGGGCCGCGGTGGGATTGGCATAGGTCAGCTTGTAATCAAGCGCGGTACTGGCCCGCTCAAGGGTGCGGAAGTCCCAGACCTGGCCGTTGCCACTGCCGCCCGGCAGACCGGCGACGACTTCGATGGCGCGGTATTGAACTTGGTCACCTGGCTGGAAAAAGTCGCTGCGACGCAGCTCGGATTGGGCCTGTGCGCCCACGGCACAGACGGCCAACAAGAGGATCCATAGACGCATAAACGCCTCCTTCACGGATTACCATACACGGAATATGCCAAGAGTGGGATCTTTGGCCCAGCCAGGACTGCATCCAAATCGGGCCCTCGGTCCGCTACGGCGGGCGTTGGTTTTTGCCAACGGTCGCCGCGCTGTCGTGGGCTATTTGCAACGGCGCGGGCGCCGCTGGGGCTTCCAGGCGCATTTCGGCCGGGCTTTTGACGCACCGGCAGAATGCAGGCCTCATTGTAACGCCGACACCGCACGAAAGCAAAGCGCGCCGAGCTGCGGGGTTTCTGACGGTTAAGAATCGCTTGCACAGGCCAACCGCCGCTTTACAAGGCGGGCGCGTTGGTGATACATGTGGACCAAGATCTTTTCGATGGGAGGAAACCATGCCGATCGCCTATATCTGTGTTTTTCTGGCTGCCTGTCTGCCCTATGCGTTGACGACCCTGGCCAAGCTCTCCAGCGGTACCTACGGTCGCAAAGCGAACTCTGATCCACGCGCCTGGGCCGAAAGCCTGGCTGGTAGGCAGAAACGCCTCAACAACGCGCACCTCAACAGTTTCGAGGCGTTCCCGCTGTTCGCCGCCGCGGTCCTCGTCGCGATCCAGATGGGCGCCGACCAGGGCAAGGTCGACCTCTGTGCCATGCTCTACATCGCTTCCCGCATCCCCTATGCCTACTTCTACGCCGCCGACATGGCGCGCCTGCGCAGCCTGACCTGGTTCATCGGTCTGGTCCTGGTGATCGCCATCTTCTTCGCGGGTGTCTGGGCTAAAGCTTGAAGCAAACCCCTTCGCCCCGCCCGGAATCGCGTTCTTTCCTGGTTGCATGGCTGCCGCTGGCGGTGCTCCTGGCCATCGCGCTGGTCAGCGGGCTCGGCGCGCCGCGCGGCTTTGCCGACAATTTCGCCGTCGCCGCCCGCCGCAGCCTGCTCGATCCCGCACTCTACACGGCCGACAGGCCGCCTGGCATCTACCTGCTCTACAAGCTTTGCGCCTATGCGCCGGAACGCATCGTCCTGGTCCAAGCGCTGCTGTCGGCGCTGGCCTTCGCTCTGTTGGGTTGGTCCCTGGCGCGCGACCTGCGCTCGCCCTGGACGCGAGCTCTCGCGTTGACGATCGTGCCCCTCGGTGCCCTGGCCTGGAATGTGGCGGGCTGGAATGCGCTGCTGTTGACGGAGTCTCTGACCTTCTCTCAGTTCGCCCTGGTCTACGCCTGCCTGGCCCAGTACCTGCGCCGCGGCGGCTGGCCGGAGACGGCCGCGCTGCTGGCGCTGGTGGCCCTGACCGGTTTCACCCGCGATCAGAACAGCTACGCCATGCTGCTGCTGATCCTGCTGGCGGTCGGGCTGCGCGGTGCAGAGGCCTGGCGCGCGCGCCCCGAGCGACGGCGCACGCTCGGCCTGGTCATCGCCGTTCTGGCCCTGGCGGCGCTGCAAACGCACTTGGCTTCGCTGGGACGCCGCCATGTCTTTTCGCTCTACAACGTGCTATTCCAGCGCATCCTACCCCAGGATGAGCACGTGCGCTGGTTTGTCGCCCACGGCGCCCCCCTGCAACTGGTGGCCGAGGATTCCAGCCGAACCTGGCGCGGCCAATGGGCTTCCAGTCACGACTGGGCCGTCTATCGCGAGCCGCGCTACGCGCCGCTTCACCAATGGAATCGAGACGCGGGCAAGGCTGACTTCGCGCGGTTCCTGGCTAGCCACCCCCGCTACCTAGTGATGCTGCCCTGGACGGATCGCGAGCAGCTTTTCAGCGCGGCACTCGCCGACTATACAGGGCCGCCGCGGACGGAGCCCTGGTACCTGGTGGCGGGTTGGTGCTGGAGCTGGCCCCTGCTCTGGCTAGGCCTGCCGACGATGCTCCTCTACGCCCTTATGGCCTGGCGCGGCGGTGTGACGGCGGCGCCCCTGGTCTTGGCACTGACGGTCTTGGCCGGCGGCTTGTTGGCCTACCATGCCGACGCCATGGAAGTACCCAGGCACTGCATCACCACGGCCTTCGGGCTGCGCTGCGCCATCTTGCATGTCGTCCTGTTGGCCGCGGATCGCCTGAGTTCACGCCCGCTGACGACCTTGCAGCCCAGCCAGGTACAAGCGCCCAGCAGCTAAGCAGGAGCGTGCGATCGGCCGCGAGGGCGGCCGTGTGGATCAGACCAGAACTTCGCCCTGACGGCGCACGCGGATCAGCGGCTCCATCGGCTTGGCCTCATGGCGCTGACGGGGCACCCTTTCCTTTTCGCGTACTTCCGGCAGGCGACTGATTTTGGTGTTGGCCGATAGGACCGTCAATTTCTGTACTGCCGTCCAGTGCAGATTGGGGTTATTACGGTCGCCACTGACTTCAAGGGTGGCGGAGTAAAAGCCAGGCTCGAAATTGCCGGGAAAATCCCCGGGCCAATCCTCAATATTCGCGCCTTCATCTTCAATGCTCAAGCGATATCTGAGCGTGTCGGAAATGCCGACATAGTGGGAGAAACCATTTGCGTCAACCGCAAAAGTGATTTGTTCGCGCATCTTACCTTCCTGCGGACTCTCGCCTTCGTCGGCGAGAGGAGTAGAGCGTTTTCAGGTGGATACCTCAGCGACCAGGTCGTGGTTCGTCCTGAAAAAGCTGGAAGCAAACAATGTTATCCATTTATTTGCACATCCGTTTCAGTGGCTTTCCGCGAATGGTGAGCACCTGCTGACGATTGGCGGAATACCAATGACTTTTCGCATCTTGAAACCCGTGAAGCGATACGCGTTTCAAGGGGTCACTCTATCTCATGTACTGAAATAAGATAAAGCCCATAGCGATTATACATGATCTTGTAGACGCGAGTATGAATAAACAAAAAAACCCGCCCCAAAAAGGCGGGTTTTTTTAAGTGGTGCACCCTAGTGATCAAAGACTGTCTTTTTTAGGGCTGACACCGGCGATCCACAAATCTTTGTGGATGATGTAGTCCTTGAGCACGAGCAGGGTCTCCTCGAGCACGAAATCCGGGACCACGACCTTTTCTTCGGTCGCGGGCTCATCGGCGGCGGTAAGATCATCGTCCTGGTGCTCCTCGGGGAAGAGCAGCTCGTTGGCGCTGATGATGGAAACGCGGTGCTTGCGCTCTGTATCGCGCGTTTTGAGTCGGGCTTTGTCGTCTTCCTTTTCCTTTTTGCGCTTGGTCAGATCCAAGGACAGCGCGTTGCGTTCACGGCGGTCGAGCAATGTCTTAGTATCCTCGGCGACGTAGCGGAACTCGGGGTTGTTGGCAACCCTTTTTGCCGAATTGGTTTTCAGCAGTGGCAGGGCTTGACGGACCAGATCGTAGCTATTGTGTTGGATCGGTTCAATCTCGTCCCAGGTCAGCGCTCGCGGCAGGTCCTCTTCCTTGACCTTGAGACCGTCATAGGGCGAGGGCAGAACGACATCGGGCTCGACACCTTTAAATTGGGTGCTGCCACCGGAAACGCGGTAGAACTTGAGGGTGGTGATCTTGAGGGCGCCAGCGATGTTTTCGGGCACCTGGCCGGAAAGCGCGCGGGCCAGTTGGGACTGCAGCGAGGCGACGTTCTGGACGGTGCCCTTGCCGTGGGTCGACTTGGCGCCGACGACCACCGCGCGGCCGTAGTCCTGCAGGGCGGAGGCGAAGATCTCGGAGGCGCTGGCGCTGAAGACGGACGTCAACACCACCAACGGGCCCTTGTAGACCTGCTCGGGATCCGGATCCATCTCCATGTCGACCTTGCCGGCATAGTCCTTGACCTGGACCACGGGGCCGTGGTCGATGAACAGGCCCGTCAGCTGAATCGCTTCGTCCAGGGAGCCACCGCCGTTCTGGCGCAGGTCGATGGCCAGGCCATCAATGCCCTTCTTCTCGAGCTCGGCGATCAGGCGGCGAACATCGCGGGTCGTGCTCTTGAACTCGGTCTCGCCGCGACCCTTGCTGCGGGTGTCCAGGTAGAACGAGGGAATATCGATCACGCCCAGGCGAATTTCCTTGCCGTCCTGGTCCTTGATCGTTTTGATCTCGGCCTTGGCATCCTGGGACTTGAGATTGACTTGATCGCGCACCAGGCCGACTTCCTTGGTCGTGCCGCTGTCGGTGGCGTCGTTGGGAATGATCAGCAGACGCACCTTGGAACCTTTGGGCCCGCGGATCTTCTTGACGACCTTGTCGATGCGCATGTCGATCACATCTTCCATCTCGCCGTCGCCTTGGGCGACCGCAATGATCTTGTCGTTGACCTTGATCTTGCCGCTGCGCTCGGCGGGACCGCCCTTGACCAGTGCGGCGACCTTGGTGTACTCCGCCTCAGTTGTCAGCGTGGCGCCAATGCCCTCCAGCGAATGGCCCATCTGGATATCGAAATTGTCCTTTGTGGCGGGTTTGAGGTAGGTGGAGTGCGGGTCGTAGACGGAGGTCACGCTGTTGAGAAAGGTCTCGACGATGTCGGGTATTTCAAACTCCTCGACATTCTTCTGCAGGCGCTCGTAGCGCTTGTGCAGCATGGTGGCGAAATCCTTGTTGGGTGTGTCGCGGAGCTGCTGGGAGAGGCGTTCGTCCTTGATGCGGCGGCGCCAAATATCGTCCAATGCCGCCGTGTCCTTGGCCCAAGCCGACTTGGAGCGGTCGTATTCGACCGACTCGTCGACATTGAAATCCATCGGTACATCGATCAGTTTGAGCGCGATCGCCACCCGCTGTTTGACGCGCTCCTTATACCGAGCGTAGATCTCCAGCGCCGGGCCGAGCTGGGCCGGGTTGGCGTGCAGATCGTCGTCTAGTTGCGTCTCGTATTTGCGGAAGCCGTCGATATCGGTTTGAAGAAAGAAAACACGCTGGGGGTCGAGGCTCTCGAGGTAATTCTCGAAGATGAGTTTGGAAAGCTTGTCGTCGAGGCGATACTGCTGGTAGTGGTACAGCTCGAGATAGCGACTGACGAGCGAGGCGATGCTCGCTTGGTATTTGTCGGCCTCATCCGGTGGCGCCGGGCTGTGAAAGAATCCGGAGGCGGTGAAGCCGGCAAAAATGGCCAGGCCAGTGAGCGCCAATTTTCCAAACGCGGTCTTGAAAATCATGAAACCCCCAAGCGATGCGGATCGGCTCGCTAGGCAAAACATACGCGCTGAAGCGCGCTAAAGTTACCCCGAAGGGACAACCTACCTTAAATCATCGACCCGGTGGTGTCAAACCTATAGTGACCCAAGTATCGTAGGTGGGCTCGGGTTATAATGTGATCGTCCGCCCAGGCCGCCGCGCACCCATTATATAAGGATGAACCGATGCACGAACTCGAGCTTCCCCATTTGGCCAAGACGCCACAGATCCCCGCATCCTGTTATGTGGACCCGTCCGCCCGCATCAATGGCGACGTCGTCATGGGCGAGTGCGGCAGCGTGTGGTTTAACGTTTCCATTCGCGGCGATGTCCACGAGATCCGCATCGGCCAGCGCTGCAATATCCAGGACAACAGCTGTTTGCACACCTCGTTTCAGGCCTATGATCTAGTCTTGGGCGACGATGTCTCGGTCGGCCACCAGGTCGTGCTCCACGGCTGCCACATCGGCTCGAGGGTGTTGATCGGCATGCAATCGCTGATCATGGATGGGGCCCAGATCGGCGACGACGTCCTCATCGGCGCGGGCAGTCTGGTCACGGAGCGCAGGGAGATCCCCGCGGGAATGCTGGTCTACGGCCGGCCCGCCAAAGTCATCCGCCCCCTGACGGACGAAGAGCGCGCGGTCGTGGCTGGTCGCGCCGAACAGTACGCCGCCTACGTGGACTGCTATCGCCGTTTGGGCCGCTTCCGCGGCTGGCGCGACAACCCTCACTATCTGTTCGAGGGTGGCCAGCTCTGAGGGGCGGCCCCTGAGGAGCCGCCTAATCGTCAGGTGTGACGGTTGAGTGTCGAAAGAATCGCGGCCTTCGGCATGTTGCCCATCAGCTGGTCGACCACTTCGCCGCCCTTGAACATCAGCATCAGAGGGATGTTCATGACCCGGTACTTGGCAGCCACCTGGGCATTTTCGTCGACGTTGAGCTTGACGATCTTGACGGCATCGCCTAGCTCGCCCTGGATCTGCTCAAGGGTCGGACCCAGCATGCGGCAGGGACCGCACCAGGGTGCCCAGAAGTCGACGAGCACGAGGCCGTCATGGTTGAGGACGGATTGGTTGAAGGTGGCATCTGTTACATTGTCCAGTGCACTCATTCGCTAGACCTCCTAATCGAGATGTTTCATTCGCCACTGAGACGATACGAGAATGGCGGTGAATGTGTTTTCACTAAATTCCAGTGCTGACCGACGCAAGATAGCATAGCCCAAGCCGGGAGACCGGCACAATCGCCAAGTGACGACAGCTGGCGGTCCCCCTGGGCAAGCTTCAGGAGGCGGCTCTTTCGCGGGCGCGGCCGAACGACTGGGTGCCTGTTTCGGCAACGAGGCCGCCCTTGGGCCAGACGCTGCGTTTGACGATCAGGTCGACGGCCTCGCCGAAGGAGACGTGCTCCGCAAAGGCGGTGGCAAAGGTCTCGTCCAGGCGGCGCTCGACGGTTTCCGTGATGCGCGCTTCGGTTTCCTTCTGGCTGAGCTTCTCGATCTCGGCGTACTGGATGGCGCAGACACCGCCCATGTTGGCAACGAAGTCGGGGCAGTAGGCCACGCCGCGAGCTTGTAGCTTGCGGCCGATATCGACGTTCTGGAGCTGGTTGTTGGCCGCGCCGCACAGCAGGTTGAACTTGATGCGGTCGATCGTCTGGGTGGTGATCAAACCACCGCCGGCGCAGGGTGCGAAGATATCGACTTCGGTCTCGTACAGGGCTGCCGGGTCGATCACGGTCACGTCTGGGAAGGCCGCGGCGATCCGCGCCGTCGCCTGTTCGCGGATATCGGTGACGAACAGTTTGGCGCCCGCTTCGTGGAGGTGTTCCACCAGCGTGTGGCCGACCTTGCCAAGACCTTGGACCAGCACGCGTTTGCCGCGCAGGCTGCCGTCGCCGCCGAACAGGTCGTCGGCAAAGGTGCGGGTGCCGTGCGCGATCGCGGCGAATACGCCCCAGGCGGTATAGGGCGAGGGGTCGACCACGAGGCCCAGCACCTGGTTGGTGGTGCGCTTGACCACGTGCATATCCGCGACCGTCGTGTTCATGTCCTCTGCGGTGATATAGGCATGGCCCTGTTGGTTGACCCAGGTAATGAACTGTCCGAAATCCTCGAGCACGGCCTCGCGCTCCGCGCCCGCGATGGCGGGATCGCAGATGATGACCGATTTACCGCCCCCAAGCGGCAGGTCGGCGATCGCGTTCTTGAACGTCATGCCGCGGCTAAGGCGCAGAACGTCCGTCAGTGCTTCCCCCATGTCCGCATAGGTTGCCATGCGGCAGCCACCTAGCGCCGGCCCGCGCGTCGTGTCGTGAACGGCCACAATCGCGACTGCACCATGAGTCAACTCCACCTTGAACACCGCTTGCCACTGAGGCACGTCCAAAGCGACCACTTTGTTTGCTTGAAACATTCCAGACTCCTTGATTATTTTGGCGAACACATGCCCCTGCTACCTGGGTGGAAACTGGTACGAGCCAAACTTTGGGAGGTCCTGGAAATTGTTCTTTATTTTGCTTCACAACGAACTTGGGCGAGCCGTCCGTCGTGCTTGAACTTTATTAAATCAGCAGTTTGCCCAAGTTCGACACGAGTTGGTCGCTCGTGACAATTCAGACCTGCTCCAACGCCTAGGGCGGAGTGGTGGCGATGCAGGGACTTGAACCCCGGACACCACGGATATGAGCCGTGTGCTCTGACCAACTGAGCTACATCGCCACGCCGGAACGCTATACTAGCGGAAATTAAACCGGATGAAAACAATTTTTTTTGGATTTCAAACGAAGTCCTTAACTTCTCTGCCGACCCCTACCAATCGCCCCTGACGTCGGCCTAGTCCGCGTTCGCGGCTGGCGGCGATGCGCAGGTCTGCCGCCATTTTGAATAGGCTGGCGAAGATCACGAACAGCTCCAATCGACCCAGAATCATGCCGATTGTCTCCGTCCACATCGCCACCAGCGGCATGTTGGGCGACGTCACTCCGATCGAGAGGCCGACCGTGCCCAGGGAGGAGGCGAACTCGAACAGCGAGGACTGCAGGTCGTAGCCACAGCCGCAGAGGATCAGGCTGCCGATCGTGAAGATCGCCAGGTACAGAAACACGAACGCCGAGAGCTGGCGCACGCGGGCGCCATCGACGGTCACCAGGCGTTCGCCCTCCCACAGGGTGCGCGCCATCACGGCCCGTCCGGGCCGCACGGCCTGGCGCAGTTCCCACAAGGCCTCGCGCCACAGCAGGTGGATGCGAAACTGCTTGAGGCCACCGGCCGTCGAGCAGGTGCCGCCGCCCACCAGCATCAGCGCGATCAGCGCCATGACCCCGAAGCCATTCCAGTTGCTGTAGGGCACGGACGAGAAGCCCGTCGTCGTCAGCGCCGAGACGACCTCGAACAACGCCACCCGGGCCGCCTTGGAGAGCGTCGGGTAGAGGCCGATGCAGGTCAGGACCAGCACCAGGCCCGTGGCCAGCGGAATCAGCACCGCCATCACCCGCACCTCGCCGTTCTTGGCGACCGTCGCCAACTTGCCCTGGATCAGGTACCAAGCGGTCACGAAGCTGAGGTTGCCGAGCAGCATCAGCGGCAGGGTGACGGCCTCGACCGCGGCCGAGTCCCAGGCGCCGATACTGGCTGAGCGCGTCGAGAAGCCACCGGTCGAGATTGCCGCGAAGGCGTGGTTGACCGCCTCGAAAGGCGTCAGGCCGACCAGGCAATAGGCCAGCGTGCCCAGCACCGCGTAGCCGCTGTAAATCGCAAGCACGATGCGCGCCGATTTGCGAACCTGCGGCACCAGTTGGTCGGCGCGGCCCTCGGCGTTGGAGATGCCCACCCCCGTCGGCCCGACCAGGGCCGACATCATAATGATTGCCAGGCCCGCGCCGCCCGCCCACTGCACCAGGCTGCGCCAGAACAACACCAGCGCGCCGGCGTGTTCGACATCGACCACCGACAAGCCCGTTGTCGTCCAGGCGCTTACCGATTCGAAGAAGGCCTGCGAGAAGTTCAAACCCTCGATCGCCATGAACGGCAGTGCCGCCAAGACCATCACCCACAGCCAGGCGACCAGCACGATCACCCCGCCCTCGCTCGAGGACAGTGTCAGTTCGCGGTAGTGGCGGAAGCGGTAGCGCAGGCCCAGGCCCAGCAGTACCTGGCCCAGTCCGGTCAGCAGGAAGATCGGCGCATGGCGCGTCTCGCCGGGGTTGGCGAACAGCAGCGTCAGCGGAATCAGGGTCAACGCGCCGGCCAGCACCAGGACCAGCCCCAGCCAGCCCAGCATTGCCCCGTAGCGCGTGCGTAGATAGGCACGTTCACGCATTTTAGTGAGTCTCCCCCGTGAAACGACGGATCACTTTGGCGTGGCTCTCCGGAAGGGTGATCAGCACCACCCGGTCTCCGGCCAGAATCTGGCTGGCGCCGCGCGGTACGATCGCGCAGTTGTCGCGGATCAGCACCGCTACCAGGGTGTTATCCGGCAGCTCCAGATCCTTTAAATAGGCACCCGCCACCGGAGCGTTTGGCGTCAACTGGATCTCGGTGATGTTGACCATGCCCTTGCCAACCGGCAGGATGTTGGTGATCTGCTCGACTGCGGCGCGCTGTTCGATCAGGTTGGCGACGATCTGCGTGGCCGAGAAGGCCGGCACGCCCAGCTGTTCAAAGACCTCGGCGTTGTCAGGGTCGTTGGCCAGGGCCAGCGTGTGCGGCACGCCGAACTGCAACTTGGCCAGTTGGCAGATGATCAGGTTGTCGGCGTCGTAGGGCGTGACAGCAAGGACCACGTCCGCGCCCAGCACACCAGCTTCGCGCAGGACCTCTGGACTACTGGCGTCGCCCTCGATCATCAGGCCCTTGAAGTGTTGAGAGAGCTGCAGGCACTCGGCCTGGTGGGGGTTGATGATGACGACCTTGTAGCCCTTGGCCTGAAAGGTGCGGTGCAGGTACACCAGGGTCTTGCCCTCGCCGGCGATGATGATTTTCATTTCCGACCCCCTGTCGGGGCGTGCAGGCGTTCGAGCAGCATCGCCGCGGCTACCGTGGTCGGGCAGACGGTCTCGATCGCTAGCTGCGAGTAAATCTGTTCCCGGCGGGGATCGAAGACCCGCGCCATGACCTTGGGCACCTTGAACAGCTCGCGGGCGACCTGGGCGACCATCAGGTTGACATTGTCGTCGTGGGTGGTGGCGATCAGCGCCTGGGCCAGGTGCGTCTTGGCCGCTTTGAGCGTCAGCATCTGGGTGGCGTCGCCCTCAAGGCGGAAGCCGCTGAAGTCGGCCGAGAGATGGGCGAAGCCGGCGGCCTTCTTGTCGATCACGACCACCGAATGGCCCTCGCGGCTGAGTTGGTTGGAGAGGTAGGAACCCAGCCGGCCACAGCCGGCGATGACGATGTAGTGACTCTCGCTCATGGGCCGACCTCGTTATGGTTCAGATGGCTGCGCACTAGATTGCGGACCTCCGTCGGGGAAAAGGGTTTCTGCAGGAAATCGACGGCGCCGAGCTTCATGGCCTCGACCGCGGTCGAAATATCGCCGTGGGCGCTCATCAGAGCGACCGGCACCTGATCCTGGCGCTCGCGGATCCAGCGCAGCACCGCCATGCCGTCGACACCTGGCAGGCGCAGGTCGAGCATGACCAGATCGAAGTGCTGCTCGAGCAGGTACTCCATCGCCTCCTCGCCATTGATCGCGGCCTTGACCTCGAGCCCCATCGGTACCAGCGTTTGGGTCAGGGTCAGGCGGATATTCTTTTCGTCGTCCACAATCAGAACGTGGGCGGCTGTCATGGGGAACCTCCTTTGTGGGCCAGGGGTAGGGAAAAGGTGAAAGTGCTGCCGGCGCCGGGTTCCGATTCGACCCAGATCGCACCGCCGTGGGCGCGCACGATTTCGCGGCAGATCGCCAGGCCCAGGCCGGATCCCGCGCTGCGCGGACCCTCGACCTGGACGAATTTCTGGAAGATGCGGGTCTGGAAGGCCTCGGGGATGCCGGGCCCATCGTCGCGGACCCGCACATGGGCCAACTGGCCGACGACCTCGGCCTCCAGCTCGATGCGGCCACCGCTGCCGACATAGCGCAGCGCGTTGGAAACCAGGTTCGTCAGCACCCAGGTCAGCTTGGTGGCGTCGCCGCGGACCCGCAGCGCGACCGGCTCGTAGGCGAGGCGGACCTCGAGGCGGTCGGCCTGGTTCTGGAAGATTGCCTTGACATGGTCGAACAGATCACGGAGTCCGACCTCCGTGAACTCCAGCTGCAGGCCGCTGGCCTCGATGCGCGAGAGGTCGAGCAGATCGTTGACCAGGGCCTGCATGCGGTGGACCTCCTCGTGGGCGGCTTCCAAGAGCTCCAATTCACGGGCCGGCAAGTGCTCGACCGCGTGTTCCAGCAGCAGGTCGACGCTCATGCCGATGCTGGTCAGGGGCGTGCGCAGCTCGTGGGAGGCGGCGGTGACGAACTCGCTCTTGAGTTGTTCCAGCTCGCGCAGGCTGGTGATGTCCTTGAGCAGCAGGACGATGCCGATCAGCTCGCACTCGGCGCCGCGGATCGGCGTCACGGAATAGAGGTAGTGGCGCGGCTTCTCGCCGTCGTCGATGACCGTCACGCGGCGCTCGTCGACCTCCGGTGCGGCGCCAGCGTCCAGCGTCTCGCGGACCAGCGCCACCACCTCGTTGTCGTGGAGGATGGACTCGGCGTGCAGGCCAGCGACCGGGGTCTCGCCGAGGTTCAGGATCTGACGCGCGGCCGGGTTGAGCGCACCGACCCGGCGCTGGGTGTCGAAGACGACCAGGCCATCGGCGATGCTGTGGAGAATCGCCTCGCCCTTGTTGCGCTCGGAGACGATCTCCTCAATGTTGATGCGGTGAAAGTCCTCGAGCTGGGCGGTCATGCGGTTGAACTCGCTGGCGACCTGGCCCAGCTCGTCGCGGGTCGCGATTGGCACGCGGACCGTGTAGTCGCCGCGCGATAGCCGCTGCGCGGCCAAGGCGAAGCTGCGCAGCGGGCCGACCAGATGCTCGGCCAGAACCAAGCTGAAGGTCAGCACCACGACCAGCGCCAGCAGCGCGATCGCGATTGTCGACCAGATCGCGCGTCGGGCCAAGTGGTCGGTGCGCTGACTGGCGGCGTACATCGTGTCCTCGTTGACCTGGCGCAGGGCGATGCAATTGGCCAGAACCGCCTCGAAGATGGGGTGGATCTGGCGCGTGTAGTGATCGAGCGTGACGTTCCGAGGGTTGGTGGCGTCCTCATAGACCGTGCTGAAGGCCTTGCCATAGGCCTGGTGGCTGGTGGCGATGGCCTCGATCAGTTCGGCCTCGCCCTTGACCGTGACGTTGTCGCGGGCTCGCTCGAGCCACTGGTCAAAAATCGCTTCCTGTTGCAAAAAAGCAGCGCGGGCCGAGCCGGGTTCGCCCATGATCGCGGTGAGTAGATGACTGTCCTGACGTTCCAGGGCATCAATCATCTGTTCGGCCGCCAGAATGCTGCGGTAATTCTCCCGGAGTATAGCCTCGCTGGCTCGCCCCAGCGAGATTAAATGGAGGATGCACCACAAAACCACCAGACCCATGAGCGCGAATGCCACGCCATAGCCCAGCAGAATCTTGATCTTGAGCGACATGAACACCTCGGCGCCGCGCGCCAGCCGTTAAGGGCAACATCCGTGCCAGGTACAGAGGGCCAACGGCGCGGGTTGGGATCCGGTTGAAGGGGAGGGAAGTCGTGCAAAATGCCTGATGGCTGTCAGTCAACCTTGCACTTTGCAAGACCCTCACAAGCCCATGGCCTTGCGTTTGCGCCATAGGGTTGCTTGGTCGATGCCGAGCACTTGGGCGGCCTCCTGCATCGTGGCGGTGCGGGCGAGCACGCCGCGGATGTGGAGTTCCTCGATGCGGGTCAGCGAGACCAGGTCGCCGAGCTCGGTCTGGGGTGGGCGGGCGGCGAGCTGGTCGGGCAGATCGGCCAGGCCTAGGGTCTCGCCGGCGCCGAGGATGACCGCCCGCTCGATGGCGTTGCGCAGTTCGCGCACGTTGCCGGGCCAGTCGTGCTCGCAGAGGCGGGCGGCGGTCTCGGGCGCGAAGGCCAGGACGTGGCGGCGGTTCTGGGCGCGGAAATGGGTCAGGAACAGCTCGGCCAGGGCGGGGATGTCCTCGCGCCGCTCGCGCAGGGGCGGGACCGTCAGGCTGATGACGTCGAGGCGGTAGTAGAGGTCCTCGCGGAAGCGGCCGGCCGCGGCCGACTTGGCCAGGTCGACATTGGTGGCCGCCAGGATGCGCACGTCGGCGCGGCGCGGGGTGGGATCGCCCAGGCGCTCGTATTCCTTGTCTTGGATGAAGCGCAGCAACTTGGCCTGCAGCGCGATCGGCAGATCGCCGATCTCGTCCAGCAGCAGCGTGCCGCCCTCGCAGGTCGAGAGCTTGCCGGGTTGGTCCTTGACCGCGCCGGTGAAGGCCCCCTTGACGTGGCCAAACAGCTCGCTTTCCAGGAGTTCACTGGGCACGGCGGGGCAGGCCACGACCGCCATCGGGCGCTTGGCGCGCGAGCTCCAGTGATGGATCGCCCGGGCCAGCGCCGATTTGCCCGTGCCGCTCTCGCCTCGGATCAGCAGGGTCGCATCGGAGGCCGCGGCGCGGCGGGCCACCTCGAGCATGCGCTGCATGGCGGGGTTGGCGCTGGCGAGTAGTGCCTCGCCCTCGCGACCGCGGCTGTGGGCCAGGACCGCGACCTCGTTCTCCAGCTCGCGGATGCGCGCGACCCGCTGCGTCAGCAGCTTGATCTGGTCGGGCGAAAAGGGTTTCTCGACGATGTCGATAGCGCCGGTGCGGATCAGGTCGACCGCACCGCGCACGGAGGCGTGGGCGGTGATCACGACCACCTTCGTCTGCGGTGACTGGGCCGAGAGCGCCTGGATCAGCTGGCTGCCGTCGTCGGCGCCCAAGCGCAGGTCGACCAGGGCCAGGTCAAAGGACTGGCGGCGCGCTTGGGTCAGCGCGTCCTCGGCGGTGGCGACCGCGCAGCTCTTGTGGCCTAGCGCGTCCAGGCAGTAGCTCAACGTCTTGCGCAGATTGGGCTCGTCGTCCACGATCAGCACCTGCAGCATGGCAACCTCGGTGATGGCGCTGGCCCCAGCGGGCCTCGCTCATTGTCCACTGCTCGGCGCTGTAATACAATGGCGATCATGAGGATCGACGCCGCACAGTTGCTTACCTACCTCGGGGTCCTGCAGGCCCTACAGCTCGCCCTTGCCGGGTGTTTCGCCACGGGTGGTGACCGCCGTGGCAATCGTCCCTTCGCCGCGGCGATGGTCGTGATCGGCCTGATCCTGCTGCTGGTCGCTCAGCTGCAGGGCCCGCGCTCGCTGGCGGATTACCCCTATCCCGTCCTGCACGCCTGGGGCACGCTGGCGCTGCTGGTCTCGCCGCTGCTCTACCTGCACGTGCGTCTGACCATCGGCGGCTACCGCTGGCGCCCGCGGGCGCTCTGGCACTTCGCGCCGGCCGCGCTGCACGCCGCGCTGCTGATGCCACTGCCGCTACTGGCGTCCGAGCAACGGGCCGCGCTGATCCAGCGCTACCTGGAACTGGAGCTATACCGCTCGTTGCTGCCGGGCTTCCGCGTCGGCGCCCTGCAGGCGGTGCTCTATTGGAGCCTGTGCTTCGCCTGGGTGCGGCGCCTGGAGCGGCACATCGAGGCCAGCGTGGCGCTCACCGACCGCGAGCATATCCTCTGGCTTAAATGGCTGACGACGCTCTTGATGTTCCTGCTCTTCACCCTGGCCCTCGGCCGAGTGGCGGGCTACGGCGCCATGGACCGCCTGGGCGCTTGCGCGTTCAGTCTGTTCTTGTTGGCCGTCAACACGCTGGTGCTGCTGCGACCGAGCCTGCTGCACGGTTTTCCGAGCGTCCTGCGACTACCTGAGTTCGCGGCGGTCGAGGAGGAGCCGCCCGCGCCGGAATCGTCTGCACCGCTGCGTACGGAGACGGAGCGCGAGGGCGACGAGGCGCTGGCGACACAGCTGCGGGCCTATTTCGAGCGCGAACGGCCCTACCTGCGCGAGGCGCTGACCCTGATCGAG
Source organism: uncultured Holophagae bacterium (assembly GCA_964423555.1). Classification (GTDB taxonomy): domain Bacteria; phylum Acidobacteriota; class Holophagae; order Acanthopleuribacterales; family Acanthopleuribacteraceae; genus CAYRFM01. Next base: position 3,180 of record CAYRFM010000083.1, on the reverse strand, counting down.
GTCGCCAGCGCCTTGCGGGTGACGCGCAACCAGCTCTCGCGGGTCGTCAACACGAGCCAGGGCAAGAGCTTCACGGAGTTCGTCAACGACTACCGGGTCACTGCCGCGCAAAAGCTGTTGGCCGACCCCGAGCAGGCGCACCTGAGTGTCGACGGCATCGCCCTGGAGGTCGGCTTCCGCAGCCGTTCCGTCTTCTTCACCGCGTTCAAGAAGCGCACTGGCCAAACGCCAGCCGCCTGGCGTGATGGGCGCTAGCCGGCCCTACGAGGGGGCTAAGGTCCCGCCGGCGCTGTAGCTGCTGTAGCGCAAGATGCAATCTTGCGCCGGGCGGTCGACCAAAGTTCAAGGGGTACTATAAATAGAGCGAATTCTAGTGAGCGTCCCGGTGGGATGGCTCAATTTTCTGTCAATCGCCAGTTCGGGTCGACCTTTTCGGTTAGGCTCTAGCGATGTATGCTTTATGTAGGTAGGTCATCCAATTGAAACCTGTTGAAATAATCAGGGTATTTGTTAAGATCCTGCCTTCGAACCCTCTCTGGAGGGTTACTCCGGTTTCATTAAGGGGCCCGCGATGAAAACCATGATGCTGTGTCTCATTGTGCTGCTGGTGGCGAGTGGTTGTAGGCCAGTAGTGGAGCCCGCAGCAAATTCAAAGTCCTCCGCGAATGACGTGGCCAGTCTTCCGTCTGCTGAAGAACTTCTGAAGTATGCTTTCCCTGGGATCGCCAGAAATGACTGGGATGTCTATACTCAGACCCTACTTGACCCAGAAAGCAAGAAGGAAATGAAATTCGGATTGACCCCCTTGGATCGAATCGCCCTAGGCGAATGGGCCGTGCTAGTTGCCAGTCGGGCGGAACTCAGTGAGAATGGGTTTCCTTCAAAAGTGGGAGGCCTGAGTGTCATCTGGTTGAAACGGCAGGACGGGCATTGGAAAAAAGTATACCATGAACTGAGTTTTGCCAGTTCCGATGGCACGCCAGGCAGCACGGCGCTTACGGTTAACCCTGAGCTGGAAGTCATTGAATATGGAAATGAACACGCCATTTTGTGTCTGAAAGGTGGCTTTGTTCAATGGGCCTACGGCGACCACCATTTGAAAATATTTGACCTAATCCCCAACGCCACCCTCAGACTCTCGGATGAGATTCTGACTGCTTCCTTTTGCGGTGGCATAGGACGTGAAGACTCAGCATGTTTAGAAGTAGAGGGTGAAGTGTCTTTTCACGCCGCAACGGATGTGGGTGCTGCGGCGGCCTATCCGAAACTACGGATCGTATTTAAAGGCTCCGAGTATCGATTTACCGGGAACTATGACGAGGACAAAGGATTGTGCGGCGCTGGCTGGAAAGCGTCTCGATCCCTTGTAGGGCAGGTAACCTACGCGTTTCAAGACGGTCGATATCAACCGCTAGAAGGTGCCAATCTTGCGGAGGAAATGGACCACTACTGCGAAATGAAACATAAGAAGTCGGAAAGTACCACGACGCCGGCCAACAACTCGGAGACTGTCGGTGAGGAGGAGGCCACAACGCAGAACCATGAAGGCCCATCGCAGGCTGGTGAACAGTAAGTGTCCTATAAAGCGAACCTTGGCCGTTGCACAAGGCATTGACAGTACGTTTTAATCAATCTCTCTTATAGCTGTAGCTGCTGTAGCGCAAGATGCAATCTTGCGCCGGGCGGTCGACGAAAGTTCAAGGGGTACTATAAATAGAGCGAATTCTAGCGAGCGTCCCGGTGGGATGGCTCCTTGTCCTTGTCGTTCTCCTTGTACTCATTCAACTCGCCGTTGGCATCGGTGGTCATCGCTTGTTCGAGACCGCTCTCATGGGTCGCGGTTACTTCTCGGCCATATTTTGCCGAACGCCGCCAAATGGTGGGTGTCCTGGCTTGCCCTCTGTGCTATGAGCCCCGACACAAACGACCATATTATTCATACTGCTTTAGCGCAATCATAGTTTTTAAAGCTATTTCTCTAAGCCTTTTCTCATCAATACAGTATTTGGGGTTATCACGCGCGAAATCCTCGTCGTCAGTGTAGGCATCAAGTTCGCAAAACAAATTGTCAAGCCATTCATACACGTCTTCGGTGAGCTCGCGCCTTTCCTGTTTAAATACGTCAAAGTACAAGTCTTGGAAATATCTGACAGATAGATTTCCAGCAACGAACTCTTTGATTAGACCCAGATATGGCTCAATCACAACTTTCAATTTCCACCGCCAAGTTTGCTATTTTTCATGACATGAACCAGTTGAGCAGCACTAAGTTTCCACCCAGAGACAAAATCCCCTAGTGGGTCTACGATGACATTCAGGCCAGATGCTCTATTCAGATAATGTGTCACTGTTTCACCGCGGTAACTCCCAATTATCTCGGCTGTGGCGGGATCATCAATGTGCCCTTCGCCCTGGGTCCTTGCCTCATCTGCGCCGCGCGCCACCTCCTCAGATGGTGGGTGTCCTGGCTTGTCTGGCTCCTTGGTGTTTTGGCACTCATTCTAACACTTACTACTCGTTATTTTCTTGGCTGAACTCAATGGCTTCTTGAATCAAAGTTAAAAACATTTCCCCAAAGTCTTGTGCTTGTACTTCGAGCTGGTCGCTGATAGGGCATGGCCCACAGTAACAAATGACGACCGGGCATTCCCCATCTTTCATTCTCGAAACATCTAATGCCAGATACGTTCCGTCACCTATGGCGTAGAAAATTATCAGATGCTTCTCATGCTGAAATTGTTCTCTACTCTCTAAGTTGTTATAGACAATGTTGTGGTAATCTTCCTCGAAAAAGTTTTCCTTGAATATCCCATAAAACTCTTCGGCTTCAAAAGTGCCTTCACCAAAATCAGATAGAAATTGGCGGAAGGTTAGTGGAAGTTGAACGCCTAGGGTTTCCTCTACTTTGTCGACTAATTCGAGGTCACAAGGACCACTAAATTCATTGAGTTCTGGGTGTTGGTCTATCAACTCTAATGCTTTTGTATAATCAGAGAATGACATGTGGTCCTCCTTGGACGGGGTCCATTGTACCACTTTTCGGTGGGGAATCCAGTTCAGGTCCTTGATCAAACAGGAACTCGTCAATGTCCAGATGTTCATAGACCGATTGCATGGAAGCTCGTGCGCCTGGCGCTTTGACGACTTGGATAGTGCCGGATGTGTTCAGGGAAGTCGATT
>CAYRFM010000082.1:0-36501 GCA_964423555.1 uncultured Holophagae bacterium | reverse complement strand
GCACCGACGTCCTCATCGGCACGCCCGTCGCCAACCGCCGCTTCGCCGAACTGGAACACCTGATCGGCTTCTTCGTCAACACCCTCGTCCTGCGCCACCGCCGCGACGCCGGCACGGTCCTGGCCCGACTGTCTGCGACCCGCGAGACCGTCCTCGCCGCCCTGGCCCACCAGGACCTGCCCTTCGAGAAGCTGGTCGAGGAACTCAACCCCGTCCGCGACACCAGCCGCTCGCCGCTGTTCCAGGCCTTCTTCAGCTACCACGCCAGCCTGGGCCAGGCGCTCCAGCCGGCAGCGCCCGTGGCGCCCGGCGCGGAGCGGCCCTGTGTCGCCAAATTCGAGCTGAGCCTGACCTTTAGCGAGACCCCGCACGGCTTGGCCGGCCTGTGGGACTTCAATCTCGACCTCTACACCCCAGAAAACGCGCGCCGCTGGCTGGGCCATTTCCTGCGCCTGCTCGAAGCCTTCGTCACGGCCCCCGACGCCCAGGTCCAGGACCTGGAGATGTTCTCCCCTGACGAGCGCCAGGCGCTGCTCGAGCAGTGGAACCAGACCGCCCTGGCCTTCGATGCCGAGCTTGGACCCGAGCGCGGCTTTGCCGCCCAGGTCCGCAGAAGCCCCGAGGCGCCGGCCCTGTACCACGCCGAAAACTGCCTGAGCTACGCCCAACTCGACGCCCGTGTCACCGCCCTGGCCGCCGAACTGCGCGAGCGCTGCCTGGGCTGCGAGCAGCGTATCGCCGTGCTGCTGCGCCGCGAGGCCGACCTGGTCGCCGCCCTGCTGGCCGTGCTGCGCTGTGGCGCGGCCTACGTGCCGCTGGACCACGCCTACCCGCTCGAGCGCCTCAGCTACATGCTCGAAGACTCCGGCGCCGCCCTGCTGCTGACCAAGGCCGAGGTGCTGAGCGCCACCGGCCTGACGACGGCGCTGCCCACCCGCGATCTCAGCATCTGGCCCGCCGCGAGCGATGTGCCCGCGCCCGAACCACCTGCCCTGCCCGACCGCCTGGCCTACCTGATCTACACATCGGGCTCGACCGGCAAACCCAAGGCCGTCGCCATCGCCGACCGCGCCGCCGCCGCGCTATTGGCCTGGGCCCGCACCGTCTACACGCCTGCCGATCTCAGCGACGTCCTGGCCGGGACCTCCGTCTGCTTCGACCTCTCGATCTACGAGCTCTACCTGCCGCTCTCCGTCGGCGGCGCCGTCCACCTGGCCGACAACGCCCTGGCGCTGGCCGACATCCCCAGCGCCGACAAGGTCGTGCTGGTCAATACCGTGCCCTCCGTCGCCGCCGAATACGTGCGCCGCGGCGGCCTGCCGCCCAACGTCCGCATCCTCAACCTGGCCGGTGAACTGCTGAGCCAGGACCTGGTCGAGCGCCTCTACCAGAGCCCGACCCTGGCGCGCCTCTACGACCTCTACGGACCCAGCGAGGACACCACCTACTCGACCTTCACCCTGCGCCAGCGCGGCGGTCAGGGCAGCATCGGTCGACCGATCGCCAACACCCGCGCCCACGTGCTCGACCCCTGGCTGCAACCGGCCCCGGCCTTCAGCCGCGGCGAGCTGGCCCTGAGCGGCGCCGGCCTGGCCCGTGGCTACCTGGGCCGACCGGCCCTGACGGCGGCCCGCTTCGTGCCCGACCCCTTCGCGCCCACGCCCGGCGGCCGCCTCTACCTGACCGGTGACCTGGTCCAGTACCGCGCCGACGGCGAACTGGTCCTCCACGGCCGCATCGACCACCAGGTCAAGCTGCGCGGCCTGCGCATCGAGATGGGCGAGATCGAGGCCCGCCTGCGCGCTCACGCGACCGTCGCCGAGGCCGCCGTGCTGGTCACGCCCGACCAACGCCTGTGCGCCTTCATCGTCGCCCCCAGCGCGCCGGACAGCAGCGTGCTCCACCAGCACCTGGCGCTCGCCTTGCCCGACTACATGATTCCGACCCACTGGTACGCCCTCGAAGCGCTGCCGCTAACCGCCAACCGCAAGCTCGACCGCAAGCTGCTGCTGACCCTGGCCGACAACAGCGCCACGGCCGGCCAGATCCTCGCGCCGCGCACGGAGCTGGAACACCAGCTGCGCGCACTGTGGGCCGAGATCCTCGGCATGCAGGCTGAGGCGATCGGCATCGACCGCGGTTTCTTCGAGCTGGGCGGCCACTCGATCCTGGCCATCGCCATGCTGGCCGGCCTGCGCCGCCTGACCGGTCGCGACCTACCGCTGGTGCAGCTGTTCCAGCACCCGACGATCCAGGCCCTGGCCGCGCACCTAGAAACCGGGACACCGGCGACCACCAGCGCGCATCCCTGGCTAGTGCAACTTCAGCCTAGCGGCGAGGGCACGCCGCTGTTCCTGTTCCACCCCATCGGCGGCGGCATCGCCAGCTACCTGCCCCTGGCCCAACAGCTGGCAGGCCAACGCCCCGTCTACGCCCTGCAGGCCCCCGCCCTCGAGCACGAGGCGCTGCAGCCGGTCACCTTGCCCGAGCTGGCCAGCCGCTACCTGAGCGCGATCCGCACGGTCCAGCCGGTGGGACCCTACCATCTGGCCGGCTGGTCGCTGGGCGGCCTGATCGCCCTCGAACTGGCCCACCAGCTGACCGCCCAAGGCCAGCAAACCCATGCGACCCTGATCGATACCGGCATCATGACCGACCGCGACAGCGGCGACGAGTTCGCCAGAGTCGCGGGCTTCGCCCAAGACCTATTGGCCCTGGCCGGCATCGACCCCAGCCGCCTGGCGAACCTGGCCCCCGACCCAACCCTTGAACCGCTTGCAGCCTTCCTCGACCTGGTCGAACGCCATCGCCTGTTGCCGCTCGATCGCGACCAACTAACGCGCCGCTACGCCGTCTACCGCGCGCACCTGGTCATGGCCTCCGCCTACACGCCGCCGCAACACGCCGGCCCGGTCCGCTACCTCCACGCCGACCAAAGCCCCCTCCAACCCTGGGCGCAGTTCCTCACAAACCTCGACCAGCAAACCGTGGCTGGTAACCACTACACGGTCCTGGCTTCGGTCAACCTCCGTCCATCCGAAAAGGACCTGGAAGCGATGTAGCACAAGATGCAATCTTGTGCCGGACGACAGGTGAAGTTAGACGAGGTCTGCGAAAAGTGGGGAAAGTGCGGTAAGCCGCCGTAAGCCGCCTGGCCGACCGGCGGTCGGCCCCACTGGGGCATGGGGCCTCCGGGTCATGGGTCCCGTTGAACTTTCACTTGAGAGGCCGACCGGCGGTCGGCCCCACTGGAGTCATGGGTCCTTCGGGTCATGGGTCCCTGTGAACTTCAGCTTGAGAGGCCGACCGGCGGTCGGCCCCACTGGGGCATGGGCTCCCTGGGTCATGGGTCCCGTTGGACTTTCACTTGAGAGGCCGACCGGCGGTCGGCCCCACTGGGGCATATTCCCAGTGGTAATGGGCCCTTCGGGTCATGGGTCCCGGTGAACTTCCTCTTGAGAGGCCGACCGGCGGTCGGCCCCACTGGGACATGGGGCCTCCGGGTCATGGGTCCCGTTGGACTTTCACTTGAGAGGCCGACCGGCGGTCGGCCCCACTGGGGCATGGGTCCTTCGGGTCATGGGACACGGTGAACTTTCGCCTGAGAGGCCGACCGGCGGTCGGCCCCACTGGAGTCATGGTTACTGACCTTGTTCCTGGGAAAGTTCTGCGAGTAAGCGATTGAGGCGGTGACGCTCTCGGCTGTTCTCGGCCTTCGTGGCGAGTGTGGCTTTGACCAGACTTATGGCCTTGTCGCGTTCGTCAAGGGCGACCAGGATGTGGGCGTAGGTGTCGAGGATTTCGACATCGCCGTTATCGGATACCTGAATCGCCTTTTGTGCCCAGGCAAGTGCGTCATCAAAGCGATCGGTAGCGAAGGCCGCCGCAGCCAGTCCATGATAGGTGCTGGCGCTCTGGCTCTGCTGGAGGATCTCTGCAGCCAAGTGTTCGGCCTGGTCGATGCGGTTCAGACCCACCAGCAAGTGGTAGACCTGGGTTTTGATCTTCATTTGATAGTCTTTCATAATGGCATCGCCCTCATCCGGCCGCTTCTTCGACAGCTCCATGCGCCGATCCGCCTCCGCGAGACGATGCTCCGCCGGCTCCAAGGCCTCGATTTCCTTGTAGCGTTGGGCTTTAAGCATCGGCGTCAGAAGCTGCTCGCTGAAAAACGACAGTTCAACGTCGCTGGCCCCCCCAGCCTTGACTTCATCATAAAGCTCCAATAATGTCTTGCCATTGATGATGTGGGTCAACGTAGAAAATTGTCGAATATAACCGAGATAAATATCCCCTGAGCGCAGCTTGTCGTGGACGCGCTGGTACTCGGCATGGAGCAACGCCTTGGCTTCAGGCGTTTCGCAGCGCTTCAATTTGAGATAGATCGAATTGGCACGCAGCGTATCCGTCATACTGTCGCCTTTGTGTACGGCAAGCTGCTTTTTGAGAACCTTAAATGCTTCGTCGCAATTGCCGGAGGCCACGAGCTCAGTGACTTGCGTCATATCCGCAAGATAGTCGTTGGCATTCGCTGTAACTTCCTCTTCCTCTGCCTCCGGGCCCTCGTCAGCGGTCAATACCTCGCACTCAGCCAGAAAGCGATCTGCCCCGCGGTAGCCAGAAAACTGGTAGGCAATCCGGCCATCGGGCGCCAAGAACATCTGGGTCGGAAAGGTGCGAACGTTGTATTTCTCGGCTAGCTTCGCATGATCCTCAGCATTGAGCGAAAGGGCAATCGCATGCGCCTGCAGCCAGGCGATCACCTTGTCGTCTTGATAGGTGTGTCGCTTCATCAAATCGCAGGCCTTGCATGCTTGGACATAGAAGTCGATGAATACGACTTTTTTTTCAATTTGGGCGCGTTTCAACGCGGCATCAAGGGGTAGTTTCAAAAACGCTTCGCCGCCCGCAAAGCTCAGGGTGGTGAAAAAAATCCATAACGACAATGTTTGATGCATGACATACTCCGGCAGTGTTTTGGGTAGGTGTCCATCAGACTTGTCAAGCATAACGCCCTGACTCCCAGGAAGGTTTATTTCCTGTCAAGATCTGGCCATGCCTATGTGTAGGTAGAGCCTCGCCGAAAAGCTGTCGTAGGCGCTGTAGCTGCTGTAGCTGCTGTAGCTGCTGTAGCGCAAGATGCAATCTTGCGCCGAGCGACGGGTGATTATCAAAGCGGTCTTTTCAGTAGAGCGTAACTCCGGGAGCGTCCCACTGAAATGATTCAGTTAAGTGCTTACGTTGGTTCATAGTGCCCACCTCAACGGGTTCAGGATGGCTGTGCAGATCATTTCGGCAATCCGTGGCGCTCGATTTGCCGCTGGGCCGGTGTGTTCGCTTTGCGTGGCGAGCTTGTTCCTTTGTTTGTCGGAGCTGCGGCATGCCGGAGGAAGCTTTGCCTGTGGGTGCGGGAGCCTAAGGCAACAAGATTGACCCTACAACCGAATTCCTTGGACTTGCGGGGTTCCGTGAGGCGCTGTGTGCGGGTGTGGCATACTTTCGGAATTCCGGAGCTACCTAAACACAATGTGCGAGCGTTGCTCCGGAATTCCGCAGGAACGACTTTCTCAGTTGGCGGCTCGTTTTGGCATCAAAACTTTGTTCCAAACTGGGAGCGAGAGAACTTTTTGTTACGTGGGCAAGTCAATCACTCGCTCAGGCGGTCGTGCGGCGTGCCGGAAGAGGTCTTTTCCGAGGAATGCGCTGTTTTTGGTCGCCGGAGGTCGTCACTTACTCAGTGTGAGGGTCGCTTTTGAGTGCGTGGAGCTGCTCGTTCCGGGGAAGAGTCTCTTGCGGAATTCCGAAAGTCCGACTTTCTCGAGTGTGGCGTCCTTGCGGAATTCCGAAAACCCGTCTCACACGCGACGGCGCTCCGGTTTGGATGTGCGAAAATGGGTTATTTCTGGAATGAAAGGAAGTTTTTGGGGACCGCTGTGGCGCCCTTGCGGCCGCGCTTGATAGGGGGACGCACTCGCTAGGAGAACCGCCTCTTGTCAAGTAGCGGTTGGACTCAAGCTAGACGCGGCTGGTCGCAAGGAGCGCGTAGGGTTCGCGGAGCTGTCAACCTGACAAAGTCGTACTAGACATCGCATCGAACCCCGTAAAAACCGTGCACAAACGTTTCACTACTCGTCGGACGATTGGCAAAAATCAGAATCTTTTCATGGGGACGCCCCCGGATTGCTCTATTTACAAGACCGGTTTACCATTCACGACCGATCCAGCATGGCGGGCCGGGGTGGGCCGGATTTGTCCAAAATGCCATCCGATGTGCTATACAAGCAAAAAAAACTGGGATATATTTAGCGTCAGGGAGATAACGGAGAAAAGGACACCGCCCAATGGCATCCATTTCGAAACCACTCAGAATTGCAATAATCGGTCCTGGAATGATCGGATGTGACTTTCTTGTCAAAGCTTTGAAGGAGGAAGGCCTTTATGTCACAATCATTGCAGGTCGTCATGAGAGTGCTGGGCTTCAGTTCGCCCGCCTAAAGGGTGTTCAATCATCTGCTATGGGTATTGATGCAATTATAAAACACATCAATGAAATTGATGTCATTGTTGATGCCACCAACTCCGAAGCGAACACAATTCACACAAAAGCATTATCAAACAGTAACAAGTTCATCCTAAACATGACACCTTCAGGCATAGGTTCACTATACATCCCTGGCATAGTCCACAACAGCGCCTCCTTCATCCACAACTTTGCAACATGTGGAATACAAGCTTGCATGCCAATTGTCAATGCAATTCAACCCCATCTTGAGATTTCTTATTTGGAACTCATCACCACACTATCATCCAGAAGCGTGGGCACTGCCACCCGCCTGAACATAAATGACTACATAGAGACAACGTCGCATACCATCAAGCAACTAACCAGTGCTATTACCGCAAAAGTCATACTCACGATCAACCCATCTAACCCACCTTCCCCGATGCGCGTTTCAATTTATTGCGAGCAAAAGTGCCCAATTACAGACGATGCATTGAACAACATGACAAACTCAATCCACAAATGGAACATCCACAACAATTTCACATCAGGGAGATTTAAAAACTTAACATGCACACGGACCAACAAAAATGTAATCAACATTCAATATGAAGTGTTAGGTCAGGGCGACTACTGCCGTAAATGCGATGGCAACCTTGACATAATGACATCAGCAGCAACGGACTGGTGCAAACAGAGGGCGGTAATATGACCAAAAGAATCAAAATATACGATGCAACGTTACGTGACGGGAATCACCGACTTAGACATCAAATATCTCCTTCCCAAATTGCAGACTATGCCACTCACGCTGACCGTGCTGGAGTAGATTACATTGAAGTGGGACACGGTAATGGATTGGGTGCTTCATCCTATTTGATTGGAAAAGCATGCTGTACCGACCAGGAAATGATTAGAACTGCTGTGAAATCTATCCGCAACTGCGTTATCTCAGTGTTTGTCATCCCTGGCTTCGCTACACAAAAAGACATCCTAGATGCAATTGAAAACGGTGCCCGGCATGTTCGCATTGGCGTTCTCTCTACTGAACACAATCTTGCATTTTCTTATATTGACTTCTGCCTCAAGTGCAATATTAGCTGCGAAGTCGCGCTAATGATGATTCACCTACTTGATCCTGCACAGTTCGGGGCCATCATCAATGATCTTCACAAAAATGGAATCAAACGCGTCTGTCTCATGGATAGCAGTGGAAATCTTTTACCCAAAGAAGTCGTTGGTTATTGTAGTTCACTTCCACAGGCCTTAAAAGGTGAAATTGAGCTGGGATTTCATGCCCACAACAATTTAGGGCTAGCTGTAGGCAATGCCCTCGCGGCATGTGAAAGCGGTTGTTGTTTTATCGATGCAACAATATTGGGCCTAGGCGGTGGATCCGGCAATCTAGCGCTAGAACAGTTTACCACAGTAGCCGAGCTCTCTGGCCTGAGAGTAAACACAAAAGCAGAGGACACTCTCCGTTTAGCAGATCAAAGCAAAAGCATCTTTGGCATCTCCCCTTCATGCGTTGACACCATTAATGTTGCAATGGCAAAAAATGGTCTATTTGGCGGGTTTCAAAGAAAAATCGAGGAACATGCCAAAATGTCTAACACAGACATCTTCGACTTCATATCTTTATTGAGCAACTACAAACCGATGCCAGGACAAGAGTATCTCATTGAAAGGATCAGCATGAACGGTAGCCGCAATATTAAAAATCACTCTCCACATATTATACCCTAGAACCTTTCAGACCGCCCGCTTCTCCCACCACTCAATAATATCTTTAGCAGGAATACTTCGAACATTAAGAGAGTGACAAATCCCCTTAAAATCATTCATTTTAATATGGTCATTAAAATACCATTCAGCTTCAAAATTCGCCCCCAACTCTGTCGTAGCGCCAATCACAACCCCATCATCAATAACAACAAAATCCTTCGCTATCAGCGGCGGGAATACAAAGCTTTTATCCTCGCTATCTAAATACACTTTAGTAATAACTTGAGATTCCTCAAACAACCTAATAATCTGAATAGCGCGTTCGTTTATTTCATCCCGCGTCTCGAATATAAAAACGCGTGTTTTCAACGCCTTACTCACATCACCAGCTCTCATCATCTCTTTCATCAATTCGTCCGCCCAATTAAAGGTATACTTAGACACTGTAGTCGAAAATATTGACTTTTGTGCCCCTTCATATAATGAAATCAAAACACTTTGATATCTTTTCTGATCCACATTTAACACCCCCTTAGCCCAACCGCTGGCAACCATGTCAAACTTTTTCAATTCATATAACATTTCCCCCTGAACACATGCCGGGATATTTTTTTTTGCAGCACATAAGTTATCTGCTAACGCCTCCAAACTACCACGTAAATCCTTCGGCAGAGACTTGAGGTCCATCCAACCGGCAAGATCTTCTCGCTTCGCGATCTCGGACATATTCTCCAAAATCGAAAGCTTAATATCTTTCACATCGTGCCAATATGATACCGTAAAATTAGTAACCGTGCGCCTGAACTCTTGAAACTTTTCAGGAAAGTCCTGTTCAAGAATCGCACTCCCACGCTCCTTAAACCGATTGTCAGGGTTAATAGCTTCTTCTTCCACAATCGCAAAAAGAGGCTTCCCTTCATTTAATGCATGCTCATACTCAAGCTGGATGTAGCTCTTGCCAGAGGTTGGTTCAATACTCCCATAGCGCCGTCCTAAAATCAAAAGAAATACATCAGAGTCATCAATCCAACGCTTAATAACCTCCAACTGAGTTTTATCGCCTGCCGCAAACAGCTCCATTCCTGCCGGGATATGTTTGGCACTAAGAATCGCCTCAACTGCCGCTTGACGCTCTGGACGCAGATCGGTATAAGTCGAAGAAACAAAAACCTGCAATTTCTTCCTCATGATATCAAGTCTCCTCGGAAACGAAATAGCCGCTTGTTGGAGGACGCAGCAAACTGTAACTTTGATCGTCCCACGCTTTTAAACAATTGTCAAGGTCTGCCACGCTGATGAAGGTGGGTTGATCGTCCTTGCCCTAGCTAGAGCCTAGCCGAAAAGGTTTGAACCCGAGATTTTAGTCACGATGCCTTCAATTCAGCGCTCAGAGTTGGCAAAAGACTCGCGACAAAATTTACGCGAATACATTTAGAATCAGCCAGTTATGCGCGTTTTTTATTGCTCCGCGACTTGTTCCGTGACATGATTCCGCCATGAAGCACCATACCCCACCCCAGCCCAAGCAGCCCTACCTTATCAGCCCACATGCATACCTGTTTGTCACGCCTCCCAACTCTGAGCTGACCCGATTCATTGAACAAGTTCTCAGACTAGCCGAATTTGAGCCTCAAATTTTGACCTTGATCCAACAGGATATGGAGCGGCACGGTCTTGAAAAGAAAGGTCGTCGGTTGGCAGACCGGCAATGGCGTGACGCCCAATCAGGATACATAACCGAGCTCAAACCTGCTGGATCATCTGGGCCAAAGGTCTCGCCGCTTCAAACAGGCCGGCCCCGAATGACGCCCCGCGCCTGTTTTCTGTTTTTGATGCTTCGTGGGTATTTGGGTGGCTTTAAGAGCTCCGCAGCCAAGACCTTATTTGAAGAATCAACCAGTATCCGCCTGGTTTTGGAAGAAGAGGGCATACCGCTCCCTGGCTTAAGTACCTTGATCGAAAATGCTAATGTCATCAGCAAGGAAACGCTGGACTTCATCCACAGAGCCCAACTCTGCATGGTTCGTTCGGAAGGTCTCGATGACCTACTGAATCAAAAAGCTGATTCGACTGCTGTCAGTGCCAGCACCTCATGGCCATCAGACTCGCGGCTCATTGTCAATTTCCTAGATCGCGCGCTAAAACGCGGACGGAGCCTGGAGAAGTTCGAGTTACCCTGTCTTAAAGGGGAGACCGTAGGTGGATTGATCGAGGAAATGCGCCGCCTTGAGTTTCAGATCGCCATGGTCCGCCGCAAGACAAGCGGGGAGCGTAAAAGACAAGGTTTATATGCTGATTTTATTGAGCTTGCAGAGGATGCAAGTCAAATCCTGACCCAAGAATTGGGTGAATTGGAGCGGCACGCAAAAAGCCTCAAGCTGGCACCCAGCGAGGAGGCCGCGATGAAAAAGGTGCTCGGTCTGATTGGGGAAGACATTAGCGAAGCCTGTAAAATCATTGAAGCCTGCATCGAACGGGTGATCGAGCGAAAACCCCCCAAATCTGGAGGGCGTCGCTTGAGCCTGGGTGATAAAGATGCCGCCTATATTGCGAAGGGCACACATGACCCGGTCATCGGGTACCGCGTCCAGGTGGTGTCGTCTGGTAATGGGTTTATTACTGACGTGAAAGTGCCTAAGGGTAATGCCAGTGACGCGCAACAGTTGGTACCGCTGATAAAGGCATCGATTGAGCGTTTAGGCATTGTCCCCATCGAGTTCAATGTGGACAGTGGCTATGCGTGCAAAGAGAGCCATGCTGAAGCCATTAAGACTGGGAGTGCAGAGATTGGTGATCGGGGGTAGTAAAGGCCGCGCAATCACTGATCCCGACGAATGGGAGAGCGAAGCGCATAAGAAGGCGAGACGAAAGCGCTCCGCGATCGAATCAGTCATCTCTCAGCTCAAGGGGATTGTGGGTTTCGGGCGAGTAGCGCGCCGGAACATTGCGAAAGTCACCGCCGAACTGACTGAAAAGGTGTTGGCATTCAACTTCAGACGGATCACATACATAACACTAGGAATGCGAAACACTCATAGTCTTTCCCTCACGGTTTGAGCGCTGGAAAGAGCATGCGATCCAAGTAGAAAACCGCAACGATTTACAGTCGCGGCGGCAAAAATGGGTGGGATTGATCGAAAACAGGTCAAAAGTGAGAGAGAATGGCGGCAATGGAAGGCTCGAATGTATTCGCGAATATTTATAGAAGGGCGCTTTTGCCTTTTCGGCTAGGGTCCAGCTAGGCTCTATGGTAGGTGTCCATCAGTGAAACTGGGAAGTCGCTCAAGCCGAGATTGCATCCAACAAGTGCGTTTGAGTTCCGCGGCAAAAACACACGCTCATTTTAGTAACACGATTTTGTCCTCTGGATACCCTGTTTGCCTTAACCGATTTCTTATATTGTTTTCCGTGGTGGAATCAACCATACGATCAACAACAATTTCTTCGATTAATTCAAGAGGATCAATCTTAATTCTTACAACTTGATCATTTCCGCACTCACTGGGGATCAATACGATCAATCTTTTTTCATCCTCTACATGGTATTTTTTACGCTTTAGAAAGAAGGTTCGCTTATGACTCTCAACCAACATGAAACCACCATTCATAACCGCTTCAAGAAACCGACATGCATCATCCATTATTTCATTGTCATTAGAAACGTATATAACTTTCCCAATGGTAACCTCACTGGATATATATTCTCGTGGATCATTCCGCACGGTCGCCAACAACTTCCGTACGCTAATTTTCACTACTATTCGGATATCATCAAAATTTGTGGGTTTTGCTCGATGCACACTCAAAACTTTTTCAGGGTCGGAACCGAAACACAAAGCCCGCATTCTACACAATCCATCAACATTAATTTGTGGTCTCGTATCTTGGTCATCCATGACTGCCACCTTTACACCGTCACTTGTTAAATTTTCTATGTATCTGAATTGGTGAAGCGGATCTTCATACAAATCAGGACAGCTAAATCGCCCACCCCAATCTGCGGTGCTTGACAGTTGTAGCTCCTTGTTTTGGAGGATTTCTAACAACCTCCAGAGCTTCTCTGCACGAAACAAAAAATCATCCTCTTCCACATCAATCAAACTAGGATTTAATTCATAAAGCATCACACCCTCCAAAAATTATCCTCGGGGGAACCAAATGATGATAACATGTTGCTTGCGCGAGCGCTAGCCGGCCATTCGCAATAACAGCGAAAAACCGCCGATTTTTTGAATCCAATTATTCCTAAATCCCTGGCGAAAAACAGGCGACTTCGCGATTATGCTTGTAATGGTGACCTAGTACGACTTTGTCAGGTTGGAGAGCCAAGCACTCAGGCGCCTCACTGGGGCATGCCCACCAGGTTATAGGTCCCGGTGAACTTCCACTTGAGAGGCCGACCGGCGGTCGGCCCCACTGGGGCATGGGTCCTCTGAGTCATAGGTCCCGTTGAACTTCCACTTGAGAGGCCGACCGGCGGTCGGCCCTACTGGGTCTTCGGGTCATGGGTCCCGTTGAACTTCCACTTGAGAGGCCTTCCCAACCTCCTCAACCGCTTGCGACCTCAAAAAACCAGCGAAGATCAGCGACCTCCATCGACCATGGGTTTTCAGTTCATTGATTCACAGTTTTCGTTTCTTCAAGTTGAACTTTGAAATTTTTATAGGTCTCATCCCCAAATTGAATTTCATCACCAGGAAGACTCAGCGAGAAATAGTATTCAAGCATTCCGGGTCGCATCTCAGTAGCGGGGATCTGAGCAACGTATTCTTTTCCACGCTGCTGCATCTTAAGGTATTGATAAGCATCCGCATCCAAGCGCCAACACAGAAAAAAATTCGGATGCCCGGGTTTGGAAATGGAGATCTCACAACTGATAAGAAATGGCTTTGCCTGAAGCACGACGTTTTTTTTGGGACTGTGAAAGTACCCGCTATAGCTGACATTGGGGATGACCGCGCCGTTAGCACGCATCACTTCGTTTGGGGGATAGGCGCTCATCTTTGGAAGCGCATTGGTTTGGTTGGGCTTAGCCGCTATAGGAGAGGTGCCCTGTTCGCGCTCCGTGGACAAGGGCTCGCTCGACACCCGCGTTCTAGGCACAGAAATTGACCCTGGTAGAGTCACAGGTGCTTCAGGGTCGCCCTGGTTCGCCGTATTAGGTCCGTCTGCCCCTGGTGCCACAGGCTCTCCGAGCTCAGCCGTTTGCGTTGCGCTTTCCGCGGTAGAAAGTGCCTCATTCTGAGCGATAGGCGTTACCTCTCCGCTTTGGCTTGGCCCAGGTGCTTCACTCGTGCCTTCACCCGTGTCCTGAACAGGATCTCCGCTAATCGCTTCTTTTGCGGTTGCAAGGGCATCGACAGGTGGAACCGCCCCATCAGGCACCGCAGGACGAGGGATCGAATCAAATGCCAGCATGTCCCAGGTCAAGCGATCGTCATACCACATCCAGGTCAAGCCCGCGATCACAAGGCACATGACGGACGCGAACCAAAACCATTTCCATCGGCGTGTCCAGGAGATCTTGCTGCCGTCTGGCAACTGACCGGCCAAGCCAAAACGATCCCTTGGTACCGCGACAAGCGTCGCCTCGAGTTCCTCTTCTGGCTCCGGCGCACGGCGATTTTTCCTGTAGAACTCATCAAAAAGGTCCTCTTCGATGACTGACGGATCTAATTTCAAGAGTTTCTGAAGACTGGCAGTCGCTTCATTGGGCTTGTTTGCTTGCAGCTGATCACTAATCGCTTTCCGCAGCGAACAGATTTGTGTCGTGTGGTCATCCAACGATCTTTGAATGCGTAGTTTCTCTCGGAGAAGAGCTATCGCTTTCTTCTCGGACAGGCTATCCGTCTGTTCCCCGTCCAATCGACCCACCGCCAGCGTACAGCCGTCAAGGTCGTTGGCCCGCAAGGCCTGCTGGAACGCTGCGCGCAGCTAACGGATGCGCTCCTCGCGCTCTCGTGCCAAAGCCATCTCCCCTTCCAGTGCTCTTTCCAATGCCAGCATTTCCGCTTGTGTATCTCTGATCGGAGGTACTTCTGGAGTGGGAATGAGGGGCGGCTCGAGGTTTGACCGCGACTCTGAGAGGGTTTGACGCAGCGCCGTCACAAACTCCATGGCACTGGGGAAGCGCTTACGTGGTGATTTATGCAACGCCCTTTTAAAGATGTTTCGGTACTGAGCCTGAACTTTTGCGGTCATTTTTAAGGGAACGAGAATCTCTGGTTCAGCATGGGCAATCTTGAACAAAAGTGAGCTTAAGTTGCTGGCGACAAATGGTGTTTCGCCTGAAAACAGCTCGTGCGCCAGCACGGCAAATGAAAACAGATCACTGCTTTTGGTCAGGGGTAAGCCACTGACTTGTTCTGGCGACGAGTATCTAGGCGTCCCCAAATAGAGGCCTGTTGAGGTGAGATGGCTTTCGGAAAACCTTGCAATGCCAAAATCGAGGATCTTCACCAAGCCCGTGGGCGTGACGATCATATTGGAAGGTTTGATGTCTCGATGAATAATACCAAGCGCATGGGCAGCTTCCAAGCCATCCGCTACTTGATCTAAGTAGTTGAGGATTTCAGGAACCCGTATGCGTCGTTTGGCCTGAAGGTCGAGCAGGTTGATACCAGGAGCATACTCCATGACAATATAAGGGTTGCCTTGATAATCGCCGACATCATAGGTACTGACAATGTGGAGGTTTTGTATCTGGCCCGTGATACTTGCCTCACGAAAGAAGCGCTCCTTGAATCGGTCACGATCGCCTCGTTCCATGCGGTCGACTCGGATCGTCTTGATCGCCACCCTGCGGTTGAGCACGGGATCGAAGGCCAAACAGACCAAGCCCATGGCACCCTGGCCCAAGACCTGCTCCATCTGGTATCGCCCAATCGACTCCATTGTCATGTGCACCCTCACGAGGCATCACCCAGAAATGAAAGGGGTGTAGGTGGAATGATTCCTTGAGATACTGAATTTATTTTATACCAGAATTTGCACGTCTGAAAAATTCAATTCAACGCCAGCGATTCCCTGCCAAAGCAGGAAGGGACTTGGTAGGGCCTTGTCAGGACGGCGCCAAGCCCCAAGCGACACGGAATTGGGCTCCGACGCCTGCATCCCTGTCCCCTTCCGTGAGATTCAGTGTTTTCCGTGGTCAACCGCTGATGGTTAACCACGGAGTCTCGCTGAGTCTAGCCGCTCAGAATTGTTTTTAACCACGGAATGGCACTGAAACACACGGAAGGGAACACGGACTGGGCTCGGACGCCTGCGCCCCTGTCCCCTTCCGTGGAGGGTTTCCGGTGCTCCAGGCTAGGCAAAATCGACTTCACTGAACACATCCGGCACTATCCAAGTCGTCAAAGCACCAGGCGCTCGAGCTTCCATGCTATCGGTCTATGAACATCTGGACATTGACGAGTTCCCCTGACTCCCAGGAAGTTTTAAATTCTGTCAAGATCTGGCCAAGCCTATGTGTAGGTAGAGCCTAGCCGAAAAGCTGCCGTAGGCGCTGTAGTTGCTGTAGCGCAAGCAAGCTGGCGCCGGACGGCGGGTGATTATCAAAGCGGTCTTTTCAGTAGAGCGAAACTCAGGGAGCGTCCCACTGAAATGATTCTGTTTAGCGATTACGTTGGTTCATAGTGCCCACCTCAATGGGTTCAGGATGGCTGGGCAGATCATTTCGGCAAACCGTGGCGCTCGATTTGCCGCTGGGCCGGTGTGTTCGCTTTGCGTGGCGAGCTTGCTCCTTTGTTTGTTGGTGCTGCGGCATGCCCGAGGAGGCTTTGCCTGTGGGTGCGGGAGCCTAAGGCAACAAGATTGATCCTACAACCGAATTCCTTGGACTTGCGGGGTTCCGTGAGGCGCTGTGTGCAGGTGTGGCATACTTTCGGAATTCCGGAGCTAACTAAACACAAAGTGCGAGCGTTGCTCCGGAATTCCGCAGGAAGGACTTTCTCAGTTGGCGGCTCGTTTTGACATCAAAACTTTGTTCCAAACTGGGAGCGAGGGAACTTTTTGTCACATGAGCAAGTCAATCACACGCTCAGGCGGTCGTGCGGCGTGCCGGAAGAGGTCTTTTCCGAGGAATGCGCTGTTTTTGGTCGCCGGAGGTCGTCACTTACTCAGTGTGAGGGTCGCTTTTGAGTGCGTGGAGCTGCTCGTTCCGGGGAAGAGTCTCTTGCGGAATTCCGAAAGTCCGACTTTCTCGAGTGCGGCGTCCTTGCGGAATTCCGAAAACCCGACTCACTCGCGTCGGCGCTCCGGTTTGGATGTGCGAAAGTGAGTTATTTCTGGAATGAAAGGAAGTTTTTGAGGCCGCTTTGGTGTCCTTGCGGCCGCGCTTGATAGGGGGAGCCGGATGGCGAGACAAGGGCGAGTTTGGCCCCACTGGCTTTGGTTTGGGTCCCGGTGAACTTTCACCTGAGAGGCCGACCGGCGGTCGGCCCCACTGGGGCATGGGCTCACTGGGGCATGCCCACCGGGTTATGGGTCCCGTTGAACTTCCTTTTGAGAGGCCGACCAGCGGTCGGCCCCACTTGCATTTAGGCGATCTCGCGGCCGTAGTTGCTGGTGAACATCTGTTGGGCCACCTTTCGGTGGGAGCGGTAGCACCAGATCAGGTACCAAACCCAGAGGCCGAAGCCGCCCAGGCGTAGGAGCCAGAACCAGATTCGCAAGCTGGGGGTTTGGCGGACCATGAGGTTGATCGCGACCCAGGGGCTGCTCTCGCTGTGGTCTAGGAAGTCACGCTGGCAGACTTCGCGAAACTCCGGTAGGCGCTCCAGCACGGGGTCGCTGCGGAAGTTCTGGACGACGCCGCCCCAGGTGGCGATGCTGTCGTCGCGCAGGCGCTGGATCAGGTCGTGGAAGAACGCTTGGCCTACGACCGCCAGCACCTCTTGGTGCAGCTTTCGCGCCTTGCCGCCCGGTAGCTCGTGGTCGCGGCTGTCCAGGTGGTTGCGCACCCGCTCGAAGTCGCCCTTGCTCAGGCTGGTCAGCTGCGCCATGTCCAGGAACAGCAGTCCCTGCTCGCGGTCCGGGCCGGCGATCAGGCTTTCCAGCTGGCCCAGGTCCAGGGTTTCCAGAACTTCCGCCGCCTCGGCGGCACGACCGCTGCGCCACATTAGCAGGACCAGTTCCTTGCCCGCCAAGTGGTAGATCGGGCGGCTGGCGTTGGAACTGCTGCGCGCCAGCTTGAAGTAGTCCATGGCGGTGTTGAGGGTCACGCCGCTTTCGGGGTAGTCGCTGAGGTGGTTGAGAATCAAGGCCACGGTGTACTGATGCACGTCCGCATCGGCGTTGTTCACCGAGCCGCGGCCCGCGGCTTCGAGGTTGTGCAACGCCATGATCAGGCGGAAAAAGCGCAGCGGCATCTTTTTGCGCGCCTCGCCCTTGGTCGCGTAGTCGATCAAGCCATTCACGATTGGGGTCAGGGTGCGATCCTCGCCCCAGGAGTATTTGTCGCGCTCACGCTCGAGGTAAGCGGGCGCGCGGTAGGGGTAACCGCCCTTCTCGCCCAGGCGCAGGTAGGCCAGGGCCAGGTTGCCGTAGATCGCGCTGGCGGGCAGGCCGCCGTGTTCGAGCTTGAGCGCCTGCCCTTCCCATGCGTGCGCACCGGAGCCCCAATAATTACCGCGCTTGCCGCGCACGTCGCCCAGGGTCTCCACGGCGTTGACGCTGCGGCGCAGGTCGTAAAGCGCTTCCTGGAGTAACCCGGTGACGGCACTGCCGCGGCGACTGTTGAGCTCGGCCTGCATCATCTTGCCGGCGGCGCGGGTGTAACGGGTATTGAGGTAGAGCAGTTTGCGATCCTCGGACTCGGGCAGTTCGTCCTCGTCTTCCTCATCTTCCTCAAAGAAGGATTTCTTCTTAACCAGCGGGGGATAGGCCGCATAGCGACCATCCAACAGGGAAAGTGCTCGCGATGCTTGGCCCTGGCCCAGGAGTTCCGCCGCGCGGTTGATGGCTTCCGCCTGCCACACTTCATAGCCGAAAGCACTGGGGTCCAGCGGGTTCGGGGGACCGTAGGCGTAGCCCCAGCTGTCGCGCACGGCGCGACCGTCCTCGCTCTCCAGGAAGTCCTTCAGGCCGTCGCCGATCGACTTCATGGGCAGTGGCTCAGCACCGATCAGCTCGTTCAGGGTTTTGGGCGGGGTGACGCGGAACATGGAGGTGATGAAGAGCAGGGGCCAAAGGATCAGACCCAGGCAGAAAACGATCACAATCACAAGTGGTTTGCGCATGGGTCGATCAGGCCTCCAGACCGAAGAAGCGGCCGTACTTGAGGTAGGTCCGGGCAGACAGCGACCAGGCAGGCGGCGGGTCGGCGATGACGTGGTTGAAGACGGAGGCCAGACCTAGCGGCTGACCGATGCCGCGCTTGGGATTGAAGCTCTCGCCAGTGCTGGAGGTCCACTCGATCTTCAGGCGCGGCACGAGCAACTTGAGGTTCTCCAGCTCCTGGGGGAACAGGGTCTCGATCGCGTTCCAGGGATCGCCCAGAAAATCGGCGGCGCCCGGCACGATGGCAGGATAGCCGTCGAAGCGGTAGTCCTTGATGCGGTCGGCCTTGGTAATGCACAGGGCGACGGGCACCTTGACGGTGTCGGCGCCAAAGCGCTCGGCGCGGTAGGCATCCATCATGGCGCCCTTCTGGCGCTCCAGGTCGCCCATGCTCTCGATGCGGTTGACGGTGGCGGCGACGGAGAGGAATTTGACCATATGGCTGAGCTGGTCGCGCTTGTAGCGCCAAGCTTGGCGGGCCAGTTCGGCCTCACCGCTGGTCAAGGGCGCGCCGCGCTCGCGGGCGCGGCGGTCGACGGCCTCGGCTGCCGATTTGCAAATGGTCTCAGGGTCCAGTTCGAGGAACAGGAACAGGCCCTTGCAGTGGGTCAGGTAGGTCAGGAAGAAGTGGGTGATGTCGCGGGTCCAGTCGTCGATCTGCTCGAACTGCTCGCCAGGGATATCGATCAGCGCGAAGTGGCGCTTGTCGCGACCGCGGCCAATGGCCTTGGCGGTGTAGAAGTGCAAGCCGCGCGAGGTGGGCTTCTCGATACCCTCGGCAAACTGGTGGTCCTGGTAGTGGATCAGGTCCTCCCAGTTGCGGTCCAGGGCAAAATTGCCGAGGCTGATCTTGGCGCCTGGCCAACCCTTCAACATCTGGCCGAGCGCGTAGATGAAGACGGTCTTGCCGCTGGCGGGCCGGCCGAAGACGCCAAACAGATCGGTCCGCGAGGACAACAACTGCTGGCAGGTCTGCAGGATGGCATCGAAGTCGGTGTGGTCGACCCTGCTCGGCTCGCGATACGGCGTGCCCCCACCCTGGCCTGTGTTGGGGATGGGTGGTGATGTCGGGGGGGCATCCAGTGGCACGGTGCGCTTTTGGTTGGGATCATCCAGTACCTGGGTGGCGTTGGGCGAGGTCGCGGTCGGTTGCGGCTCCGTGGGCGGCGGCGGCATGTAGTGAATGCGGTCGGGGTTGGCGGGCACGGCGGCGCCAAACGGCGTCTCGGGGCCCAAGTCGTTGCCGCAGCCCTCGCAGAGGCGTTTGCCGTGGGGCACGTGATGGCCGCAGACCTTGCAAATGCGGCCACTGAGATGGCCGCAAATCTTGCACAAGAGGTCGCCGTCCAGCAGTCCGTTGCCGCATTTTTCGCATTCCAAGATCTGAGTCATAGATTCCGGCTCCCCCCAAAGGTATCGGGATCGTAATAGGGCGCGACGAGCCAGTTGCCGTTCACCCATTCATTCATGCGTAAAAACTCCCGCGGCCAGGTCTTGGCAGCGCCAAAAACGGCTTTGAGGCAGCCGGCCAGGCGCAGCCGCGAGAGGCGCATGGTCTCGCTCTCGCGCTTGCCGAGGCGGGTCTCGAGCAGGCGGCCCCACTCGAGCAGACAGTCGGTCCACATGGCCTGCTTGCGCATGTAGGGCTGGGCGTAACCCAGCCAGGCCGAATCGATGAGCAGCTGACTGCTCTTGGCGAAGGCCTTGGGCTCGAGGCGATGGCAGGCCTCGAGGGCAGCGGCGAAGCGGTGTAACTCGGGGCCATTGCCGGCGCGGCACTGGCGCAAGTAGCGACCCCAGAACAGCTTGACAAGGCGATCGAGAAAGGCGGGCCAGCTAGGGTGGTTGGCCTTGAGCAGGTCCAGCGGCAGCGTGCCGCCCTTACCGGCCTGTTCGAGCAGCAGCTCGTGGAGCCGCTCCGAGGGCAGGCGCTCCACGAGGCGCGGACAGAGCAGTGGGTCGGCCAGGGCCAAGTGCAGACCATTGCCCTGCAGGGTGGCGCCGAGCACGGCCAAGAGCTGGTCCAGGCTCGGCAGCAGGCGCAGGCGCTCTGGCTCAGGCAGCTCGCGGAAATCGGTGGCCAGGGCCGCGACCAGGCGGTCGGCCAGATCGGGGTAAAGCTTCAGCTCGCCCTGGTAGTGGCCCCAAATGGCGAGGAAGTGCTGGGCCTTGTAGGCAAAGCCCTTGGCGCCGACGGCGGGAAATAGGCCAAGCGACTGCAGCGAGGGCCGTTCGAGGGCGCGAAACAGGTCCTCGAAAGCACGCCGACGCAAGCTTGGTTCGGGATAACGGCCCAGCAGGTCATCAGCCAGAACCTCATAGCGGCGCACAAGCGCCGTGCGGCCCTGTTCGTCGAGGTTGCCGCGGGCAAAGCGGGTGAGGTGGTCGAACAGCAGGCTGCGACTCTTGTCCTGGCCATCCAGCCAGACGGCGCCCTGGGGCAGCGGCGCGGGTGCTTCGACGAGACTGACCAGCCGGGTCGGCTGGACCATGAACGGCGCCCAGGTGCAGATAGAGAGGCGGGCACGCAGGGTGGGCGGCAGGAGAAACAGCAGCATGCCGAGAAAGTTGGCGTCGTGACGGCCGCTGTGGGGCAGGAGGATGCGGGTCGGGTTGTCGAACAGGCAAATCTCGGCGAGGCGGCCAAGCTCGTGAACCAGCGTTTCGTGGGTCGCGATCGCGCCGGCTTTGTTGTGGAGGTTGAGCATCAGGCCCTTTTCGTTGATCTTGTCGGGAATCAGCGGGCAAGCGGCGCGGCGTTCCTCGCTGAGGTCGAAGAAGTCGGCGAGCACGAAGGGGTTGAAGGCCAAGAGCTCGCGCCGGGTTTGGTCGAGGACGACGCCGTGGAAGAGGTAGCTGTAGTACATGGCGCCCAGGCGACCACGGGACTCGATGCGGCCCTTGCCAAAGACCCAGGCGCCCTCGTTCCAGGGGAACCAGGCATAGAACGGCAGGAAGTGGTCCTGCTGGAGGCGGCGCACATCGGGATCCTGGTCGGAGAACAGATCGCGCAACTGGCGCAGTTCCTCGGGGTTCAGACCCTGACTTTGGAAGATGCGGTAGCCGCGGTCGCCGCCATCGACGGCGGGCCGGCCATAGACAAAGGTTTTCATGGTTGACCCCTCAGCTCGGCGGGGATTTCCAGCTTCATCCCCACGGTCAGCGGCACGTGGCCAAAATGAGCCTTGAGCTCATTATAGTCGGCGATGCCGTATTTGGCCGCGATCGAGGACCAGTTATCACCAAATTGGACGACGTGCTCGACGGCGCGCAGGACCGGTGCATCGGCAACCACCTCATCGCTGCGGGCACCGGAGAAGGACTCGAGGCTCTGGCTGTGAACGATATCTGCGCGGTGGTCGAGCAGGTCGTCGAGGCGTTGACGGTAGAGGCGGTCGTAACCGACGACGAGAAGCAGGAGGCCGATCAGTAAGAGCCAGATCAGGTCGGAACTGCGCATGGTACCTCCTCAGACCTGACGGCGCAGGACGCCGAGCGAAACGGCACTGCCCAGTTGGCGCATGGCGCGATTGGTGGCGGCTTCGGGCTCCTCGGCCAGGGGCCAGGTGTTGGTCAGTTTGGCGCCGATCGCGGCCAGGCGTTCGACGGCACCAGCGCCTGAGACGAGCGGTCGCGCCAGTTTCTTGTGGTGGAACAGGGCGTAGTTGGCGACCCGGCTGACCCGCACGAGGCGGCTGGCGGCAAAGCGCTCGAGCCCGTCGAGGGCGGCCAGGCCAGCGCCGGTGCGCAGTGCGGTGACGGCGGCGGTGAGGTCGGCCAACTCGGCGGGAAATTGGGCCTCTGCCAGGTCGAGGGCGGCCTCGAGGCGGGCGTGCAGCTCCTCGAAGCGGGCGGCCGGCAGGGCCATGCGGTAGCGCCTGAGGCGAGCGAGCAGGGTCGCGCGCCAGCGGTCGCCGATGCCGCTGCGGCCGAGGTAGCCACAGGCGAAGCCCTGGCGCTCCTGGAAGAAGTCGACGAACAAGCGCTCCAACTCGGCGCGGCTCTGGGCGCGGGCGGCGGCGTCGGGCGCGCTACCGCTGAACCAGGGCTGGATCAGCTGGTCGAAGCGGGCCATCTCGGCGCGGGTGGCGCGCATGGGCTCCTCGAGGCAGAGCGCCTCGGGCCACTGGCGGGTGTCCTGATTGGCCTGGTCGGGCCCAAGCCCGAGCAGGACCTGGCAGGTGCGGGCGAGGGTGTAGTAGTCATAGGCGGGTCGGCGGCGACACCGAACAACTCGGCGGGCGGCAGGACCTCGCGGCGGGTCCAGCGGCGGGCAACCATGACCTGGATCAGCGGCGCCAGCTCGGGACGGTTGGCGGCGCGGGCCAGGGGCTTGACGCCGCCCATGTCGGTGAGGAAGAACAGCAGGGCCTCGTTGGGGTTGGTCTTGAAGAGGATGTTGGAGGGGCACAGGTCCATGTAGGCCAGGCCGCGCTCGTGGAGGCCGGCCAGGGTCTCCTCAATGTATAGGGCGGCGCAGATGACCAGGGGGAACTCGTAGGCGCCACCGCTGATGGCCTTGAGCACGCCGGGATAGTAGGGCGTGAGCACGGTGCGCAGCTGCTTGTCCATGAAGGTGAACTTGCTGGGCGGCAGGCCCTTGATCTGCTGGAAGCGCTCGCCCTGGCCGTAGCCGAGCGCCTCCCAGACGAGGGCCTCGCGCTCGTTGCCCTCGGCGTCGCCCAGGACCTTCAGGCAGAACTGGAACTGCTCGCCGTCGAGGCGGTAGATGCTGTTGCCCAGGCCGTTGATGTCGGGGTAGTCGAGCTTGTAGGTGGCGACGAGTCGATCGCCGCGGTCGCGAAAGACCTGGGCGGTGGCGCCAGCAGCCCAGGCGGGTGCCTGGTCGGTCTTCTCCCAGCGCACGCCCTGGTCGCTGCCGAGGGCGGCGAGGCTCTCGAACTGGGGCGACAGCAGCTGGCCGTCGTACTTGCTGATGGTGAGGAAGGGTATTTCCATTTCCGGCTCCGGGTCTTGGGGTTACTTGGCTTTCTGGACGGGTTGGGTGGGCGGCGTGGGCGGCTTCTCGGTGAGCAGGCGCCACCACTCGGGCAGGTTCTGGTTGATGACGTGGAACGGCGCGTCGGGGTCGACGGCGTTGCGCAGGTAGATGACGAAGGTGTAGGCCTGTTTGAAACCCTTGGCATCGGTCACGCCGAAGCTGCCGAGGAACAGGCGCGAGTCGGGCTCGCCCTTGAGGCCGTCGTCGATGGTGCCGGTCTTGCCGAGCAGGGTGAAGCCTGGCTGCTTGGCGGCGATGGCATCGATGGTGGGCTGGAGCAGATGGGCGGTGCCATCGGGGTAGCGACCGTCGCCGTAGCGGGGCACGCGCTCGAGGATGCGGCGCAGCTGCTCGGGTGCCCTAGGGTTGGGCAACGGCAACGGCTCGGGCGCGGCCTTGGCCTCGAGGTCGACGAGTTCTTTGGTAAAGCTGTCCTTGTAGCGGGAGACCAGGCGGGCACGCACCCTCTTGCCGGTGACCATGCGGCTGAAGGCCTCGCAGAGTTTGACATCGGTCCAGCGGTTGCGGTTGGCGCCGTAGAGCACGTTGGAGGCGTCCTTGGTGTTCTTGAGCTCGGTCAGCTCCATGCGCGGCGACTCGGGCGCGCAGACGACGGAGCGGGTCAGCAGGATGTCGCGCGGCTTTTCGATCGACGGCTGGCGGGCCTGCAGGACGCGGCTGGCGAGGTCGAGGAAGTCCTCGCTGTAGACGGAGAGGTCGCGATCGTTGGCGACGCTTTTGCCGCTCTCGGTGCTGAGGTCGAAGAGGCTCTGTAATAGGGTACTGAATTGGCCGGACGGGTCGACCCAGAGGCGGTCGCGGGCGGGGCCGAGGTTGGCGACTTTCAACCAGTCGCCCTCGCCGCCGGCCAGGGGGTGGACGACCAAGTCGTCGCCGTAGGCGTAGGCCCAGGGCGCGGGCAGCTCGCGACCCGGGTCGGTGACGCCGGCCAGGAGCAGCAGACCGAGGCTGTGCTGGTAGGCGTTGTCGGACTGGATCAGATAGCTCTCGAACGTGGGACTGTCGCTGTGGAACTTGAGGCGGCCGGCACTGCCGCCATAGAGGCGGTGGCCGAAGAGCTCGCGGGTCTCGGCACCGTCGAGGTCGAGGCGCATGTCGAGCACCTTGTCGCCCATGATCTGCAGCGCCATGAAGGCGTAGAACGACTTGGTGACGGAGCCGATGACGTGGCGCTTGAAGCAGCCGTGGTTGAAGTAGGGCTCCTTGCCGGCGGCGAGCAGGTCCATGACGCCGCCGCGGTCCTCGGGATCGTAGCCGCCGGGCGAGGCGGCCATGGCGACGACGGCGCCGGTCTGGGCGTTCATGATCAGGGCGGAGGCAGTGCCTTTAAGCGACTGACCCGACAGCTCGGTGATGGCCTGGCCGAGGTTGGCCTGGAGGCGCTCGTCGAGGGTCAGCCATAGTTCGCCGGGCGGCAAGCCCTGGCTGGGCACGCCCATCAGGTACTCCTGGAACAGGTACTCGATGCCGAGGCTCTGGTGGGCGCCGTCTAGGGCGAGCGGACCGACGATATGGAACAGCTTGCCGGTCGGGTAGATGCGCTTGAGGCCGTCGGCCTTCTGGCGCGTGATCGCCAGGGTGGCGGCGTCGCCGAAGTGGGCCTCGAAGAAGCGGCCGCCAATCTCGACGACCTGGCCCTCGCCGACGAGCACGCCGTCGCCGCTCATGGGCGGGTTGTTCTCCAGGTAGACGGCATAGCCGCCCAGGGGCTTGACCTCAACCGCGCTGCCGTCGGCGTTGGGGCGGACCTGGGCGCGGGGGATGCCGCCGCGGTCGGTGAGGATGACGGTGTTGGCGTTCCAGATGCCCTCGTCGGTGAGCGCGACCTTGAGGCTGCCGCCGTCGGGTCGCGGGCGCGGGTCGAGGAAGAAGCCGAGGCTGCCGTCGGAGAAGTAGGGTTGCCGCACGGCGGAGGGCGCGTAGTAGACGGCGCCCAGGTCCTTGAGGCGGCGCTCGCCGCTGGGGAACATATCGTAGGCGGAGAGGTCGCGGGAGACGAGGCCGGCGGCCAGCCCGCCCTCGTGGGTGCGGTTGAGCTGTACGGAGAACAGGCAGTCGGGCGGACCCTGGACGAGGCCCTCGGCGCGGAAGACGCGACCGCGGACATGGCGGTTGAACTTGCGCAGATGGGTGCCGACGAAGCGGCGTTCGGCGGAATCCAGTTCGCCGCTCTCGTTGGGGTCCAGCTGCAGCTCGAGTCCGCCGTCCTTGTAGACGACCTCGATCACGCGCTGGGCGGTGGTGTCGTCGATGACGGGTTTCCAGGTGCCCATGTCGCTGTCGCCCCCTAGGGGAAAGAGCGCGGCAAAGCCGACAAAACCCAGGCACAGCATTGCCAGCAACGCACCGACTGCGGGCACGGGTTCCTGGTCGAGGGCACGGCGCCAGGCGTCAACGAGGCGCGAGCGAAGCGCTTGGAAGTCCATGGTCATTCCTCCACCTCGCGCATGTAGCGGGCCATTAGGCCGGTCAATAGGCCGTAGCGAATCGTGTCGTTGAGGCTGTCCAGTCCCAGGAACGGCAGGTTCTTGCCGGTCAGTGGCATCCAGCCGAGGTTCTGCAGGAACATGGCGGTGGCGGTCCAGACAAAGGTCAGGGCGATGCCGGTCACCAGCCAGATGCGAAAACCGCCGACCCGCTCGCGGGCGTCGCGCACGAATAGCAGGCCGATGGTGCAAAGGGCGGCGTAGAGCAGCATGATCAGGATCGTGCCGATCCCGCCCAGTTCGCCCTGGACGAAAACGGCGGCGACGTTGTCGTTGACGGCGGTGCCGCGCAGGGCCGGATACCAATCGCCTTCGAAGAAGCCGCCGCCGAACCAGCCCTGACTGGAGGACCAGAGGATCGGGATCTGGGCCTGGTAGTCGAAGAAGTGCTCGGAGCGCAGGCGCGGCTTATCGAGCCAGAAGGCCAGGCGTTGGGCGGAGACGCCGTCGAGGGGGAACTGGTAGAACTTGAAGAACAGGACCAGCGCCACGATGACGGCGATCGAGGTCCAAACGAGGAGCGGGATGCGGCGGTCGAGGGTCCAGGAGGCCATCAGCAGGACGGTGACGAGTGGGCAGACGACGACGAGGAAGAAGCCCATATCACTGGCCAGTACGCCCTGGAAGAAGGGCAGGCCGACCATGACGGCGTAGATTGCGATCACGGCCAGCAGCGGCACGACCTGGTTGCGCTTCTCGCGCTCCCAAATGCCGGCCAGGTAGGCCGTGATCAGCAGCAGGATCACCTGGATGAAAATGTCGGGTCGGATGCGGCCGGGTAAGATCGGGATGATCTCGTGACCGCCCATCAGCGGCGCGGCCAAGGCGGCCAAGGCGAACAGCGCGACCATGCTCAACACCGGGCGATAGCGCTGGCGGGCATGGCCGACGACGGGATGGGCGCTGAGGTAGCGTTCGAGCCGACCCAGGTATGGGAGCAGCGCCGAGATCAGCAGGAAAAAGACAACGGCCAGCAGGAAGCCGGCGTCGAGGTAGCGGGCGAACAGGAGGTAGAGGACGATGCCATAGACCAGCAGGGCCAGGGTCGCGGTGGCGCCGTCGCCATCACTGGACCGGGTGAGCGGCCGGGTGCGATTGGGCAGCAGCAGATTGCGGACATAGCCGATGCCCGTGGCGAACAGCTGGAAGAAGGGCGCGCGGCTACACAGCACGACGACGCAGAGCACGAACAGGTAGGGCGCGGCGGCGGAGTCGAGGAAGACGTTGAGGTTGTAGGGCGGACCCAGCCAGGCGCGGAAGGCGAACAGCTGGCGCAGGGCGCCGAGGAAGATCGCGGTCGCCACCAGGGGGCCGAGCAGGGGCACGCGGCGCACCAGCGAGGGCGGCACGAACAGGGCGCTCAATAAAAACAACAGGCCGTAGAGCGCGGGCGCCATGAGCTTGCCCAGGCGCACGCTCTCGAGGCTGAAGACGACCTTGCCACAGCTGTAGTTCTGGTCGGGCACGAGCATCTCGCCGCGGAAGACGAAGCGCTGGTCCTCGCGGGAGATGATGGCGCCGCGGGTGGGAAACTGATCGTCGAGGATATCGTAGGCCTGGGAATAGGCGGAGGGGTTGGCGGCCAGGCAGATGCGGTCGGCGACGGCCACGGATGGCAGCTTGAGACGGCGCTGGTATTTGGAGTCCAGCTCGAAGCAGACGTGGCTGGCGCCGGCCGTGGGCTGGATCAGGCGCATGCGGCTGGCGAAGCGGTTGCCGCCCAGCTGCAGGGACTCAAGCGTCAGGTCGGCATTGTGGTCGACGACGAGACTGTTGGGGAAGTCCTGGCCGTTGAGGCGGATCTGGGCATCGTTGGCGACAAGATAGTAAGTGCTACCGCGGCGCAGCAGAGCGGCCTGGCGCAAAATACTGCCGCTGGGACTGTCCAAACCCTTGTGGAAGACGCGATCGCGAAAGGCCAGGTGGCGCAGTTCGCCGCTGTTCATGCCAAAGTTGGGCAGGATCTTGGCGGACTGCGAGAACCCCTTGCTGAAGTGTTCACCGCGGAAGCGGAAAACGGGCTTGGCGAGGACGGTGTCGCCAACGACACGCCGCGGTTTAGGTAGGTCGAGGAACAGGGTGTGCTCCTCGTCGTCGCGGTAGTCGAAGGCGGCAAAGGTGATGCGATGGATCTTGCCGGGTTCCAACTCGAGGGTGCGCAGCGGCAGGCCGTCGATGCTGACGACGTTCTTCGAGTCGGGCACGGTTTGGGTGATGCGGCACTGGCGGTTGCCGAGGAAGGTCAGCTCCAGCAGACCGGGCTCGATGTTCTCGCGGTCGCGACTGCGGTGGTGGATGACCAGTTGATCGCGCGGATCCGAGCCGATGTAGAGCTTCTGGGTACCGGTCTGCAGAGGGACCTTATAGCCACGAATGACGAGTTCGTGGCGCGGCAGGTAGCGGGCGGCGATGAAGGCACCCAGAACCGGCAGGAACAGGGCCGGCAGCAGCGACCAGAGGTAGGCGCGGTAGAGCTTGAAACCAACCTGGTTGCGGCGCAGCAGGGTCCAGGCGAGGACCGCCAGGAACAGCGCGATCAGGAGATAGATTGGCAGGTTTTGCATGGACTGCTCCGATCAGGCGTAGTAAACGGGACCCTGGGAAAGGCGAAAGACGAGGCCGGGCAGGACGATGGTGTTGACGCCGGCGGGGATTTTCACGGGTGAGAGGGCGTGGCTGCCGAGGATGGCGTGGCCCCCCTCGGGAATGACCATGAACACGGTTTTGGGGGTGATGGTGCCCTTGCGGTGGGCTTCGGAGGCGATCACAAACGAGCGCTTCTCGCCGGAGTAGTAGATGCGGAAGCTGTCCTTGTCGAAGAAGTTGGCGTAGTCGCGGGGATTGAAGTTGAGGCAGGGGCGCGAGGGCGAGGGATCGGGCTCGTAGTGGAGCGAGAGCGGTTTGCCCGCAATGTAGATGGGATCGTTGCTCTTGTGGATGCGGGTATCGCCGCCGAGTTTGCCGCCGACCTGGAAGCTGGCGTCCTCGGGCAGGGTCACAAAGCCGTCGCTGAGGTAGTGGCGGATCTGTTCGTCGTGGTCGGGCAGATCGAAGGACACGGGCGTGCCCTGCTCGCCGCTCCAGTCGACGAAGTAGAGGTTGCCCTCGATCTCGCTGAAGGGTCCGACCAGCGGGCCATCACAGGGCACGAGGCTGTCCTGATCGGAGCGCAGGCGCACGGCGCGGATGCCAGCCGGTTGGTGCCACAGCCAGCCGCGACGGGCGTCATCGCCGGCCTTGGTCTCGACGAGGTAGAGGTGTTGGTCGCGGCGCTCGATGTCGCCGGGCAGGCAGCGGGCCAGCTCGACTCTGGCGACCCTCTCGCCGGCGGGCAGGGCGGCCTCAAGGGCATCGAGCCAAAAGTCCCAGTAATCGAAGGTCAACACGCCGGCGTGCATGATGCGGCTGCGGGCGAAATCGAGGCGCAGGTAGTCGACCTGGACGTTGGCGGCCTCGGTTTCCCAGATCTTGATCTGGCCGGGCAAGGGCTGCTCGTCGAGGGTGCTGCTGCCGGGTTTGAGGCTGAGGCGCAGCTCGCCGCTCAGCTCGGCGCGACGACCGGCAAAGAAGTGGTGCTCGATGCGAGCGCCGCGCTCGACGGCGGCGAGGAAGCCCTGGGCGGTGACCTGGCTGATGCCGCGCAGCTCCTTGTTCTCGTGGACGGCGGCGGCGTCCCAGAGGCCCTTGAACAGGCGCGAGCCGTCCCAGCCGGTGCGCTCGAGACGGCGGTGCAGGGCCAGGCCGTGGAGTTCAAGCTTGGCGGGCTCGGGCACGAACATCGGCTCCTGGGACTGGGCCAGGGGCTCGGCATAGACGACGACCCTGGCCTTGCGTTCACCGGTGACGAGCTCGACGGCCAGTTCACCCTTCTGGTCGAGCTCGAAGGAGAGCGAGGAGGGCCGCTGCAGGGTCTTGCCGTTGACGAGCACGGGCGTACCGCTGTGGCTGGCGATGCGCAGGCAGGCGGATGGCGTGCCGGGCTCGGTGATCTGGACCTTGAGGGCGCCGAAGATGCCCGGCGCCTGGACCTCGTAGACGGGAAAGCGGCTGAGGTAGAGGGCGACGGTGCCACTGGGGTAGTCGGTGAGGAAGGTCACGCCCTCGTCGCAGGAGATGTTGGAGCGGTCGCGGGCGCCGGCCCAGCCATCGAAGTGGACCCTGCCGTAGATCTCGCGACGGCGGTTGGGAACGAAGATGGGCAGGGCGCGCAGGAGCACGGTGTCGGCGTCGAGGGCGGCATCGGCGCCGAGTTCGACGGACAGGCCGGGGATGCCCTCACCGGCCTTGAAGGCGGGCAGGGTTTCCGGGGGGAAAGCGGTCTGGAAGGCGGGCTCCTCGCGCAGGACGTCGAGGATGGCGTTGGCCAGGCGCGGCGCCATGTCGCGGTCGCCGAGCCACTCGTGGACTTGGGTCAGACGGGCGGGCGCCAGGCACAGGCGCAGGCGACAGCGCAGCGGCTCGCGCTTGCGGCCGCGGTTGAAGAGCGCGCCGCCTTCGGCGCTGTTGAAGAAAGCCTGACCCTCGGGGCTGTCAAGGCGGAGGATATCGATCTCGTTCTTCTGGCGCTTGGTGGCGAAGTAGATCTGCGAGGCCAGGAAGATGGCGAAGTCGCGGGCCGAGCCGAAGCTGGCGAAGGCGCGCTCGAAGATCACGCAGTCGGGCAGGCTGTCCAGGGGCGGGCGGCGGTTGCGCAATACGACAGTGCACAGCAGGTTGTCATGGGGACCGAGGCGGCGCCAGATCTCGCAGGTGGTCTGGGTGCCTTCCTCGCGGGTGGCCAGGCGCGAGCGCGTGCCGGCGACCAGGGTCGTGTCGCGCTGTTCGTCCTCGACCTGGTGGCGCAGGAAGAAGGACTCGCCCTTGACGGACCGCACGGCGCGAATCTCGAGCAGGCCACCGACGCCGACCTCGTCGGCTTGGCGAAAGCCGAGCACGAGGCTGCCGGCGCAGTGCTGCTTGCCGGTCTGGATATGGCAGTGGGCGTGGGGACCGATCTCGATTTGGCCCGCCAGATCGCCGATCAGGGGGAAGTAGCCCTGACCGAGACCGAGCAGTTGGTCGCCGAACTGCAGCTTGTGGTTGGCGGCCTCGGGCACGCGGATCTGGCCCAGGCCGGAGGCCAGCATCAGGTAGGCGTCGCAGCTGTGGACGGTCGCGCCCCGCGGCAGCAGCGGCAGGAAGTCGACGTCGAAGGTGGTCTCGCCCTTCTTCTCGCGCTCGAACAGACTGACGACGAGGTGCTGGCTGTAGTACTGATGGCAGGGAATGTCGAGAAAGGCCTCGAGCACTTGCAGCAGGACTTGGCGCAGGCGGTCGTTGAGCTGGTTGGCGGAGAGGTTGTAGTAGGTGCGGACCTCGGCACAGACGGACTCGTCGGCAAACAGGCGGATCCAGAGGTAGCGATCGAGCAGGTCGGGCTGGTCGACACGGGTCTTGAACTGGGTTGGGCCGAGCACGGAGCCGACCTGACCGGGCACACCAGGGATCAGGCGGCTGTAGATCAACCAGGCGATCATGCGCGCCCAGGACTCCAGGTCGTAGTGCTGGTCGCGGCCGCTCTGGCGCAAGGGGATCGACGAGAATTCATTGCTGGCGCGGAAGTTGGCGCTCTCGAAGACCTCGACGGCGCGAGCGGCCTCGACCTGTTGGGCGACCTTTTCCTCGGCGGCGGCCTGGGCGCGGGCCTCGCGCTCCTCGGCGAGGTTGCGCAAGTTATCTTGTATCGCCTGGCCGTTGCGGCGCCAGAAGGCCAGCGCCGTGGTGGCGATCAGGCCAAAACCCGCGCCGATCAAGCTCAATCCGAGTATCCATAGGATCCATTCCATAGCGCATTCCTCTTTGGGGTTACGGGATCAGCCATTGTCGGCGGGCTTGAGATCTTCCGGGCGAAACAGGGGCGAGCCGTCGAGCTGGCGCTCGAGCAGGCGCTGGCGGTCCTCGCTGTCCAGGCGCACGGCGCGCTTGCGCAGGACTTCGAGCAAGGTGGCGCGGACCTGCTCGCGATCGACGTAGCCGCTAGGGATGTCGACCTTGCCGGGATCGGGGACGAGATCGGTGAGCAGTTCCTCGTCGCCGCCCAGGGGTGCGACCAGCCAGGCACCCTGCTGGGGGTCGTAGAGCAGGCGGTAGCTGGCGGCGGCGGGCGGCGCGCTGGTCTGGCTGCGCTCGACGGCGGGCTCGTTGGCGGCCAGGGCCGTGGGTGCCGGTGTCAGCGGGATCAGTTTCAGACCCATCAACACCAGCAACAGGCCGACGAGGAAGCGGGCGATCAGGCCGGGGGTCGTTTGCAAAAAATCGACGACGGGTTTCATTTCCATTGATTCAGGCCCTCGGTCAACAGTTCGGCACAGGTTTTTGGCGGGGCGATGGCCCGCTTGAGGGTTTCGGAGCTGGCGCCGTCGGATTCGGCCAGGCCAACCTGGGCGGCCAGCCAGACGGCGCGCAGCTCAATGCCCAGGTCGCCGGTGTCGATCTTCGCCTTGGCATTGGCCTGGTCCAGCCAGGCGCGGATCGGCGTCCCGTCGAGCATCACCGTGGTCGCCAGGTAGCGTTTATCGCGATACCAGGCCACTTTTAGTTTGGCGACATCTGCGCCCTTGACCCGCATCTTGTTCGCCAGCTCTTGCAGTTCACGGATATAGGCATCCCTGCTCAGCTGATAGGTTTCGCAGACTTGCTTGTCGAGCTCGGCAACAACTGGCTGGTCGAGGGCTTTGACCAGTTGCTTCAAGGCCTCGAGCCTCGGAGCGAACTTGGCTTCGAACTTTTTACGGGTACCTGCTCCGGGGTCGCCATCGACCTGAGCACCGGCATGGGCTTGCAGCCACAGTTTGCTGACGGTGCCCGCCGCCGGCTTTTGCTGCCAGTTGAAATTGGCCGCCACGGCAAGCTTGTCCAAGCCGGGGCTATCGACCAGGTTTAGCGGCCCGGTTGGCGGAGCAGTTAGCGTGCCGAGCGCTTGAAAAATAGCGCCGGTCTGCTGGGCGTAGGTGTTGCGATCGATGTTCATGAGCGCCAGCAGCCCATCGGGAACGGGCGCAGGCGTGTAGCTGATCACCGGTGGCTCGGGCTCGAGCTCCGCGATCGGGGGCATACCAGTCTGCCCGTTCTCGGGCTGCGCGGTCTGGGCAACCTCGCCCGTGGGCTTGGCTTTGCCGGGGAAGAAGGCGAACTTGACGAACAATCCGACGCAGATCACCAGCACGCCGATGATGCCGAAACTGAGCCAGCGGTTCTGCAGTAGGTCGCGCATACCGTCGCCCTTGGCGGAAGCGGTGTAGACCTTGTCGCTCTTGACGACTGGCTCGGCAGGCGTGGGCCGGGAGGCCTTGTTGCTCTGGGAGGCGCGACGACTCGTTGCTTGGGGCTCCGCGCCGCGACTGGTCGGACGAGCCTCGTCGCGCGGAGCGCCGCCCTTGGCGAGCGCCTGCTCGAGGCTCTTGATTTGCTCGCTCTGAGCGCTGAGCTGAGATTCGAGGCGGCGCTGCTGCTCGCTCAGCTGGCGCTGGAACATGTCGCGCTGCTCGTCCAGCTGGCGCTTGACCAGGCCCTCGATCGAACGGCCCAGCTGCTCGCCCAGGGCGTCGGCCAATTGCCGCTGCAGACGCGGCGCGTCGTCCAGCCAACGCAGGAGGTCGCGCTCGACGGGGCTGGGCTCCCCTGCCCTGCCACTGCCTATCAGGGCATCTGCCTGGCGCTCGATGGCCTTGGCGATCAGGCGTTCCAGTTGTTCGCTGTCGATTGGGTGGCTTCCCTGTCCTTCCATCGTATCTCCCTTCATCACCAGTATCGAGAGGTCGTCCTTGCGGATTGCCGGTTCGAGGATGCGTGTCTGTATGCGGCGAGCGACCTCAGCCAGGGCAGGTGGGCCAAAGACCTCCTGCAGCAGGGCGTCGCTCATAAATGTCGTGGTGTTCTCCCAAAGGCCGTCGCTGAAGGCGAACACGGTCTCGTCGCGGCGCACGGGCGCGACCATGACGGTGGCGTCGACGGGACCGGGCAGGAAACCGGCCGAGATGCGCAGGCCGTCGCGATCGCCCTCGCGCAGGTAGCGCACGCCACTCGCGCCGACGGCGGCTAGGCCGCTGTCGCCGACGCTGATGAAGTGGCAGGTCTCGGCGCGCAGGTCCCAGCAAAAAACGATCAGCGTGGTCTGGGCTTTTTGGTCGAAGTCGGCAAGCCAGTCGTTGGTCTTGCGCAGCAGCAGCGGCAACAGGCGCTCAGGCGGCAGCAGCATCTCGCGCCAGGTTGCCAGTTTGTCGGCGATGAAGGTCTCCAAGTGACTGCGGCAGGCGACGTTGACGCCCGCGGGGCTGTCGGAGGTGAAATCGCCGAGCAGGCCCAGGACCTGATGGCGGAACAGGGGCACGGCGAAGGCCATGTCGTCGTTGCGGCGGTCGGTCTTGCCGACGCTGAAGACCTCGAAGTTCAGCATCATGGTTGACTGCTCCCCGGTCGCGGCTTGGCGACCTGGACGTTGGAACGGCGAATATAGCCCTTGGCGCGCGTTTCCCCAACGGCCAGGACCTCGAACCAATACTCGCCATCGCCCGCGGCGGTCTTGCGCAGGCGCAACAGCTCGCCGCCTTGGAGGTGTTGGAGGATCTCGCGACCGCCGGGACTGCGATAAATTTCGGCATTGCGCTGGGCGGTGCCCTGGACCAGGTTGCTCGGATCGGGCTTCAATAGCAAGTAGCTGCTGGCACCCAAGCCCAGCAGAACCAGGGCGATCAGCATCGGCTTGCGCCAACGGGCCAGACTCGGCCACTTGATAGCGGCGCGCGGCGTTTTGGCGGGCTTGCCGACCTTGCCCGCTTTGGCGGCGCCAAGGGGCGCGAAGGGCGCGGTATCGCGCAGGGTCTCGGCCCAGGCGCGGGCCGTGGGCCGCAGGCCGGGATCCAGGGAGAGGCTGTGGTAGAGCAGTTGGTCGAGGTCGGGCGCCAGGCCGGGCACGAAGAACTCGGGTCGGTTTTGCAGGAGCAGGCGGCGGTCCTCTGGGTTGGCGGGGTCAAGACCGGTCAGCAGCGCCATGGCGGTCATGGTCATGCTGTAGATGTCGCTGGGGTAGCCGGGCTGGCCGGCCTCCTGTTCGGGTGCGGCGTAACCAGGTGTACCAAGGGCCTGGCGGTTGCCCCGCAGGACCTGGGTCTTGTGGGAATCGGATTCCAGGCGCTGCAGGCCGAAGTCCAGCAGAAACAGGCGCTGGTCCTGGTCGCGGTAGCGCAGGTTGGCGGGCTTGACGTCGCAGTGGGCCAGGTGGCGGCCGTGGACGTAGTCCAGCACAGCTGCGACCTCGGCCAGCCAGCCGAAGATGCGGGTCACGTCGTCGCGCAGCAGCGGGCGCGGCCGGCCCAGGGCCCAAGCGCTCAGGTCTTGGCCGTCGATAAACTCCATGACCAGGTAGTAGCGGTTGTCGATCTCGGCCGGCGTGTAGTAGAGGCTGTCGGGCTCCAGACAGCAGAGCGCACAGGTGGCGCCGGCGACCTTGTTGCCACAGCGCAGGCAGATCCTCAGGTCGCGCTGCTGGACGACGTGGAGGTTGCCGCTGGGGATGCCGTCGTGGCGCAGGTCCTCGATGCAGCGCGCCTCGTCCAGGAAGATGCGTACGGCCTCGGCCCGCGACAGCCCTTTCTTGCGCGGATCGTCCAGGACATCGCATTCCTTGACGGCCTTGACGGCGCCGGTGAAGCAATCGACCGCGCGATAGACGGTGCCCATACCGCCGCGCGAGAGCACGGAGATGACCTTGTACTGGCGGTTGAAATCGTCCAGGAAATCTTCTGGATTGTGGGTTAACCGGATCGACATCGGCACGGTCCAAGATGGTAATAAAGAAGATGGAGGTAGGGTGGAAACCATCGGGAACCGGGACGCTTGTCCCGGCTCCACGGATTTACCCAGGCGCGGAAATTCCTGGGGCTTTTGGCTGGCATCTTAACACGGGTCGTCAAGCGCTCCCGTGGGATTTTAGCATCAGGCCAACCTTGCCGAGGCGGACGACCTGGCCCTCGCGCAGGGGGATGCGCTTGAAAGCCGGGATCGGGCGACCGTCGACGAGGGTGCCGTTCTCGCCGCCCAGGTCCTCAATCGCAGCACCGTCGCCGGTGGCGTAGATGCGGGCGTGACGGCGGCTGACGTAGCCGTCGTCCTGGTCGGTCATCTCCAGCTCGGGGAAGATGTCGCTCTCGGCGTCGGTGCGACCGATCAGCATATCTTCTTTATAGAGCAGGTACTCCTTGCCCAGGCGGAAACCCTCGACGCAGGTCAGCTTCCAGGCGCGCGGCTTGCCGCTCGGCGCGGTTGCGACAGGCTGAGGTGCGACAGGGGCTGCGGGCGCAACGGGCGCGGCAGGCGCGGGCGCTACGGCCACAGGTGCGGGCTCGACAGCGGCAACGGGCGGCGGCTCGGGGGCAGGCGGCGGCTCGACGGCGACGGGCACGGCTGTCGTCGGTGCCGCGGGCGGCGGTTCGGGGGCGGCGTGGAAG
>CAYRFM010000081.1:0-36610 GCA_964423555.1 uncultured Holophagae bacterium | reverse complement strand
TGGCATTATTCGTGACCCATTTCGTCAGTGCGCAGTGCGCTCAGGCATTATTCGTCACCCATTTCGTCAGTGCGCAGTGCGCCCTGTGGGACGCCCGTCCGCAGGATCACGGACGCATCAAATGATTCCGCCAGCGCCTCAGAAAAAAAGACAGGCCTCGGCAACCCGCGGACCCGTCTATTTTTTTCGAAACATGCATCAAGATCAGCACAGGGCCTGCATTCGCAGGAGACGCCTCGGTGGACTCGCCTCGAGAAACGGTGCGCTCCAACCTCAGGCCGAAACGCCTGGACTTATGCGTTGACCAATGCGCCTCGTTTCTGCACGAGATGATTGAATATCAATTCGTGCTCGGAGTCGGTGATCCGCAATAGGTTGCGCAAGTTGCCCATGAAACCGCCAATCGCCTCCGCGGCCACGCCGTCTTCCAAGGCCT
The DNA here is from genome assembly GCA_964423555.1 of uncultured Holophagae bacterium. Taxonomy (GTDB): domain Bacteria; phylum Acidobacteriota; class Holophagae; order Acanthopleuribacterales; family Acanthopleuribacteraceae; genus CAYRFM01. The sequence goes on along the minus strand of CAYRFM010000081.1, from coordinate 36,174 downwards.
TGGTGACTTGGCCGGCATAATGGCCCAGGCGGCTGTCGAAGACGACCTCGGTACCGGGGAACGGATAGAGTCCGCGCTCGGATTCCGTCACCAGCAACGGGTGACCGCCCAGTTCCGCCAACACCTCCCAGGGCTGGTGGAACCAGCGCAGCGTCTCGAAACCGTCGACGACCTCGTGCGGCACCTTGTAGATCTGGTTCTTGGTCTGGTAACTGGCGATCGACTCGGCCTTGATGCGATTGGCGTCCTCGAGGTAGAGAGCCAGGCTCTCCAGCGGCTCGGTGTGGTGGCGCGAACGGAACTGCAGCGAGCCGTTGCGGTAGCTGATGTTCGTCAACCGGGTCGGCTCATGAGCGACGAGGTTGAGCGTGTTCCACATCGAAGTGCGCAGATCGACATTGTAGTGCGGCAGCAGGTACCAGCCATTTTCGGCGACCCAGTTGACGGCCTCGACCAGGTAGTTGAAAACCTCTTCCTCAATGAAGTAGTTGAAGTTGATGCGGGTCCAACCCGGCTTGATGCCCTCGCAGCCAAGGGTGATGACCTTCTCGAATGCATGGGAGGTGCTGAGGTCGATGCCCAGCAGGCGGTGCCCGTAGGGACCGGCACAGCTGCAACCCCCGCGCGACTGAATGCCGAACAGGTCGTTGAGCAGACTGACCACGAAATTATGGTGCAGGTAGCGGTTGTTGTGCTTGATGACGAAGGAGACGATCGAGAGGCGGCGGGCGTTGGGCCTGCCCAGGATCTCGATGGCGGGATTGGTGCTCCAGCGCTCGATCGCGCGCTTGATGAAGCTCTCCTCCAGCTGGGAGATCTTTTGCAGACCCACCGCCTCCTTGAGCTGGAAGACCATGCCGGCGCGAATCGACTCGATGATTGCCGGTGTGCCGCCCTCTTCCCGATGGACCGGACAATTGAGGTAGACATGTTCCTGGGGATTGACGTAGGCAACGGTGCCGCCGCCGGGCACGGAGGGCACGGTATTCTTGAACAGCTCGCGTTTGGCCACCAGGATGCCAGGCGTACCTGGCCCGCCGATGAATTTGTGGGGCGAAATGAAACAGGCGTCCATATAGGCCAGGGGCCGCTGCTCCGGCTCGCGCGAGTTCATCTCGATCTTGAGGTAGGGCGCGCCGGCGGCCATGTCCCAGAACGAGAGCGCACCATGCTGGTGCAAAATCTCGCAGATGCCGCGGATGTCGGAGACGATGCCGGTGACGTTGGAGGCAGCGGAAAAGCTTCCGATCCGCAGCGGGCGCTCGCGGTACTCGATGAGCTTGCGCGCCAGCGCCTCCTTGTCGATCAGGCCGTCCTGGTTCTCGGGGATGACGACCACGTCGGCAATCGTTTCCCGCCAGGAGATCTCGTTGGAGTGGTGCTCGTAGGGACCGACAAAGACGACCGGCCGTTCGGATGCGGGAATCTTGGCCGCGAGGTCGTAGCGCTTGTCGAGATCGAAGGGAATGCGCAGATTGAGCACATGGATCAGTTTGTCGATCGCCCCGGTCACGCCGGAGCCGCAAAAAATCACGCAGTCGCGCTCGTCGCCACCGCAGGCCTTGAGAATGATCTCGCGGGCATCCTCGCGGAAACGCGTTGTCTGGCGACCGGTGCCGGACGCTTCCGTGTGGGTGTTGGCGTACATCGGCATGACTTCGTGATGGATGAAGTCCTCGATGAAGGAGAGGCTGCGGCCCGAGGCCGTGTAATCGGCGTAAGTCACTCGGCGCGACCCGAACGGTCCATCCACGGCGATGCCTTCGCCGATGACCGACATACGAATAGTGTCCAAGATACGTGAATGGTAGCCGCTCACGGTATCCCCCTATGTTTTGAAGTGTAGCGTAACAATTCCGGCCCAATGCAGCGCCAAGGATGAATCTATCCCAACTTAACCATGGTAACGCAGAACCCGAGCGCATCCAAATGGAAGTCAACGACACGGGCCAAAATGGCGTGAGCGGGAGCCATGGCCAGGCCCCCACTTGGCAGCTTTAACCGCGCAACAGGCTCAGCCCGTGTTGCAACGCCTCTGCGAGTTTATCGGTATCCTTGCCGCCAGCCATGGCCATGTCCGGGCGACCGCCGCCCTTGCCACCGACAACCTCGGCCATACGGCCGACCAGGTTGCCCGCGTGGACATCGGCACGGCTGGTCTTGACGACCAGCTGGACCTTGCCGCCTACTTCCGAGCCCAGCAAGACGACACCGTCCTTGATCTTGCCCATCAGCTCGTCGGCGAGCTGGCGCATCTGGCCGCCCTCGACCTCGGCGACCTGCTTGAGGATGACCTTATAGGCGCCTAGATCCTCGATCTGCTCATCGGAGCCGCCGCCTTTGGCCAGTTGCATCTTCAATTCCTCGATGCGGGCCTCCAAGGCTTTGCGGTCGTCAGCGGCCTTGGCCAACTGGCCCAGGAAGTCCTCGCGGGTCAGGAAGAAGCGCTCTTGGGCCTCTTTGAGCAGGCGCTCGGACTCCTGGAAGCGGGCGACGGCCTTGGGCCCTGTCAGCGCGACCAGGCGGCGCACGCCCGCGGCCAAGCCGCGCTCGGAGACGATCTTAAAGCTGCCAATCTCGCCCGTGGCGTCGACGTGGGTACCGCCGCAAAACTCCTTGGAAAACTCGCCGACGCCGACGACCCGCACCTCGGCCCCATATTTCTCGCCGAAAAAGGCAATCGCGCCACACTGCTTGGCCTGCTCGATCGGCAGGACCTGCGTCTCGACCTGGGTGTTGGCGAGGATCTGGCTGTTGACCAGGTCCTCGATGCGGGTGATCTCGTCTGCGCTGAGTGGGTTGAAGTGGTTGAAGTCGAAGCGCAGTTTCTCCGGATCGACCAGCGAGCCCGCCTGGCGCACGTGCAGGCCGACGATCTCGCGCAAGGCCTTGTGCAGCAGGTGGGTAGCGGTATGGTTGCGCTTGGTGTCGGCGCGCAGCGCCTCGTCGACAATCAGCTCGGCGCGCTGGCCCGCCTCGATGTAACCGGCGCTCACTTGTCCTTTATGGAGGACCAGCTTGTCGAGGACTTTGTTGGTCTCGCGCACGCAAAAGGTGCCGGTCGCGGTGCGGATCACACCGGCGTCGCCGATCTGACCACCCGATTCAGCATAGAATGGCGTGCTGTCCAGGATCACGATCAGGTCCTGGCCTTGCTCGGCGCGGGTCAGGGCCTGCTCGCCCGCGAGCAGGCGGCGCACCGTGCCCTCTCCGGTCAGGCCGGCGTAACAGGTCATCTGCGTCTCATAGGCCTGGGCGTCGGCGACCAGTACCTCGGGGATGCGGACGGCGCTGGGTTTGTGAGCCTCGGCGACATGGTTGGCCACGGGTTTTTCGAGGCCCATGTTCCAGTCGCGGGCAATGTCCTCCATCAGGTCGATGGGAAAGCCGTGGGTGTCGTACATAAAGTGCACGACCGGACCCGGCACGTTGCGCAGACCCTCGGACTGGTATTTGTCCAAGTATTTGATCAGGATCGGTAGACCCTTGGCCAAGGTCGACTTGAACTGTTGCTCCTCGGCGCGCACATAGACCTCGATCTGGTTCTGTTCCGCGCGCAACTCCGGATAGGCGTCACCCATCTTGGCGACCACATGGCGCGTCATCTCGTACAGGAAGGGCTCGTCCTGGCCCAGCTGTTTGCCGTAGCGCATGGCGCGGCGCATGATGCGGCGCAAAACGTAGCCGCGGCCCTCGTTGGAGGGGTTGACGCCATCGGCGATCAGGAAGCTCATGGCGCGCAGGTGGTCGGCAATGACCCGCAGGGCGGCGTCGGTCTTGGCGTCCGCGCCGTAGCTGACGCCGAGCGCCGCTGCGACCGGCTGGATGATGTCCTGGAACAAATCCGTGTGGTAGTTGGAGGTCGCGCCCTGGACGACGGAGCTGATTCGCTCGAGGCCCATGCCGGTGTCGATCGAGGGATTGGGCAACGGTGTAAGCGTGCCGTCGGCAGCGCGGTCGAACTGCATAAAGACCAGGTTCCAGACCTCGGTGACCCTGTCGGAGCCGCTCTCGATCGCCGCGAAGGCGTCAGCCGGACCGGGCACCGCGTCGCCGTAATCGTAAAAGATCTCCGAACAGGGGCCGCAGGGGCCGGTGTCGCCCATGCTCCAGAAGTTGTCCTTCTCGCCAAAGCGGAAGATACGCTCGGCCGGCACGCCCACCTGGTCGCGCCAAATCGCGAAGGCCTCGTCGTCGTCGCGGAAAACGGTCACGTAAAGACGCTCGCGTGGTATCTGAAGCTCTTCCGTGAGGAAGCGCCAGGCCAGCGCGATGGCACGCTCCTTGAAATAGGCGCCAAACGAGAAGTTGCCGAGCATTTCAAAAAAGGTATGGTGGCGCGCGGTGTAGCCGACATTGTCCAGGTCGTTGTGCTTGCCGCCGGCGCGCACGCATTTTTGGCTGCTGGCGGCGGTGTCGTAGGCACGGCGGTCGAAGCCCAGAAACACGTCCTTGAACTGGTTCATGCCGGCATTGGCGAACAACAGCGTCGGATCGTTGGCGGGGATCAGCGAGGAGCTCGCCACCCGCTGATGGCCATTGGCCTCGAAGAATTTCAGGAACTTTTCGCGAATTTCAACCGCTTTCATGGATGCCTCCAGCTCAAAAAAGACGACGCATCCTATCACACAACGGAAGGCTCAGGCTAGCGCCTTGCGCCGCGCGGGGCCGGAGCCCGCGCGATGTTTTCAGCGCTTACAACAGTCATTACCGCGCTTCGATGACGGCTCAGCCCTCCACCTCGACGGGTGTGCCGTTAAGCGCAGCGTTGCCGGAGAGCAAGTCGAGTCGCTCGCAACCGGTCAGGTCGTTGATGCTGGCGCCAGGCACCTCGCCAGCGTGTTTCTGTCCCAATTCGGAGCCCTGGTGGCCAAAGCCGTGAGGCAAACTGACGACGCCGGGCATGACCTCCTCGGAAACCTCCAAGGTGGCGCTGATCGAGCCGTAGGCCGATTGCACGGTCACCTCCTGGCGGTCGATGAGCCCGCGCAAATGGGCGTCTAGTGGGTGCATTTGCAACGTGCACAGCTGCTTGCCCTTGGTCAAGCGCGGTAGATTGTGCATCCAGCTGTTGTTGCTGCGCAATAGCCTGCGCCCGATCAGGCACAGCGCCGGCTGGGGCAGGTGCATGAAGTCCTCTAGCCGGATCAGGTCCTCGAGCATGGCTTTCGGCGCGCACTGGATGCGCTTGGGCTCATGGCCCAGGCGGCCCGGCAGTTGCGGTTGGAGCGGTCCCAGGTCAAGTCCGTGAGCGTGGCTGCGGAGCTTGGCCAGGTCCAGCCCCTCTTCCCCGTCACGACGCGCGCCGTAAGGGCCGGCCCGCAGGCCGGCGTCGAGCATGCGCTCGGGCGACACGCACTCGGGCGGCGGCTGGCCCTGGCGTTGGGCCAGGGCGGCCGTCAGACCCGCCAGGATCTCCCAGTCGTGGCGGCTCTCGGCGGGTTTGTCGAACAGCGGGGGGCAATAGCGCGCCGTGTTGCGCACGGCCAGTGCATGGAAAACCAAATCGTAGTGATCGCGCTCCAGGGCCGAGGCCGGCGGCAAGATCAGCTTGGCATGGCGCGAGGTCTCGTTGAGGTAGGGGTCGACCGCAACCATATAATCAAGCCCCGCCAGGGCGGACGCGAGTCGACTGCCCTCGGGTGTGGAGAGCACCGGGTTGCCCGCAAAGGTCAGCAGGGCCTTGATTTGACCGGGTCCGGGCGTGAGCATTTCCTCGCTCAAGGCGGCCACCGGCAGTTCACCCGCGAATTCGGGCAAGCCCCGGACGCGCGAGCGCCATTTGCCGAAGTGACCGGGTCGCGACCCCGGTCCCGCCAGGTCGAAGGCGGGCAGCGGGAACATCGCACCGCCGCGGCGGTCGAGATTGCCAGTCGCCAGGTTGAGCAGGTTGATCAGCCACTGGCAGAGCGTGCCGAACGGTTGGGTCGAACAGCCCATGCGACCGTAGACAACCGCGGACTTCGCCTTGGCCAGGTCCCGCGCCAGAGCTCGGATCACCGCCTCCGTTTGACCGACGACCCCCGCCACCAGCGCCGGTCCAAACGACTCCAGCGCGACCACGGCGTCACCCAAGCCCTCGGTGTGGGCCACCAGTCGACCTGGGTCGATCAAGCGTTCCTCGAGCAGCGTGCACAGCATCGCCGCCAACAGCAGCGCATCGGTGCCGGGCCGGATGAAGAGATGCGTGTCCGCCAGCTGCGCGGTCTCGCTGCGACGGGGATCGACGACCACCAACCGGCCGCCGCGGTCGCGCAGTTCTTTGAGGCGCTGGCGCATGCCGGGCGCGCTCATCATGCTGCCGTTGGAGACGACGGGGTTGGCGCCCAGGATCACCAGGAAATCGCTGTGGTCGATATCCGGCACCGGCTGCAGCCACTGGTGGCCAAACATCAGATAGGCCGCTAGCTGGTGCGGCAGTTGGTCTACAGAGGAGGCCGAAAAGCGGTTGCGACTGCCCAGCGCGCGCATAAGGGCAGGTAGGTGCAGCAGCATGCCATAGTTATGGGCGGTGGGGTTGCCAAAATAGGTGGCGACCGCATCGACGCCATGGGCCTCGCGGATCGCGACCAGGTGGTCCGCGACCTCGCGAAACGCCTCGTCCCAGCCGATCTCGCGCCAGCCATGGAGCGTGCGGCGCAACGGGCGGCGCAGGCGATCGGGATCGTCGTGAAGATCGCCTAGGGCTGCCGCCTTGGGACAGATATGGCCTCGACTGAAGGGGTCTTCGCTGTCACCGCGGATGGCGCCGACCACGCCATCGACCACTTCGAGCGTCACACCGCACATCGCCTCGCACAGGTGGCAGGTGCGGTGATGAAGCCTTGACGGACTGCTGCTCATAGGCTCTCCTTCATCCCCCGTCCATGATATATCGGAGAGCCGGTTCCGACAATGTGTAGCGTTCAAGCTTAGCGATTGCGCACGCTGAGCCGGTAGGAAGCGAGGCCATTGACGACCGCAGGCAGCGGCAAGTCGCCGCGATTTGCTTTCGCGACCACTTCAAGCTCGGCGACGTCCGCGGGGGTCAGCGCCGAAGCGAAGAGTTCGCGCCAAAGTCGGTCGAGAAAGCGCAGCTTGCTGAAATTGCCCTGGCCGCGATAAAGGATGAAATGACTGGCCTCGGGCAGGCGCGGCGAGCTGGCGTCGCAGACGAAGGCCAGGAAGGGATCGTGCGCAGTCTCGCTTTCGTAGAGCAACATGTAACACTGGGTGGCAGGGTTGTCCGGAACGAAGCGCACGTCCCAGGCGAACTCGCGGACCTCGTGGTAGACCGCCAAGTTGAGCACGCACTCGACCGCAGGCGGCGCCAGGGCCAGGCCGGCTAGGCCCGGGAAGGGGGCGATCGGCTCCAGGCCGTGGAGGTTGTAGACCGAACGCACGACCAGGCGCTTCTCATTGGCCAGAAGGTCTTCCACGTAGTCGCGGAACTGGTTGAAGTCGACGACCTCGTCAAAGCGCGCAAAGCTGAGCTTGACATAGCGCAGTGGCCGACCCAGGTGGTCGCTCTCCTGCAGCTTGACCAGGTTAAAAGCGCGATCGGGCAGGCGCTGCAGCTCCTTGACCGCCTGGTTGATGGCGCCCTTGACAGGGTCGCCGGTGGCCTGCAGGCGGCCACGCACCTGTATCAGATGGTCGAAGAGTTCTTGCTCGGAGACCTTCTCGTAGAGGCGGTCAAAGAGGAACTCGAGCAGCTCGTACTGCAGGCCGCGGGTGGAGCGCCCCCGGGGCATCAGCTGGTGAAGTTGACCCCAGGCCTCCAGCTCGGCACGGGTGCGTTTGCGATCGATGTCTTGGAGCATGATCCCTCCCGAGTAAGGTAGAGATTATACACAAAAGAGGGCGCGCGGAAAGAAATAATCAATAAAATTCATTTTTTTATGAATACCCTAATCGCTTTTGTCGTATAACTGTAGACGAGTCGGCCAGGGTGTCGCTGCTCGTATCCCCTTCCCGGAGTCATCCATGAACCGATTCTCTTCCCTCAAAAACATGCTTCACCACGAGTCCGCACCAGGCGTGCTACTCCTGCTCGCCATGCTGTTTGCCATGATCATGGAAAACTCCCCGCTCTCCTCTGTCTACCGCCACATTCTCGAAACCAAGGCGGGCATCGTCCTTGGCGGCTTAGCCCTCTACAAGCCGATCCTGCACTGGATCAACGACGGCCTGATGGCGGTGTTCTTCCTGCTCGTCGGACTCGAAGTCAAGCGCGAGATTCTCGAGGGCCATCTTTCCCGTTTCGCCGATATCGCCTTGCCCGGCATCGCCGCTGTGGGGGGCATGGTCGTGCCTGCGGTCGTCTACGCGATTTTCAACAGCAGCGACCCCGTGGCCATGCGCGGCTGGGCGATCCCCACGGCCACGGATATCGCCTTCGCGCTCGGCATCCTCTCGCTCTTCGGCAGCCGCGTCCCCGGCCCGCTCAAAATCTTTTTGCTGACCCTGGCGATCATCGACGACCTGGGCGCGATCGTCATCATCGCGGCCTTCTACTCGACCGATATTTCCATGGGCATGCTGATCGGCGCCGGTTTGGCGATCACGGCCCTGGTTGCGTTCAACCGCCTCGGCGTCCAGAGAAAGTTGCCCTATCTGCTCGTCGGCCTGGTGATGTGGATCTTCCTGGTTAAATCGGGAGTGCACGCGACCCTGAGCGGCGTGGCACTGGCCTTCTGTATGCCGATGCGGGCCCCAAGTGGTCGCTCGATGGTTGTCGAGCTGGAGCACTCACTCCACCCCTGGGTGATGTTGGCGATCATGCCGGTCTTCGCGTTCGCCAATGCCGGCGTGCCGCTGGCGGGCCTGTCGCTGGCCGCGCTTCTCGAGCCGATCCCTATGGGCATCGCACTGGCCCTGTTCCTCGGCAAGTTCATCGGCGTCTCCGTTTTCACCTCGATCTCGCTCAAGCTGGGCTGGGTGCGCCTGCCGCCTGGCGTGGGCCTGCGCCACATCGTCGCCGTGGCCGCGCTCTGCGGCATCGGCTTCACCATGAGTCTGTTCATCGGTTCGCTGGCCTTCGAGGGCGGTGGCCCCGCGTATGGCACTGCTGTAAGACTTGGCATTCTGGCCGGAACAGGCCTTTCTACCTTACTTGGCGCGGTCTTATTGCACAACGTCCTCGGCAAGGAGCCAGTCCAGGTCGGCGAGTCCAAGTCAGTTCAGGTCTTGGCCGCCTGAGGCTGGTTCAGCTTCGCGGAAGGTGGAGCGCCACCAGCCACTCGCAGTGGACACTTTGCGGGAACTGGTCCAGGCCCTCCACCGACTGCACCTGATAGCCCAGTTGACCGAGTCGGGCCAGATCCTCGATCAGGCTCTCGTCAAAGCAGGAGACGTAGAGGAAACTGGGGGGTCGGTTCTCCGCGGCAAGGCCACCGATGAGGTCGATAAAGCCGCGCAGACCGCTGCGCGGCGGATCGGCGAGAATGCCGTCAACATCCGCTAACAACTGGGCCAGCCCCGCGTCGCGGCGATGCATGTTGGCCTGCTCGATGCGCACGCGCTCGCTCAGGCCGGATTCGGCTAGCGAGCGCTCCAGCCCTTCGATCGCCCGGGGGTCATTCTCGACCGCCGTGACCTTGCAGCCGTGCGAGGCCAGGGGCAGCGTGAAGTTACCGATACCGGCCCCCAGCTCGAGCCAGTGGTTCGCGCTGGCGGCGCGGGCCAGCTCGCCGACGCGGCTGACCAAGGCGCGATTGGTCCGGAAACCCGGCTGGGTGAACCCACCCACCGAACAGTACAGCGGCTGGGGGATAGCTTCGGCACCCAGGTAGGTTTCGAACCAAGGCAAGGCCTGCGGGTCACTCAGGGCTAGGCCGCCGTCTTTCTCGATCAGGACTTTGCGCTTTTGACCCATCTCCACATGGGCCCAACCCATCATCGTGCGCAGCCAGTGGCCCTCGTCGAGCAGGTGCTTGATCTCGAGATTGGGAAAATCGCACCACAGCCCGCGGCGGCCATCGGGTGCCACCCTCAGGCGCAGACTGCCCAATTTCATGGTCGGAATTTGGGTGCGGAACAAAGACAACCAAGCCTCGAGGGATGGCGACATCATCGGGCACCGGCTCATGTCAACGATGCGGCGATGCTCCAAATCATAGAGCCCGAGGCACATGCCCTCGGGCTCCAGCTGCAGGGTCAAGTCGACGCGATCGCGCAGGGCACCGGCATCGACCACGGTGATCGGCAGAGGCCCCAGGACTGCCTGATCAAGACCAGCGCGTTGCCAGAGAAGGCGGAAGCGCTCGCGCTTGCGCTCATGCTGGTCGGCCAGCGGCTGCTGGATCCAGGGACAGCCCGCACATACACCCGCCAATTGACAATCCAGACTCATGGACCATCCACTCCCGCTGACTTGATTGCGGCGCCACCGCTGGGAGCAAGGCGCCTGCCCCATTCTAGCATCCCAAATCCCAAAGCCCTCGTATCTTTCAGCTTCGTCACCGGTCTATGGCGATGCCGTCCACGGCGGCTCGCGGCGCGGCGGTTTTTCGCAAACTTTTGCTTGAATCCTGGACGCGCAGGTGTTTGAATGCGGGGTTCAGGTAACGTATCCTGAATCCCGTCCATTTTACACCGCTCGGAGTGTCGCGCATGAAGCCCCAGGAAATCATCGAAAAAGACCTGCAGATTCCCGAGGTCCTGCCGGTGATCGTAGTCCGCGAAGTCGTGGTCTACCCCTTCGTCATCTTCCCCATCTCGCTGGGCAACGACACCGCCATCACCGCCGTCGAGGGCGCGCTCAGCACTTCGCGGCTGGTCGTTCTGGTCGGCCAGAACGAGCACTCCGACGAGGTCAACGAGAAAAACCTCTACAAGATCGGCACCGTTGTCACCATCATGCGGATGCTCAAGCTCCCCGATGGCCGCATGCGCATTCTCGTCCAGGGTATCAGCCGCTGCAAGATCGAGTACTTCACCCACTGGGAGCCCTTCCTCGAGGCCAAATTGCACGTGCTCTCGGACGTCGAACGCGGCGCCCACAAGCTCGAGCAGGAAGCGCTGATGCGCAACATGAAGGGGGCCCTGGAGCGCATCGCCTCCCTCGGCCGGCCCTTGGCCTCCGAAGTGCTGGTGCTTTCCTCCAACATGGACGACCCAGGTCGTCTGGCCGATCTGATCGCCAGCAACATCGACCTCAAGCCCGACCAGGGCCAGGCCATTCTCGAGGAACTCAAGGTTTTCGACCGCCTGCGCATCGTCAACGAGATCCTGACCCGCGAGGTCGCGCTACTGGATCTCCAGCAGCAGATCGACAATCAGGCCCGCGGCGAAATGGACCGCAGCCAGCGCGACTTCTACCTGCGCCAACAGCTGAAGGTCATCCAGACCGAACTTGGCGAAGGCAACGAGATCCAGGACGAGATCAACGGCTACCGCAACAAGCTGGCCAAGATGCAGCTGCCAGACGAAGCTCACGAGGAAATTGAAAAACAGCTGCGCCGCCTCGAGAACATGCATCCCGACACGGCCGAAACCGGTCTGATCCGCACCTATCTGGACTGGATGACCGAATTGCCCTGGGGTATTCAGTCCAACGACAATCTCGACCTCAAGCACGCCCGCAATCAGCTGGAGAAAGACCACTACGGCCTCAATGAGATTAAAGAGCGCATCCTCGAGTTCCTCAGCGTGCGCAAGCTCAATCCCAAGCTGAAGACCCCTGTCCTGTGCTTCGTCGGCCCGCCCGGAGTCGGCAAGACCTCGTTGGGTCAGAGTATCGCCAAGGCGCTCGAGCGGCAGTTTGTGCGCATTTCCCTGGGAGGCTTGCGCGACGAGGCCGAAATCCGCGGTCACCGCAAGACCTATGTCGGCGCACTGCCCGGCCGCATTATTCAAGGCATCTCCCAAGCCAAAACCGTCAACCCCGTGTTCCTGATGGACGAGGTCGACAAAATCGGCCAGGACTTCCGCGGCGATCCCAGTGCCGCCCTGCTGGAAGTGCTCGATCCCGAACAGAACTGCAAGTTTCGCGACCATTACCTGGGCGTGCATTTTGACCTCAGCCAGGTCCTGTTCATTCTCACCGCCAATACGCTCGACCCCCTTCAGGCCGCCTTTGTCGACCGCCTCGAGGTGATCGAGTTGGGCTCTTACACGCTCGAGGAAAAAATCGTCATTGGCCAGCGCCACCTCGTTCCCAAACAGGTTCGCGAACATGGCCTCAACGGCAAGCGCATCTCCTTCTCCAAGTCCTCGCTGACCCGCCTCATTCAGGGCTACACCCGCGAGGCCGGCCTGCGCCGCATGGAGCGCCTGATGGCCAAGGTCTGCCGCAAGGTCGCCCGCAAGGTCGCCGAGGGCGAGGACCGCCTTTACCGCATCACCACCGCCAACCTCAGCGACTACCTGGGGCCCGTCAAAATCTTCCCTGACCACCGTCTCAAAAAGAACCAAGTTGGCGTCGTCGCTGGCCTGGCCTGGACCGCCGCCGGTGGCGAGATCATGTTTGCCGAAGCGACCTCCATGGCCGGCAAAGGCGAGTTGGTCCTGACCGGCCAGCTGGGCGACGTCATGAAGGAGTCCGCCAAACTGGCGCTTTCCCTGCTGCGAGCTCGGGCCAAGACTTATCGGCTCGAGGCCGAACTGTTCACCACCCGCGATATCCACATTCACTTTCCCGAGGGCGCCACGCCTAAAGACGGACCCAGCGCCGGCATCACCGTCGCCACTGCCCTGTTGAGTGTGCTCACCGGCCGTGCCGTCAGAGCCGAGGTCGCCATGACGGGCGAGCTCACCCTGCGCGGTGATGTCCTGCCGATTGGAGGCCTCAAGGAAAAGGTATTGGCTGCGGCTCGGGCCGGAATCGGCACCATCATCATACCCAAGCTCAATGAAAGCGACCTGCACGACGTGTCCAAGGATATTCTCGCCAACCTCAAGGTCGAAACCGTCAGCGATATCGACGGTGTCTTTGCCCTCGCACTCGAGGATTGAGGTCTTCAGCTCAAGCGCGTTTTTCCCAGCCTAACTCTATCATTTGGTGCGGATTGCGCCCGCGAAAATGAGTTCGCAGCGGGGGATTCCCCCACCTGGGAAAGCATTTCCCTGAATCCCCACTACAAATTTTCCCTTTGGGAACGAAACCAATGCCGGTAGAATTTTAAACGCCTTCTGTCGATTCGGCACCTGACCGAATCAAATGCATCCATCGAAAAAAGATTGCAGAATGCTCCGCCGTACCTAACCGATCCCCTCTACACGAGCATTTTCGTTTCATCAGAGCGATTGAAGGCCGTTTTCCACTTGTCACCACGGGGTAGCTAGCAATCATGAATATCGAGCAGAAGAGGATCATCATCCATAAAATCAACAGTCTGCCAACCCTGCCTACGATTCTCACCAAGATCGTGGCACTGGCTGACGACCGCAACGCCAAAGCTGCCGACCTCGGCGAACTCTTATCCCATGATCCCTCCATCGCCTCAATGATCCTCAAACTGGTCAACTCCGCCTATTACGGCAACCTCCGCCACATCTCCTCGATCAGCCATGCCACCGTGATCCTCGGCTTCCAAATGGTCAAGACCATCGCCATGGGTGTGTTGATCTATCGCACGAAGGGCTCAGGTCCCGAACCATCCTTCGATCGCGAAAAATTCTGGGTTCACTCCATAGGCGTCGCCACCATTGCCCGGAAACTGGCGCTGAAACTGGAGCGACCTGAACATTTGCAGCTGGACGCGATCTTTCTATCAGGCCTGCTGCACGACCTCGGCAAGGTCATCTTCGACAATTACTTTACCGAGGAGTACCGCGAGGTCATCAGTCTTGTCCAGCGCGACAACCTCTGGATCCGCGATGCCGAGCAGCAAGTGCTGCAGATGGACCATTGCGAATCTGGGTTTTACCTGGCCCGCAAGTGGCAATTTCCCACCCCCGTCGTCGAGGCGATCCGCTATCACCACAACCTGACAAAGGCTTCCGAGCGCAATCGCTTTCTTTGTTCGATCGTTCATGTGGCGGATTACTGTTGCCGACAACTCGCCCTAGGATCGGGCGGTGATACCCAACAGGTGGTGCTCGACACCTCCGTCCAACAATACGGCCTCTCTCCCAGACTGATGGACGAGGTCATGGCCGAGGTCGATCGGGAACGCGCCTCGCTTGAAAATTTTGTATCCGAGTGAGCATGACAGAAGACCAACTCCGCCAGCAAATCGAGAAACTGACCCGTGAACGGGATGCCTTTGCCCACTCGCTGGCGACCTCAAACCAGATGTTCATGGCTAAGGTCAAGGAGTTTTCGATCATCAAGCGGCTCTCGGACAGCCTGCTCGTCGGCCTCAATCGCCGTCAGATCTGCACGGAAATCGTCGATATCATCATCGACGAAACCACCGCGGAAAACTGTTCGTTATGGCTGATCGACCGCACCCTCAAGCACCTGGCGCTGGTCGCCGTGCGCGGCCAGGAAGATGGCCAATGCCGCTACCTCGAACAGGGACTCGGCCAGACGTTGGAGGTCGGCAGGGGGGCCGCCGGCTGGGCCGCTCATCACGGCGAAAGCCTGCTGATCGAAGATGTCGCATCCAGCCCCTATTTCATTCAGAGCGAGAGCCAAACCCATATCCGCAGCCTGTTGTGCGTGCCCATCAAAGCGAACGGCCAAGTCATCGGCGTCCTCAACATGAGCCACCCCGACATCGGCGCCTTCTCCCAGGAGCACGAGCGGGTCCTACAGCTGATCACAGACCAGGCCGGTATCGGCCTGACCAATAACAACCTGTTCGAGGAGATCCAGGAATGGAGCCGCGACTTGGAGCGCAAGGTCGCCGAGCGCACCCGTCACGTCAAGCGCAGCGAGGAGCGCTACCAGCGCGCCATCATCGCGGGCAAGGTCGGTATCTGGGACTGGCAGGTCGGCAGCCCCTTGATCTATGTGGCCAGCAACCTCAAGAACATGTTGGGGTTTGGCAATAACGAGGAAATGCGCACCCTCAAGGACTGGCTGAACCTCGTTTACAGTCGTGACCGGCGCGGGCTACTGCGCCAGATGATGCGCCAGGTCAAGGGCGACCAGAACATCTACGAGGGCGAGTTGCGCATGCGCCATCGCGACGGCTCTTGGCTGTGGTTTTTTGTGCGCGCGGGTACCGTGCGCGGCCAGCAGGGCCGGTTGAGCAGAATCTACGGTTCGAACACGGACATTACCAAGCGCAAGGAGGCCGAGCTGGAGTTGGCGCGCGCCCAAGAGGAGGCCCTCGTCAACGCCCACGCGGCTGGCAAGGCCGAGTTCGCAACGACCGTACTTCACAACATCGGCAATGTCCTCAACAGCGTCAATGTCGACAGCCTTCACATTCGCAAGACCGTCGAAAACATGCGCTTGCCTCAACTGGTCCTGGCCTGCGAGCTGCTCGTCCAGAACCGCGAGAACCTGGTTCATTACCTCACCCAGGACGAGCGCGGCTCACGGGTACCCGAGTACTTGGGTCGGGTCGCCTCCGTCATTGCGCGCGACGCCAGCGCCGTCTCCAGACTTTCCGACGACATCGCCGGCAAAGTAGATCTCATGCGCGATATCATCGAAACGCAACAGAATTACGCGACCGCCACCCATGACCCGGAACCCCAGGAGCTGGCGCGTTTGGTCGAGGAAGCCCTCAAGGTGCAGATGGACTCGATTCGCAAGCGCGGCATCACCATTCGCCAGCGCTTTTCGCCCGTACCACTCGTGCTCGTCAGCGCATCCCGCCTCATTCATGTCATCATCAACCTGATCAAGAACGCTGTCGAGGCCATGGAGAGCGTCTCCGAACACAGCCGCGTGCTGACCCTGTCCATTACCCATGGCGAAGGCGTGGTGCGCCTGACCGTTGCAGACACCGGCAGCGGCATCACCTCCGAGCACCTGACCCATATGTTCCAGCATGGCTTCACCACCAAGAAGAAGGGCCATGGCTTTGGGTTGCACTATTGCGCGCGCACCATCGAGGTCATGGGCGGCCTAATCGCCGTCACCAGTGAAGGCGCCGGCAAGGGCGCCATTTTCACCCTCTCCTTCCCCACTGCAAGCGATGGCCTATGCGAGCAAGCGGCGCCCTGGTAGTGTGCGCACCATCACAAATTTAGCGCGCCAGTCCCCCAAGGATGTTATAATGGCTCGCCCGTTCACTCGGCTGGCCGCCCGGCGCGCAACAGCGCCCAAACCAGGCGCCTCCTGGCTTCAACTACAACCCAGAATTGGCCGCCACCCCGCACCGTGGCCCTTGGGGTAAACAATGCAACGGATGCTCATCCTCGTAGGTGTACTGGCAACTCCTGCCTTCGCAGCAACTTTCACAGGCACCGTCACCGACGATAGCGGCGTCGCCGTTTACAAAGCGCGCGTGCTTGTCCTTCACGATCTCTCGCTCGCGCTCAGCCAACGCAAGAATACGGATTTCAACGGCCTCTACCACTTTGATCTCGATCCAGGCCCCTACCGCATCCTTGTGCTCAAAGACGGCTTTCAGCCGGTCTTCGAGGAAATTCTGATCCTCCATGAAGCCGAGCAGTTCAAGGTCGACTTTCAGCTCAAACCGCGTGAAGCACTCGCCAATAACCGCGAAGACCCTCGGGGCAACCGCGAAGAAACCCGCGCCAATCGTATCAAGGAAGTCTTCCGCGGCTCGAATCTGAATCCCATGCGCGCCGAATCCCTTTATGCGAGCGCCCGTTTCAGCCCATCACCCGCGGACAAGCAAGGGTTCGCGGGTCAGGTCCGCAGCGGCACGCGCCGCGACCTCGACGGCGTCCTGGAACAAACGCGTAGCCTCGAAGTTAAGACACGGATTGGCGACAACATGGCGCTGCGCTCGGCCTTTACCGACACCAGGGACACCGTCGGCGAAAAAACCGCCGAGTATGCCGCGGTCGTAGATTTCAACCTGCCCGCCACCACTCTGATGCTCGCCGCAGAAACGCGACGGCATGGCGACCTGCCGGACAAAGTGAGCGACCGCGCACAACTCGAGGCCTCCTATGGCGAAGACCAGATGAGCACCGCCGTCGAGCTCCAAACCAGCAAGGCATCCGCAACCGACCAACGCGTCCTCTCGCTGCGCCAGAAAGCCTCCGCAGAGTTTGGCGCTCAGCAGTTGGCAGGTGAGCTCACCGCCTCCGATTGGCGCGACCAGGGTCAAGCCTATGCCAACCGTGCCCAATTGACTGCCCGCTGGCAGAATCAAGAAGTTCCCTGGTTCGCCATTGCCGCCACCCTCGACCGCCTCGAAGCCGGCGATCTTCAAACCAACAGCGAAACCACCTGGCTCATTTTTCATAATGGCAAACCAGGGGCCGCTCATTTCAGCAGTGAACTCGGCTATCTCGACCGGCCTGAAGGCCCGTCTTTTGTGCAGCGCCACCGCTTGAGCGTGCCGCTTGGAGGCCTTGCCCTCGAAGCTCATTTCACCGATGAGCGCGAACTCGTCTCAGTCAACGACAGTGACCTCTATGGCAGCTACTTGTCCAGCAATGCCAGCCCCTACCTGCATGAGGGCTTCGTCGACGATCATCGCCGGGAAGTGGGTTTGGAGTTGGCACTGCAGCCAACGCCGCAATTGCGCACCGTCCTCTCATTGCAGCAGACAAACGACGTCGGCGAAGTCCGCTTCAGCCGACTCGAAGGGTTCTTCCGCAACGACGCCGAGCGCGACGAAAAGCGCCTGGGGTTAGGCCTCGAACTGCGCAATTACGACGCGAGCTTCCATTACTCTTACGCTCAGAACCATAACGACGTCGCTGATTTTACGCAGCAGGCACTGAGCTACCGCCAAAGCTTCAACCCCTTTCGCAACAAGGCCCTAGGCATTCAAGTCGAACTGACCTTGCAGGACACCCCCGACGTACCTTCCTGGTATCTGCTCGAACGCCTGCCCTGGCTCGAGCATCGCGAGAACTGGTACGAAGGCCACTTAGCGTTGCAGTTCTGACAGAAAAGCACGTACCCCACGATCCGTCTTTGCCGGGGCTACGTGTCTTTAATGACCCGACATGGCGCGCCAGGGACCTCGTTTGCATAGCGAAACATAGGCAATTGCGCCCAAGAAAGCCGTGATACACGTGCGCATCCTGGCTTACAATAGGCCCATCTGGAGGCACTGGCTCGATGTACCTATTCATTAAATTTGTCCACGTGATCGCGGCGATGGTTTTTTTCGGCTTGCCGTTCGCGTTTGGACGCTGGTATCAGGCCATCACCCTAAGCCAGGAACCCTCAGTCTGGAGCTACACCATCGGGCGTATCCGACTTTTTCTGGTCTTGCACATGAACTTCTGTGCCGCCTTGCTATTGGCGACAGGTCTATGGCTGACCCGCTCGATGCCCCGAATACCCGACTGGGCCTGGGCTGCCTTGTTCTTGCTGATACTGGCCCTTGTCAACATCAACGGCAACCTCTACCGCACCTTGTGCCGATACGACACCCGGCCAGAGCCGACCAAAGTGCTCGCCCTGCGCCGCAGACTTTCCCTGTTCATGGCCTTGCATCACACATTGGTCACCGCCGCAACCGCACTCATGGTCGTGCGCTGGCCCTGACACACCGAGGAGCACCCGATTGTTTACTGGTATCGTCGAGGAAATTGGCACCATCGCCCAGGTAAGTTCGGGCGCCCGCGGCTACACTTTGCGCATTGACGCCGATGTCGTCCTGACCGGTACTCAGATTGGCGACAGCATCGCCGTCAACGGCACCTGTCTGACCGTGACCTCTCTATCGCCATCGTGCTTCACCGTCGATGTGGCCCCTGAAACGCGCTCGCGCACGAATTTGGGCCAATTAGTCGCCAAGGACCCCGTCAACCTCGAACGTGCCGTGACCCCTTCCACGCGCTTGGGCGGGCACCTCGTACAGGGTCATGTGGACGGCCTAGGAACCGTCACCGAATTCCGCCCCGATGGCGAGGCGCTTTGGATCACCATCGCCGCCGCGCCCGATATTTTGCGGTACATCGTGCCAAAGGGGTTCATCTGCCTCGATGGTGTCAGCCTCACCGTCGTGACGGTCACCGAGAAGAACTTCAACCTGATGCTGGTGCCCCACACCCAGAAGCACATCATCCTGACCCGCAAAACAGCTGGCTACAAAATCAACATCGAGGTCGATATCGTCGGCAAATATGTCGAGAAGTTCGTGCTGCCGCAGAAAGCGGCCGGATCACTGACCATGGAAAAGCTACGCGAACACGGCTTCACTTGAGCTCATCTGGCCGCGACCAACCCAGGGATGCCATGGCGCGCCAGGTGTTTTCGGCCAGACACGCCAAATCACTGCGGTTCTCGATGACAGCATCGGCATAACCGCGCTTTTCCTGTTCGGGCATTTGACTCGCCATCAGACTACGAGCACTGGACTCGTCCATGCCGTCGCGGGCAAGCAACCGCTGCAGCCTGAGCTCGGCTGGCGAGCAAACCAGAATCACTTTTTCATAATTCCGAAACGAGCCGGTCTCCAGCATCAGCGCTGCACTGACGATGGCCAGAGCGTGGCCTTCGGCCGCCAGCTCGCCGAGCCTGCGCTGGATCTCCATGGCAATCAGGGGGTGTAGGATGCCGTTCAATTGGCGGCGTCGCTCTTCGTTTACGGCGATCATTTGTCGCAGTCCAGCACGGTCCAGGGATCCGTTCGGCAGTAGGACTTCTGCCCCAAACGCCGCGGCCACGGCCTCCAGTCCCGGAGCACCGGGGCGGACGACATCGCGAGAAACCTGATCAGCATCGATCACTGGCCAATAAGGTTCCAGAAAGGACGCAACCACACTCTTCCCGCTGGCGATCGAACCCGTCAGTCCATAGACCCGCATAGTCACCTCGTGAGAGGGTGGGCCAGGCCCACCCGCCCCTGATCAGTGTTTCTTGAGCTCGCGCGCGATCACCATTTTCTGGATCTCTGAGGTGCCCTCGCCAATCGTGCACAGTTTCGAGTCACGCCAGAACTTTTCAGCAGGATAGTCACGCAAATAGCCATAACCACCCAGAATTTGCACGGCCTCTTCCGAGTTGCGCACCGCGACCTCGCTAGCCTTGTACTTGGCCATTGCCGATTCGAGCGTCACCGTCTTGCCGCTGTCCTTCAAACTCGCTGCACGCAAGGTCAGCAGACGGGCGGCATCCAACTCGGTGCCCATGTCGGCCAGCTTGAAAGAGATGCCCTGAAAATGATCGATCGACCTATTGAACTGGTGGCGCTCGGCCGCGTACTTCAAGGCCGCCTCGAAGGCGCCGCGGGCGATGCCAAGGCTCAGAGCTGCAATCGAAATCCGCCCGCCGTCCAGCACTTTCATCGCCTGTGGGAAACCGGCATTCACTTCTCCGATCAGGTTCTCGTCCGGCACGAAACAGTCGTCCATCACCAACTGGGCCGTCTCCGAGGCGCGCATGCCAACCTTGGTCTCCTTCTTGCCGCCGCCCCAGCCTTTCATTTCCTTGTCCAGAATGAAGGCGCTGATCCCGCGCGTCTTCAGCGACAAATCGGTGCCGACGAGCACAACCGCGATTTCTGCGCTGATCGCATGGGTGATAAAGTTTTTGGTGCCATTCAACAGCCAGCCGCCATCCACCTTTTTGGCCGTGGAAATCAAACCGCCGGCATCAGAGCCCGAACCGGGCTCGGTCAGCCCCCAGGCGCCGATCACTTGACCCGATGCTAGACGCGGCAAATACTTCTGCTTTTGCGCTTCATTGGCACATTGCAGGATATGACCCGTGCACAGCGAGTTGTGTGCCGCAACAGAGAGGCCAATACCGCCACACACACTGCTGATCTGTTCCAACACCGCTACATAATCCATATAGGAATAGCCCGAGCCACCATACGCTTCAGGCACCAATATGCCCAGCAGTCCAAGCTCTCCCATCTCGTGAAACAGATCCTTGGGGAAGTGCTCCTTCTCATCCCAAGCCATCAGATTGGGTCGGATTCGTTCCTCGGCAAACTTAGCAACCGTATCCATGAGGACGTGTTGCTCCTCATCATAACCAAACTGCACCATACAGACTCCTCGGGTAAATCGTGTCGCCACACGCTCCATCTCGGGGTATGCGCCAAAACCGATCAATCGAATGCGAAAATCTCGCAAATTCAAGCATGTGGCGCAGCCAAAATCCCCGTGCATGGGGCAGCGTTTCTTTTTCATTATAGTGGAATCGCCCTGATTTGACCACGATCCTGTACAGCCCCGAATCTCGACGAATTTGTGCCGCTTGACAAGGGCTGTCAAAGCCAAGAGCGATACTTGCTCTAGCCCTACGGGGACGATCAAACCAGGGAGGTATCCCATGTTCAGCACAGTTTCAATTGCCGGAGCCAGCCTCTTCACCATGCTTTTCGCGGTAATTAACCTACTCGCCGCGGTGACCGACAAACACAGACCCAAACCGGGCCCTCGTCCTTCCCAAAACCCGCTGCCCCCCGCGGCATGAGCGCAGGGCTCGCGCGGCCAGGAGTGGGGCCGCGCGAAGCCCTTGTTGGCGACCGGATTATCACAAAAACCTGGCCGTTCGCACATTTTCGGTGCCCTTCCCGTGTAGACGTGTCTAGGGATCTGGTACAATTTAAAAGTCGCGCTGCTTCCCTAAACCCCCAGTTTATGGCGCCCTATAAATTCACAAAAGTGGACCCTTTGACAATTCGACTCGCTTCCCTCCGTCCTATGCTTTGCGTTCTCGCCCTTGCTAGCCCTGCTGGTTTGCTGTCTTATGCCCAGAATCCAAAGCTTTGCTTCCAGACCTTCAATTCCCGCAATGGTCTCAGCCAAGACGTCGTGCTCAGCGCATTGCAAGACCGGGACGGATTTCTTTGGGTCGGCACCCAAAGCGGACTCAATCGCTTTGATGGTTACCAGTTCCTTAGCTATCGCTATGATCCCAGCCAGCCGGGCTCCATTTCCGGCGACGAAATACTCTCATTGCATCAAGATCGTCAAGGCCGCCTTTGGGTCGGCACCCAGACCGCTGGCCTGAATCTGTACCTTCCCAGCCAGGACCGCTTCTTGGCTTACACCCATGCGCAGGAAAACCCTGACAGCCTCAGCTTCAACGCCATTCAGGAAATTATTGAAGACGAGGCCGGCATGTTATGGATTCCCACCTGGGGAGGTGGACTCAATCATTTCGACCCCAATACGGGCAAGGCCACACATTTTCGCCACGACCAGCGCAATGAAAATAGCCTCACCCACGACATCATTTGGGACATGGCACCCGCTTCAGACGGAACTTATTGGATCGCCACTGACCAGGGACTTGACCACTTCAATCCCAAAACGGGCGCCTTCACCCATTACCGTCACGACCCCAGTAACCCTAACTCGCTCAGTAGCCCCCGCACAGTCGCCGTTTGGCCAGACCGCGACGGCTCCGTCTGGATTGGCACCCAGGAGCTGGGCGTCAATCGACTCGATCCCAAGACAGGCGTGATTGAGCGTTTTCCCTTCGGCCTCGAACATCCAGGCGCCCTTCAGAATGGCTCCGTCAACGCCATCTATCGCGACCGCGCCGGCCGCCTCTGGGTCGGCACCGATGCCGGCTTAAGCAAGTTCCAGCCCGAGACCCAGACCTTTATTAACTACCTCGGCAGCAGCACGGACCCTCAAGCCATTCCCGCAGGTGCTAATGTCTGGCGATTCTATGAGGATCGCCAGGCCAATCTCTGGCTTTGCAGCAACCAAGGCCTGGTGCGCTGCCAGCCCAACAACGAGCGCTTCGGCTATTTCCAGCGCAGCGACGCGAACGGGTATTTGACCAGCGAGACCTATTTCTCGATGGCAACCAAGGACAATCGCTATCTCTGGACCTGTGGACCCAGCGGACTCGTGCGCTTTGACCGCGAGACGCACCGGTTCGAGCAATGGCTCGCAAACCCCAAAGACCCCAGCGACCCGGCAAATTACCTGACCTTCCTGGCCTTCGATCCGCAAGGGCGGCTATGGCTTACCAATCTCAAGCGCTTGCTGCGGTTCGACGAGTCGAACCAACGTTTCATTACGGTCATCACCGAGCAGACCGATATGAACGAGTTCGCCTTTGGCGATAACGGCATTATGTGGATCGGCACACGGGAAGGTCTGCTGGGGTTCAACCCCATCACGGGCATGAAACAGCGCTTTTTCCACGACCCCAAAGATCTCGGCAGCCTGGCTCACGATGCCGTGATCGCTGTTTTTGTCGACAGCAAACAGCGAATTTGGGCAGGTACCTACGGCGCAGGACTCGACCTGCTCGAGGGCGGCAAGGATCAGTTCCGCCACTTTCGCCAGGAAAAGGGCATACGCACCAGTTTGGCCAACAATGCGATCACACGCATCGCCGAAGCGCCAGACGGCACGATTTGGGTAGGCACGCGCAGTGGCTTGAGCCGTTGGAACCAAGATGGCAGCTTTCGCAGTTATTGGCAGCAAGATGGTTTGCCCAATACCTTCATCAACGACCTGCAGTGGGACCAAAAAGGCTATCTCTGGATCAGTACCGATGCTGGTCTGGCTCGCATGGATACCCGCAAGGAAACCTTCGTGCGCTACGACGAGAACGACGGCTTGATGGGCAATATCTTCAATGGCGGCGCCGCTGCCATGTTTCCTGACGGATCGCTGGTCTTTGGCGGCAATGGCTTCAATCTGTTCCAACCGGATCAAATCCCTCAGCCCCCACCCACTGCCAAGGTCATCCTGACCGAGTTGCTGCTGTTCAACGAACGCGCCAGACTCAAAGAGGTTGACCCAAGCTCGCCACTGGTCAATCCCCTCCACCACATCCAGCGCCTCGAGCTCTCTTACAAAACCTACGTCTTCGCTTTTCGCTTCGCCGCCCTTGATTACTCGTTCTCCGATCGCCGCACTTATGAATACAAGCTAGACGGGCTAGACCAAGATTGGCTGCCGGCCTCCCCCGAAAGCCGACTCGCGAGCTATACCAGCCTCCCTGGTGGAACCTACACCCTGCACGTGCGCGGCCGCGACAAACGCGGCAACCTCTACGAGGAAAGCACACTCCGGCTCGTCATTCACCCAGCCCCCTGGAAAACGAGCTGGGCCTACGCACTCTACATTTTGGTTGGCTTGTCGCTGCTTTACGCCTACACGCGCATGCAACGCCGCAAACTCGAGAAGGAGCGCTTGATGGTCCAGCGTCTCAACGAGGTCGATCGCCTCAAAGACGCTTTCCTGGCCAACACCAGCCACGAGCTGCGCACCCCACTGCATGGCATGATCGGCTTGGCCGAGGCCGTGCTCGACCACCATGGTGCGCACTTGGACGAAACTGGGCGGACCAACATCGAAATGATCGTCGCCAGCGGCCTGCGCCTCAGCAACCTCGTCAACGACATCCTCGACTTTAGCAAGCTCCAACACAACAGCCTGCAGTGCAACCCCCAACCGGTTGACCTGTGGGGCGCGGTTAACGTCGTGCTCGGCCTCACCCGGCCCCTGCTGGGCTCGAAATCGCTGCAGTTGATCAATGAAGTGCCGCGCGAGCTGCCCCCCGCCATGGCCGACGAAAACCGCCTGCAGCAAATCTTTTTCAACCTCGTCGGCAATGCCGTCAAGTTCACCGAGCAAGGTCAGGTACGCGTATCGGCCAGGGTGCATGGCACCCTCCTGCGCATCGCTGTCACCGATACCGGCATCGGCATCAAACAGGAAAAGTGCGAGGAGATTTTCCACGCATTCCAACAGGCCGACAGCTCGACCGCCCGTGAATACGGTGGCACGGGTCTAGGCCTGGCCGTGACACGCAAGCTTGTCGAGCTCCAGGGGGGCAAAATTTGGGTCGAGTCCAAAGTAGGACAGGGCAGCACCTTCTTCTTCACGCTGCCGATGGCCGACAGTTTGGCAACGAATGTGCTCGACCAACTCTATGAGGAGCGCCAGGTGGTCAAGGTCGGCAAATATGTGCCGGTCGACTACATCGACACCTTGCCCAACCAGATCAATGCACATGGCGCCCGCTTCCGCATCCTCGTCGTCGACGATGATCCGGTCAATCGCATGGTGCTCGTCAACCACCTTTCCCATGACTACCAGGTCATTGCCGTCGAATCCGGACAGGCCGCCATTGAGGCCGTCGAGGACTTCAAGGGCTTCGATCTGATCCTTCTCGACATCATGATGCCCAAAATGACTGGCTTCGATGTCTGCAAACACCTGCGTACCATCTTTCCGGCCCATGAACTCCCCGTGATCTTCCTTACTGCCAAAATGCACGCCAACGACGTCGTCGCCGGCTTCGAGACCGGCGCCAACGACTACATCGTCAAGCCGGTTTCCAAGGGTGAACTGATGATGCGCGTGGAAACCCATCTTCAGCTATTGGACGCCAATCGCAACCTCGAGGCCAAGGTCAGGGATCGCACTAAGCACTTGGTCGAGGCTCAGAAAGAGTTGCTGCGCGAGGCACATATCGCCGGCATGGCGGAAATCGCCATCGACATCATGCACAATGTCGGCAATCGCCTCAACAGTCTCGGCACGTCCGTGCAACTGATTCAAGAGTTGGCCGACAAGGATCGCAAAGGCTTGGCCCTACTCGAGCGCTTCACCGAGGCCGTCGTCGCCCATGCCGACAACCTGCAAGAATTCCTTTCCACCGACCCGCGGGTCCCCAAATTGCCCGAGTACCTCCCGCGCATTACCAAACGCATGATCGCTACCCACGAGGGCCTGGATGCTGAATGCACCAAGCTGACGGCCCATATTCGGGCCATGGTGGATATCTTACAGGCCCAGCAGAAGCACTCAGGCATGACGGGCCTGGTGACCGATGAGCGCATCAACGATCTCCTTGGCGCCGTTCTGCATCTAGGCTCACTCTCGATCGAGCTCAACAGCGGAAAAGTGGAGACCCACTTCGGCGATCACCTGCCGACCGTCCGCGTAAACCGCGTCCGTGTGATGCGCGTGCTAATGTGTTTGCTGCAAAATGCCATTGAAGCCATCCATCGCCTGGGCGACAAAGGCTTGATCAAAATCACCAGCCGACTCGAAGGAAATGCCATCATCATCACCATTGAGGACAATGGCGAGGGCATTACCCCCGAGAATATGGTGAAGATCTTTGCCTATGGCTTCAGCACGCGAGAGGACAGCCAGGGCTTTGGGCTTCATTACTGTGCCAACACCGTCCGCGAAATGGGTGCCGATATCTGTATCCAAAGCGATGGTACCGATCAGGGCACCTGCGTCAAGTTGACCTTCCCGCTCACCTGAAAATCCCATTTTACAAGAATTTACGCGCCTCATGCGACCTGACGACGTATGCTCACTGTAATGAGCTCAGCATTGGAGGAATCATGGCAAAAATTATTCTCGTTTTGGTCTGTTTCAGCAGTGTGCCGCTTCTAGCGCAAAGTCAAGGCTGCCCAGGCCCCGAATACCATCTTTTCGATTTTTGGATTGGCGATTGGGACGTTTTCTCTGGCGGCGCCAAAGCTGGCGAAAACAGTATCAAACCGATTCTCGACGGCTGTGTGCTCCAAGAGACCTGGACCGGCTCCGCGGGCGGAAAAGGCACCAGCCTCAATTACTACAATCCTAGCACCCATAAATGGAATCAGTATTGGGTCTGGCAGAACGGTCGCCCACTCGGCGTCATGGAAGGCGAGTTCAAGGACGGTCAGATGACGCTTGGCTCCGCCGTCATTGGCCCAGATGGGAAAAAGATCCACCACCGCATCACCTGGACCGCCAATGCCGATGGCACCGTTCGGCAACTCTGGGAAACCTCTGCCAATGGCAATGACTGGGCCGTTGCCTTCGATGGGCTGTACAAAAAGAAAGCCTCCTAAACTCGGCATTTCCGTATTTCGGGTCCTTGAACAATGACCCTCTTTCCGTCGGAAAATGTGGTATCCTTGCAAGTTCTGCCCAGGCCCCTCGGCCTGGGCACCCGAAGTTGCGGAGGATAGCGCCCTTGGATCCCAGGTTCATTAGGAATTTTTCCATCATCGCCCACATCGATCACGGCAAATCTACTTTGGCGGATCGCTTTCTCGAGAAGACTGGCAGGCTGAGCCAACGGGAGATGCGAGAGCAGGTGCTCGACGACATGGAGCTCGAGCGCGAGCGAGGGATCACCATCAAGGCCCGCAGCGTCACCATGCCTTACCTGGCCAAGGACGGCAACACCTACCAGTTTAATTTGATCGATACGCCCGGCCACGTCGACTTCGCCTACGAAGTCTCCCGCAGCTTAGCCGCCTGCGATGGCGCTATCCTCGTCGTCGACGCCGCCCAAGGCGTCGAGGCCCAAACCCTCGCCAACGTCTACTTGGCTCTGGAAAATGACCTGCCCCTGTTGCCGGTGCTCAACAAGATCGACCTGCCGTCTGCGCAACCCGAAGCCATCCTTGAGCAGATCGAGAACGTCATCGGCCTCGACACCACCCATGCCCATATGATCTCCGCTAAAACTGGCCAAGGCGTCGAGGAACTCCTCGAGGCCGTGCTGCTGCAGATCCCAGCTCCGTCGGGCAACCCCGAGGGCCCCCTGCGCGCACTCATTTTCGACGCCTGGTTTGACACCTATCGCGGTCTGATCATACTCGTGCGCATCGTCGATGGCTGCCTCAAGGCCAAAGACAAGATCCGCTTCCTCGCGACGGGCAGCGAGTACCTCGTCGATGAGGTCGGCATCTTCAACCCCAAAATGGAGAAAACCGCGACCCTGTATATGGGCCAGGTCGGCTACGTCATTGCCACCATCAAATCGCTGCACGAGGCCAATGTCGGTGACACGATTACCTACTCGCACCATGGCTCTTCCTTGCCCCTGCCGGGTTTTCGCCAATCCAAACCGATGGTTTTCGCCGGCCTCTACCCCTCCGACCCCAACGACTACAGCGATCTCCGCGAAGCCATGGAAAAACTTCAGATCAACGACTCAAGTTTCGCCTTTGAACCCGAAACCTCCGTCGCGTTAGGCTTTGGCTTCCGCTGCGGCTTCCTCGGTCTACTCCACATGGAGATCATTCAGGAGCGCCTGGAACGCGAGTTCAACCTCGACCTGGTCACTACCTCACCGGGCGTAGAATACCGCATCACGACAACACGCAACGAAGTGATCATGGTCGATTCGCCCAGCAAGCTACCGCCTCCCGGTGATATCACCAAGTGGGAGGAGCCCTATATCCGCGGCACCATCCTCACCAACGCCGAGTACGTGGGCGCCATCCTCAAACTCTGCGAAGACCGTCGCGGGATTCAGAAGAAACTCGAGTATGTCTCCGAGAGCCGCCTCCTGATCGAATACGAACTCCCCCTCAACGAAGTCGTACTCGACTTTTACGATAAGCTCAAGTCGGTCAGCCGAGGTTACTCCTCCTTCGATTACCATCTCGAGGGTTTCTGGGAATCAGACCTGGTCCGGCTGGATATTCTCGTCAACACTGATCTGGTCGACGCCCTGAGCATTATCTCCCATCGCTCCAAGGCCCAAACCCGCGGTCAGCAGCTAACATCCAAAATGAAGGACCTCATTCCCCGGCAAATGTTCGATATCGCCATCCAGGCAGCTCTGGGTACGCGCATTATCTCCCGCTCCACCGTCAAGGCCTTGCGCAAGAACGTCTTGGCCAAGTGCTACGGCGGCGATATCTCCCGAAAACGAAAACTCTTGGACAAGCAGAAGGAAGGCAAGAAGCGCATGAAGGCAGTTGGCAAAGTCCAAATCCCTCAGGAAGCCTTCCTGGCGATGCTGAATATCGACGACGAATAAGCGAGGCCCTGATGAGCGCTTTGATCCTGACTCCATCCCAACGCCGCCATCTCAAGCAGCTGGCCCACAATCTCAAGCCCTTGCTGCAGATGGGCAAGGAGGGCCCGAGCTCGGCCTTCATGGCCCAATTGCTCGAGCAAATCGCCGCCCACGAATTGATTAAAATCCGCGTGCTCAACAACTGCGAGGCCACGGTTGACGAAATCGAACGGCCGATCACGGAAGCCGACATGACAATCGTGCAGAAGGTGGGCCATGTCTACACTGTCTACAAACAGCGCGAAGAGAAGAGCCGCGTAAATCTGCCTAAACGCTGAGGCCGCCATGCATACCCACCTGACCCACATGGACGAAGAGGGTCGAGCACGGATGGTCGATGTCGGTCAAAAGCCCGTGACAGCTCGTATTGCTCGGGCCGAAGGGCGGATCCACATGCCAGCCGAGCTGATAGCGACACTTTCATCGCTCAAGAAAGGGAACGCGTATGAGATCGCCCGCCTAGCAGGTATCATGGCCGCGAAGAAGACCAGCGATCTGATTCCCCTTTGCCATAGCCTACCCCTGGACTATGTACGGGTTGATTTTGAACCTGTGCCCGATCGCAATTATGTTCGTGTTGAAGCCGAGTCCGCCTGCACGGGTCGAACCGGCGTGGAAATGGAGGCATTGACCGCGGTCAATATCGCGCTCCTGACTCTGTACGACATGGGCAAGGCTGTTGCCCGCGACATGACGATCGAAGGTGTGCGCCTGATTTACAAAAGCGGTGGTAAGTCTGGTGAATTCATCGCTGCGCCGCGTTCTTGAGCTCAGGCAACGCACTGGCTCCCATCATCGCGATGATAACTTAATCTGTTCGACATTATCCCCCAGATCACCCAGGCTCTGAGTCGATCTCATCGCAGCGGCGGCGAACCCTTCAACCAGTTCCCTCTTTGCCCCGCGCTTGAGCTGCTTGATCTGACACTCTCGCGCTGACGCCGAACCGCGATCCGGAAAATGTTCCCGATAAACGACCTCCTCTGGTGGGTCCATTGCGAAAAACCTCGCACCACCTTTGCGAATACCATTGCTGTGCTGAGCGAACCTACGGGCCACATCGGTCGTGATCCCGGTATAAAGCGCGCCTGATCGACAGCGCAAGATGTAGACCCACCAACCCTGTGCCATAGACCGACCTCCTTCAGTTCATTATCACCCAACCCGATAAAATTCCCTAGGTGCTTAGCGATCGAGAGCCAGGTGGCATCTAGCTTGCTTTCTTCTATACGGCTTGGGCCTTGATGCCCCTTGTCTTGTACCACCATCACCCCACCACGAGGTTCGCCCATGGCACACACGTCGGAATCCCTTCGCAGCCAACTTCAGGAATTTGCCCAGGAAAACCAGGCAATGCTGATCAAGGGAAAAGCATTGCTCGCAGCACTGGACAACCCCGGCGTCTCTCGAAAAATAAGCAAACCGCTATTGCTCAAGCTGATCCTCGAAAAGTATATCGAACTGATCGACGAAAAGCTCCTGCCGGCGCTCCCTCAAACGGATAGCATGGATGCTTCGCATCCCGATTTGGAGGACTGCGGTGGCAACGCTTCGTTCGACAACCTCGTGAGTGAATCGCCTACTGACCCTTCCGTCAAACGTCCTCGCATTGAGGCCATGCGTGCGGCTTCCCACGAACACAACGCAGAAGAAAACGCGTCGGCCCCCATTGAGGTTGTTCCCCGCCACCTCAGCCAGCTCACCAACGATAGCCTGGTCGAGAATCCTGTTGGCAGCCGGCGCAACATCCCCCGTTACAAATGCCATGTCCCCCTCAACTACAGCATGGAAGGTCCAGGCAAAACAGCAGTCAACGCCTTTACGCGCAACGTGGGCGCGCTCGGCATGTTTATAACCGCAAGCCATCCCCAAAAAGTAGGGGATCTGATCAAAATTGAAATAGACGTCCCTGACAAAGGCATGGCCGTGCTCCACGGCGTCGTGCGCTGGACCAAATGGGTGCCGCAAAACCTGCGCAGTGTCGACCTCCCTGGCTTTGGTGTAAAAATTACCAGTGCCCCCGAGAGCTGGTACTCTCATTTCCTGAAGACGCCAAGAGCCTCCGTCCATTGAGCTGCAGTAGCCACTGCTTGCATGTTTGTCGCGCATCGTTTACTGTGATTAAACCGTTTTGTATGACGGCCTAACACTGACCCGACGATGCCCATGTCGATCCAAAGCACCGCACGAGAGTTTCTGGAACGAGCCAACCATGAGATCAAACGCTATGGCGCGGATCGTTGGGTGTTCTTGCGCGAGCTCGTGCAAAATAGCCGTGACGCCCGAGCCACTCAAATCCAGTTTTCCCTGACCTGGGAAGAGGGCTGGGCGATCCTCAGCTGCCTGGACAATGGCATCGGCATGACAGCAGAAGAACTCTCGTCGTACCTGCTCTGCCTCTATGCCTCCAACAAGCAATACGCAGCCGCGGACGTGGGATACTTTGGCGTCGGTTTCTGGTCCGTGCTCCTATTCGAACCAGAGCTCATTCGCATCACGACGCGTAGCGCGCATGGCGAGGTGCAGGGCACAGAAATATGGCCATCGGCCTTTGAGTTAAAAACTTATCCGGGCAACCTGGAGGGCACGGGGACACGAATCAGCCTTTACAAGCGAATGGCCGTCGACGAGACCTTGCCCGACCTGATCCATGAGCGTCTCGCGTATTATGCCCAGTTCGTTCGACCCCGACGTGACGTATCGGAGCTTTCGTTAATGTACGCGGGCAAGCGCATTAATGGGCCAATGTCAGCGCACATGACCTTTGGCGAACCCTTCGCCACCCGTGACTTTGATGGCGTCATCGGCTTTGGGCCAGCACCCTTCGTCCGATTATATAAAGGCGGCATACTGGTCCGAGACACGACGACACTCAATCAGCTCATTCCCAGCCGTCGTTCAGCCTTCTCCAATAAATTTCCCGGCCTACACCCGACCGTGATCGCCAATATCGATGGTATTAAGGTCCTTCTCGATCGCCAAAAGATCTACGAGGATGAATTACTTCATCATTTTGTCGACTATACCGAGACCACCCTCAATCGCCTCTCCCTAAAACTGATCAAGCAGGTTTTCCCGCTGGACCTGCGCAACCGCTACCACCTCGCCCTCTCAGGAATCCGCCAACGGCATCTGTGGTTTGGCGCGTTCGGACTCATGCTCTGCATTGCGGCGCTGGTCATTCGACCTGCCCCCCCGATGTCCCCCAGGCCCATCAAAAGACCAGCCGCTGTTGCGGAGGCCAGATCCCTCGATTTCCTAATGAGGCCGTGGGACCCGTCTTTGATCGATCCCCCCAAGCCCCAGATCAATCGCTGGGACTTCAGCTATCAAGGCGAGAGCCATCTGCTCTTCAGAGTGCGCACCTTCGATCAATTCGAACCACAAACCGGGCTTCGGGTGACGCCATTCGAAATAGTCGGCGATTACCCCATGTTGAGAATACCGCCTGGCAAGCTGGTCAAGATCAGGATGGGCATCAGGCAAACAGGTCAAGCTCAGATCCTGCCATTGCCACCTAACCATGGTTTGTTTGCCGACAGCGTGCGCATTGAAGGTCACCAACAAAAAGTATTGCGCACCCAATTCAATGAGCCGATCATCTTTCCAGACCGAAAGGGCTATCTCACCTACGAGTCCGGCGCGCTTGCCGACCAAACACCGCCTCGCAGCTATCCATCGCTGAATTGGCCTAGCTTTTTCGATCAGGTGATTGCGGAGGCTCGAGCAAAGCCGACCTTGGCGGAACGGGTCGGCCGTGTCACTGAATTCTGCCAAACTGAACTGTCCTACTCCCGAGACGAGAGCTTGGCATCCGCTTTTAGTACCGGCAATGACGCCTGGCTGGAACGCATCGCGCGCACTAGGGCAGGTGACTGTGATGTCCTCAATGGTACCTTGGTGTTGTTGTTGCGCGAAGTGGGCGTCCCGGCGATGCTCTGTGGTGGCCTAGTCGGCGAGGCCGGGATCATCCAAAGCGATCTTCACGCCTGGGCTTATTACCATTGCGACGGGTGGCGCACGCTAGATCTGACCCCGGGGAGAACGCCCTTACCAATACCCCCCAATCAGCAGGTTTCATCCAAGCCAACTGACCAAGACAATGCGACCCTCGCCAGACGAAAACAGGGCAGAGCGCTGGGCTGGGTCCTTTTCGCAGCGGCAGCCATGGTGATGCTGCTGTTCTGGTTGCGAAAGGCACGACCTCCTCGATTGGACCGCTGGCAAATCGATCGCTGCCTGGATGAATTGATTCATTCCCATCTCGCTTCACCCGACATCGCCGATCCCCTTCAGCTGCGCTTCAGACCAACCATCAGCCTCCTAGGCGGCCGGCGCATCAGCCTACACCAGCTCGTCAACCTCGCGAGCCAAGGACCCATCTTGGTCGGCACAAGACCACTGCCTATTTTGGCCGAATTCCAAAACCCCCAACCCATCATCGATATGGCAGGTGCCGGGACAGCCGCGCTGATACGCCATTTCCCGATGCTGATCCACATCGAAGACCTTGAACTCATCTCGTGCAACGAAGCTTTACCTTCGTACCTCGAGAAAGCCGAATCATGGATCCGCACCTACGATCCTGATTTCCGCCTGCACCTGATTGAGGGCAAGGCGCTACACGAAGTCACGCTGCATCTGAAGGACCGGACCCTGGGGAGTAGACACCTCATTCTTGGCCGCGACAATCGCCTTTTTCGGAAAGTGGCCACACTTCAGCAGCAGCCCACGTTTTTAGTGGTCCATGCCCTGGTATCGCGGGTGACTTTCTACAGAAAGTCGGCGACTCATTTGCTTGAAGTGATCGCGGAGGAGTATTGCCTTGTCTGAACTCCATTTCTCGATCGACCTAGAAGCGGAACTCGAAAAAATCACCCAGCGACAGTCGCTCAATGCGGTCCACTACCTGGTTCAATTGATCCGCAAGGCCCTTCAGACACAGCCTAGATCCATCGAAATACGCATCAAGCGCCGTGCCCTCGAATTCCAGCACGATGGCCTCCATCTCTCCCAACAAGAGATGGAGGCCATCGCAATGCTGCTCGATCACAACCCAATTCAGACGAGCGCGCATCACAAAACACTTACATTGCTCGAGCGCCAATATGGAATAGCGCTATTGACGATTCTGCTCAGGTTTGACCAGGCCACCCTGTTTTCGGCTCATCGAGTCTTGGAAAAGAAGGGCAAATTCAGTACTTTATCCACACAAGCGGAAAGCGTGGCAGGCTTTCGCCTATTACTGCGCGGCAAAGACCGCCAACCTAAGGACGAACAGCGCGAAGTCGTTTTCTTCTGCGCGGGCGCGAAGGTCCCCATTCTAATCAACGGGAAAGCAATCAACCAAGCGATCACCTTGACGCCCTGCCTGCTCAAAAAGAGCTTCAGCATTGCCAACAAGACATACCAGGGACATGGCGAGATCGGTATCCCCGCTCAGGGTGATTACTCCGAATTCTGGTTTTATAAGAACGGCGTTCGCGCCGCCATGAAACAGTTCTCCCCCCGTTCCGGCAATATAGTCCACGGCTGGTGGAATCTTGAAAGCGACCAACATGAAATCAACTTCGAATACACCATCGAAACCGGTGAACGCCACCTTTTCGAGCAAACCAATTCACTCTACTTCCGCACCTTCGAGGAATTCACAACGCTTTCGGATGCGGCCAAGCACAGGCTCAGGAAGATGATTTTCCAGTGGTCTCCTGCCGAGTGGTTTGTCGATCTGCTCGACTTGCCTGTGTTTCACTCGAGCGCGGGTCCTTGGACCTTGCGGCTCAGAGATCTGATTGCGCTCAACAAGCGCTTCCTTGGGATACCCTATGTCACTCCTGGCATGACCGGCATTGAAGCCGACTATCCCATTCTTGATCTCCATGAGCTCAATTTTCTTACCGAGCACCTCCGTCTATCGGTACGGAGGCTCCAGGTGGACGCCTTTGAAGGACATGCCGACATACAAAGCACCGGCCTACTGGCACAAGACCTCGCTCCCGATGCACTGGCTTTTCTCAAGGCACTGGATAGCGCAGATCCGGTAAGCCTGCACGGATTCCACCGGAGTCCAAAAGCGGAACAACGGGGAAAGACATTGCTGCTGCCACTAGAAAACCCACGGGTTATGCAAATGATCAAAACAGCCGACGTTACATCTGCGGAACTGCTGCTTTGGAAGTACCGCAACCTAGGGCGGCTTAAACGGGGTCACTGAGAGGCTGCATCCAAGGGCACCGGGTCGAGGCGTTTAAAGATCGCCCAGCCGACATCCAGATCAACCAGCTCCGGATATACTTGGCCGATGGAAATTTTGAGCAGACTTTGATCGAGTATGGGTTCTTTATCGCCCGCCAACCAGATCGGCATCACCCCGCCTGTTCCTTTGTACATGCCCTCTGAGGACTTCTTTGCATACTTGTCAAAGTGTTCGGGATCCGCTAGAACCTCCTTTAACACACCAGCGGCAAGTTCGCGCGCCTCATCCTTGCTGCGGTTCATATACGCCGCGGCATTCTTGGCATCTTTGTAGGTAATCAAAATCCTAGCGGCTGCCAGTTTTTGGATTTTAATGCGTTGCGCGATGGCGAAGCCAAAGGGTAGCTCTAGGACGCCACTCAGATGATCATAAGGGAGGTGTTCAAGGGCCTGGACCAGCAGCTCCGTCGTGACGGAGTCCGACCGTTTGAAATTGCCGAACCAACCCTCTGGTTTGCGGTAATCGCTGTGCTTGTCCATGAGCTCGGCAAAGTTCTCCGGCGTTGCCTGAGCGGCAATCGCCTCGATCATGCGCCGAGCGTCCTCCTTGGACTGCTTGCGGTTCTCAATGCGATAGGGGATTCCATCGATATTGTCTGCACCGCGGAATACAATGACAAGGAGCTTGACCGAATAGTTTTTCACGAACAACGAGTCGCGGCGAATGACATGGTACCCAAACTCCGTCAGCACGGGCTTGGCGCTGATTTCACCGGGCTTGAGTTGCTTGACCGCCTTTTCGAACTTGGCGTCGAAACGACCCCAGCTGCCCACCCCCAGATAACCCGCCTGAACTGCCGTAGGGCCATCGGATTCTTCACGGGCGAGCTGCTCGAAGCTGCTGGGGTCTGCCAGGACTTTGGCGAGCAGGAGATTCGCACGCGCCAAGGCTTCTGGCTTATTCCGCGTAATGGTATCAGGCGCACGCGTAGCCGTCTGGTAAGCCACAAGGATATGGGATGCCGCATAGTCACCGCGCGAAGCGGTGTACTGGTCCCATTCAGGATCCTCGATTCCTGCCAGACAAAGCGGCGCAAACCAGAACACGAGGATAAGACGAAGCAAGAGCCACCTCCCAGATAAAACACGCCCTGTTTTAACATATCCATGGGAGGCTATCAAGTTCACACCCCCGCAACGCTCTGAACAGCCACGGTGTAAACAAAAAAAGCCCGCTGGACGAACCA